>DATDHZ010000016.1:0-3986 GCA_036521315.1 Acidobacteriaceae bacterium
ATTCGCGCCAAGCTGGGCGCCAGGAACAGCGCGCAGCTCGCCCGACTCGCCTGGAAGATCGGATTGCCCCGATGAGCGTCCTCGGATGCCCGGAGCGCAGTCCGTCGGTGCGAGCCGCGCGATCAAGCAGGAACGTACGACAGCCGAATCACGTCATCCGCGATTAAATCGCTGGCCACCAGGTGGAGCGGCGGACGGGGGCCGGCGAAGAATGGCTGGCCACCGCCAAGCACCACGGGGCGGAGGTAGAGTCGATACTCATCGATGAGACTAGCCTCGCCCAGGCTTTGCGCCAAGACTGGTCCGGCAACGTGAATCTCGCCAGCCAGCTCCGCCTTCAGCCTGCGTATCATCTTCTCGAAGTCACCCGCGATCAGCGTGGCGTTGGGGCCAACGGACTTGAGGGAATGCGACATGACCCACTTCGGCTGGCTCCGCCACACCACCGCGAAGTCGCGGTCCTCCGCGTCCCAATCTGGAAGATCTTCGTCCCAATAACGCATGATCTCGTAGGTGCGGCGTCCGTAGATGAGGCCCGTCAGGCCAAGCATCTCCTCGAGGAAGTGACGCGAGACCGCGGGCGCAGGCGGCCCGAGCTTCATGTGGTCGACGTAGCCATCGAGGGATTGCATCAATCCGTAGACAAGTTTTGCCATGCTGCAAATCTCCAAACTCAGACGCCCGGCGAATTTCGTGTCAGCTCGGCGATGATCCCCGCCATCTTGTCGAGGATCTGACGAATGCCTTCGGCAGCGCCTTCCTGCTCCTCCCTGGTGGCGGTGGGGTCGTTGCGGTTGAAGGCGATCCGACTTTGATTGTTGACGATTTCTTCGAAGAGAATCTCGTCGAGATTGCCTTCGCCGTCCTCGGGGGGGGCGATTACCGCGGGACTGAGTCCATGCCACCGGCCGTACCGTAGCCTCGGTGAGGCCGAATTGCGCGGCCACATTGGCCTTTGGGATCGCCCTGCGAATCTAAACTTCAGATTTCGGGCCACTGCGCATTCATCTAAAGGAGAGACCCTCTTGCGCATGTCTCTGCCTTCACCCTGTGTTCTAAGAATTCGTCCAAAAATCCGCCGCCAATGAAGCGTAGCGTCATGACGCGCGAGTGTACGCTCACAAATTTGTCCGTCGACGTGTTCCCGTTGGGTATCCGCGTAATTATAACGCCATGGTGAACCTTCCATGAAAACGGCCCGGTGAATTTTACCGTACTGCATGCCGCATCTGCATAGATGCGCACGAAACCCGTTCCATCCGAGTTGTAATGCACGATCGTCCGCCGTTCCTCATTGCGGGATTTCTCCGAAAGGGAATCTGTTTGTTCTGGAGGAATGATCCAATTGCCGACGAGCAGGTGTCGGATTTGCTGATCTGAGGGCAGGGATACCGGCTGCGAGCAGGACGCAAGCATGCTGATGATCGCGATGAGGCGGCCGGCCAAACTCCCCCACCTCTGGTGACCCGAAACTCCTCCACCCCTGATGTGAACGGGCGCCGGTCGGCGCCGAGGGCTGATTCGCGGCGGGACGTTACGCTGCCCCTTTTTGACCGGGGGCGGGAGTTGAACGTCTTGAAGCCGCATCTGCGAATTACCGTGGAAACGCTGCTGCGCAAAGGGCGCAGCCAGCGCGAGATCGAGCGTCTGACGGGGGTGGATCGCAAGACGATCCGCCGCTACGAACAAGGGGCGCCGCAGGGAACCGCGGGGCCAAATTCCCCCGGGGTGGCCACCGGCGAGGGCGAGAGAGCAAAGACGCCGCGCGGGCGTGACTTCGGTTATGCAAGGTAGGAAAACGAAACGCGGATGGACGCTTGAGTCAGGGAGGCGACGCCGGCTGACGCCGGCTCGCTGCCGCCGACCGGGATCAGGCTACGTGGCTGCCGGCGGCCGCCTCAGCCTTACGTGGACGGCCCTGGACTCGTCGCATCCTGCGCCGGTTCGTGGAGTCTGCGAATCCGGTGTCCCGCTGGCTCGATGACCACGAACGCCTTTGCCAGTTCTTGCTCTGCATACTGACCGAGCACCTTCGCGAGCTCTGCATGGACGGCGTCCTGCGTGGAAGGGAGCACGCGCAGATACAGCACGCCGGCGCCGATTGATTTCAGGAAAACGAGCGCACCGTAGTCGCGATCACGAGTAACCAGGATGCGCTGCTGCTCACCGGCGAGCTTGAGTAGGGTCTCGTCCGAGGCCTCGGCCAATCCGAGCTCAGACGCGGTAACGGCGTCGTGCCCGAGCGACTTCAGAAAGCGAGTCGTAGCGGCATATACGTCCTGGTCAACGAGGAATCTCATGCCGCCGCGGGGTTCAGATGAATGTCTTCTGCGGCAACAAGGGCTATCGCGTAGCGCATGCAGGCGTGGATATCTTCGGGCTTCAGGTCCGGATAGAAGTCGCGGACGATCCGCTCGAACGAAATCCCCTCATCGACCAGCTCGAGGACGTTCTGGACGGTGATTCGGGTCCCGGCCACGTGCGGCTTGCCGAAGTGAATCTCGGGGTTTATTGCGATTCGGTCAATCATGGTGAGCGCTCGCAGCGATTACCTGCGGGTAGCGATTCTATACCAGCCGGCTGCCTGCCGCAGCTGTGCCGCTCTGTTGCAGCTCCGCCGCCAACTGAGCCCGGAGACAGCCATTAGACGGCTGCCCCAGGCAATCCGATCCCGCTCCTCGCCAAAAGCAGACTTCCATGGACTCCCCTGCAACTGAGGCCTGCCGCAACTCCTTGAGCCAACAGGATACTGGGGCAGACGACCAACAGTTAACCGGGGGTGACGCAAAAGTTGAGGTAACACGTTCGCTGCTTCAATATTTTCTCGACAACCCATTGCAACTGCGGCAACATGCACACTGGATTGGGCGGTGAAGCAATCACCGACGCTGACGACGTGCGCCGTTCAGCAGCGCTGCCTGGATTGCGCGATAGCTAGCTCGCATGGTTGGGTCCTTCGGGTAATGCATGACGGCGACCACCCAGGACGGATCCTCCCACGCGCTGCCTTCTGGCTCGACAGCCATCAGCCGGCAACCTTCTCGACTGCGGCCCGCAGGTCATCCGGCTGCAGGTGCGCCTACCGCTGCGTCATGATCGGCGAGCTGTGACCGAGCAACCGCTGCACCGTGTAGAGATCGGCGCCCCCCGGCACCGCCACGCGCAGCGGCGGACATGCGGGCTGCTGAGCGGGCGAGCCGTGGTTCTGGTCCCGATCCATGCCCTCGAATCGGAGGGAGTGAATGAAATCCCGATGGCCCTGGCCGAGGAGTTGTCTCGGCGCCTTGGGTTGGCCGTCCATGATGCGATCGTGCAGTTGAATTCCGTGGGGCACACCGGGGCCGACGGCTTCACACGGTTGGCCAATCAGGCTCTCTTCGATGGACTAGTTCAGGGAGGCCAGGCGTACTACCTCGTCGACGACTTCGTCGGCCAGGGCGGAACGCTGGCCAATTTGGCCGGGTTCATCCGCGGGCAAGGTGGAGAGATTCTGGGAGCAACGGTATTGACCGGAAAACCGTATTCGGCAAAGCTGGCTCCGGATGAGGCCCAGATACGGGCATTGAGAGCGAAACATGGCGCACAGCTCGAAGAGTGGTGGCGGCAAAGCTTCGGGTTCGGCTTCGAATGCCTTACCCGGTCGGAAGCTCGCTACCTCGAAAACACCGCGGATGCTGACACCATCCGAAGTCGAGTTGCTGCGGCAGGACCTGCGGGCGGCACTTGAGCTGCTCAGGACGCGTTCCGTCACCCACTGCTGAGACATTTTCCCTGGGCAGTTCCCAGGAAGGTCCAAGCCGCCGAAGACGACTCTCGCGCGGTCGTCTACGCTGCGGCGTGTCCGGACCGCCGCCCTAAGACACTCCGATTTCGCCGAAGCGAGGAGCTGCGGGAATCCGCCCGTTGCGCTTACTACGCGCTTACAGCGGATTGGTTCTGCGGATGCTTGAGGCCAAACGCTTGATTTTATGGTGCCGGGAATAGGA
>DATDHZ010000017.1:0-65907 GCA_036521315.1 Acidobacteriaceae bacterium
CGGCAGAAACACAAAGGCCGGAAGAGAATTCTCTTCCGGCCTTTGTGTTGACGGTTGACCGCGCCGCTCTATGTCGTGCTGTTGGGTATGAGCCTCACGTGCGTGAGCGAAGAAGTGATGGAGTGGAAGATCTGCACCAGAGAAGTCACGCTGTTGTTGGAGGAGTTCGCCTGGCAGGCGGGATCGCCGCCTTGGACGGTGTAGTCCGAGTAGAAATAATTCGACGGCGTTGCCGACGAATTTCCGGGACTTCCTCCAGTCGCCATCCACTGCATCGTCTGGCATGGCGTAATGTCCTCATAGTTCGCCGTGCTGGTTCTGTCATAACCGCAGTTCGAACTGGAAGAAGTCGAGGGGGAACCATAAGCAACCGTATAGACCGCCGTCGAACGCGGCGTGTAGGTCTTGATTGCGGTTGCCGCCACCACGGCCTGGCTGCAGGTTGCCACCCAGGAAGGATATCTGCCATTGCTTGAGCCCCCCTGAATCCAGCCGCTCGGATAGGTGTAGGCACCTGTGTTTGGGGTGTACGTGAGCTCCGTGCTCGATTTATATGTCGAAGTCAGTTCGGCGGTCTTAGACGAGTTGGAAACGGAAGGGCTCTGGTTGTCGTAGGACGCTGTGTCACCCGGACCGTTGTTGTTGCCGTCACCGAGGATGATCATCACGCTCGGGTAGCCGTTGACTTGCTGCTCGGCAACCAGGGCCGCCTGCGCTGCGTACAGAGCGCCCGCATAGTAGGTGCCGTAATTGCCGTCGAAGTTCGAAGGCGCCAGGCCTCCGCAGCCGCTGACGAATCCTGTAGCCTTCACCAGGTTCGAGCTGGAGTTCAGCGTCGTCGCTCGGTCGGAAGTGCGATAGTCATTCGAGAACCCCACAATTTCATAAGTCGGTACGCCGCCGCCAGGCGAATAGGTTGCCGATGATCCGATGGGAACCGCGGGGAAGGTATACGGCATGGCCCATGCCACGCCCGAATAGGGGACCATGTTCGTCCCTGACCAGCTGCTGCCGGAATACTTGGCCTGCAGAGTTGACGTGTATCCGTAGCCTCCCGAACTCGGGCTCCCGCCGTTGTAGTAGGAATCGGTCCTGCCCGAAACCGGGTCGGTATACGTGGAGGGGAAGCTGCTGGTGCACTTCCAGCTGCCGCCGCTCACAATGCCGGATGTCGAAAATCCGCTCGGCGCGCTGGCCAGCACGTTGGGGAAAGTAAATAAAGCCACGTTGTCGACCGAGGGAGCGAGCCCGTAGCTGCCGCTCCCGCCGGAACCAAGCAGCGCCTGAACGCCCTCCAGCGCGCACTGCTCCTGGCTCAGGCCGGTGCAGTAGGAGCTCCCATCGTCAGCGGACATCGACAGCGTGGAGTCGACGAGGATCGCCACGTTGTAGGGCAACGGAGTGGACCCCTGGACCGTCGCCGTCGAGATCACGCTTGGCGTGAAACTCGTCCATCCCAGCAGCGCTGCAAAATAGGTCGGGATCGTCGCCGCCTGCGTCACCCGCATCGCGTTCGGGCTGCTGCTTGAAGCGCAGGTGGTCTTGCTCCAGCCGGCTACCGTCGTCAGGCACAATGG
Source organism: Acidobacteriaceae bacterium (assembly GCA_036521315.1). Taxonomy (GTDB): domain Bacteria; phylum Acidobacteriota; class Terriglobia; order Terriglobales; family Acidobacteriaceae; genus Palsa-343. Next base: position 1,578 of record DATDHZ010000017.1, read on the forward strand.
GGTGACAGTGTTCGTGGAAAGAGTGACGCCCGTGTAGGCGTTCTTGTCGCCATTGCCCGCGCTGAAGGCGCCGGCATTGTTGGTGGATGAAGACGAGCTCAGCTGGTAGGCCGTCCCCAACGTGGGATAATTGCTCGGATCTTCCGCTGCGGCCAGCGCTGCTGCGTCGGCCGAGGCCTGCAGCTGCCGCTCCACCACCATGGCATGCACCAGATCGATGGCGAAGGCCGAGATGCACAGCAGCGTCAGCATCACGCAGCATACCCACAGGATCACGTTGCCGTTTTCGTCGACGAGGAACCGGCGCACGATGGACTGCGAGCCCTTGTTCGATCTGCGATTGGTTTTTTCTCTTGCTTCAGTTTTCGCCATCGGTAACTCTCCTTACCAGGTACCGCAATTTTGCTTATCCATGACTGCTTCTGATACCGCTTCCGAACTTCAAAATCTGCCTGCGCGCTACTGAATCTGCTGAGCCGTGGTCGCTGTCAGGTTCAGGCTCATACTTCTTCCCCACAAAATCGGGGTCACCGGATAGGTCGTTGTGATCGAGACCACGCCGTTGATGTCGGTTCCATCCAGCGAAAAGCTGGAACATCCGGAGCTGGCGGTGACGTTCGTCCAGGGTCCTCCGGAATTGTCGGCTAAAGCGGGCGGCGAAAAGGTAATGGACATGGTCAGATTCGAGGTGTTCAGCGTGGGCATCGCGGCCGCCGCAATGTCGTACGCATACTCGCAGATGTCACTGGCTGCCGTCGGCGACCAATCCTTCTGGCTCCGGGCCAGCGCAAACGCTCTTGCCCCGCTCGCCGTCCCGTAGGTCAGCAGTTCGTACTCGTTCAGGGCGATTCCGAAGGAACAGATCCCGGTCAGCACCAGCAGGATCACAGGAGCCACGAAGGCCATTTCCGCCATCGCCTGTCCGGATTGCCCGTTTCCGCGGCGGGCACCCATCCGTCTCATAAGGGAACGGCCCTTTGCGCTCGCGCTGCGAATCGCTGCGCGCGCAACCTTCCAGCTGTTGCCGATCACTCCATGATTCACGGTAGTACCTCGCACTTCGCTGCGCCCAATCCCCCTCGGGCGGGTTGCAACCCGCCCGAAGCGTCTGGACTGCGTTTTTCTGCGAACCGGGGGGAGAGAGGCGTGCGGTCCGGGAACGCAGTCCCGAGAAAGTTCTGGGGGAGAAAACTCATTCATTATATTCAGCCGTATCGGCTGGTTCGTCGATAACACTGAGCAGGAACCCCGAATACCACTTCGTGGGAAAGGGATGACCCAAACGGGTGATTAACTGAGTCGCTAATACGTGACAGGATACGTATCGAAGGCCGGCTTCCGCGGGGCCAGAGCCGCCCGAAAACCCCGGGGCCTCCACAATTTTCCACCCTGTACCGGAAAGTACCAACTCGTAACACTTAATGGTCATTGCGATTCCAGGGCGGAGGTCGCAATGTGAATACACAACGCGGGGCAAATCCAAGGGGTGCGCAAACGGATGGACGCTCCGCGAATCATTGAGGAGAACAGGATAATGAAACAGCTTCTGAAGAACCTTCTGAACGACGAATCCGGCCAGGATCTCATCGAGTACGCTCTGATCGCGGCCCTGATCGCGCTCGTCGCCATCACCGGCCTGAACGGCCTTGCCAGCAGCATCAACTCCGAGTTCAACAAAATCGGCAGCGATATCTAACCTGTTGCCTGGCGCCGGCGACCCGCAGCACATCGCGGCAAGTACGGACCAGAGAATGTTGCTTCACTCCATTCGGAAGGGTTCCGGCCGCCATGCGGCGGCCGAGTCCGGAAGAAGCCTTGTTGATTGCGCCCAGACCGTCGTTCTCGCTCGCACGCAGAGCAGCGGCACCGGTTTCCCAGAAATACTACTTTCCGGGCGCACTCAACAGGGTCGACACTAAAATTTGCCCTTTACCGGTCGCACACCCTGTGTATACTCGATTACCAAATCCGGTAATCAATCAGACGACGGAAAGGAATGTTCCAAGCTCCTGGCCAAACCAGTGCAGGATGCGCTGCGGCCGGGGTTTGTTTTGCTTTGCCTGGTTGCGAGCATAATGCCCGGCGGAGGAATGGCAGTACCCTCCGGGCAGGTTCCCTCCGGGACTGGCGTGGTTTGCAGTCGTGGGCTCGGCTTTCTGGCCCCCCCAGCCGGCTGACCGGGTAACTCGATCTGTAACCATCCTGGCTTTCTGCCCAAGGCTCGGAGAAAGCGAATTTTGGGGAACTTGGGAATGTCGAATCCACATGCTGATCTGGTGTACCCGATTGCTTCCCTTGCCTGTGCCCTGGCGGGAGCAGCTTTTGATCTCCGGGACCGCCGCATTCCCAATCTGCTGACTTTGCCCGCCATCTTGTTCGGACTCCTTCTGCATTTGTTCCTGAATGGCTGGCACGGACTGGGAAATTCCGCGGCCGCTGGCCTCATCGCCGGTGTCATTTTCCTCATCTTCTGGCTTGCCGGTGGCATGGGCGCGGGCGATGTGAAGCTGATCGCCGCGGTCGCCAGCATTGCCGGACTCAACCATGTCACATGGCTGCTCATCCTCACCGCGCTGGCGGGCGGCATCATGGCGATCGGGCTGGCTCTCTGGCGAGGCCGCCTCAAAGACACCCTTTTAAATATGATCGCGCTGGCTGTTCACCATCGTTTCGAGGGACTGAAACCCCACCCTCATTTGAATGTCGGTAACGCGAAAACCCTGCGCCTGCCCTACGCGCTGGCGATTGCCGCCGGCAGCGCAATGACTCTTTGCATGACGGTGGTCCAAAGGTAAACACTATGGCTCGCCGATTCCTCGTTGCCCTCGTTGTCGCGCTTCTTATTTCCACTGCGGCCGTCCTTGTCCTTTACAAAAAAATTGCTCACTCCGGCCCCACCGTTCAGCCCCCCATCCAGTACGTCGCGGTGGCCCATGTCATCAATCCCGGCGACATCCTCAAACGCGAGGATCTGAAAATGATCGACTGGCCGCGGAATAACCCTCTGGCCGGCACCTTCACCCGCATCGACGACGTAGTCGGTCGCGTTGTGCTGTTCCCTCTGGCTGTCGACCAGCCGGTGATCGATCAGCAGCTTGCTTCCGCAGGCGCCGGTCTTGGCATGACCGGGAGAATTCCCGAAGGGATGCGCGCGATCGCGCTGCACTCCGACGAAGTGATCGGGGTTGCCGGTTTTCTGATGCCGGCCACGCATGTGGATGTCCTCGTGACCTATCGCGCCCAGAATAATCAGGATCCGATCACGGCAACCGTGCTGCAGGACGCGGAAGTGCTGGCCGTGGGGCACGAGCTGCAGCCCGATCCAGCCGGCAAACCCGCCAGCGTCGACGTCGTGACCCTGTTGCTGACGCCCCAGGATGCCGAAAAAGCTGTGTTGGCTTCCCAGCAGGGATCGATTCACTTTGTCCTGCGTAACGGCCGGGATAACGCCGCCGCCGCCACGCTTCCCGTGAATCTCGAGGAGCTCTCCAGCCTGCCGTCCACGAAGCACGGAGTTGCGGTTCCCGGTCGCCGGGTCGCTCCCAAGCCGAAGCCCTGGGTTGTCGAAACGATGCTGGGGGACAAAAAGTCTACCGAGAGTTTTAACTGAGGCACGAGATGATCAGGCGAGAAAGCACGATCCGGATAAGCACCAGCGCCCTCATAGCGGCGATGATCTGGGCGATTGCGCTTCCCGGCGCTGACGCTCAAAACGGCGTCTCAGCGGCCGTGCCGGCCCCCGCGGCTGCAGGCGCCGCCGAAGGCCGCCCTTCTGTCGTCGGCAATACCCTGCATCTGGTCGTGGGTCAGTCCATGTTTGTCAACACCGTCGACCGGCTGCGCAGGGTTTACATCAGCAATCCCGAGGTCCTGGATTCCGTCACCTCCAGCCCACACCAAATCGTCGTTACGGCTAAAACTGCCGGCGTCAGCAGCCTCATTCTCTGGGACGAGACGGGCCAGGCTCAGGCCTATGAAGTCGCATCGGACCTCGACGTGGCAGGACTGCGCACCTCGCTTCGCAATGCGCTCCCTTATGACAACATCAGCGTCGATGCCCGCCAGGATCAGGTCTCCTTATCCGGCACCGTGGCGAATCCCGCTGCCGCAGACGCGGCCGTGAAGCTCGCCGCTCAATTCTCCAAATCAGTCGTCAGTTCCCTGCTGGTGGCCCCGCAGCATACGCCGCAGGTGCGGCTGAAGGTGCGCGTCGTCGAGATCGACCGCTCCAAGGCAGAGCAGCTCGGGTTCAACTTCTTCACCACCGGCAAGAACACGTCAAATGTGGGCACCGGCCAGTTCCCCGCCATTACGGTGGGTCAGAGTTCGTCGGGGCAGGCGTCGCTCGCACTGGAGAGCGTTCTGAGCCTGTTCTACTACAACCAAAGCCTCGGAGTAGGAGCCGCGATCCAGGCCCTGCTCAACAAACAGATCATCCAGATTCTGGCAGAGCCCACCCTGTCCGCCATGAGCGGCGAAAAGGCGTCCTTCCTTTCCGGCGGCGAGTTTCCTTTCCCGGTGGTTCAGCCGTCGAGCGGCGGATTTACGTCCGTGACCATTCAGTTTCGCCCCTACGGCGTCAGGCTCGACTTCACACCGAATGTCCTCCCCGACGGCACCATTCAGTTGAAGGTCAGTCCCGAAGTGAGCGCGCTCGACTACACCAATCAGGTCGATATTGCGGGGTACGTCATCCCGGCTATCAGCACTCGCCGCGCCGACACCCAGGTCGAATTGAAGAGTGGCCAGAGTTTCGCGATTTCCGGGCTGCTGGACAATCGCACAACCGATCAGATGGAGAAAATCCCCGGCATCGGCGACATTCCGGTCCTGGGCAAATTGTTCCAGACCAAAAGCTCGACGCATTCGACGGTGGAACTGGCAGTTATCGTGACGCCCACTTTGGTAGATCCGCTATCGGACAATCCAACGGCGATGCAACCAAAAATGGTCGTCCCATTCGTTGATCCCCCGAAATTCGACCGGGATATGACCCCGAAAACGCCGCCGGCGCAGCCCCAGCCTCAACCCACGCCGAAGGATGTGCCTGTGGTTGAGCCAGAGGAATAAGAATCAATGATCCAGCCATCGGCAAATGCCCAACCTCTGACAGTGGCGCTGGTGACCGTAGCGGTTGACCGCGATCTCACGGAAAGAATCGTCCAGGCCGCGACGCAGCTTCCCTGGACACTCACCCATGAGCCGTTCGAAGACTACGTTTCGGCCACCCGGCGCGCGGCCATCTCGCAGGAAACCAAGAGCGCCGATGCCGTCTTTGTCGTCATCGATTTCGATCGGGATCCCCGCGGCGCCATTGAGTCAGCCGGTTACCTGCACCAGATTTTCTTCGGCAAGATCTTCGTTGCCGCGCTCTCCGGCCGCAACGATCCTGACCTGCTGCTGGCCGCCATGCGCGCCGGCTGCAACGAGTTTCTCCGCAAGCCGCTCGATCCTCGCCAGCTCACCGATGCGCTCGACCGCCAGGAGAGACACTGGTCGGCCACCATGGGCCGCACCCGCGCCACCGGCCAGATCATCTCCTTCTTCGGCGCCAAGGGCGGAGTTGGCACCACCACGGTCGCGGTCAATCTGGCTTATTTTCTCGTTCACCAGCACAGCAAGCGCGTCCTTCTGATCGACAATCATGCCGAATTTGGCCACGTTTGCCTGTACCTCGGACTGGACGGCGCCCGCTATCACTTCGACGAGCTGATTCGCAACGTGAACCGCCTCGACACCGCCCTGCTCCGCGGCTTCATCGCCAAGCACTCGAGCGGCCTGGAAGTGCTGGCCTCGCCGGAGTCCCACGATCCCTCGCGCACCGTCGATCCGGACGCCCTCGAGCGGACGCTCGAGTTTCTGCGCGGCGAATACGATTACGTCGTCCTCGACTGCCAAACCTCGCTCGAAGAAGCCAATCTCGCCGTGATGGATCGTTCCGATCAGATTTATCTCGTCGCCACGCCCGATATCGGGGCCATTCGCGATCTGTCCCGCTACATCGACGGCCTGAGCCGCAATGAATCGACCTCGGCGCGCCTGCACGTCATCATCAACCGCTATTCTTCACACGGCGCTATCGCTGTGGAGCAGATCGAAAAGGCGATCCGCGTGCCCGTGGAAGTCCGCCTCTGCAACGCCTACTTCGAGTGCCTGCGCTCCATCAACGTCGGCGAGCCCATCTCCCCGGAGAAGAAGACCGAATATACTTCGCAATTCTCCCGATGGGCCGGGATCCTGACCGGCGCCGGCGAGATGAAGACCCAGAACGGCCGCAAGAGCCTCTTCGCCTGGGGCAAGAAAAGGACTGAGTAATCATGGCAGACCTGAGCCTCAATCTTGTCTCCAGACCCGATAACTCGCTGCGCAGCACCGGACAGGGTCTGCGTGGCGGGAGCGGCAATTCCAGACCCCTGCGGGAGAAAGAACAGCAGGAACTCAAATCAGCCGTCCACCAGGAACTGATCAATCGGCTCGATCTGGAAAAACTGGGCGAAGCTCAGGAAACCCGCGCCGGCCAGCAGCAGCTCTTTGCCGTCATTCAGCAGGTCATCGCGGAACAGGGCGTGCCGCTCAGCTCTACCGAGCGCGACCGCGTGGCGCACGAGGTCCTCGATGAGCTGTTCGGCCTCGGTCCGCTCGAGCCGCTCCTCCAGGATGACACCATCAACGACATCCTCGTGAACACCTGCAACAGCGTTTACGTCGAGCGTCGCGGCGTCCTGCAGCGCACCAACGTTACGTTCAAAGACAATCGCCATCTGCTCCAGATCATCGACAAGATCGTCTCCGCGGTGGGTCGCCGCGTCGATGAGTCGACGCCTATGGTGGACGCGCGCCTCAAGGATGGCTCGCGCGTCAACGCGGTGATTCCCCCGCTGGCGATCGACGGTCCGATTCTCTCCATCCGTCGCTTCGGCTCCTCACCGCTGACCGCCGAGAAGTTGCTCCAGAACAAAGCACTCACCCAGCCGATGCTCGATATTCTCCAGGCTGCCGTCCAGGCGCGCCTCAACATCGTGATCTCCGGAGGCACCGGCGCCGGCAAAACCACGCTGCTGAACATGCTCTCCAGTTTCATTTCCGAGAAGGAACGCATCGTCACCATCGAGGATTCCGCCGAACTCCAGCTGCGCCAGGAGCACGTGGTCCGTCTGGAAACGCGCCCGCCTAACGTCGAAGGCAAAGGCGCCATCCGCCAGCGCGAACTCGTCATCAATGCCCTCCGTATGCGGCCCGACCGCATCGTCCTCGGCGAGGTCCGCGGCGAAGAAGCCCTCGACATGCTCCAGGCCATGAACACCGGCCACGAAGGTTCCGTCACCACCATTCACGCCAACACACCGCGCGACGGTTTGGCCCGTATGGAAACCATGTGCATGATGGGCGACATTCGCCTTCCCGAGAAGGCCATCCGCCTGCAGATCGCTGCCGCGATTCACCTCATCGTGCAGGTCGCCCGTATGAGTGACGGTTCGCGCCGCGTGACTCACATTTCTGAGCTGACCGGCGCCTACAGCGACGTTATCAGCATGCAGGACCTCTTCGTTTTCGAGAAGGACGGCATCGGCGAAAACGGCAAAGTGAAAGGCAGGTTCCGTTCAACTGGCATTACTCCTAAATTCGGAGAGCGCCTGAAAGCAGCCGGCATTCCTCTTCCACCGGGTCTGATGGAACACTCAATGGAGGTCTGACGGAGGTATCCCCCATGTTGGTTCTGCTTACAACCGTCTTTTGTATGATCCTCGTGCTCACGCTCGCCATCGTCATGGTGGCGACGAATCCTACGCGCGAAACAAAACTCATCGAGCAGAGAATCACCGCGGTTGCGACGCATTCGCCCATCGGCGGACAGGCCAACATCGAAGCTCTGCAATTGCTGCGCAAAACGGCGACCAGCCGATTCGGATGGATCGACAAATCCATCACCGTGTACAAGCCTGCAGCGCGCATCGCCCGCTACGTCAGCCAGTCGGGCGCGAAAACCACCCCCGCTGCCATCCTCGTGCAGGCTCTTGTCCTCGCCGTTGTTGGCTACGGAATCGCCTTTCTGGTGTATCCGTGGTTCCTCGTGGAGGTCGCCGCGGCGGTCGTTGTCGGCTTGCTGCCCTGGCTCAGGATCGTGTGGCTCCGCGGTCGCAGAATGCGCGCCTTCGACACCTCTCTGGCTCACGGCATCGATATGATGGCGCGTGCGCTTCGCGCCGGGCACTCCATCGCAGGATCCATTGAGATCGTCTCGCAGGGCTCGCCGGAACCCGCCGCTTCGGAATTCGGCGAAGTCTTTCGCCAGCAGAACTTCGGCATGCCGCTGCGTGATGCGATGATGCAAATGCTCGACCGCGTGCCCTCCCAGGACCTCCGCGTGCTGGTCACCGCAATCCTCGTGCAGAGAGAAACCGGCGGCAACCTCGTCGAAATCCTCGATCGCACGGTGCAGGTCATTCGCGAACGGCAGCGCATCCACGGCGAAATCCGCACGCAAACCGCGCAGGGCCGCCTCACCGGCTGGATCCTGACTTCCCTCCCCGTTGTCATGCTGATTCTCATCAATTTTGTGGATCCGGGTTACTCCAAAGTACTATTCACGGATCCCACCGGTCGCGATCTTATATATGCAGGCGTCGTCTTCATTGCCATTGGCGCCTTCTGGATCAGGCGCATTATTAACCGCATCGAGGTGTAGCCGAAGTTTTTTATGAGCGTCATCTTCTACATCGCCGTTGCGCTGTGCGTTTTCTGCATCGTCACGCTGATCGGAGCGCCGTGGTTCTTTCGGCCGTCCGTCGAAGCGCGGCGCATCCTCGACCGCGTCCGCAGCGACCGGCCGGACAAGAGAACCATTCGCACCAAAGAAATGGCGCGCGAAAAGCTTCTCGATGTCGCGCGCGCCTTTCGCTCCCGGCTCGGCCTTTCGCAGGACGAAAAACTGCGCCAGCGCTTCGTCAGCGCCGGCATGAAAGGCAGCAGCAAGCTGGACGTTTATTTCACCGCGCGCTTCCTGGGGCCGATCGCGGGCGTCATTGGAGGCAGCTTCATCCACGGGAATACCGCCTTCTGGTGCCTGTGCCTTGGAGCCGGCGGCTACCTGTTGCCGGATATCTGGCTCACCCAGGCGGTACGGCGCAGAAAGAAAGCGATTCAAAAGGGAATCCCCGACGCTATTGATTTGCTGGTCATCTGCGTAGAAGCCGGTTTAGGCCTCGATCAGGCGATGTTGCGCGTTGGCATCGAACTCGCCGTCAGTTACCCGGAACTGAATGAGGAGTTCAATCAGATTAACCTCGAGCAGCGCGCCGGTAAGCCGCGGCTCGAAGCATGGCAGGGTTTGGCTGACAGAACGAAGCTCCCGGAATTTATCGCCCTGGTTGCTATGTTGACCCAGACCGACCGCTTCGGTACGCCCATCGTTCGCGCATTGAGCCGTTATGCCGAGGAGATTCGCACCGCGCGCCGCCAGCGTGCCGAAGAAGCGGCGGCTAAGACCAAAATTCATATTCTTTTTCCGCTTGTGCTGTTCATTTTTCCTTGTATTTTTATCGTGTTGCTGGGCCCCGCAGTGCTGAATCTTTCCAAGGGGTTTAAATAGCCGAGGCGACTGCTCAGCGGCATCCGTAAGGAGGACCTGTGTCAAACACCATCATGCTTCGCGCTATCGCCGGTGTTCTGGCCGCGATCGTACTGGCCGTAATCATTTTTCGCAGAAAGAAAAGCGCCTAAGTTTCCTGGTTTTGCAGGATTGAAAGCTCAATAACGGCTCGTGCCGGGAAAGGGGAAAAAAGATGACCTCGACACTTGCTGTTCGCGTGATCGCCGGCGCACTTGCTTTTATCGTGCTTGCCGTCATTGTCTTCCGCAGAAAGAAAACCGCCTAGTGCGAGCGAGGGCGGGATACAGGTCCAGCCGTGTCCCCATTCGCAGGCAAAGTGCAGGCAATACACCCACCGCAGGTCTCGCTCGACCGCGGACGGAAGATATTGTTGCTTCGCATCGGCTTGCTGAACAGGAGGACAGGGCCCCTTTGTTATCGACCGGGGCAGGGGGCTTATGAAGCTGATGACTGTCACCATTCCGGAGAAGGCTGTAACCATCGGATCGCGAATCGGTCTCGCCGACACCTCCCTGTCGCGATTGTTCGGCCTTCTCGGAAAACGCACTCTCGACTCTGGAGCTGGCATTCTCATCCGCCCGTCGACCGGCGTGCACACCTTCGGGATGCTCTTTCCCATCGACGTCGTCGCTCTCGACCGCAACCTGCGCGTCGTCAGCCTGTGGCGGGAACTCCCTCCTTTTCGCGTCACTACCATCAGCACAAAATTTCACAGCGTTCTCGAGCTGGCTCCCGGCCAGATCGATCTCTGCGGCATCCGCGTCGGCGATCAGCTCGCCATCGCCTGACGCACGCTGGTTGCAACCGAACGCCACACCCGCTATAGTCCGTCGCTATGCCTCAACACGCACGCGGCAGTCTTCAGCCGTCGACCTGTCCGCACGAAATCCTCTTTGTGGAACTCGTGCGCACCGCGGACCGGTTGTCGCGCGGGCCCGCTCGGCTGCTCAAGTGTGCAGACCTGTCCGCCGCCCAGTACAACGTCCTGCGCATTCTGCGCGGAGCGCCCAAAGGCCTGCTGTGCGGCGAAATCGCCAACCGCATGATCAGCCGCCATCCCGATGTCACCCGGCTGGTGGACCGTATGCAAGGCCGCGGGCTCCTCTCTCGCATCCGCCAAGCCGGCGACCGCCGCCGCGTGGTCGTCCGCATCGCGGCGAAGGGGCTCGACTTCCTCGAGCGCCTCGATGATCCCGTTTGCCGCATGCACCGGGAACAATTGGGCCACCTCCAGTCCCCTCAAATGGACCGGATGCTCGAACTGCTGCGCTCCTGCCGAACCAAAGTCGAATAGCCGGTGCCGGATTTATTTGTTGCAACGAGCAATCCCCGGCTGAATCCAATGCTGGCAGGAGGACCCCAGCCCCATGACCACCCCTGCCGTTTCATCCCCAGCCACAACCACCTGGAACATCGATCCGGTCCATTCGATCGCGGAATTCCGCGTCCGCCACCTCATGATTTCCCATGTCCGCGGCCGCTTCACCGGTGTCACCGGCACGCTGACTTACGACGAGAGCAATCCGGCCCAGTCGCGCGTCGAAGCTTCCATCGACGTCGCCACCGTCAATACCCATGATCTCCAGCGCGACGCGCACCTGAAAAGCCCCGACTTCTTCGATGTCGAGCGTTTCCCTGCTCTCACCTTTGTTTCCTCCCGCGTCACCCGCTCCGGGGATGGGAGCATCGTCCTCGCCGGCCCCCTCACCATCCGCGGGGTCACGCACGAAGTGGAATTTTCCGTTGAAGGACCAACCCCTCCGGTGAAGGATCCCTGGGGCAATACCCGTATCGGCGTCTCGGCGACAACAAAGATCAACCGCACCGATTTTGGGCTCACCTTCAACGCCACGCTCGAAACCGGCGGCGTCATGGTCGGCGAGGACGTCTCCATCACGCTCGAACTGGAGTTCGTCAAGGCCTCCTGAGTCAAACATGGCTCAGTCGGACCGAGCGCCGGGAAACTTGTGGGTTGTGAGCGTTCTCACATTCCAGCCTGATTGGGTCACCGATAATGGTCGGCGGAACCGTTCCAGGAAAGGTGCGCCGACCCATCTCTGCCGACAGCACAATTCGAGAGCGGTTCCGCGTGCAAGGCGTTGTCCAGGGCGTCGGATTCCGCCCCTGGATCTTGAATCTCGCTCGCCGCCACGGCCTCGCCGGTTTTGTCCTCAATTCTCCCCGTGGCGTTTTCATCGAGGCCGAGGGGACGCCTGGAAAGCTCGAGGCGTTCCTCACCGCGATCCATCGCGAGGCGCCTCCGCTGGTCCGCATCGCCGCCATCGATCGCGAAGAGATCGCTCCCCTGCACGAGACCGAATTCGTCATTCGCCACAGCGAAGGGGGCGAGTCGGCCTTTGCCCTCATTCCTCCCGATATCTGTGTCTGCGATGCCTGCCTCGCCGACACGCGCTCCCCCGGCACCCGGCGCTTCGAATACCCCTTCACCAATTGCACGAACTGCGGCCCGCGCTACAGCATCATCCTCGATGTTCCCTATGACCGGCCCCTGACCACCATGGCCGAGTTCGCGATGTGCGATGATTGCCGCCGCGAATACGAGAACCCTGAGGACCGCCGCTTTCACGCCCAGCCCAACGCCTGCCCCGTCTGCGGACCGCGCCTCATCCTGGCAGCTTCCGCAACCTCGCCCACCCAGGAAGCGCCGGCCCGCGCCATCCTCGAACAGGTCGCCGATGCCCTGCGCGAGGGCGGCATCGTCGCCTGGAAAGGCCTCGGCGGCTACCAGCTCGCCTGCGACGCGCGGAATCCAGCCGCCGTCGCGGAACTCAGGCGTCGCAAGCGCCGCAGCGAGAAGCCCTTCGCCATCATGGTGGCCGATCTCGAGACGGCAGAGACTCTGTGCCATGTCTCAGCCCCGGAGCGCGCGGCCCTGCTCAGCCCCGAGCGCCCTGTCGTGCTGCTCCGTCGCCGCCCACGATCCGGCCTTGCCGAAAGCGTATCGCCCGGAAATCCAGGCATCGGCATCATGCTTCCCTGCACGCCGATGCACGACATGCTGTATCGCATCCTGCGCGAGCGCTGGAACGCTGCACCAGCCCTGGTCATGACCAGCGGCAACCTCAGCGAGGAGCCCATCGTCATCGACAACGCTGAGGCCGAAGAGCGTCTCGCGGCTGTCGCCGATCTTTTCGCCCACCACAATCGCCGCATCCACACCCGCGTCGACGATTCGGTCGTTCGCATCGTGGCTGGCGTGCCCATGCTGCTGCGCCGCGCCCGTGGCTACGTCCCGCAGCCGGTGAGGCTGGGCCTCGGCGAATCCGAAGTGCTCGCCTGCGGCGCCCAGCAGAAGAACACGCTCTGCCTCACGCGTGCGGGATACGCCTTGCCCAGCCAGCATCTGGGCGACCTGGAGAATTTCGAAACGCTGCAATTTTTCGAGGAGACCCTTGAGCGCATGAGCCGCCTCTTCCACGTCACACCCACCGCCGTCGCCCATGACCTCCACCCCGGCTATCTGAGCACGCAATTCGCCCTCAAACAGGACGGCCTGCGCTCGATCGGCGTCCAGCATCATCACGCCCACATCGCCAGTTGCATGGCGGAGCACGGCCTCGACGGCCGCGTCATCGGCGTCGCGTGGGATGGCACCGGCTTCGGCACGGACGGCACCATCTGGGGCGGCGAATTTCTCGCCGCGGATTTGGCCGGCTTCGACCGCTACGCCCGCCTGCGCCCCGTCCTGCTCGCCGGCGGCGACTCAGGAGTACGCGAACCCTGGCGCGTCGCGCGGAGCTACCTGCTCGACACCTTCGATGGAACCATCCCCTCACACTCCCCGTGGGATCAGATGGCGCCCCCGGAACGCGTCCGCGTCATCGACACCATGCTTCTGCGCCGCGTGAATACGATCCCCACATCATCGGCTGGTCGCCTCTTCGACGCCGCCGCCTCCCTCATCGGCCTGCGCCACACCGTCTCCTTCGAGGGCCAGGCCGCAATGATGCTCGAAGCCGTCGCCGATGCATGGACCGGCGCGCCGCCCGAGCACTATGAATTTGCCCTCTCCGGCGCCACGCCCCTCGAAATCGACCTCCGCCCCATGATCCGCCAGATCGCAGACGCGGTGCAGCGCGGCGAAAAGCCATCCCGTATCGCCGCCCGCTTCCACGCCACCCTGGTCGCCGTCATCGTGGAAGTCTGCCGCCGCATGAGAACGATCCTCGCGCTCACACGAGTCTGCCTCAGCGGCGGCTGCTTCCAGAATGCCCTGCTGCTCGAAGGCTGCATCGACGGCCTGCGAGCAGACGGATTCGAAGTCTTCTTCCAGCAGGCTGTGCCGGCCAACGACGGCGGCATCTCCCTCGGCCAGGCGGCGATTGCCTGCGAAGTCCTCCGCCGCAAGGGATAGCCGCCATACCGGCAGCCGCGCTACGCCGTCTTCGCGTGCTGCTCCTTCAGGTCCTTCAGCAGCGCGTCGATCTGCTCCTCCCGCTCGAGCGCCGCGAATTTGTCTTCGAGCGAGCCTCCGTCCATCAATTCGCGCGAAGCCACATTGCGCGCTTCCGCTCCGGCAATGCGGTTCTTCATGCGATCGATGCTCGTCGAGCGATCCGTCTTGTCCATCGCCTCCCGCGCCTGCTGAGCGCGTCCCACCACGCGCGCGCGGCGGTGCTCCGCGATGAGTACTTCGCACCGGCTGCGCGTCTCCTGCAGCTTTTGCTCCAGCCGGCGCAGAGCATTCTTCAGCGTTTCTACTTCAGTCTTCTGGTCGTCCAGCTGCTGAACGAAGCTGGCGGCCATCTGCTTGTGGCTGAGCGACCGCTCCAGCGCCGCGCGCGCCAGCCCGTCATCGCCTTTGCGCACCGCCAGTTCCGCCTTCCGCTTCCATTCGCCTTCTGAGCTCTCGTGCTCGCCACGTTTCTTCTGCAGCAGGTGTTCGTCCGCAATCGCGATCGCCACCTGCGTCTTCACCTGCATCAGCTGATTCTCCATGTCGAGCACCAGCTGCTTCAGCATTTTTTCCGGATCCTCAGCCTTGTCGATCAGATCGTTCAGGTTCGCACGTAGCAAGGTGCTGACGCGTTCGAGGAGTGCCATAACATTTCTCCCTTCAAAATTGATGGGGCGGCGAGCCGCAGCTCCCCGCCCGTTTGGATTACTTGCCGTCCACGATGGGCGCGATCGTCGTCGCTGCGTGACCGTTGCCGTTGCCGTCGCCGCGCTGGCGCATCGCCTTCACGTTCGACATCAGCTCGCGCATATCCATCCCGGAGAGCGCTTCGAACAGCGCCGGCACCTGCGCCGCGATCTTCGTCATGTCGCCGGTCAGCTTGAAGGATCCAGCGGCGCCATCGTTGCCGGTCGAAACGATGGTGACCTTGTCGATTTTGCCCAGCGGCTCCGACATGGCCCGCACCACTTCTGGCAGGTTCGAGATCAGGCGATCGACGACAGCCGCCTGGCTCCATTCCTGGTAGGCCTCCGCCTTCACGTTCATCGCCTTCGCTTCCGCCTCGCCCTTCTGGAAGATGATCGAGGCTTCGGCTTCGCCCTGCGTCCGGATCGCCGACGCCCGGCCCTCGGCTTCCATCGTCAACCGCGTCTTTTCTGCCGCCGCCAGCACTTCGACGCGCTGCCGGTTGATCTCTGCCTCTTTCAGCACGGTGGCAATCAGCTCCTTCTCATGGCGCAGAATTTCCGCTTCCTGCACCTTGATCTGCTGCTCTTTCTCGATCTGCTGCACTTTCACCTGTTCAGCGATCACTTGCTGCTGCGTGATGTTGGTCTGCAGTTCGTAGGACTTATCGGCCTGCGCCTGCTGCTTGCGGCTCTGTTCGGCGTATTGCGCTTTCGAAATATCGAGATCGCGCTGCGCCTGCGCCTGTTTGGCCAGCGACTGCGTTTCCGCCAGCACGCGGTCCTGATCGGCCGCTGCTTTCGCGACGGCCGCTTCACGGGTTGCATTGGCGCGGCGAATGGCCGTATCACGCTCTGCTTCGGCCGTGGCAATCTCGGCATCGCGCTTAATCCGCACGATGTCCGGACGCCCCATGTTGGTGATGTAATCGTTCTTGTCGCGCACTTCCTTGATGGTGAACGAAACCACTTCGAGTCCCATCTTGCTCATGTCATCGGCGCAGGTCCCGCGCATGCGGTCGGCCACCATCTCCGGTTCTTTCACGATCTGTTCCACCGTGAGCTGGCCGATGATCCCGCGCAAATGACCCTCCATTACCAGCCGGATCAGCCCTTCGCGCTGCGGCGGCGTCTTGGTCAGGAACTGCTCCGCCGCCGTCAGGATCGATTCCTGATCGCTGCGCACCTTAATCTGCGCAACCGCTTCCACCGTCACCGCGACGCCCTGTTTGGTGTAAAGGTCCTGCTGCGGCGCCACATCGAACGACATCAGTTCCAGCGACAGTTCGCGGCAGCTTTCCACCATGGGGAAGATGATCGTGCCATGGCCCTTGATCACGCGCGGTCCGCGGAATCCGAAGACGACCAGAGCCTCGTTAGGCCCGGCCTTGCGAAACATCCTGGCCAGCATGCCGGTCAGGATGATGATGGCCAGCAGCGAAAGTCCGACAACAACAATGTAGGTGTTCGTCATAACGCCTGATCCTTTCCATCAGGATCGTTACCGTTGAGAGGTTGGAGTGACCGCAGCCGAGGACGATGCCTCTCCGGCAACTTCGTCCCATGGCCGCACATACGCGATGCCCTGCTCGTAGCGCATGACCACGACTTCCCTGCCCCGCGCCAGCATCCCGCCCGCATCGCTCCGGGCAGGGGCAAAATGGCGGCTGCCATTTTGCGAAAATTGAATCTCGCCGATCCCGCCCTCGCGGACAGGTCCGGTCACCAGACCAAAAACCCCGACAATGTCGGTGTCTGCCGCGGTCAGTTCCCTCTCGTGCGGCAACAGCACCTTCACCAGGAACCAGAAGAGCATCGCGCCGCCGGCCAATCCGGTGATCGCAGCCAGAAAAAGCACCGTGACCAGCGCCAGATTTCCGCTGCGCGTGAGCAGATAGCCGCATCCGCCAAACCAGCAAAGAAACGCTGCCAGCGTGAATCCATTCACCGGGCTCACGCTCGCCTTGCTCACCCCGCCCTTCATCTGGGGCACGTGCACATGCGTATGCGCCGTGCCATGTCCCGGATGCAAATGCAGGTGAACGTGCCCGATATGCAGATGAGTGAATGCGCCCAGAGCCGACAGCACCGTCAGCGAAAGCCCGAGCGTAAAGCAAATCAGATACAACGTCGTCATTTCCTGGCCCGCCTTTCCGGCCTCTGCGAGCGACCGGCCTTCTGGCCATTCTCGTCGTGAGTCCTCTTTTGAAAGGGCACCGCCTCAGCCGTGCCGTTCACCGCCGCGAACCTGGCGGGCTTCAGCCCGCCGCTTTCGCCGCCACGCAGCACATCGAAGAGCCGGTCCACCAGCCCCGGCGTATCGATCACAGCCTGCAGCAGCAGCAAACAGCGCCGCGATGCGCTGTGCCGTGCCAGCGCCAGCAATGCCTGGCGCAGTTCCCCGTCGCGCCGGAATCGTTCTGCCCCGCCTACCAGCCATAGATCCAGCTTGTCCTCCAGCCCTCGCGCGTCGCTCTGCAGCTCCACGTGATACCCCTCCGGATCATCGACCAGATACCCAGGGTGCACCTTGAAAAACTTCGCCAGCACCTGCCGCGTCGTGTTGGTCAGGTGCGGCCGCGCTCCGCTCTCAATCTGCGACAGGTAGCTTTGGCTGAACGCCGATCCGGTCTCCGCCCGGATGGCGCGCATCAGTTCCTGTTGCGTCATCGCGCGGTCCATGCCCCGCAGATTGCCTTCGACTTCCCGCAAATACCGCAATTTTTCGCCGAGCTTCATAAGCCGTATTGCAATTCGCAATTAATATATCGCGATTTGCAATGCTGTCAAGAAAAATCGCAATTCGCTCAAAACAGGGCGTTTCACCATCATCCACCCGCCGCCCAGCCCACCGCTCCCCGTTTCCCTCCTATGATGGAAACCTGTGCGCGAACCGTCGCAGAGCGCCGCGCAGAAACGATTCATGACAGCCGAGGTGTGAGGGATGCGAGTGATGGTGCGTAAGGAACCGGTCTGGACCGCGTTGGGCTTGTTGCAGATTCTTCTGGTGGCATCGGCTACCGCCCAGCTGCCACGGCCGCCCGCCGTGCCGCTCGTTGTCCACAATCCCTACTTCAGCATCTGGTCGATGAACGATCGTCTGACCGACGGACCCACACGCCACTGGACCGGCGCACCACAACCTCTCGTCGGTCTGGTACGCATCGACGGCACTGCGTATCGTTACATGGGCAGCGATCCCGACAACGTCCCCGCGCTCGAGCAGGTCTCCCTCCGCGTCGCGCCCACGCACACCATCTACGAGTTCCAGGGCGCCGGCATTCATCTCCAGCTCTCTTTCTTCACGCCCGCATTTCCGCAGGACCTCGACATCCTTTCGCGTCCCGTCACGTATCTCACCTGGACCGTTGCCAGCGCCGACGGCAAGTCTCACAGCGTCGATCTGCTGCTCAGCGTCAGCGCGCGCATCACCGTCGATCAGGACAATCAGCAGGTCACCTGGGGCCGCTCTCAGGCAGCCGGCCTTGCGGTCCTCAACGTGGGCTCACGCGACCAGCAGCCGCTCAACCGCTCCGGCGACAACCTCCGCATCGACTGGGGTTATTTCCATCTCGCCGTGCCGAACACCGAAAACGCTTCAACAGCACTCGCTGCCAATTCCATCGACCGCTTTCAGCGATCCGGCTCGCTGCCCCGGTCCGACGACATGGAAATGCCGCAGACGCCCCATGACGGAGCGGCCGGACCAGCCGTCGCCTTCCACATCAACTGCAATGCCGCTCAACCCGAACAACGCCACGTCCTGCTCGCCTACACGCAGGGCTTCGCCATCGAATATCTCGAGCGCAAGCTGCGCCCCTATTGGCAGCGGAACGGCGACAGCGTCGCCGCCATGCTGCAGCAGGCCGCAGCCGATTACTCCTCGCTCGAAACCCGCGGCGAGACCTACGACCGCGAGCTCACCGCCGACCTAACCCAGGCCGGCGGCGATGGCTATGCCGAGCTGGCGACCCTCGCCTACCGCCAAACCTTCGGCGCCCACGCGCTCGTCGCGGATCTCAACGGCTCGCCGATGCTTTTCGCCAAGGAGAACTTCTCCAACGGCGACATCGGTACGGTGGACGTCCTCTACCCATCGGCGCCCTTTTTCCTCTTCTTCAATCCGGCTCTGCTCGAGGCGCAGGTGCGGCCCGTGCTCGAATACGCCGCACTGCCTCGCTGGAAATTTCCCTTCGCTCCCCACGATCTCGGCCGCTATCCGCTGGCCAACGGTCAGGAATACGGCGGCGGCGAACAGACCGAAGAAGATCAAATGCCCATCGAGGAAAGCGGTAACCTGCTGATCCTCGGCGCAGCCCTCGGCCAGACGCAAGGAGACTGGCACGTCGCTCGCGAGTTCTGGCCGCAGTTCACCAAGTGGGCGGACTACGTGCGCGCCAATGGGCTCGACCCGGAAAACCAGCTCTGCACCGACGACTTTGCCGGGCACCTTGCCCACAACGCGAACCTGTCCATCAAAGCCATTGAAGGGCTCGGCGCCTATTCCCTCATGGCCCGCGGTCTCGGCAAGCCGGACGTCGCCAATGATTACCTCGCAGCCGCGCGCGGCATGGCTTCGAAATGGGAGCCGATGGATCGCGATGGCGATCACTACAAGCTGGCCTTCGATCGTCCCGGCACATGGAGTCAGAAGTACAACCTGGTGTGGGACCAGCTCCTCGGCCTGCACCTTTTCGATCCGCAGATTCGCCAGACAGAATTAGCGTTCTATCAGAGCCACCTGAACCGCTATGCCCTTCCCCTCGACAGCCGCGCCGACTACACCAAGCTGGACTGGGAATTGTGGACTGCGACGCTCGCCGCGGATCCCGCCCAGTTTCACGCCCTGCTCGATCCCATCGTGAAATGGATCAGCGAAACGCCATCCCGGGTTCCGCTAACGGACTGGTACGACACCAAAACCGGCAAGCAGGTGGGCTTCCAGGCTCGATCGGTCGTCGGCGGCGTCTACATCAAGGCTCTCAGCGATGAGTCGCTGGCACGGAAGTGGCGTTCCCGGAGCGAAGTCCCGAATCAGAATATCGCGCCCCCGGCGAACTGAGCCTCAGCGACCCTTCGCCGCCGGCTCTCCACGCCCAAGTCCCAAACCAGGCCCGAAACCTCAGGGTTGCTGGTCGGCCGGCTTCACTTCTTTCGCCGTCTGCACCGCGTTCTGCATCTGCTTAATGTCGCGCGGATAATACCCGGACCGCGTCTTCACGATGAACGCGCCGCGTTTGCCCTCAGCCGCCACCACGCGCACCCTGCGGTACCCGCCATTCGTGGGCGGATTGCTCGAATGATACCCAACCGTGTACTGGTTCCGAATCACGTGCGCCACTTCCGTCGCAATCCCGTTCACATCGCGCAGGGAATTCGGGAAGTAGGCGAAGCCTCCCGTATCGTTCGAGAGTTCCTGTAGCTCGTCCCTCGCGCTCTGCGCTTCCCGCTTGCTGTCCGAGTCATAGAGCAGCCCGATCGTGTAGACCGCCGGCCCGTTGAGCTGCTGGACGCGCCGAACCGCCTGCTCCAGGCTCATCCGCGACGCATTGTCGGCGCCGTCCGTAATCACCAGCAGCACCTGCTTCGGCCATTTGGCGTGATGCGACAGCTCGTCGGCCGATGCCGCCACCGCGTCGTAGATCGCCGTTTCGCCGCGCGCATCGTAGTGCGAAAGCCCGCGCTCCAGATAAGAGATGTTCGACGTGAATCCCTGATCCAGATACGCCTTCTCGTTGAAGTTCACGACAAACGCGGTGTCCTGCGGATTCGACTCACGCACCAGTTCCAGCGCCGCGGCATCGACAGCATCGCGCTTGTCGCGCATCGAGCCCGAATTGTCCACCAGAATGCCCAGCGAAATCGGCACGTCCCGATGATCGAACGACGTGATCGTCTGCGGGGCATTGTCTTCCCAAACCCGAAAGTCCCTCTGCGTCAGGTCCGTGATCAGGTTTCCATTCTGATCGACCACCGTGCACGGCAGCAGAACTTCATCGACGTTCTCATGCAGCGTGTAAACGTTGCTTCCCTGCGCCTTGCTTGCCGTCACCGCCGTTGTCGGCGTCACCGGCCCATTATCGGCCGCATCCGGCGAGAGCACCGGATCCCGATCGACGCCAAGGTTCGGCTGGATCTCGCGCCGCGTGTAGTCTTCGTTTGCCGGAGAATTCCCCGGTGTCGCCTGCGCCGTCGACGCCGGCGTTGTTTGCCCCTCGGCTACGGCCGCACCCAGACATAGCGGAAGAAGGATGAAAACCGTCAGGGTCCGCCGGAGATTCTGCAATCGTACAGGTACCATTTCGAACATAGGACGTCGGCAGGAGCCGAAAACTCCTCAGAGCTATGCCCCCTCAGATGCAGAATGAGGGCGGAAAGGAAGCAATCGACCGGCCGGAATTCAGCCCGAACTCAAAAAAACAGCGGAGCCACTCGGACTCCGCCGCTTCGAATCGAGATAGCCCAGTCTCAGTACAGACGAAAGTCCACATCCACTACCAGCCGCACCGGAACCGGATGGCCCTGATACATGGCCGGATGGAATTTGTACTGCTGCACGGCCTCGACGGCTTTCTGATCCAGGCCCATGCCCAGGTGCTTCACGACCTGAATGTTCTGCGGAGTGCCGTATGAATCGACGATCAGCTGGATCTCCACGACGCCCGTGTACTTGGCCTGCCGCGCCGCATCGGTGAACTCCGGCTGCACAGAGTGAATCAGCTGCGGCGCGCTCACGCCTCCGCCCACGCTCATCACTCCACCGCCGTACCCTCCGCCGACACCCGCACCCAGTCCACCGCCGTGTCCGGCGCCGATGCCGCCGCCCATACCCTGTCCGAATCCGGAGTTGCTGCCGCTGCCCTGCGAAGCCAGCGCCACCTGCGGCGAGTTGGGCGCCCCAACGTTCGGCATCGCCCCGTTATCGGGCAGCTTTACCGCCTGCGGCATCTGAATGGCCGCCGGAGCAGGCATCTTCGGGTTATCGATCTTCAGGATCTGCGGCGCCACCGTCGGCGTCTTCACCATTGGCGGCAGATGACCCTTCGTCGGCTCAACAACCTGGTGCGCACCGCCGCCCCCGCCCCCGCCCATCGCCTTGGGCGCCGGGATCGCCGGTGGAATATAAGGCCGAATGAACGTGATCGGCGTGATCACCTGTGCCTTCTGAACCACCACATGGTTGCGCATGTTCAGCGTGAACCACAGGATCGCCGTAATCACCATCACGTGCATGATGAACGAGATCGTGCTCGACGTGGGATCGCGGCGCACCGCCAGCGGATCGGCGACCGCCACCGGATGCGACGTCAGGTGCAGAGGCGGCTGCTTTTGCGGAAACAGCGTCTCCCGCAAATTGCCCACCATGCCGCTCAGCAGCGACTCCTCCGGTACACCCTTCCCGAACACCACCGGCTTCGTGCAGAGGTAAAGACCGTTGGTGGACCGCGCAGTCGAACGATCTTCCTGCGGCTCGGCTTCGATCGGTTTCAATGCGGGATAGCCCATAGTTTTTCGCCGGTAGGCAGAATGCCCGGCACCTCCTTTTGGTGGATGCGCGCTTTACTTACCGCGAAGCCTGGGTCTGCTTTGTTTTTCCCCAGCCTCGGTCGAGCGGTGATTACCAAATGCCTTTATCGCTGCCTGTCAGCTTTTGGCCGACTGCTGCCGCCGTGGCGAGCCACGGCAACAGGCCGAGCCGGGCGCTGCTGTGCAATTCCCTCTTCCTCAGCAACCCGCCCAATTGCGTGCCATACAGGCCGATCGATTGCGGCATGATGGGTACGCGCAGGAAATCGCGGCGGAAGTAAACTAAATTTCCTCCGAACCGTGCAGCGTCCCGTACGAATTGTGGCAGTCCGAGGTCTGCGCCCCGGTACTGGCGAACATAATCCGAAACAATCGCCAGATACGTGGCGACCCCTTCCCAAATGCCGGCTGCCTGCGCCGAAGCCCGCAGATCCTCGAAGTCCAAATCGCCCGAGGTCACCACCTGCGACGAATCAACAATGTCGCACAGCCGGAAATAAAAATGCCGGTACATGCGCTGCAGCGTTGAAATCATCAGCCGATCCGACGCCGATGGCACCCGGAACGCCTGGCCGTTGATCTCGACCACGCGCGCTCGTGCCCGCAGCCGCGACGCCAGCACCATCTGCTCGCCCGTCTGCCCCAGCCGCCCGATATGCACTTCCACCGGCTCTGGCAAATCCGGCAGGTCGAAGTTCCACTTGCAGGCCAGGCGGTCGCCCCAGCTGCGCTGCGCAATCTCCGCGCCAAACCGGCGAGTCATCATCGCGCACACGGCGGCAGCCGGTGAATTGGTGTAGAGATCCAGATCGCTGCCCAGATCCGGCCAGTGATCCAGCGACTTCATCACCGTTACGTCCAGGCCCTCCGCCGCGAACGCCGCGCAAATTTTGCTGAGCGATTCGATCGCTTTGCCAATCCGGGCCTGTTCCGTTGCCAGAGCCGTGGCGGCCCATTCCGCGCGCTCCGCATCGCCCGCGGCCGTCGCCATCGCGCGAGCCGTCTCCATGCCGCGCACGATCACGTGGTTGGTGTTGGCCAATGCAGCGAGAGCGTCGAAATCTTCCCGGCTGATGTTCCGGAGTTCCGCCTCTGCATCGCGCGGCGACAACAGCAACCGCGAGAGCGCGGCCATCTGTTCGCTAGGTGCAACTGGACCCGTTGATTTCATGTTGGACCGATCACCCTCGATGATTACTGTGGCGGCTGCGATTTGGGCTGCGGCGGATTCCCGGTATCACTTCCGTACCGCGGGATCAGCTCCACCGGACCTTGTTCTTCGCGGCGCTCCTGCGTATAGCTTTGCAATTCGCCATCCACATTACGCGCGCTGTCGGAAGCGACAGTGTTCAGGCGTTGCCCCTGCGCCAGCGACTGCGTCGCCAGCCCCACCCGCGCATCGGCGTCCCCTGCTCTGCGCGCCCGCGCGTAGAAAAATTGCGCCGTCTCCAGATCGCCGTCCTTCTCCGCAACATACCCGAGATTGTTGAGCGTAAAGGCGCTGTAGGGATCAATCCGGTACGCGTCAAGGAAGTCCTTTTTCGCGGCGTCCCAGTTGTTCTCGTTGGCCTCGGAAACCCCCCTGAGCTCCAGCATGGCTGCCCGCTCGCGCGACATGTCAATGTTGCGCATTTTTTTGCGCAAAGCTTGCGCGCTCTGCGCGGCCATCTCGCTGACTGGCTTTCCGCGCCACTTCGTCCGCAGCGTCACCACCACTGGATCCGTCGACCGGCTCCCCGCTGCCGCGTCGTAATAGCGCAGCGCGTCCTGATAGTCTCCCACCGCTTCGTTCGCGACGCCCAGGTTATTCAGCGTGAATACGTTATTGGGATCCAGTTTGAGAGCCTGCTCCAGAACATCCTCGGCCTGAAACCCGCGATCCTGCGACAGCAGTTCCAGTCCGCGAATGTTCAGGCGATTGACCCGCATCGGCAAATTTTGCATGGTGTCGAGCGCATACATCATCGGCTTTCCCCGCAGGTCCTTCACGTCGCTGCGATCGATAATCGCCCCGCATCCCTGCTCTGCTGCCAGCTTGTAGAAGGCCTGCGCGCGCTCCAGCTGTCCCTGCAGCTCTGAAACGTATCCCAGATTGTTCAGCGTGAACGGATCCGAGGGATCGAACAGATAAGCCTTGTAGAAGGTCGCTTCCGCCTTATCGTACTGATGCTTTTGGACCTCTTCCACTCCCGTCCGGTTCAGTTTCTGCACGGGCGTGAGCTCGCTGCGTCTCGGAATCGTAATGTGGATATCGGACGCCTGCGCAACCGGAACGGCTGCGCATACGGCAATTCCCAGCATCCATAAATAATGACGAGACAAACGCATAGGGTGGAGGAAGAATCCTTCGAGACCGGCAGGCCTCTTGTGTATAGCCCGTTAGATGCGAATCGTGTCGAGATGTTGCCGCGTGCCGCACTCAGTGGCGCGGGCGCAAGACCAAATCGGAGGCCACCCCCTCTTTCGATCCGTCATCCAAGCACTTGCAATTACGTACCCGATAGGATGCAAGGAATGATTCGTCTTCTCGCAGTCGTCATCATCAGCAGTGTGGCGGCGGCTGCTCAGTCGTCCGTCCCCGTCCCGCCTCAGAACAATCAGGATGCGATTCCCGCCCCCGCCGTGGCGCCCCCTTCCAGGGAGCTTCCGCCCCCGCCCCCGGGCAAGAGCACCGTCATCGGCGGCGAGATTCGCGCCGTCGATCCCGTGCGCGATCAGGTCACGCTCAAGGTCTTCGGCGGCAATCAAACGATGAAGGTCTTCTACGACGAGCGAACCCAGGTCTATCGCAACGGGCAAAGAATCCCGGTCCTCTCTCTGAAACCCGACGATCATGCCTCGATTGAGACCACGCTCGATGGAACCCGTGTCTTCGCTCTCAGAATCCACATGCTTTCAACTCTGCCCCAGGGGGAATGCCGCGGCCAGGTCATCAGCTACAACTATCGCTCCGGCCAACTGACCGTGAATGCCTCCCTTTCCAGCGAGCCGATCCATCTGCGCGTTCCCTCCCAGACGCCCGTAGTGCGCGTCGGCCAGAAAGAATTCACCTCCGAGCAGCACGGACTGGAAGATCTCGCCCGCGGCGCTCTGGTCAATGTGACCTTCCAGGCCACGGCTCGTGGCGAAGGCGTCGCCACGCACATCGACGTCCTCGCGACGCCCGGCTCCGCATTCACCTTTAGCGGCGTCATCTCGTTTCTCGATATGCGCGCAGGACGCCTGGTGATTGTCGATCCGCGCGACAGCCAGTCCTACGAGTTTTCTTTTAACCCCGGCATCTTGTCCATCAGCCGGCAGCTGCACGAGGGATCGGCCGTGAGGGTGACGGCGAACTTCGATGGATCGCGCTACATGGCCAGCCAGATTACGATGGAGTGAATGGGTTCTCGCAACCGGCGCGACTTTCTCAAGCTCTGCCTGGCTTCAGCTCCCGGCCTGCTGGTTGCAAATCCAACCGAGGCTCTCCCGCAATCGCACGTCCCGGCTCCTGGCCAGAGCTGGAAAAACCCTCCGGCACTCGACCGCTATATCGATCTCCTCCCGCGCCTGCCCCGGCTGGCGCCTCATCGCCATCGCGGAGCCTCTGTCGAGTACCGCGTTCGCATGACCCAGTTTGAAAAGCGGCTGCACTCGCTTCTGCCGCCCGCCCGCCTTTGGGGATACGAAGGACAATACCCCGGACCCGTGATCGAAGCCGTGCGCGGGACGCCCGTCACAGTGGAATGGCAAAACGATCTGCCCCCGCAGCATCTCTTTCCCATCGATCCT
Organism: Acidobacteriaceae bacterium; assembly: GCA_036521315.1. GTDB lineage: Bacteria > Acidobacteriota > Terriglobia > Terriglobales > Acidobacteriaceae > Palsa-343. The sequence continues at coordinate 27,589 of DATDHZ010000017.1, forward strand.
CACATTCACGGAGCCATGCCGCCCGCGCCCGCAGTCAGAACTGTCCCGCATTTGCACGGTTCCCGCACCACCTCTGAAAGCGATGGATTGCCTGAACACTGGTTTACTCCCGGCCATTCGGTCCTCTACCACTACCCCAACGAGCAGCAGGCGGCCACGCTCTGGTATCACGATCACGCCCTCGGCATCACCCGGTTGAACGTCTACGCCGGCCTCTCCGGCTTCTATTTCCTGCGCGACCCGTTTGAGCTCAGCTTGAATCTTCCCTCCGGCGACTATGAGGTTCCGCTCGTGCTGCACGACCGCACGCTCGACGATGCCGGCCAGCTTGTCTACGCGCCCACCAGAGAAGACGGCACTCTGGCCCCGAAGGGTCTCTGGGCCCCGGAATTCTTCGGCGAACTCCCCGTCGTCAATGGCGCGATTTATCCGTACCTGGAGGTAGAGCCTCGCGCCTATCGGCTGCGCGTATTGAACGCCGCAAATTCCCGCTTCTTCCATCTTTGTCTCAATCTCGCCGAGCACGTCACCGATGTGCCCTCTCTGGTTTCCTTTCACCAGATCGGATCCGACGGCGGCTTCCTCTCCGCGCCCGTGGAAATGAAGAGACTACTTCTCGGCCCGGCCGAGCGTGCCGACCTGATCGTCGACTTTTCCTCGCACCCAGGCAGGACCCTCACCCTCCAGAACAATGCGGCATCGCCCTATCCGGGATGGGCCGTACTCACCGCCCAGCATGCTCCCCTGAACGAGATCATGCAGTTCCGCGTCACCCTTCCCGCCGCGCCCAAAGGCAGCGCCTTCAGCCTTCCCTCACTGCCTCCCGTATCGCGCTATGCCGACTCCCAGGTCGTCACCACGCGCGATTTCGTTCTCACCGAACAAATGGATGCCCACGGAAATTCTCTGGGCGTGCTCATCAACAATCGCGGATACGATGATCCCGTCACCGAGACGCCTGCACTTGGTTCTCTCGAGAAATGGCGCTTCATTAACACCACCGATGACGCCCATCCCATGCATCTGCACCTGGTCCAGTTTCAGATTCTCGAGCGCCAGGGATTCGATACCGGCGCATTCACTCGAGGAAGTTTGCATCTCATCGGAACGCCGCGCCCGCCCGCGCCCAGCGAAGCGGGCTGGAAAGATACCGCCGTCGTCAATCCCGGCGACGTCCTCACCATCCTCGTGCGCTTCGAAGGCTACGCCGGACGCTATGTTTTCCATTGCCACATGCTGGAGCATGAAGACAACGACATGATGCGGCCTTACGTCGTCATCGCCGGCAATACTCCGGACCCTGCGCAGCGGTCCTGAGCGGGCGGCCGGCGCCTTCTGCTTCCATCCCCGCCAGCCCCTTGTTCTACTGAGCGAAATTCCCCGGCGTGCAGGAATTGTAGCCCAGCGTCGAATCCGAAACCGGAGTTGGCGGAGTCGGAGGCGTAGCCCACGGCACGCCCGTGAAATCAAAGAAGTCGAGCAGGTTCGGCTGTGCCGCATCGCGCGCAGTCAGGTGCGCCGACGAACCGATGAATCGGTTCTCGACGAATTTGATGATCGCCGTGTGATCCATCGGGATGTGCGACACATAATGCGACCGCGTGAACGGCGAAATCACGATGTTCGGCACCCGGAAGCCCAGTTGCGCGGCGAATCCCTGCTGATAGGCAGCGTCGGTTGACTGCGCACCCGGCAGGTCCGATGTCAGATCGCAGTGCAGCGACGGCGACGTTTCGCCCGGCGGGCAACTGCAGTTCGGCGAGCTCCCGCCCGGCAGGCACGGCCAGTAGCTGTCCGGATTCACCGAGATCGACCCGATGTCCGGCGCAGTCGTGATCGCCTCAGGTCCCGTTTGGTCGGTGTTGTCGTTTGAATGTCCAGGAACAGGCGGAACGTGATCATAGGGACCGCCGCCCTCGTCATACGCCAGGAAGAACACGGAATCGCTCCAGGAGGTGCTCCCCATGAAAGCAGCCAGAATCTTCGCAACTTCCTGCTGACCCGGCAGAATCTCCTGCCCCGACCCTGGATGCTCGTCATTGTTACCGTAGCCAGCCTCAATGAAGGCATAACTCGGCAGCGTGTTATTCGTCAGATCCTGGTAAAACTGCGATATCGGTGCAATATGCGTGGGATCGATACAAAACGAATTCGTTGAGTCCCCAACCACGCTCGATGGCTGCGTCGGCGGAGTGCACGTCGCCCCCGACGGATTGGAATACATGTACTTGTTCGAGTAGCCCAGATAATTGAAATCCGTGGCCGGCATCAACTGGTTTTTACCGGCATCTGGACAGTCATCTTCGTCGAGGCAATCCGCCATGTTCACCGTGTAATAAATCTTCCACGAGACCTTGGCGTTATCCAGCTCTTCGTAGATATTGTTCATCGCCAGCTGGGGCAGGTGGTCATCGGAACCAGGATCCTTCACGAGGCCCTGCGTCGTCCCGCCTGTAATTGTCGCGATGCGGTTGTCGACGGTCTTGCTCGATACCGGCGAAAACCAGCGATCCGAGACCGCGAACTGCGACGCCATGTAGTAGTAGTAGTTCAGGAATCCCTGATCGTAGTACCCCATGGCGCGCTGCCCGTTCGTGTCCGTAAAGTTGCCCGAGCATCCGCCGTTCTGGTTGCAGCTGTTCGCAAACCCCTCCGCTGTGTGGACGAAACCGCCCATCTGGATCGGCCGGTTCGCCGCGAAATTGTAGGTATTCACGTCGCCGTAGCTCTCCAGCCATGCCGACGACTCATCATCGATACAGCTGCTCTTGAATTTGAACAGCGGGTATTTCACTCCGTTGTCGTTGGTGTTGCTGATCGTGCTCAGCTTGTCGTCGATGCCGTCAATCACATACGTATTGCCGTCGGCTCCCTTGGTGAACCCATTGGCCTGGCGATAGAGGTTGAGCATGCCGAAGTAGGTGTCGAAGCTGCGGTTCTCCTGCATCATGAAAATCACATGATCGACCGACTGGAGGCTGCCCGCCGGAACTACCGTCACCGTCGCCGTCGCAGAGATCGTGCCATCCGGACCCGTCGCTGTCGCGGTATACGTCGTCGTCGCCGTCGGGTTCACCGACTCTGTCCCGCCGGTCGACGTCAGGTTGTAACTGCTGCCGTCCGTCCCCGAGACCGTGACCGTGCTGGCGTTCGTCGCCGTCACCGTGAGAGTCGAGGAGTTCCCGGCCGCGATCGACGTGGGGTTCGCGACAATCGTCACCGTGGGCGGCCCGGTCGCCGACACCGTCACCGTCGCTGTCGCCGTCACCGTGCTGCCGTTGGTCCCGGTCGCCGTCGCCGTATAAGTCGTTGTGGCACTCGGAGTGACACTCTGTGTTCCACCGGTTGCGGTCAGCGTATAGCTGGCGCCATCGCTTCCCGTGACCGTCACTCCACTGGAATTGGCCGCCGTTACTGTGAGAGTTGACGAGCCCCCCGCTGCCACGCTCGTCGGATTGGCTGTAATCGTCACCGTAGGCGCACCGGTCGCCGTCGTAACCGTCACTGTGGCCGTGGCTGTCACCGTGCTGCCGTTGGTCCCGGTCGCCGTCGCCGTATACGTGGTGGTCGTCGCAGGGGTAACCGCCTGCGTGCCACCCGTCGCAGTCAGCGCATAACTCGTGCCATCGCTTCCCGTGACCGTAACTCCCGTGGAATTGGTCGCGGTCACCGTCAAGGTCGAGGAGCTTCCCGCCGTAATGCTCGTCGGATTCGCGGCGATGGTCACCGTGGGCGGTCCCACCGCGGCCGTCACCGTGAGGGTGGTGGTAGCGGTCGCCTGGCCGCCGGTTCCCTTCGCCGTCGCGGTGTAGGTCGTCGTGGCGGTGGGCGAAACCGTCTGTGTCCCTCCGCTCGCCGGCAGCGTATAGCTGCTCCCGTCGGTTCCTGTCACCGAAATGGAAGTGGCGTGCGTCGCCGTGACCGTGAGTGTCGACGAAGAACCCGCGGTAATCGAGGCAGGATTCGCGCTTGCCGAAATAACTGGCAGGGGCGGAGCCGTGCCTGCATTGGATCCGCATCCCGCAACGATTAAGGAAGAAAAGCAGCAGATCGAAATTGCAGCCGCGCATAACCCGCGCCAGAATGACCGACTCCTGCGTAACATAAGCACCCTGTTTGCTCCCCGGCGGTTCGGTATCTCCGGTCCCGCTCGATCTGTAGTTGGACCCTTGGACGCCGCGTCAGATGTGGGTAGTTGTTTCGTTTTCTTTGCGGAACCCCACTCTTTGGTTACTTATGCATGTGCGTAGCCATTCTTTTCTGCCGCCTTAATAGCGGTACGGCAGCTTGCCTGGAAGTGGCTGGCCGACGGCGGTTTTAGCTGCGGGATACTCCGCTGTCCCCGGCACGGGCTCCATCATCTCCACGTTCGCCCTTCCATCTGCATCCTGCGGCAGGAGATCGACATCAACGGTCCAGTCCGCGGGAGACTTCCCAAGGCGCGTGGCCCACGAGCGCAGCCATTGGCGGCGTCGCTCCGCGCGCGTTCCTGCAATGGTGCGTTTGCATTGATGCAATTCAAACCAGCGCAGGTAATTGCGCACTACGGTCGCCATAGTCATCTGGATTCCGGCTTCGTAGTTATGCTGCGCCATCTGGCGCTGCAGCTCAGGCGACTGCAGAATAGCCGTCAGTTTATTCGCCAAATCGCCGGCATCCCCCGTCTTATAGAAGCTGATGGCCATATCGTCATCAACTGCCATGCACCGGAAGTCGGGAATATCCGCGCAAACGATGGGAACGCCGTATTCACACGCCTGGTGCGCGGGGCCGCTCGATCCCGTAGACGAGTCGTAGGGCATCACCATCACCGAACTGCTGCGGAACAGCTCCGGTACATCTTTGTTCGGCACGTACCCGAGAAATTCTATGGGCAGATGCTTCGGTTGCGCATCCCGAACCGACTCCCAGTACCCCTGGGCCATGGGATGGTTGCCGCCCCCTACAATCAGGCGCGCCCTCGGCATCTGCTTCAGAATCGCAGGAAACGCCTCCATCAGCGTTTCCAGGCGCTTGTAGGTTCCCCAGTGTCCAAATGCCAGGATCCGCAAGTCAGGGTTGCTCCGCTTGCTGAAATCCGGCGGCCTGGAGATCGTTGTGAATGTGCCGTGCGTGCCCACCAGAATGTTCTGCGCCGAATACTTTTTCATCAGCGTGCGGCGATAATTCGACAGCAGCACCGATACCGAGTCTGCCTTGAGCAGCGCCCAGGTCGCGACATCGGTCCCCATGCGATACAGTCTCTCCCGGCGCACTCCCGCGTTGGCGAATTCCACGTGCTCAATAATGTGGTGCAGCGTGATGTGGGTATAGAAACCGGCTGCGCGCGTCAACGCAGGGACCGAGAGCCCCGCAAACGCGGCAAAAGGATTATCCGGCGTCCCAAAGCTCGAGAAGACCAGGTTGTACCACACCACATCCGGCTTGATCCGGCGAATCGTATTCAGCAGCCGCACCGGCGTCGCCAGGCTTCCGAATTTCCAGCAGCGGATGACCTCGAAGCCCGGAAGCTCCTGCGGCTTCTCCATATGCAGCCCGTCCCCGGATTTACCGCCTCCAGCGTCTTCCTCCGCAAGCTCGTCCGCAAGAATGGTTAGCTCAATATGTTTGTGCCGCTGGATTTCGCGGGCGATATGGTAGGAGTACTCGTTCAGTTGCCGTCTGCTCGGAGGAAACGCCGCCACTAAGCAAATCTTCATCAGGTCCCGCCTCAAAATAGGGTGATGCTCACGTACGCTCGAACATGTCCATCGTTTCCCTGCGTGAAATTCATGAAGGTTTCGTCCTGAACACCTCCCGTAAAGCGGATCGGATATTTCAGCTCGACCTCTCCTGTCTCATCGTTGAACGTGCGCCCAAAAGGCCGCATATAGGAAACTGATATCCCGTTCTGGGTCATGTCGTAGACATGAAAGCTGCGCGTGTTCTCGTACGCAGTCGACAGCTGAACGTCCCAGTGCCGCGTGGGAGAGAAGTCAATCGTTCCTGCTGGCCGTAACGCCTGCGCGGTTCCCGAGTTCACCACCGTGGTTCCCGTCAAATGGTCCACAAAGGGAACAACCCGCCAGGAGCGCAGGTCTTCCACAATGGCTTCAGTATTCAGATGCGCGGACCAGCGCCGCGTGAGCCCGATATACGACGCTGTGTAATAGTTTTCCGTGTTGCCAAGCTGCGTCGACGTGAACTTCTGGTCGTCCGATCCCCACCCCGTCACCAGCGCCGTCTTCCCCCACGGCGACCCTACCCGAAAATCGATGGCCCCGTTGATGGTCGATTCGTTGAGTGGCAATCGCGTGAACGAGCCAAAATCGTGGATGAAGTAGCCGTTTACTGACAGCGCGTTAAAGAAGGATCCCGTCGAAACGTAGCTGTAGAATCGCCCGATATTCTGGTCCATCTCCACAGGAGAAAGCGAATCGCGCCGCACGGTTCCCTGGACCCCGCTGTTGATCGTGAGCACGCTCGGGCCGACGTGGATCGTCGGGGCGACTCCAAAATTGAATGTGTTGTCGGTGGTGTCGCGATGCACCACCCCGATCGCCGGCACCGAGATGGTGCCCTGATCGTTGCGCAACTGGTAAAAACCGCCGGCCGTCGGCAACGGTCCAAAATGCAGGTGGTACGCGTTTGTCCACTCCGTGTCGGTGGAAACCCGTGGCGGAGGAAGCAGCGCAGTGTTGACTCCGGCGCTTGTCACCGCCGGGGGATTCCCGAACGTCTTGGCGTCGAGCTCATAAACGGTGCTGTCTTCAAAGATTGGCTGCACGACGAGGTTCGAAAGCACGCTCAGGGCCGAATTGACCCTGTATCCCTCATTCGCCCCGGCCGTCAGCAGTCCCTGCTCCGCGGTTTGGTCCTCGCCGGCAGCCGAGGCCGCCTGGGCAAAGGCAGACAGCGCCCGCGTTCCCCGGTGTTCCTGCTGATACACATTGGCTTCAGCCAGCAAAAATTGGTAGTCCGATCGGCTCCCGTCCGTCTGGCTCACCGCAGCCAGCTCGGCAGCCGCTCGCGTCGTGTCTCCCAGCGCAAGGTAGTCGTTCGCCAGGCTCACGCGCACAGCAATGTCCGCAGCCCCGGCCGCTTTCGCCTTCTCCAGATAGCTTTCCGAAAGCTGATATTCGTGCAGTTGCTGCAGAACTCCCGCCGCTGCGACGTATTGGTCGCCGCTGATCGGTGGTGTGTCCCCTGCATCGGCTTCCATCTGTGCCAGAGCAATCTGCCGCTCCGCGTCCTGGTCGTGACCCTGCCCTGCCATCATCTGCGCAATCGCCAGCCGCACGCCCGCTCGATTCGCGTTCGGCGCCACCAGCGCCTTGCTGAAGCGGTCCATGGCCGCCTTATCGTCACCCAGCGTGCTCAGCGCTTCGCCGGTTGACACAAAAATGTTGCTCACCAGCGATCCGCTGCCGTCCGGCGGAGCCACCGTCGCTTTTGGGTCGCGCGCCGCCGCCGCCTCAGCCAGCGCGACGTAGTGCATCGTTCCCTGGCGGTCTTTCAGGCTCGCGTCGGCTCGCGCCATCAGCGCGTACACGTCTGCGTTGTCGTGCAGGTATTTTTGCGCCAGCTGCAGTTCATCGATCGACTCGTGATACCGCCTCTCCGCGAAATACGCGTTCCCCAGGCCCAGATAAAGAGTCCCATCGTCGGGCGTGAACTTCAGCGCTGCCTTGTATTCCGCAATCGCCTTCGTGATCATGCCTTCCCGCCCATAGGCGGTCGCGCGAATCGCGTGAAAGGCCTCCGCATCTCCCATCACCGATTCGGCCAGCTCCGATTCATGCACCGCCGCTGCCGGGCGATTCAGTGCCAGGTCTGAAAACGCCAGCCCCAGGTGCGCCTGCCCGTTCTTCGGCTCCCGCTGGATGGCTTCCTGGAAATCCGCTGCCGCCCGCGCAGGCTGTTGCATGTCGTTGAGCACGAATCCCCGGTTCACATACGCCGTCACCACCGTGGGATCCCGGCGCAGCGCCTCGCTGAACTCCGCTACCGCCTCCTCGCGATCGCTGTTGTGCTTGTACACGTACCCCGCCAGCAGCGGAATGTCCGGCTCCTTCGGGAACACGTCCATATTCGCCTTCGCCAGGTTCAGCAGCTCGTCGTATTTCTCCAGATTCAGCAGGTCATAGCCCAGATAGACCACCACGTCGCGATCGTGCGGCAGTACCTTGATCGCCTCCTCGCCCACCTGCAGCGATTGCTGTGGCTGGTTCTCGAAATAGAAGTACCGCTCCTTTTGCGCCAGGATCTTCGGTACCGTCTGCATTGGATCGGTCACCCGATGCAGCCACGTGGTGGCCAGCGGCATGTTGTGTCCTTCAATCGCCGCGTTCAGGCCCCCCGCCACAATCATCGCGTTCTTCGGCGATGCAGCATAGCCTTTGGCGTAGTACCCCTCTGCCTTCTTGTACTGCTGGTGCGCGGTAGCCAGATCGCCCAGCGCCAGATACGCGGTGTAAAGGCCGGGGTAGTCCCTGGCCAGCAACAGGAAATCCTTCTCCGCCTCTGCGTCATTGCCCGCCGCCCGCTGCGCATAACCCATCGAGGTCAGCGCAAACCGGTTCCGCGGATCGGTCTTCAGAATGTGGCTGTACACGGCAATCGCATCGTTCGTCTGACCCAGCTTCATCAGCACATCGCCATCCAGCTGCAGGCTGTTGATGTCGTGAGCATTCAGCGCCAGCGATTCCTTCATGTCGTTCAGCGCCTTGTCAGGCTGGCCCCCATCCATCTCGATGAGCGCCCGCAGCCGGAGAAACGCCGCCCGGTCCGCTCCCTGCTCGTTCAGAGCCGCTATCTGCGTCTGCGCCATCTCGAGCTGGGCATGCGCCTGGTCGTCCTCATTCAACCCCGTATACAGAACCTGCAGGTCCATGTGCAGCTGGATCCCATACAGCGGCCCCTCCGCCGGCGTTGCCGGCAGATTGTCGATCGCCGCCTTGTACTCCTTCACCGCCTCGTCGTCGCGATCCTGTATTTGCGCGATCTCCCCGCGAATCGCGTGCAGCCGGTAATAATTGGGTTGGAGCTTCTCGGCCCGCTCCAGAAACGGCTGCGCCTTCTCCATCTCATTCGCCGCCACCTGCGCCTGTGCCGCTGACAGCTGCAGGGCAAGGTCTTTCGGCATCGCGTCGGCGGCCCGCGTGTAGGTCGTGGCGGCCTCGGCAAGATTTCCGCTCAGGCTGTACGTGTACGCAAGCTCCGCAACCACATCCGGCTTCGGGCTCTTGATCGCCTTCAGCTCCGCAATCGCCCTGGCAAAGTCGCCCGTCTCCCGATAGAACCCTGCCAGCGACCGCTCCACGTCCGGATTATTCGGAGCCCGGCTCTTCGCCATCTGCAGATAGTGGTTGGCCTGGTCCATCTGGTTCAGGTGCTCGTACGAGAGCGCCAGCAGCAGTTCCGGCCGTGCACCCGGCGCCATCCGTTCCGCTTTGCCCAGCGTATCGAGCGCGTCCTGGTAGTTTCCCGATCGCATCTGCAGATCGCCCAGCAGCATCACGTCGTCCGTCCGCCGCGGATCCGCCGTCAGAATCTGCTTCAGCAGCCGCTGCGCTTCGTCCGTGTGCCCCATCAGGCTGTACGTCTGCGCCAGCCCCGATTCGCCGGTAAGCGACGACGGTTGCAGCGCTAACCCCTTCTTGTACGCATTCACCGCTGCCCCGTACTTTTGATCCAGCCGCGCCGTGTACCCCACCAGAAACCACAGCTGAGGATCGTTCGGGGCGGACGCCGCCGCCCTCTGCGCGTACTCGAACGCGAGCGCGTGGTCTCCCCTCTGCAGGGCAAGCTCTGCGGCGCGCGCCAGCCGTGCATTCTGGATATTCGAGCCCCAGCCTAGCTGTTGGCCGGCATCCTGACCCTTCTGGGCTTTTACTTGTCCTTCAGAGCCTACCTGGTAGGTCTGCGGGTGTATGGGATAGGCAAGCACGACGAGCAGAATCGCACACGCAATCTTCAAACAATCAGGTCTGGCAATCAAACGGGTCACCAACGTCCCTTGCGACTTAAGGCCCTTTGATTCTTAGAACGCCGGTCGCGTTGGCTGCGGCCTCTCCGCTGCGCCCTCCGCCGCCTCTATTCCAGGCCCCGCCGGCGCACAAAAGGCAACGGACCCCCCCGATTCCGAATCCAAGATGTTTTCTAGAGGGCACCCTTGCAAAGAACTGAGACCCTTGCTCCGTCATCGCGCCCCATCCCGATGAGCTTCATCCTCATGGTGGCGGCCGCAGTGCATTTGCCGCTGCTCATCATGCAGCTGCCGCTCAAGTCCTACGACACCAATCTCCACATCTTCTTCGCGTCGCACTACGTGCACCACTGGTTCGACCCGTGGAACGTGAAGTGGTTTGCGGGATTCTCTCAAACCACCTATCCGCCGCTCGCGCAGCAGTGGGTCGCGGTCGCGTCGTGGATCTTCGGACTGAACATGGCCTACATGGCCGTCCAGTTTGCCGCCATTCTCCTGCTCGCCGTCGGCGTCTACCGCTTCGCTGCGCTCTGGGTCACCCCGCGCGCCGCCTCCTTCGCGGCCCTGGCCAGCGTTCTGATCGGCGCCGAGAGCTTCCTCATCTACTCCGCCGGCCAGCTGCCGACTACCTTCGCGGCGCCCCTCTACCTGAATGCCTTGCCGTATCTCTACGACTGGCTCCGCTTCGGCAGAGTCCGCGCCTTCATCAAGGCCTTGTTCCTGTTCACCGCTGCGGCCGCGGCCCACCACGTCACCCTCATCTTTGGCTCCATGTTGTTTGCCCTGCCCGTCCTGGCTCTTGCCTACATCGATCGCCAGAGCGAGGAGCCAACCAGCGCCTCGGCCATCACCACCCGCGCCGTCGCCATCGCCATCATCGTCGGCGCCGCCGTGGCCCTCGTGCTGCTTCCCTTCTGGATCGGCCTCTACCGCTACCCCGTCACCCAAACGCCGATTCCGCACCCCAGCCGCGCCAATTACCTCCTGAGCCCGGAATACGGAGTCAACTTTTTCGTGGTGCCATACGGAGCAATGATTCTGGCTCTGCCCTTCATCATCTGGCGCGGGGCTGTGATTCCTCGCCTGCGTCCGCTGCTGCTCGGCTTCTGGCTCTGCTTCATGTTCAGTCTCGGCGGAACCACCCCCATCGGGCATTGGCTTCTCCGCCGCGCCTTCGACGTCCTCACCTTCGAGCGCTTCACCTACTGGGCTTCTCTGCTCGCCCTGCCCATCCTCGGTGCGCTCATCGCGGACCTCGTCTCGCGCTTCCGCCTGCGCGCCGCCGTTCCCATTGGCCTTCTCGCCGCGTTCACGTGCGCGCTGGCCGCGTCCTGGTCGTATTACCGGGCCCCCGACACCCAGGAGTTCGACGTAGAGCCCGTTGCCGCGTGGCTGAATCGCGACGGCCATAACGACTATCGCTACATGACCCTCGGTTTCGGCAATAAGCTCTCGCGCCTGGCTCTTCTTACCGTCGCCAACAGTGTCGATGGCGAGTCGAATTCCTCCCGCATGCTGCCCGAGCTCACCAAATACGGCGGCGGCGCCCTCACCGATGCCAAGCACTTCGGCGTCGGCGGACTCGATTCGCTCCGCGCCATGCTGCACCACGCCGACCACTACGGCCTCAAGTGGGTCATCGTCCGCGATCCCTACTACGAACCCCTGCTCGTCTTCGCCGGCTGGCGCCACGTCGACAACCTCGACGACAACACCGTGACCATCTGGGCCAGGGACGGTGTCCCACCCGAGACCCCGATGAACCAGCGGCTCATCCCTCCCCCGTGGCAGGGCTTTCTCTGGGGCACTCTCCCCTTCGGCAGCAGCATCCTGGCAATCCTCGTCGTCTTGATTCCTGATCGCCGCCGCCGCGTCCTCGTCGAAGACGACACAGCCGTCACGGCCATCTCAAACGACGAACCCCTGCCCGGGAGGATGGTGTCATGATCAAAGGTGCTCTGCTCGCTGTCGCGCTCTTCGCCGCTACCGTCCTGCTCGTCATCATCGGAACGCTCTCCCCCGTGCCTGCCGCGGTCTACTATGCCGGCGGCCACACCCTCACCCATTCCACCTCCACGGCTCAGGCCGCGGTCGAGAGTCTGGCCACCGATTTTCGCGCGCGTAACTGGGGCGCGGCCTACGACAGCCTGGCCAACAAAGCCGAGTTCACCCTCCCCGAGTTCGTGCAGGACATGACCGGCAACACCCTCAGCCTCCGCACCTTCGCCACGCTCGAAAGCTCCGAGGTGCAGCCGCTCCATGAGTCCGACAGCGACGCCGAGATGCTGATGAAGCTGCACTGGTCCACCGTCGTCGGATCGTATGAGACCACCCGCGACCTTCACGTTGTGAAGAATGGCGACCGCTGGGCCGTCGACTGGCCGCTGGTGAAGGTTCCGCACGCACCGCCACAGGTCATCCCCGTGAATTATCTGCGCTGGGATGTCATCTATCCCGGTGCAGGCGATGAGTGGGGCGCTCAGGACGTGCAGAGTCCCCGCGTGCGCATCGTCGATATGCACCCCGTGGACCGCGCCGAAGGCGTCGTCGTCATGGGCGAGCTGCTGAACGACGATATCGTGCCCGCCTTCGTCTCCGTTCAGGCCACGCTGGTCGGCAAAGACGGATCCCCCATCGGCAGCGAAGGCGCCTTCGACATGATTGAGCACACGCTGCTGCCCAGGCAGGTCACGCCCTTCCTCATCGTCTTCCCCAACACCGATCTGTCGCAGGTCGGCAGCATTCGCATGGACCCGCAGTCGGTGCTGGTCTCCGCGTCCGCCGATCCCGTGGTGGAAGTGCAGAACCAAAAGTACAATCCCTCCCCTGCGTCAATCAGCGGTCAGCTGAGCGATCAGAGCGGTCAAACCATCAACATCGCGCATGTGCTCAGCACGCTCTACGACAAAAACGGCAACCTCGTCTGGGTCGCCGGTCAGTACGTCGATCGCGCCTTGCCGCCGCAGACTCCTGTCGACTTCACCGTTCCGGTTCCTGAGGATCTGGCGCGCAAAGTCAGCAGCGAGCGCACCATCGTCGCCACCTACAGCGCGGGGAAATCTCTGTGAGACACGCGCGCGTACCTTTCCTCGCTGGGCTCGCCCTGAGCCTGGCGCCGCTGGCGCTCGCACAGAGCGCCAACATGAACCTGCCTGCCAGCGTCACCGCCGGCAGCGCCTTCTCCATTCCGACCTCAGGCAGCGGAACCGGCGTTCTCTACCTCGTCGGTCCCGATCAGGCTCTCCGCCGCGATGTGCAGCTCGGCTCGCCGCTCAGCTTCGCCGCCGGCGACCTCTTCAACGCCGGCCTCTACCTGGCTGTTCTTGACGCGGGTGGCTCGGCCACCAGCGGGACGCTGGCTGTGCTCCCTGCTCCGACGCCCGGCCGCATCAGCTTTCTCGCCGCGCCCTCCCGTGTTCCTGTCGGCCTCCACAACGGCATCAGCGGCTCCGCCTACGTTTTCGATGCCTATCGCAATCTCATCACGGCACCGGTGCCCGTCTCCTTTCAGCTCACCGGTCTCGCCGCTCCCGCGCAGAACCGCACCGTGACCAGCAGCAACGGCCTCGCGTGGACGGAAATCGACTCCGCATCGAAGCAGGGCGCCGCAAAATTCATCGCTCAGGCTCAGGGCGTCTCTGTCACGCGCGTCATCGCCGAAGTTCCCGGCGATCCCTGCGGTCTCACCATCAGCGCCCATCCTGACGGAAAGAGTCTCCAGGTCGAGACAGCGCCCGTCCGCGATTGCAGCGGCAATCCCATTCCCGACGGCACCATCGTGACCTTCACCGAGAACTACAACGGCATGCAGTCCACCGCCGACGTTCCCATCAAGCAGGACGTCGCCAAAATCGATATGCCCGCCTACAACGGCGCAACCATCTCGGTGGCCAGCGGCGTCGTCGCCGGCAATGAGATTCGCTGGGGAGGACGCTGATGAAGCGATTGCTCACCGTGAGCTGTGCCCTCGCCCTCGCTTCGCCGCTCTTCGCGCAGCAGGCGAATGTCCAGGTGCAGCCGCCCGACCTCCACGGCTCGCGCCAGCTCGAAAAGCAGACCGGCCCCGCTGTCGTGCGCGACTACATCGAGTCGTGGGAGAAGATGAGCGCGGCTCTCGATCAGAATCAGCCGGCCCTTCTCAACGCTGATTTCGTCGGGTTGGCGCGCGAAAAGCTGGCCGCTACGATCAAGACGCAGTCGCAGATCGGCATTCACAGCCGCTATCTGGGCGCGAGCCACAACCTGCAAATCGTCTTCTATTCGCCCGAGGGCCAGTCCATCCAGCTCATCGACCACGTCGAATACGACGAGCAGGTGCTCAATCAGGACAAAGTGCTCGCCACCCAGCACATGAAGGCTCGCTGCGTCGTCGTGCTCACTCCCGCTGAGACGCGCTGGAAGGTGCGCATCTTCCAGGCCAGCCCCGAATAAAGCTCTGCCCCGTGTGCCTTTGTGTCAGAGCACGGCGTCGGTCGCGATTCGAATGAATGCGGGTGCCCCATGCAAGCCCGATTTTGGCTTTGAGTGGGGATGTTGGCGCTACGCCGAGCCCACGTGGTGTCATCCTGACGGCTCGCAGAGCGAGCGGAAGGATCTGCGCTTGCTTTTCTGCTTCGGCCCGCTCCCATGGATAGCTCGGCCCATCCAATCTGTTCTTCGAGTAGAAATCTTCCGCAGCGCTACTGCCTGCCGCCGGGTGGCGGGACCTGCAGCATGCTCTGCAGATTCTGCTGCTGCGCCTGATTGCCGCAGTTCGATATCCCTGTCTCGATCCCGGACCCTTCATCGAAGTCGTTCCACGTCTCGATCAGCACAAAAGGAATCGCCTGCCCCGCCGGATAGATCCTCTTCCAGTAATTCATCGTGTCCTCGAGCGTCTGGCCGCAGCGAGCCGAAATATGCCGGTTCAGGCCCCACGAGGCTTTGCTGTCGTCGAACTTCGCCCACGCCCCGCCCACCACAATCTTGTCCGGGTACTTCGTGCTCATCGTCTGGTAGAAATTGTTGAGATACTGCTCTCCCCACTGGTTGCCATCCCCCGACCAGCCCTGTGGGCCAGGATTGATCCACGGATAGAACCCGTCGAAATCTCCCGCATACTGCCCCGGAATGTTTTCATCGATGAGCAGCGGCGCCGGGTTCCACCGGTTCACCACCGCCCGCACCTTATCCCAGTCCGTATGGCCGCTCTTCGGGAAAACGAAGATCACGGGCCTTCCCTCATACGTCACGTACGCTTCGCGCCCGGCAGAACTCGACGAAAGATACGTTTCGTCGAACATCGTGAAGTCCGCGATCGCTTCGTCGGTGGCTCCTTCATCGTCGTTCGTCTCGTCGTACATCATCGCCACATGGAACTTCGCCTTCGCGGCGAGCTTCTGCACCATCGCGTAATTCTGATCGATGGTCTGATCGCGGTCGCCATACCAGTCGACCACGAAGGCCGAAATGCCCATCCCCTTCGCCTGGTCGATCTGCTTGCGCACCCGGTCGGGATCGTGCGACGAATAGCCGGAGGCGACGTGATTCGGCTCTCCGAACCATGCCTCATAAACAGCCAGAATTTCCGGCGACTTTCCCTCCGCTCGGTGTTGCAGCTGAACGGGTTGAGACCGGCTCGTGCACCCGTACGACATCAACAGGCAAAAAAGAATTGCAAAGCTTGCTCGATGGACCATAGGAATGTCTTTTAGAAGCCCAAACGCTTCTCCTGGGTTGTCGTTCCCATCCCACTTTCTGAGCAGCATTTCGGTGCCCTTGCGCATCCGATTACTAGCCGGGAGAAAGAACTGCAATTCCTTCCGCGCTCTGAGCCAATTCCGGCCAGCCAGGTTGCTTTCCCCGCACGTTGTGGAGCTCCTGGGCCCTCCCTGGATCGCTGGAGACTCACGAACGTGCTGACAGCTCAATCCGATCAATCGAAATCCATCAGAGCCCGCATTGTTTCGGGCAGCGTGGTGCTGCTCTCCGGTTCGACGCTGGCGATGGTCCTCAATCTCGCCTACAACGTCGCCATCGCGCGCTGCCTCGGCCCCGACGGCTTCGGGCACGCCACCGTCGTCTACACCCTGCTCACCCTCATCTCCGCCGCCACTCTTTCCTTCCAGATCATCGCCGCGAAGGTCGTGGCCCAGCAGTCCACTGAGGGAGAAAAGAGCGCAGCCTATCGCGCCCTGCATCGCGGATCGTGGATATGCGGCTTTGTGGTCGCCGCCCTCCTCACCGTCTGCCGCGGTCCCATCACCAGCTATCTCAATTTGCCCAGTCCCGTTCTCGTCGATCTGCTGGCCGTTGGATCGGCGTTTTACATCCCCCTCGGCACGCGTCGCGGTTATGCCCAGGGCGCGCTCGGATTCCGCCGCTTTGCCGGCAACCTCGTCCTCGAGGGTGCCGTCCGTCTGGTTGGATCCCTCATCGCCGTTCTACTGGGCGCCGGCGTCACCGGCGTCATCGCCGCCAATGCCGCCGCCATGGCCATCTCCTGGGTCGCTCTGGCTCCCAAACTCGCTGCCCCCGTCCCCAGCCCCATCCGTCTGAGCACCGCCTTTCGCGAATTCTCCCAGGCCATTATCTTCTTTGCCGGCCAGGTGCTGATTAACAACTACAGCATCGTTCTCGTGAAGCACTATTTTCCCGCCACCGAGGCCGGCCTGTATGCCGCCATCGCCATGGTGGGCCGCGTGGTCTTCACCCTGTCCTCAGCGGTGGTCTACACCATGTTCCCGCTCGTGGCAGGCACCAGCCCCGAGGAGCGCAAAAAGCTCAATGTGCTGGCCACCTCCCTGATGCTCGTGCTCGGCATCGGGTCCGTCCTCGCCCTGGCCCTTCGCGTCATGCCCGCCCGCGTGTGGACCCTCTTCTTCGGCGCTCAGTTCGCCGTTTCCGGCCCCTACAGTCTCTCCTACCTGTTCGCCTTCTTTGCCTTCACCACCGTCATCTATTCGCTCAGCGTCGTGGTCATTTCCTACGAAATGTCCTACAAGATCGCCAACACCAGCTGGGTCCAGCTGGTCTTCAGCGGCGTCCTCATCGCCGCTGTCTGCCGCTTCCACTCCTCGCTGCACCAGGTCATCCTCGTCCAGTTCGTCCTCATGGTGGTGTTGCTGCTGCTGGTCGGCGCGCCCTTCCTCAGAGACTCCCTGCGCCATGCGGATCCTCTCAGCGAAAGCTCTCTCCGTCCCGTCCGCCTCCTCCGCCGCATCACCGAAGACGAGGTCATCTCCGAATTCCTCCGCAGCGACTTCGAAAATTCCGCCTATCGCGAATATCACCATTCCATGCGGTCCATCGTGTATACCCCAAATCTCGATGACGCCCCGGAATGTGCCAAGCGCCGTGCCCTGCTTTTCCTCCGCCATCTTTCACTGTGGAAAGAGCTTCCCTCCGATACCGAATGGTACGAAGTCGAGGTGAAGCTGGAGGACCTCGACCGCATCCAGGTCTTCCCCCGCGCTCAGTGGCGGAAGATCGCGGAGGGCAATTTTGTCATCACAGAAGTAGCAGGTCGTATGCGGCAGCAGCAAAACATCTCGGGTGACCCTTTCCTCGATAAGATTGCTTCGATCCGCGGCCGCCTCGACCAGCACGATCCCATACCGGGCTCCGTGCTGCTGATTGGCGTCAACGAGTCCGAGCCGCTGACGATTATTGACGGCAACCACCGCTTCGTCGCCGGGGTTCTCCAGGGTCGTGTGGAGAAGCTCCGCTTCCTCTGCGGCCTTTCGCCGAAGATGACGCAGTGCTGCTGGTATCGCACGAATTTGCTCACGCTGGCTCGCTACGGCCGCAATCTGCTGCGCCAGGTGACGCAGCGGCCCGATGTCGAACTCGCGCGGCTTTTTGAGAATCCGGGCTAAAGGCTCGGAATGGCAGGGCAGGCTGTTCGATTTCCCGCCCATTTTGGAATACCGATTGCTACCAAATGAAGTAATTGTTTTTGTACGTTGAATTCATTGCTCCAGGGAAGGGAATTCATAACCAATGATCATCAAAATGCGTGCCGTAACCGTGCATGAAATACCCGATCGGGTAACGTCCGCTTCGGAACGGCGCTTTCTGCGCGATTTGCAAAATTACGTCGAGACCGAGCGCCCTCGCCTCGTCCTTGACTGCTCTCGCGTGCTACAGATGGACCGGGCCACCGTTCACCTCCTTCTCTCCTGTCTGGAAGAGGCCATGAAGCGCAATGGAGACGCGAAGCTCGCGGCTCTGCGGCCTGAAGCCAGGGCCACTCTGCAGTTCGTCGGCGTGCATCGCCTTTTCGAGATGTACACCACCACCTCTGAAGCCATTCAAAGCTTCCGCCATCGGCCCGCGGGTGTGGCTCCGCAGCTTTTCGAGAACGGAGATACGGACCACAAAGCGGAACACGTCGCATGACCTTGCAGAGAGCCGGCCACCCGGTAAGAAAGCAAGTTCGGGAGTAAGAAATGAGCAAGTTCCTTGTCCGGCTCGAGCAGTTTATTGCCTGCTGTCTCGCATTCCTGCTGATCGTTCCTGTGACGGAAGCGGCCATCAGTCCGCTTCCCGCCGCTCCTCAGCCACAGCTCATCGCAACCCAGTCCCTGCTCACCAATTCAGACGCCGGCTCGCCACAATCTTCGCCCCAGGATCAACAACAATCATCCTCGGCCACGCAGCAAAATTCTCAAACGCAGCCCGTGGGCACCGCCGTAGCGCCGGTTCTTAAGCCTGAAGGTGTTCCTGGCTCCCGTCCCGCAGGCGCCGCCATCGCCCCCGCAAAACAACGGCGCATTCGCAGGTTCACCATCCGCGTCGCCCTGCTGGTGGGCGCAGGCATCGCCGTCGGTACCGTAGCGGCCGCCTCCCTCGGCAGCCCCTCACATCCTCGTTAACCGTCCGCACCCCCATCAGTACCTCCCCATGGATACGAAATCGACGATGCGCCCAACTACCCTCGTCAGCTTCTCAGGCATCGACGGTGCCGGCAAGAGCACACAAATTGCAAATCTTTGCGCACATCTCCGCGCCATGCGCCGGTCGGTGCAAATCATCACCTTCTGGGACGATGTCGCCACCCTCAAAGGCGTCCGCGAGGGTGCCGGCCACAAAATCTTCCGGGGCGACAAGGGCGTCGGTTCGCCCGACGCGCCCATCTCCCGCCGCGACAAGAATGTCCGCTCCCCGCTCATGACCCTGGTGCGTCTCGGCATGTACGTTCTCGATGCCGTCTCTCTCAGGATCAAAGCCGGCCGCGCGCTGCGCTCGGGCGCCGATGTCGTCATCTTCGACCGTTATCTCTACGACGAGCTCGCCAATCTCAATCTGCACAGCCGCGCCATCCGCATCTGCCTGCGCGCCCTGACGGGCATCGTTCCGCGCCCCCACATCAGCTTCGTGCTCGACGCCGATCCGGTCGCGGCCCGCCGCCGCAAGCCCGAATACCCGCTCGATTTTCTCTTCGAAAATCGCAACGCGTATCTCCAGCTCGCCGCCTGGCTCGGCGGCATCACCGTCATTCCGCCCCTCCCCATCGACCAGGCGAAGGCCGAAGTGGTCCGCAACGTCGACCTCCGGCTGCCCGCCGTCCCGCAGTCAGCCGCGGCCGCTCCTCTCGCCGGGAACTTCCCTGCCCCACAAACACAAATGGACGGGCCTGAGACCCGTCCACTCGCGTCCTGATCGGAACCGGCTGCAACCAGCGGTTTCGGTCGCGCTCTTCTCACCAGTAGTTCACGCTGAAGTTGTCCAGATACGCGTTGTACGAGTGCATGTTGTAGTCCCCGTCCATCTGGAAGTTCACCGTCATCCCGTACCAGCTCGACGGCACCCCGAAGGGGGCCATCGTCGTGTTGATGTTGTACGTCGTGCCGTTCATCGTGATCGTCTGAAACAGCAGATCGTTGTTCGATTCGCGCTGCACCTGCAGCACCACGTGATTCCATCCGTTCTTTAACCCGCAGGAACGACCCGTCGATACCCAGTGCGCGTTCACGTTGTTCCAGATGTCCCAGTCGCCGTCGCCCAGGTGGTTGCACTGCGTGCCCCATTCCATGCCCGTGCTGTCCAGGTACATGTTGATATCGAACTCGAGCGACTGCGTCACCGAAGCGTTGGTCACGTAGACATCGGCCGTGTAGGTGAAGTTGTGCAGGTTCGGAATCACCGAGTGATTCGTATCCGGAATCAGCGTCGACCGCTGCCCCATGATCGGATTCGAGTACAACACATCCGCATACGGCGTGTTGCCGCTGATCGTGAACTGCGTCCCGTTGCCGCTCAGCGAAACATTCTTCTCATGCTGCCCCATCCAGAAGCTCACATGGCCACCGCACGGCGCATCGCAGGTCGCGTCCGTCGGAGGCAGTTCGCCCCACTGATCCCATCCCGTCGCTGCCTGAATCGCCGACAGCGATTTGCCGCCGGATCCGCCGCTCACGTTGAGCGTGAGCTGTTGCGTCGCCGCGCCCCCGCAGCCGTCCCACTCCTCCACCACCGCCTTGTGGGTGCCGCCGCTCATCGGAATCTGCGCGTTCATCGTGTGTCCGCCGGCCACATAGACCCGATTCCCGTCCACATACACGCCCATCGACGAGACGCCCTTCGAGCAACTCGTCGTCGCTGAAGCCACGATCGGTACCGGCGAACTCACCGTGCTGCCGCTTGAAGGCGTGCTCACCGCAACCCCGGGTCCGGTGCTCACTTTCACCGTGCGCGCAGCCGTCGAGGCGCCTCCGCAGCCGTCCCACTCCTCGATCACCGTGTTATAGGTGCCGGGGCCCAGGGAGAGCGTGGTGTTGAGGCTCGCTCCGGGAACCACGTATTGGCGATCGCCGTTGACGTAGATCCCCATCGAGGAAATGCCTTTCGAGCAGCTCGTTGTGGCATTGGCTTCAAAGTGCACAGCTGAGCCGCTGGTTTCGTCATTAGCGGGAGTGGTCACGGTCACGGTTGCGAATGCGGGAGCCGCCATCACCATCAGCATCAGGCTGGCGATACCGAACTTCTTCATTGATCTGCCTCGGAGGTTGAATTCGAGCGCTTGCCGGTTGATGTTTGCGTCGAGCCTCAGCCCCGGCGCTCGGCCGCGGGCGGAGTTAGATTGCTTTCTGGCAGGATTCGGCGTCCGCGGGGGAACGTTCCTCCGCCGGACCCGACAAACTTTCTTTCCGGACCAGGGCTTCGATCTTGTCGCTGCTGGCTGGCGCTCGATCCGTCGTAGCCGACGTGCTGCAGCAACTCGCCCGGGGTTGGTTCGGGCCTCTTCTTGCAGACCAGTGAATTATTGTCTAAATGGATAATACACAGGCAACCAAAGTCTCCCTACCCTAAACATGCCCTTTTTCAGTTTTTTTTGAGGATGGCAGGCAGCCTTTTCGCTTTTGTGCAAATTCTCTCCGCACCACCCGGAAATTTGTCGCAGTCGATGGTGAGATTTACACCAAAAGCGCTGCGGTCGCGTGTGCAGTGATTTGCGCAACACTCGCAGCCGCAATAACTTGGCGCGATCTGACGCATAAAACGACGACTTTATCGTCCTTCGGGGAAAATATGAACCTCACCGCGCCATGCAATCTCGCCTCAGCGCGAAGGTAGAGCGCGAAGTTTCCAGGAAGGCTGCATCCACTCCGCAAAGCTCTGTTGACTCTCAAAAGATTCACCCGCCGCTCCGGCCCCGACGCGTCCCTCCCCATCCTGTCAGGCGTTTTGCCTAAGTTACGGAATGTTTAAGGCATGATTCCAAAGCCGATCCACGCCAAAGCGGCTTTACCTTAGGGAGCAGGGTGGCCAAAAAAGCGAATCAGCCTGATCACCCCGTCCTGGGCAGAAGAGCAGCGGATCGCGGCTGACCGCCTCCGGGCTATGGATCCGGAAATCGCCGCATCCAGAGCAGGGACGGAGCAGCATGAGGCCAGGCTGGTGACCATCAGGGCTGCCTGTGGCCTCTGGCTGGAGCGGCTCGCCCGGGACTTGGACAAAGAAGGGAGCTACGAGCAGGCCTGCGTGGTTTCCAAAGAACCGCAGTACTGGGCCAAAGACATCGGCATTCTGCACATTCAGGAGATCACGAGCCTGCAGTTGAGCAGATGGTACGGCTCCCGGCACTGGACGAAGCGCTCGCCGAGCACGAGGCGGCAGCGCTGGGTAATGGTCGGGTCTATGTTCCGATACTGGCATGAGCACAAGGGGATCGCGGACAATGTCGCCGCCACCGTAAGGCCGGTCAAGGCGACCGGTAATTACGTCCAGGGGCCGTATTCGGATGGACAGATCGAGGCAGACCTGCGCCAGGTCGAAGCCGACGTTCGCCTCCGAGCGTTCGTACTGCTGCTGCTGCACACCGGATGCGATTGCGGTTCTCTTCGAACCGGCCCGCATCCGGAACTACGTCGTCGAAGGGCGCGAGGTCAGCGTCTGTCGTGCGCGAGTTTCAAATGCGCTGGGCCTGGAGAAATCCCTGAGGTTCACAAGAAAGATCAGCTCTTGTCAACGTTCGCGGATTAACTCAGCGGCCGTCGGTTGAAACCGCCGCCGAACTTCATCCCTGCAAACAGCGGCATCACCGTCGTGCTCTTCCAACTCTTAATTCCATAGTTGACAAACCATCCTTCTCGGGCTTATTTTTGTCCTCCAGTCTTAATTTCATAGTTGCCGGAGACGATCTTGCCGCGAAAAAAATCTCTCATCCTCACCGAAGCCGAACTTCGTCTCATGAATATCGTATGGGACAACGGCACAGCCACTGTCGGAGAGGTCGCTGCAGGTCTTACCGGCAAACCCGTTCTCGCCTACAACACCGTTCTCACCACGCTGCGCATTCTCGAGCAAAAAGGCTACGTCCGGCATACAACGAGTCGAGAAGGTCGCGCGTTTGTCTATCGCGCTGTTGTGGACCGCGACCAGGCAAGTCGGAACGCGCTGCGTCGCCTGGTCCGCGGGTTCTTCGCCAATTCCCCCGAATTGCTTGTCCTCCATCTGCTCGACGATGGCGAGCTCTCTCAGCAGGAAATCCGGACCATTCGAAATCTCCTCGCGGAAGGTGAAAAATGAGCGCAATCCTCGAATCCCTGAATGCATATTCGGCTGCTGGACTGACGGCTATTCTGAACACGCTGTGGCTCGCAATCGCCGTAGCCGCTCTAATCTGGTTTGCGCTCCGATTAATGCCTCGCGTCAACGCCGCAACACGCTATGCTGTCTGGTGGGCCGTGCTGGCGCTGGTCGTGCTCGTGCCTTTCGCCGCTCTTCTTCCCCGGCCTGCCGAGCCGGTGGCTTCTCCCCTGCAGCCGGAAGAACAAACGCTCGCCCTGCCCTCTTCCCACGCGAGGCCCCTCCCGGTGTCCTCCGCCGAGACTCCTGCTCCGTCACTCGCATCCGCTCCGTCGCGCGCAATCGATTCTCACGCTCCTGCAGCGGCTCGCGTGCGCGTTCCCATCGAATTTCATCCGGGAAGCTGGCCGACCACCCTGTTGTTCCTCTGGATGGCCCTGACCACCGCTTTGCTCGGGCGGATTGTGCAGGGCTATTTGCATCTCCGCGGCCTGCGAAATCGTGCCCGGCTCGCAGACGCAGAGTTAGTCGCGCGTTTCGAGCAGCACCTGCGCGGCACCCGCACGTTGCGCACCCCTCAGCTTCTTGTTTCCGATGAGGTGCTTTCCCCACTCGCCGCCGGGTTCCTGCACCCCGTCGTCATTCTCCCGGAATTCCTTTTGGAGGAGATCTCGGAGCCGGAACTGGACTATGTGCTGTTTCACGAACTGGCTCACGTCGTCCGCCGAGACGATTGGACCAACTTGCTGGGGCGGCTGGCATTCGCGATTTTTGTTCTCCATCCTGTGGCCGCGTGGGTTTTGCGCCGCATCGAGCGGGAACGGGAGATCGCCTGCGACGATTGGGTCGTTGCCGCTACTGGCTCTGCCGTCCACTACGCCGCGACACTGGCGCGCCTGTCCGAGTTCTGCTGTACCCGTCGGCGCGAATTACTCGCGACCGGAATGGCTCATCGGTCGTCGAAGCTCGGTAAGCGTATCGAGATCCTGCTCCGGCCGAGACTGCGTTTTTCTCCTGGCGCGTCGCTGATCCGCGTTTCGGTCTGCCTCGTGGCCAGTCTCGCTCTCCTTTGTTTTGGTGTGCGCGTGCCCGGATGGATCGCCTTTGCGAATGATTTGACCGTTCCGGCTGCAACACACCCGGCCGTGCCGCACTTTCAGAGTTCCGCCGCAGACATCGCGCTCGCGTCGGAAGCTTCTCCGGCGGCAGCGCCCGGGCACGCGGCAACGGCCCTCCGGGCGTACGGAGCACAATCCCCTGCTACTCCTCCGGCGGCCCCCACCGATCAGGACAAGACCTGGCGGCACGAATGGAAGCTGACGCGCCACGACTCCTCGTCGAGCAAGGTGCAGTTCTCCCTCATCAGCCGCGACGACGACGGTAACGATCGAACGGACACCCAGGACGTTCCGTTGTCCAGTCTCGCTGGATTTTCCCTCTCGATGCTCGATCATGATGGCCCGGTGAAGTTCGACTATCTGCGAGATTCGGGGCGGATTCTCTGCCAGGGAAACGTCACCGGCGGCCGCGCCTCAGGGCCATTCACGGTCCTTCTCAATCCCACTTTCGTTTCTGCTTTGCAGAACCTGGGCTATGCCGCTCCACGGGATGATGAGGCCTTCGCTCTCGTCACGTCCGACGTAACGCTGGACTTTGCCCGTGCGGTCAGAGACACGGGGCTCACATCATCGGTGTCGGACCTGGTCGAGTTGAAGAATCACGGCGTCAGCGCGGTCTATGTGCGAGCGGTCCGCCAGGAAGGGTTTACGAATCTCACCGCCTCCGAGATTTCCGATCTCCGCGATCACGGCGTCGACCCGGGTTACCTCAGAGCGATCAAGGCCGCCGGCCCGAACCTGTCGATCAACGCGATCGACAGTCTCTACGATCACGGCGTCAAGCCCGACTATTACAAATCAATGATTGCCGCCGCTCCTCAACTCTCGATCGACCAAATCGACAGCCTTTACGATCATGGCGTTGAACCGGATTCTTACAAGGGCTTTGCCTCGGTCGATTCCAGGCTCTCTATTGAGGACATCGATGGCCTGCGCGATCATGGCGTGAAACCGGAGTACTACCAGAGCATAAAATCGGCGAATCCCACCCTCTCGATCGATGCGATCGACAGTCTGTTCGACCACGGCGTCAAGCCGGATTCCTACAAGCGCTTTGTCTCGGTCGACCCCAAACTCTCGATCGACAATATCGACGGCCTGTACGATCATGGCGTCGACCCTGATGCCTACAAGGGCTTTGCTTCGGTCGACGCCAGGCTCTCCATCGAGCAAATCGACAGCCTCCACGATCATGGGGTCGAACCGGGGTTTTACCAGGGGATTAAGGCAGCGGACTCGACGGCATCCATCGAGGAAATCAACACGTTGCGTGACCATGGCGTCGAACTGGAATATCTCAGGCAGATTCGCGCCCTGCCAGATGGATTCTCCATCTCGGACATCTCCGAACTTCGCGACCACGGCATCACCGCCAAATACATTCGCGGCCTGCACGAAATGGGTATGAAAGACCTGACGGCGGCTCAGATCGTTCGTCTCCGCGATGGAGATTAGCCGAGTGTGGTTCCTGGGATATCGGCTTAGGCTCCCCGGAACTTCCTCGCACAAGTGTTCCGGTCAAGAATTCCGGTATCCGAGTCGTTCTTGGGTCGAGACGTACGTCGATTTGAAGAGCGGAGCAGCTTGCAGGGGCGGTGGCAATTCTGCTCGCTGGGTTATCCCCGCTGACTTAGAAGTGATGCGTCAGCTGACGCGACTCGTCAAAGCGGAAGAAGCATCACAGAAGGCGTTGTCCATTTCGCCGCGAGAGCTCTTCGCAGATATTCCATGATTCACATTATTCGGCAGGAGAATCCCTGCTTTCTGCTCGGAGGTACCGGGCAGATATTGAAGGATTGCGGACCGGATCTTGTGCTGTTGTGCGGTCTGCTTGACGGCAAGTTCATGAAATGCAATTGTTCCGTCTTTGCGGAGAGGCCAAGGCCTTCTATTCGAGTGATGCAACTACCGATAGGAAACATTGACGGCGAGTTCTTCGCCCCTTTGTCCCACCACCCGGCAAAAGGTTCTGTCGTCCTGGCGAAGAAAATCCAGGTCGATCCGGCTGTTGCCGACGCGCAGGTCTCGGACCTCGAGAAAGGTCAGGAATTCCGGCAGCCGGGGGTTCACGATTCGGAGTTCTCCGTTGGATGCGTCCGGCACCAACCCCAGTAGCGCTGTCAGAATCAAGATGGGCGTGCCGGAGGCCCAGGCCTGAGGCGAGCAGGAAACTGGATACTGCACTGGCTCATCTCGATGATGTCGCTGGTTGCCACAGAACAACTCCGGGAGCCGATAGTCGCGGAAGTGGAGTGAAGTTTCGAACAGCGCTGAGAAGATCGCTGAAGTCTGCTGCTTGTATCCGTACCGGGCCATTCCAAATGCCGTCAGCGAATTGTCATGCGGCCAAACAGAACCGCGATGGTAGCTCATGGGATTGTAGCTCCGCTCTTCTTCGGAAAGGGTACGGATGCCCCAACCGGAGAAGAGACCATCGCCGGTGAGCTTCGTCACCACATGGCGCGCCCGCTGGTCCTGGATCGTGTGGGTAAAGAGGAGGTGTCCCGGGTTGGAAGACATGACTGCCAGCGGCCGCTTGTCCCGATCGAGAGCCATAGCATAATACTGATGCTCCGGCAGCCAGAACGACTGCTCCAGCTTTTGCATCAGTTCACTTGAACATTCCATCAGCCGATCCGCTTGCTCGGAATCGGCCAGCAGGCGCATGAGCGAGGCCGCCCGCCGGAATGCATCGGCTGCATATCCTTGCTCTTCCACCAGCGCAATGGGCGCGTGGGCCAGCGTGCCGTCAGCATGCGCCATCGCATCACCGGAGTCTTTCCATCCCTGATTGAGCAGGCCCTTCTCGGTCTTTCTTCGATATTCGATCAGGCCATCGCCATCCATGTCACCGTACTCCATCAGCCAGTTCAGCGCGGCGGTGAGAGAGGGCCTCATTTCCTCCAACAACTCCCGGTCTCCAGTCCATTGGAAGTATTCGCTTAGCAGAATGATGAAGAGTGGCGTCGCATCGACTGAACCATAGTTCCTTCCGAATGCGACCTCTCCTGTCGCCGACATCTCGCCGCAGCGCTGTTCATGCAGGATCTTGCCTGGTTGCTCGTCGTTATCGGCGCACTCTACCTGTCCCTGGCAGGCTGCCAGAGAACGAAGCGTGCCCCGCGCCAGCATGGGATTTAAAGCCAGAGTCTGAAAGGAGGAGATGAGAGAGTCTCTGCCGAAGAGTGCGGCAAACCACGGCACGCCCGCAGCTAGCGTCTTCTCTGTTCCCTCCGGAATCTGCAACGAATAAAAATCCCGCAATGAGGTACATAGCATCGCATTGAATATCTCATTGCTGGATTTGAATCTGGTGCACGTTCGTTCCCATGAAGTCAAACCAAGATGAAGCTTCTCCTCGTGCTCCTCTACCTTTTCACGCTCGCTCATCCAGGGAGGGTTTGCCGGGAGAGTGTTGAAGCTGGAGGGAATGAAATGCTTCCGTAACGCTTGCGTCACGATCGTCGCTGTAATACCCACGGTTCCCCGGGGCTCCAGATCGAATTCCCATCGCACTGTGCGTCCTGAGATCCTCACCGGCGTCGGATCGAAGGACAGCGCTGTTGCACGCACACGGTCATCTAATCCTTCGTAGACAAAGGTCATCTGTGCATCCGCAATCAGCGGCTCAAAATAACGACCGCTTTTGCCGCGAATGATGCCGCGCACCTGAAAGATATCCATGAAATCGGCGTCATACGTGATCTCGATGACAAGGCGCGCCTTCTCGCTGTGGAAATTCTGCATTTGAAGAATGTCGTACAGACCTTCGCTCTCCAGGATCTGTTCGCGATGCACGAAGACCGTATTGACGGGAATATCCAGTCCCGCTCCGTGCACGCTTCCTTTCACGGTCAACTCCACCCGGTTGGCGTAGGCGCCTTCCGTCGTTGCAGAGAGGACTACGGGGGGATGGCCGTTCACAAGGAGTTCGATCTGGCTGAGATAGCGCGTATCTTCTCGAAACAGTCCAATGTGTGGTGCGCCCGGGGGCATAAGGTTCCCGGAGCGTTCGGAAACGAAGAACGTTCTTCCCTTGATCAGTGCCAGGCTCTCCACATTCGAAAGGTGCGGTTCTGTGTAGAGAAAACGAGGTTCAGGCGGTGCGGGAATCGGGCGCAATCCCATATCTTCCAGCCTGGCTCCCCGAGAAGCGTAGGTCATGCCGCGATCACTTTGGCGAGATCGAACCGGACCTTCGAATCAAGACCTTTCTTGAGAATCCCTTCATAGAGTTCGATATAGCGTTGCACCATGAGGCCAACCGAAAACCTTTGCTCTACCCAACCCCGCACAACGTTCGGCGCAAATGTCATGTTTCTCACTGCATCTGCCATCTCCTCGGCGCTGGAACTGATGGCACCGGAGATACCGGGTCGAACAATTTCCGGAACCGAGCCGCCCGGCAGTGCAAAAACAGGTGTTCCGCATGCCATTGCCTCAAGCATCACCAGGCCGAAGGGTTCGTTCCACTGAATAGGGAAGACCAGGCCGCGGGAGTTCCCAAGCAGCTTGTTTTTCATCTCCAGATCCGCCTCGCCCACATATTCGATGAAGCTCCCATCGATGTGCGGTTTCACCATCGTATCGAAGTATTCGCGAAAAATCGGCTGGATCTCCCCTGCGATCTTCAGCGGAATCCCCGCCCGCTTTGCGACATCGATCGCGATATGTACGCCCTTAATCGGAGCGATGCGGCCCAGGAAGCAGAGATAGTCTTCCTTCTTCGCCTGCAATCGGTACCTGGTCAGATCGATCCCGTGATGGATCGTCGTAAGTGCGAGCGTCGGATGAACAGATGCCTGATGCCCACTGATCGCCGCATAATGGATCTGTGGATAGCGCTCGTACATTCGCGTCAAGGCGGTCTCATACGGATGATGCAGGGTGCAGACGAAGGGTGTAGAGACGTATCTTGAGTACGTGATCGCCGGCGAACTGTTGACATGGATCAGGTCGCATACTTTCGCGGCGTGTTCAATCGACCAGGACACGTGGTCCAGTTCCTTCAACATGCCTGACGTTTCCGTGGAAAGCGGCCATTCCGCTCGTGGATAGCACGATTGTCTTTCTGCATTGACGGTGGAGTCGGCGTTGCAGTAGACCACTGCTTCGACACCTCTTCGTTCCAATCCCTCCGCAAGGTGAGCGATGAAGAGTTCTGTGCCCCCGTAACGAACCGGTGGGACAGAAATGAAAGGGGACGCGATGATGGCGATACGCATGGCAAACTTCCTCCTGGCGGCATGATCTGGTTGCAAGGCCCGTATGCTTCCGCCTCAGGGACCTGGTTGGACACGGATGTTACTGCAACAAACCACCCGCGGCGTAACTAAACGGGAGATCGAAGAGGCTCGAGTTAGGTCCGCGCGGTACTTCGCTCAGCATAGGGCTAAATCCTTGAGTGTGCGGCGATTGAATGAGCGGACGTGTCGGGCCGGAGGATCGAACAGTATTTGCCCGGCAATTCAAGACTGGCGCTCCTTTTGCTCCATCGCTCGGCACCGGAGACAATCGATCCGCTTAAAGGGGCCTCCCTCACATCAGGAATATTTCATCGTGGCGATCTCGTATCTGGTCAATAATTGCTTACATTTGAAGATCCAGGCTTCTCACAATGAAGGGCCGTCTGCCTGCGGCCACAAAGTGGCGACTCTTCAGCCTTGCCTGAAAGATCGGCCGTTTCCAGGCGGCAGCGCTCATGCTTTCACCCTCCCTGGTTGCGTCTTCAATGTTGCTCTTGTTGGAGCTTGGCCCTATATTCCTTGACTTCTCATGCTCGACTGAGTGCCTTACCCGAGTGGTGCACGATGGCCGGTTCGCCGGGGTGGTGGTCAGTCTGGCGCACACTGTACATTGTTTTGTCTGCGTTGGCGCCCATCTCGGCCACACCGGTGACCGTGCCATGGCCGATGGCGCTCCGGTAATGCCATGACACTTTCGTGCCAACGGGGATTGTCCTGAACGTCTTTTTTTCGGTAGCCATATCGTCTCTCCTTCGGTAGGCCTGTTCATTTTCCCGGCCAACTGCCCGCATGTACGACTCCGGTCAACAGTGCACGCATCCTAAGGTCCATCTCGTGGGGCCTCCATCAGCGCTGAGACGGTCCTTCACGTATGCGTCAACTCTGCAAACACTGCACCGAATCGTAGCCTTATGAGAGGTTCCGGGAAGTCTCCGCGTGTCTAACGATCTTTTTCCGATTCGCGATCTGACCACGAGATCGTAAGCAGGAATGCGCTGTCCTCCAGCGCCTCGACATCATGCTTGAGACCTGGCTCCAATGCGAGAATGTCGCCCGAGCCCAACTCGACAGCCTGGCCCTCGGGCAGATGCAGACGAATTCTGCCTTGAATTCCCTGAACGGATATTGGACCGTCCGCATGATGTTGGTTCATGCGGCTTTCCGTCTTCATCACGACCAGAACGATCCGGAAACCTTCATACTTCACAAGTGTCTCGGAACTTCGACCGGTGTCTTGCTGCAAGGCGGAGGCGCTCTTGAGCTTCTCAATCTCCTGATGGATGTTGGCCCGGATCACTGCATTCGCAAGTTGCGGAAGCCGTGTGAGAGTTTCGCGATATTCGTTTGGGTGGATCGCTTCTTCATGTATGGCCATGTCGGCGGAATGAACTCCTTTGCATCAGTGATCTTCGGTTAGCCATGCGAAGAATGCGGTCATGCGGGCCTGGATGCACGTCCCGGTAACGCTACTCCTGCCTCCTTCGGGGAAGAAGTTTCAAGAACGCGAAGATAACCGTAGCTTGATTATGGCGTATAGATAGCTACGCAGTATGAGCAAAATTGCTCATACTGTTTCGCACGCCGGACCACAACATCAGGAACCCATGGCGTGCTGCGCGCGCGTGGCTGCAGTTGATTCTCCTGTCCCACTCACGCATCGTGAACCCCAGGACATCCTCGCCCGGCCATGACAGGCTTTTCGACTGACCGGCACGATCCGGAGAGATATGCAGAAGATGCGGTCAATTTTGACCGGTTCGCTCCTGGCCTCCTGTTTTCGATTCGGTGATAGCGAGATCGTTGGCGGAGAGTCGCGGCTTTCCTCTTTGGCTCGGTGGGCAACCAAAGCTTATTGGGGAGTATGGAGTCTCAGGGCGAGACCTTCTCGAAGTTGTCTCGCCGGACAGAGGCACAGCGGTCATGCGGGCGCTGGTGTAGAAGTGTGCTCGGACGTGACATGTAGGGAATGTCGCGAAAGATTCTTCATGATAGGACGTTACTTCCGCCCAGAATGCGGCGAAGAGTCGCGTTTGTGTCAACGGCTCGGAAGGCGTCCGTTATTGCGACCATAGCCGCAGGAGATTCAATGGCACACTTTCGGGGAAATAGAAGCGCATTCGGAGCTCCAGGCGGCGAACCTCGTTGGACGCACGCCGAATAGGAAGGAGTGGGCACAGCGCATTCGACTGGAGGGCGTGTCTGGTTTCGTTCGCGCGGGTGGAACAGGACAACGGCACAGCGTCCTTTCTGGAAAGCTAGGCCGACTTCCTCAGAAACCACCCCGAGGGGTGGACGGTGACAACCGCGGCATCGCTGGTTGCCGGTGTTGCTCGCCACATCGTAAGGCTGAATCCAGCCAGGCCCGGGGAAGTCGTCGGTCCCGAGGTCGTCAATAAAGCAACCCTCCAGTTGACCAGCCAGCCTCCAGAGGCGCTCCAGTCGTATCCGGCTCGCGACATCGTGGATACGGGGTTTCTGCAGTTGGTTCGATATGGAATCGTCTCCGCCGACGATCCATTGATCGTTGAGAGCCTGCGCGTCGTAGACGCAACTCTCAAATTGGAGACTCCCCCGGGCCCCGGTTGGCGTCGGTATAATCACGACGGCGACGGACAGCACCCCAGCGGCGAGCCTTACCTGAACTGGGGCCAGGGACGACCCCGCCCGCTCCTTACTGGTGAGCGGGGACACTACGAGCTTGCCGCCGGCCACGATTGCCGTCCCCTGCTGCTTGCCATGGAACTGTTCTCGAACGATACCTGCCTGTTGCCGGAACAGATCTGGGATGCAGCGGATCTGCCGGAAGCGCACCTGCATTGCGGCGGTCCTGCCGGCTCGGCCAACCCTCTGTTGTGGGCGCATTCGGAATATGTGCGTCTGCTTCGCTCATGTCATGATGGGATGGTCTTCGATCTCATTCCCGAAGTCGCCACCCAATATCGGGAAGGTAAGACCGACACCAAAGTGGAGTTCTGGTTTCCCAGGCATCCGATTCGACGAGCAAGGAAGGGCCACACGCTTCGCATCTGTGCGCCCGAACCGTTCCGTCTTCGTTGGACAGCGAACAACTGGAAGACATGGCGGGACAGCGAGTCACGCGCGACCGGCATCGGCGGCGAGTACTTCGACGCGGCTCCTGCCGACTTTCAGTCGCAACGCGGCTTCACGTTCTCCTGGACGAAACGGGAAGCGTCGGAGGCCGGAATTATTCGGTTGATGTGCATTAGGAAAGGACCAGATGGGCGGGCAGCATGGCTCTTAGTCGAGAACAAGACGAGCAACCAGCCGGCGTGTCATCGAACGCTCTCAGCCGTGGACTCGAGCGCGACGCGAGAGAGATCGATCTTGACATACGGGAAGGTCGCTTTCAGCGCTGGCTGGCGCTCGGCGCCGGACTATCCAGCGTGTTAAGTGGGATAGAAGTCACCTATGAGCATTATCGAGGAAGCTACAGCCGCAGGATCATGTACACACCGGTTCTCCTGAGCGCAGCGCTGGCGGCGGCGGGACTTGCCGGTTTCTTCAGCAGGCGCGCAGCGAAGACAGTATTGCCGGTAATCTCGGTCATAACGCTCGGTGACTGTGTCGTCGGTTTCTATTTTCATGTGCGCGGAATCCACCGCAAGCCCGGCGGATGGCGGCTTCCCATCGTCAACATGGTCATGGGTCCGCCCGTCTTTGCTCCCCTTCTATTCGGTGTGAGCGCCTGGCTCGGCTTTCTTGCGTCGCGTCTTCGCCGTGGCGAGCGCGCCGGCGATCGAGGATTGCCTCGCCCCACGCATGCGCATCATTGGGCAAAGCTCCTCACGACCGAGCATGAGCCAATCAGCTGGACCCAGGACGTGCGGGAAGGCCGCTTCCAAAAACAGATGGCAATGGCGACGGTTGTCTCAGCATTCTTCAGCGGATTTGAAGCCTGGTACTCGCATTACAAAAACAATTTCCGCTATAAGGCGCAATGGACACCGGTGATCGTCGCGCCCATGTTGATGGCGGCGGGTATCGGCGCGGTCAGGAGCCCTCGCGTTGCGCATACATGGCTGCCCGCTCTTTCGGCAGTGGCGATCGTCGATGGAGCCGTGGGTTTCGCTTACCATGCGCGCGGCGTCGTGCGGCGCCCCGGCGGCCTGAAGAAGCCGATTTACAACATCATCTATGGTCCGCCTCTGTTCGCGCCCCTGCTGTTTGCAGCCTGCGGCACTCTGGGATTGCTCGCCAGCTTGCTCCGGAGAGAGAGAAAAAAATGAGCGCTCAGGCTCGAAAAGCAGATAGCCGCCCGGTCGATTCAGATACAGGAGAACCGATCGGACCAATGGCTCAGCCAGGATACTATCCAGGCTTCAGCACGCTCGGCCAACAGAAATTCTGGGATGCAAAGACGCGCCAGGTAGTTTTGGACCGGGTCGTCAATGTTCCCGAGGTCCGCTTCTTCAGTCCGCAGGAAGCTCGTCTATTGAATGCCGTCTGTGATCGCATTCTTCCACAGGATGACCGCGACGAGTCTCACCGGATCCCCATCGTGCCGCAAATCGATCGGCGGCTCTACGATAATTCACACGATGGCTACCAGTACGAAGACATGCCGCCCGATCGCGAAGCATACCAGTTAGGATTGCGGGCCATCGAGGAGATTGCCCAGCACCAATATGGTTGTGGCTTCCTGGAAATTGGCCCGCGAGCGCAGGATGAAATTCTTCGCTCGCTCCATGACGGCAAACCCTCGGCGGCGAACGACATCTGGAATCGAATGCCCGTCCATCGCTTTTGGATGCTGCTGGTTTCCGATTGTACCGACGCCTACTACTCGCATCCCTGGGCCTGGGATGAAATCGGCTTCGGCGGCCCGGCATATCCGCGAGCTTACATGCGTCTGGAACGCGGTGAGGCGGAGACCTGGGAGGTAACGGAAAAGCGTTATGTCTGGAAACCGCCGGAGAGCTCCGTCTCCGGCAAATTTGAGCCGGTCTCCGGTCAATCGGAGCATCTCGGCTCCCCCGGTCAGGGAGGTACCCATTGAAGTCGCCGCTTCTGGGAGAATTTCATCCGCCGGACGGGAAGCCGCACATGCTCGGCTCCATCCAGCGTATCGAGACCCCCATGCATCGCTTCTCTGAAGGGGAAGAGGTGGATTACGCCATCGTCGGCGTGGGTGCGGGAGGCGGAGTGCTCCTGCAACGGCTCGCGCGAGCGGGCTTTCGTGTGATTGGCTTCGATGCCGGGCCCTTTTGGGATACCGAACGCGACTGGGTCAGCGATGAAAAAGGAGCTCACAACCTCTATTGGAACGATCTGCGGATCACCGGTGGCAAGCATCCCCTGGCATTTGGAGCCAACAACTGCGGCAAGGGCGTCGGCGGAGGCACCGTCCACTGGGCGTCTTTCACCCCACGTCTGCATCCCTCCGACTTTCGCACCCATTCGACCGACGGCGTCGGTGTCGACTGGCCGATCTCTTACTCGGACCTGAAGCCTTACTACGAACTCATGGAATTGGAGCTCCCCGTGTCCGGCCCGTCGTATTTTCCCTGGGGCGATCCTCATGGCTATCCCTACGGGCCGCATCCCATGGGCGGCGTGGGCGATGCTCTGATCCAGGGCTGCACGAAGCTGGGCATCGGAGTTTCGGCTGGAGGGCCGGTGGCCATCCTGAACGGTTCCCGCGGCGACCGGCCGCACTGCATTTATCGCGGCTTCTGCATCCAGGGGTGCAAGGTGGGCGCGAAGGCCAGCACGCTCATCACGCACGTTCCGGATGCAATCGAAAACGGCGCAGAGATCCGCCCAAATTGCATGGTTTCGCGTATCCACATAGGTGGCGACCGGCGCGTGACGGGAGTTTCCTACTTCGATCGCGAACGACGCGAGCGCTTTCAAAAAGCAAAGGCTGTGGTCGTAGCGGGGTATTCGATTGAAACACCTCGTCTCCTGCTCAATTCCGCTTGTCCTGGTTTTGAGAACGGACTCGCCAATTCCAGCGATTGTGTCGGCCGATACCTGATGGCGCAGGCCGGCAATGTCGTGCTCGGACGTTTCGAGGAACTCGTCCGCATGTATAAGGCTCCTCCGGCGCATGCGTTGACGGAGGAATTCTATGAGACCGACCCGAAACGTGGTTTCGCGCGCGGCTTTGCAATCCAGACGGTGGGTCCGTTGCCCATGGCATTTGCCCGGCAGATGATGACTGCGAAAGGCGCCTGGGGGTGGGGGATGCGGAGCGTCATGATGGATTACAACCACTGGGCCGCCTTCGGATTTCTGGGAGAGATTCTGCCGCATGCGGAGAACCGCGTGCAATTGGCGGAAGAAAAAGATCACTTCGGTATTCCCATCGCCAAAGCCACCTTCAATCTCTACGACAACGACCGGAAGCTGATCGAATACGGCAAGAACAAAACCATGGAGGTCATGTGGGCAGCGGGCGCCACGGAGGTCGTCCAGGAGGCGCGATACGCCCATCTGGTCGGAGCCGCGCGCATGGGGAGCGATCCCGAAACCTCGGTCGTCGACCAGTTCGGGCGAACGCACGATATCGCCAATCTGTTTATCTGCGACGGCAGCATCATGCCCACCCAGGGATCGGCCAACCCGGGACTAACCATTATGGCCCTGGCCGCGCGCACCGCCGATTACCTCATCCGGGAAGGAGATGAAGTCTTTACATCCCATAAGCCAGGCAGCGAAAAGCCTGCTGTGCGGCGCGATTTGTCTCCCCCGGATACATGGGGCCATGGCATGCCCAGGCTTTAGGTTGAGGCAATTATGAAATCCAGCCCACACATCGAACGCATTCAGGTTTCCGTCTACTCAGTCCCGACGGCAACGCCCGAGTCCGACGGAACGTTTCAATGGGACAGGACTTCTCTCGTGCTGGTCGAAGTTCTTGCCGGTGGTAAACAAGGGATTGGCTATAGCTATGCCGATATCGCCACGGCACATCTGATCGATGAGTCGCTCGCGCCAATGCTGATCGGTCATGACGCCCTTGCGAATGGCGGCGCATGGCGCAGGATGCTCGAACAAATTCGTAATTTGGGGCGGCCGGGAATCTCTTCGATGGCCATTGCAGCGGTCGACAACGCACTCTGGGATTTGAAGGGGAAACTTCTTAGCGTTTCTGTGGCGTCACTGCTCGGACTGGTAAGGACACGCATCATGGCATACGGGAGCGGCGGCTTTACCTCTTATTCCGATCCACAGCTGCGCGAGCAACTCGGGGGTTGGGCGGAGGCAGGCTTTCTCGCGGTCAAGATGAAAATAGGCCGCGATGCCGCCGCCGATATCGAGCGTGTTCGCGCGGCGCGGGCGGCCATTGGACCAAAGGTCCGCCTCTTTGTCGATGCGAACGGCGCTTACACACGCAAACAGGCTCTCGAGCAGGCGCACCGGTTCAGAGAATACGATGTCACCTGGTTTGAAGAACCGGTCTCGTCCGACGACCTTGAAGGATTGCGCCTGATCCGCGATCAGGGCCCTCCGGGAATGGTCATCGCCGCCGGCGAATATGGATACGATTCCTGGTATTTCCGGCGCATGCTGGAAGCGGATGCAGTCGATGTTCTTCAGGCGGATGCCACTCGATGCGCAGGCATTACCGGCTTCTTGCTCGCCGACGCGCTCTGCACCAGCCGCTCGATGCCTCTCTCGGCGCATACATCGCCGTCAATCCATGCACACGCCTGCTGCGGAGCGCAGCGCGCCATCAATGTCGAATATTTTTATGATCACGCGCGCATCGAAAAGATGGCCTTCGACGGCGCACTCGAGGTTACGAATGGATTTCTGTCACCAGACTTATCTCGCCCTGGTTTCGGCCTGACCCTCAGGGAACCGGATATGCAATCGTTCAAGGTCTATACCTCTCCGAAGTGAGTCGCCATGGATCGCGGCCGGTCGCATCGATGGATTGTCCGCCAATACCCGACGGCTTGAAATGGTCTTAGAGGCTGTTATTAACTTTCCCACGACCTGCGCTGGGAGCCCATTTCTCTCAGTTCGAGAAGAGAGGAGCGCCGCATACCGGGTGTCTGCCAGCGACGAGCGACGAAGAAATGAGGGAAATGGGCCCCAGCCCTGCGACCGCGCGAAAGTGAATAGCAGCCTCTAGCGCAGTTGATCGTGCAGAAGCACGCTCAGGAGCGACTTATGCACACGGATGCGGCCGTTGTATTCGATAAAACCCAATTTGCGAAAACGATTCATGAAGAAGCTCACGCGCGAGCGGGTCGTCCCGATCATCTCCGCCAGAGTTTCCTGTGAGATTTTGGGAATGTATTGTTCTGGTTGCCCTGGCTGGCCGAAGTCAGCCATCAGCAGCAGAATTCGCGCCAGCCTTTTTTCGCTCGAATTGAAGAGCTGATCGACCAGATCTGCCTGAATGCGCATGCTGCGCTCCAGCATGAACTTCAAAAAGAGGTCTGAGAAGCTATGCTCCTCGTGCATCACATGGATCATCTCTTGCCGGCTGATTTTGAGAGCCGCGCAGGCGGTAATGGCAACGGCCGTCGTCAAACGCACCCCGGCCATCGCCGCGAGCGACTCTACTCCCACAAAGTCGCCAGCAGAGAGAAGCGTGATGGTAGCTTCCTTCCCGGCTGCGGACACAACGGTGACTCTTGCGCGGCCCACCTGAAGATAAAAAACCGAGTCCGCGGGATCGCCCTGCGAAAAGAAGGCATCCTTCGGCGCCAGGTGGAGTGCCCGGCGAATTTTGTACCAGTTTGAATGAGAGAAACTGGAGCAAAAGGAGCCGGAGATGGCACGAGGAAGGAAGCATACCCCTGAGCAGGTGGTGAACCTGCTGCGGCAGATCGAAGTGGCGGTGGCGAACGGGAAGACGACTGCGCTTGCGTGTAAAGAGGGCGAGATCACGGAACAGACGTATTACCGCTGGCGGAAGGAATACGGCGGATTGCAGGTGGACCAGGCGCGGCGGCTGAAGGAACTGGAGCAGGAGAACACGAAGCTGAAGCGGCTGGTG
>DATDHZ010000018.1:0-2849 GCA_036521315.1 Acidobacteriaceae bacterium
GCTGCAGGCCAGAAGAGCGCCGCACCCGCAGCGTAGAGCAGCAGCCCGATGATCAGTCCCGTCTTGTATCCCTTGCGCCGCATAATCAGCGCCGCTGGTATTGCCAGGCAGAAATAACCGAGATAGAAGGCAAACTGGACCAGGCCCGCTTCCACGCGGTTCAGCGTGAAGCTCTTCATGAACTGGCGGATCAGCACATCGTTCAGATTGTTCGGCACGCCCCACATGAAAAACAGCGATGTGACCAGGCTGAACGGCAAAAGCTGCCCCGGCGCCACCAGCGGCCCGCTGCTGCCCTCGTTGTCGCGCGCGGTCGTTGATGCAATCATGCCCATCTAGTTCCTGACCCTCTCGGGTCCAGCCGTCGCCACGTCGGCGCCAAGAAACACCGGCCGGATATGCCGCTCGAACAGATTGCGCGTCACGTTCTCCGCTACGCGCTCCTCACACTGCTCCAGCATTGCGGTATATCGCGATCCCATCTTCGCCGCGACCTTGAAGCCAACATGC
Source organism: Acidobacteriaceae bacterium (assembly GCA_036521315.1). Lineage (GTDB taxonomy): Bacteria > Acidobacteriota > Terriglobia > Terriglobales > Acidobacteriaceae > Palsa-343. The sequence goes on from DATDHZ010000018.1 coordinate 511, forward strand.
ATCAATTGCCGCAGGCTGCTGTTGTATGTGGGCGAGCGCGGATCATGCCGCAACGCGCCCGTCCACTGTGCGGCGGTCCAGCGCTGCGCCTCTGCCGGCGCCGGCAGTTGTGACGCATCGATGTCGATCACGGCGGCATACGGCGCGCACAGCTCGTCGCGATGCGCATACGCCTCCGCGTAAATCTCCTTCACCAGCGCCAGCGCATCGCCGCCCGATTCTGCCAGCCCGATCACCTCTTCCAGCCACGTAGTGCCCGCCGTCTTCAGGTGCAAGCCGGAGTTCATCTTCGTAATCGCCCCGTGGATCGCACTGTAAATCGAGAACTTATCGCTGCCCGAATGCAGGCTCAGCTTCAGCTCGGCGGGCAATCCAAATGCGCCGACGGCGTAGCGAACCACCGCCATATCCTGCTCCAGCTCCCGCGCGAAAGTCCGGGTATCGCCAACATAGTCGACGCCCTTGTTGAACCGGCCCGTAAATTTCGGCGCAATCGTCGCCAGCGGCACGCCGGCATCCGCCAGCGCAGCCAGGATCAGCAGCAGGTCGACCGGTGTCTGCGGCGCATCGGTCTCGTCCATCGAAACCTCCGTCAGGAACGCGCCACGCCCCTTCGCCTGTTCTAGGTAGCGATAGGTCTTCGCCGCCTCCAGCACCGCAGCCAGATAATGTCGCCCCACCCGCTCCAGGTCCGCACGCATGATGGACAGAGGCTCGGAAATTCCCGGCAGCTCCATTCTGCCGATCAGGCCGCTGCGCCGATGCATAAAGGCATCCAGCTCAGCCTGCGCTGCAACCACGCCGATCTGGTCCGCAACATCGATGGTGAAAAAATCGCACGGCTCCAGAAATCGATCCACGGTGCGCAGGTTGATATGGTCGGCGTCGCAGAAGTACGGCTGATGCCATCCGAGCTGGCGCACGGCCGCGTCCGCCGCAACCCGGGTCTCGGACGGTTCCGAGCCGATGATCGTGTGCTCGCGGTTGGATTTGTTCCACACCGGCGTCACCACCGCACCCGCCTCCGCCGCCTGAATACAAGCGCGCAACTGCGCCGGCGCCTGATGCGCAAAGCGGTCTCCAACCCCGATCGAAAATCTGCCCAGCGACTTCATTCTCGCGTTTCCCAGCTTAGCCTATTTCGCTACAGCAAGCGCTGTAGGTGAAAAAACTCTTTCAATGATGAACAAGACGCACGTAGACACTTCCGAGACAACTCTCCTTGACTGAAGCGATATAGTCGTCTCCCGAGGATTTCAAGCCTGCGAAAGCTGCTTCTGCCAATGCGGGTAAGAAGTCCGGTACCTGTGAAAAAACTATAACGATATAGTCACCGTATGACGATCCGCATGAAAGACATTGCGAAGGACCTCGGCCTTTCGGTTGTCACCGTATCAAAGGTGCTGCGCGATCACCCCGATATCGGCGAGGAGACCCGCAAACGCGTACTCCAGCGCGTCAAGGAGCTGGACTACGAGCCGAACATTCTTGCCCGCAGCCTGGTCACCGGCCGCAGCTATCTCATCGGTCTCATTGTCCCCGGGTTGATTCATCCCTTCTTTGCCGAGGTCGCCAAGGCGCTCTCGAAGGCCATCGTCGACAAGGGCTACTCGCTGATCGTCTCCTCTTCCGAGGAGGACCCCGAGCTCGAAGCCCGCGAAATTCGCCACCTTCTCGCCCGGCGTCTTGACGCGCTCGTCATCGCGTCCTCCGGCACCGGCACAGAGATCTTCCGCCGCATGCGGACCCAATCCCAACCCTTTGTCCTGATCGACCGCGCTTTCGATGGCCTGGAGGCAGATTTCGTCGGCATCGACGACGTGGCCGCCGGTCGCATTGCCACTACCCACCTCATTGACATGGGGCGCCGGCACATCGCGCATATCAGCGGCCGCGAAAACAGCACCGGCATTCGCCGCAAGCAGGGGTATGTGGAAGCCCTGCGCGCACACCGGCTGCCCGTCCGGGAGGACTACATCCTCAGCCGTGATTTCGTCGACACGGACAGCCAGCGTCAGGGCGCCGAAGCCATGCGGCAGCTCCTCGACCGAACGCCGCGGCCGGACGCTGTCTTCTGCTACAACGACCCCATCGCCATCGGCGCGATGAACGTCATCCTCGACGCCGGCTTGCGCATCCCGGAAGACGTCGCCCTCGTCGGCTGCGGCAATCTGAACTACAACGAGTGGCTGCGCGTTCCACTCACCAGCATCGACCAGCGCAGTCACCTGATCGGCCAGCGCGCCGGCGAGATCCTGCTCGGCATGATCGAAGGCCGCGAGTGGCCGGAACCGAAAAACGTAGTCCTGGAGCCCGCCCTGGTGGTACGCGCCTCAACC
>DATDHZ010000019.1:0-40007 GCA_036521315.1 Acidobacteriaceae bacterium
AAAATGCGTGAGAAAACCAAAGCCGAAGGCGCAGCCACCGGCGACGACCTCGCGCAGTACGCCGCCGGCCTCATCTGTTTCACCGGCGGCGACGAAGGCCCGCTCGCCGCAGCTCTGGCCCATGGCGGAGAAGCCGCCGGCCGCGCGCTCGTCGAACAGCTCGTCGCCCTCTACGGCCGCGACAACGTCTACATCGAACTGCAGCGCCACCAGGAGCGCGCCGAAGAAGCCCGCAACCAGGCCGCGCTGCGCATCGCCCGCTCGCTGAGCCTGCCCGTCGTCGCCACCAACGGCGTCCGCTACGCCAAAGACATCGACCGCGAGATCCTCGACGTCTTCACCTCCATCCGCCACCACGTCGATCTCGACCATGCCGGACGCCTGCTCGCCCGCAACTCGCAGCGCGCCCTGCGCAGCTCCGCAGAAATGGGCGCACTGTTTCGCGACATTCCCGACGCCATCGCCAACACGTTTGAGATTTCGCAGCGCCTGCCGTTTCAGCTCGCCGACCTCGGCTACGAATTCCCCAGCTACCCCGTTCCCGACGGCGAAACGATGGACAGCTTCCTGCGCAAGCGTGTTGACGAAGGCGTGCGCCGGCGCTACGGCGTCAAGAACGACCGCGGCCTGCTGGAGCGCGCCAGCAAACAGGTGGACCACGAGCTGGCCCTCATCGCCAAGCTCGGCTTCGCCGGCTATTTCCTCATCGTGTGGGACATCGTCCAGTTCTGCAAAACCCACGGCATTCTCATCCAGGGACGCGGCTCGGCCGCCAACTCCGCCGTTTGTTACTCGCTCGAAATCACCGCCATCGATCCCGTTGGCATGGAGCTGCTGTTCGAGCGCTTCCTCAACGAGAACCGCGGCGAGTGGCCCGACATCGACCTCGACCTGCCCTCGGAAGACATGCGCGAGCAGGCCATCCAGTACGTCTACCAGCGCTACGGCGAGCTGGGCGCGGCCATGACCGCCAACGTCATCACCTATCGCGGCAAGTCCGCGGCTCGCGAGGTGGGCAAGGCGCTGGGCTTCGACCAGGAATCGCTCGGCCGCCTCACTTCGCTCGTTTCGCAGTGGGAGTGGCGCGGCGAAAGCGACACCATGGCCAACTCCTTCACGCATGCCGGATTCGACGTGCAGCACCCGCGCATCGCGAAATACCTGGAGCTGTGCGTGCGCCTGCAGGATCTGCCACGCCATCTCGGCCAGCATTCCGGCGGCATGGTCATCTGCCAGGGCCAGCTCAATCACGTTGTGCCGCTCGAGCGCGCGTCGATGCCCGGCCGCACCGTGGTGCAGTGGGACAAGGAAGACTGCGCCGACCTCGGCATCGTCAAAGTCGACCTGCTCGGCCTCGGCATGATGGCCGTGCTCAAGGATTGCCTCACGCTCATCCCCCGGCACTACGGCGAGCCCATCGATCTCGCGCAGCTGCCCGAAGACCCCGAAGTCTACAAAGTTCTGCAGAAGGCCGACACTGTCGGCATGTTCCAGATCGAGAGCCGCGCGCAGATGGCTTCACTGCCGCGCAATTACCCCGAGCGCTTCTATGACCTGGTCGTGCAGGTGGCTATCATTCGGCCTGGGCCGATTGTCGGCAAAATGATGCATCCCTACATGCGCCGCCGCCAGAAGAAAGAGGCGGTCACCTACCCGCATCTGTCGCTCGAGCCGGTGCTGAAGCGCACTCTCGGCGTGCCGCTGTTTCAGGAGCAGCTGCTGCGCATGGCGATGACCGTCGCGAATTTCAGCGGAGCCGAAGCCGAAGAGTTGCGTCGCGCCGTCGGCATGCGCCGCTCGTGGCAGCGCATGAAGGATCTCGAAGGCAAGCTGCGCCGAGGCATGACGGCGAACGGTCTCGCGCCGCATACGCAGGACGAAATCGTGCAGGCCATCAGCTCCTTCGCGCTCTACGGATTCCCCGAGTCGCACGCGGCCAGCTTCGCGCTCATCGCCTACGCCTCGGCCTACTTCAAGGTGAAGTACCTCGCCGCGTTCACGGCTGCGATTCTCAACAACCAGCCGATGGGCTTCTACGCGCCCGCCGTGCTCGTGAAGGACGCGCAGCGCCACGGCCTCAAGGTCCACCCCATCGACGTGCAGATCTCCGATTGGGCCTGCACCGTGGAGCAGGAAGAAGATTCTCAATATGTCACAGAAGAAGTATCAGATCAAAATGATGTGTCATCCCGAGCGGAGCGCGGGCATTGCGAGCGCGCAGCCGAGGGACCTGCATTTCTGAACGCTGCACGCTGCACGCTGAACGCTCACCTGCAACCTGCACTCCGCCTTGGCCTGGGCTACGCCCGCGGTCTTCGCGAAGACGTGGGCCGCGCGATCGCCGAATCCCGCCGCGCCCACGGCCCCTTCCGCTCCGTCGACGATCTCGCGCTCCGCGTGCCCGCGCTGAACCGGAAAGAAATCACGCTGCTGGCCAACATCGGCGCGCTCAACAACATCGCCGGTGTCGGCCATCGCCGCGACGCGCTGTGGCAGGTGGAGCGCGCCGGCAAGCCCGAAGGTCCGCTGCTCACGCGGACCGGCGCGCTGCTGGCCGACGCGCCCGATCCCTCGCCGCTGGCAAAAATGACCGCCGAAGAGCGCCTCGTGGCCGACTACTCCGGCACCGGCCTCACTACCGGCCGCCATCCCATGGCCTACCGCCGCGCCGAGCTGCGCGCCCAGCGCGTCCTCTCTGCCGAAGAGCTGCGCCATTGCCGCAACGGCGAGTGGGTTCGCGCCGCCGGCTGCATCATCGCCCGCCAGCGCCCCGGCACCGCCAAGGGATTCGTCTTTCTTTCCATGGAAGACGAGACCGGCATCGCCAACGTGATCGTCACTCCGCAAATCTACGAGCGCAACCAGGTCGTCGTCACGCGCGCCCGCTTCTTATTAGTCGAAGGCCCACTCCAGAACCAGGACACCGTCATCCACGTGAAGGCCGAACGGCTGATACTGCTCAGCGACAACGCGGTGGAAGTGCGGTCGCATGATTTTCACTGATTGCGAACATAGAGCCAAATATCGCCCACAAACACCGCTCTCATCCTCAGCGGAGGTTGTCGCGCGTATTGTGACAAATGGAACCGAAGGATCTGCGGTTGCTCTTCATGATGAATGCCGCGAATCCCAGGGATACCTATGGATACATGCACCACTTCGTGCGTCTTAGCGGCTCGCTGCCGTTAAGGTTGTCTCCGCCGCCCCCTTCAGCTTTCTGTTGAAGAAATCCGCTTCCAGCCCGTACGCCGTCATCCACGAGCGATGCATCAGAAATCCGTGAATCTCGTCGGGGAAGACGTGCTCCTCGAAGGGCGTGCCCTGCGCGCGCAGCGCTGCCGCCAGCCGCACCGTCTGCGAGAACTGTACGTTGCGGTCGTCGTCGCCCTGCATGAGCAGCACGGGCGAGCGCCACGTCTTCACGTCCGCCAGCGGCGACGATTCCCACGCCACTCGCGCTGCGTTCGTGTCGGCGTTCGGATCGTATGTCGGCTGCCAGATGTTCAACTCCAGATTCCAGTCGTGGACGCCGTGGAAGTCCACGCCTGCCGCAAACAAATCCGACGCGCGCGCCAGGGCCAGGGCGGTGAGATAGCCGCCGTAGCTGCCGCCCCACACGCCGATTTTCGCGCCATCCACATCGGCCCGCGATCGCAGATACACGCCCGCGCCCATCACGTCGTTGAACTCGCTCGCCCCTGCCGCGCCATAGTTGAGCGCCTCGCGAAAATTGAGCCCGTAGCCGATGCCGCTGCGGTAATTCACGCTCAGCACGATATAGCCGAGGCTCGCCAGGTACTGATTTTCCGCGTAGGCATTCGAGTAATAGTCCATGTAATGCCAGCCCAGCAGCATCTGCCGCCGCGATCCGCCATGGAAGAACACAATCGCCGGATGTTTTGCTCCGTCGCTCGCCGAAGCCGGCAAAAACAACTGCCCGTGGATCAGCAATCCATCCGACGCCGAAAAGATCACCTGCTGCGGCACGATCAGCTTTGCCGCCGGGAAATCCGCCGGCATCATCTGCGGCGCCACATCGTGCAGCTCACCGTTTGCGTTGACGATCGCCGGCCGGATCGGCACCCGCGCGTCCGCCCGCAGCACGGTAACCGTGCCATCCGGTTCGACCGCGGGAATCACTTCGAGCCCATCGCCATGCGTGATCTCGCGCGGCGACCCACCGTCAGCGGCCACCTCCCACAGATGCCGCCGGTCCATGTCGTCCTGGTTCGACGAGTAGACAAGCGTCTTCCGATCCTTGGTGAAGGCCACATAATCCACCTCAAAGCTGCCTGGCGTCAGATCGGCCGCCGTTCCGCCGTTCGCCGCCACGGAATACAAATGCAGCCAGCCATCGCTCTCCCAGGGAAAAACGATGTGCCCGCTCGAGCTCCAGTACAACTGCTGCTCGGCCTCAGTCCCGTGGAAGACGCTGCCCATCCCCTCATGCGCGCGCCAAAGCTCGCGGCCGGCGCCGGTCGCCACGTCCGCCACGCGGATCGACCACGGCTGCGCCCTCCGCCGCGGCTTGAAGTCAACGCCCGACGTATCCGGCGGAATCCGCGCAAACGCGACTTTGCTGCTGTCCGGCGACCACACCGGGTGCACATCGAGTTCCGTCGAAGGATCGAGATACCGCAGCGCGGACTCGCCGAGCGAGTACACGCCCACGAACCCGTGATCGCCGCGGTCGCTCGTGAAGGCGAGATATTTCCCGTCCGGAGACCAGCTCAGCGATCCCAGATCGCCGCGTGTGTGCAGCAACTGCGCCGGTTTCGCCGCTGTGTCTCGCAGGTTGAGCGTCCATATTTGCCCATCGCTCAGATACGCCAGCGTCGCGCCATCCGGCGAAACCTGCGGCTCGCGCCCTTCCGCGAGCTTGCGCGCATGGCTGCCGTCGGCGTTCACCACCCAGATTTCCTGTTTCACTCCGCCCGGCAGCATCGCCGGATTCGGCGACGGCTTCTCGGGAAATTCGAAATCGCCGCCGCGCACATACACGATGCTCTGCCCGTCCGGCGTCCACACAATGTCGCCGAGGTCGACGCCGTCATCCGCGTCGTCGCTCGTCACGCGATGCACCGCGTGGCCAGACCCGCTCTTCTCCGCGACCCAGATGTTCCGCTTGCCCTCCTGGTTCGCGATCCACAGCAGCGCGTCGCCCTTCGGCGCAGCCTGCAACTCCGAGCAGAACGGCGCGCTCATCACTTGTTGCAGCGTGAAGCTCTGCGCGCCGGCAAAAGCGGCACCCATCAGACCTGCGAACACAATGGCGGCGAAGCGCTGCATCATCGAATCTCCTCTTGCGTGGGAATTGAGCCATTATTCCCGTCCGCGCGCCCAATGACAACCAGCCCGCGCCGCGCCGGGTTCTATACTCAGCAATTGTGAGCACTGCGCCCAACTCACCGCGCACCGCGGAGGCCCAGCTTGGCTTCTCCTTCGAGTCGCCCGTCACGCGGCGCATCTGGAAGGTCGGCGACCTGGTCACCGAGGTGCGTTGCTATGTTGAGCGCGAGTACGGCGACCTCTGGGTCGAAGGAGAAATCTCCAATCTGCGCGCGGCTCCCTCCGGCCACACCTACTTCACGCTCAAAGATGGCGACGCTCAGCTGCCCGCCGTGCTCTTTCGCCGCCAGGCATTGCTGCTGCGCTTCAAGCCCGCCGACGGCCTGCACGTACTGCTCCGCGGCAAAATTTCCATCTACGAACAGCGCGGCCAGATGCAGCTGGTCGCGGAATTTCTGGAGCCCGTCGGAGCCGGCTCGCTGCAAATTGCCTTTGCGCAGCTGAAGGCGCGCCTGGAAGCGCGCGGCCTTTTCGATCCCGCGCGCAAACGGCCGCTGCCCGCGTTTCCCCATTGTGTCGGCATCGTCACTTCGCCCACGGGCGCCGTCATTCGCGACTTTCTCAACATTGCCGGCCGCCGCCACGCCGGTCTCGATGTTTTGCTGTATCCCGCCGTGGTGCAGGGCGATGCCGCTGCCGCCGAAGTGGCTGCCGGCATCGCGTATTTCAATCGCACCCGTGAGGTCGATGTCATCGTCATCGCGCGCGGCGGCGGCTCGCTCGAAGATCTCGCTCCTTTCAACACCGAGCTGCTGGCCGAGGCCATCGCCGCCTCCGAGCTTCCCGTCATTTCGGCCGTCGGCCACGAAACCGACTTCACCATCGCCGATTTTGTCGCTGATCTGCGCGCGCCCACGCCGTCCGCGGCCGCCGAACTCGTGACTGCGGCGCTGCACAATGTTGCCGAACGCATCCAGCTCCTCGATCAACGCCTGGTGCGCGCCTGCCGCTATCGGTTGATGCAGGCAGCGGGCACACTCGCGCGCGTGCGCGTCGAAGCCATGCTGGTGAAGGAAATGGATCAACTGCGGCGCAGGCAGCAGCGCGTCGATGACCTGAGTCTCCGCATAGAATCGCGCTGCCGGGCCGGCATGCGCCTGCGCCGGGAGCAACTCCACGAGTTGCTCGCGCGCCTCACGCGCCAGGATGTTGCATCGCGCCTCAGTTCGGCCCGCGCGCGGCTCACCGCGCTCGAGACGCGCCTGGTCCGCACCGCGCAGGAGCGCGTGCGCAACTGCCGCGAACGCGCCGCGGGATTATCGCGTCAGTTGAGTGCGCTCTCGCCGCTCGCCGTCCTCGAGCGGGGCTATGCCCTGGTCTACGACGACTCCGGTACGCTGATGAAGACGAGCAAAAGCGTCGCCGAAGGGCAGTCGATTGTCATCCGGCTGGCGCACGGACGCATTCGCAGCCGCGTGAGCAGCGTCGAAGAAGAACCTGGGGACCTATGAGAAAGCTGTTTGGCACAGACGGAATTCGCGCAGTCGCCGGCGAAGCTCCGCTCGATGCAAAAACCATTTACGCTGTCGGCCTCGCGCTGGCGCATCAGCTCAACGGCACGCACCAGCAGCCCCGCGTCTTCCTCGGCATGGATACGCGCGAATCCAGCAACTGGATCGCCGCGACCGTGGCTGCCGGTCTCGCCGCCGGCGGCGCTCGCGTCGAAAATGCAGGAGTGGTCACCACCCCGGCCATCGCGTGGCTCGCCCGCAGTCATGGATTCGCCGCGGGCGTCGTGATCTCCGCGTCGCACAATCCCTGGCAGGATAATGGCATCAAAGTTTTCGGCAGCGACGGTTACAAATTACCGGATGAAACCGAGCTCCGCATCGAAGCCGAGATTTTTCGCCGCCTCGAGAACGTAGAGCTTTCCCCCATCGGCACCGCGCCTGCCGTCAATGAGAAGTACCGCCGCGATTACGAAGCGTTCCTCCGCTCCGCCGTTCCCGGCCTCACCCTCAACCGGCTGCGCGCCGTGCTCGACTGCGCCAATGGCGCGGCCTCCGCGATCGCGCCGGAACTCTTCGCCCATCTCGGGGGCACGATCCATCTCACCCACGCCGCTCCCGACGGCCGCAACATCAACGCCAACTGCGGCGCCCTGCATCCGGAGGCCGTCGCCGCCGAAACCAAAAACCTCAAAGCCGATCTGGGCGTCACCTTCGATGGCGATGCCGACCGCGCCATGTTTGCCGATGCGCACGGCAACGTCGTCAACGGCGATGCCGTTATGCTGCTTGCCGCCCGCGACATGAAGGAGCGCGGCCTGCTGCGCAACGACATGGTCGTTGCCACCGCGATGTCGAACATGGGCCTCGAAGCCGCCCTGCGCCGCAACGGAATTCGCATGCTGCGCGCACCCGTCGGCGACAAATATGTGCTCGAGCGCATGCGGCAGGAGAATGCCTCGCTTGGCGGCGAACAGTCCGGGCACATCCTCTTCCCGCATCTGGCGACCACCGGCGACGGCTTGCTCACCGCTCTCGTCGTCCTCGATGTGATTCGCCGCTCCGGCCGCGCGCTCCATGAGCTCATCGCCGATCTGAAGGTCTTTCCCCAGGTCATCGTCAACGTACGTGTGCGCGAGAAAAAGCCGCTCGAGCAAATTGCCACTGTGGCGGATACAATTCGCGACGCCGAAGCGGAGCTGGCGGACTCGGGCCGGGTCGTCGTCCGCTATTCAGGCACCGAAGCGCTGGCGCGCGTCATGATCGAAGCCGAATCCGAGGAGGCGATGCGCCGCCACGCCGACCGCATCGCCGGCGCCATCCGCGCCGAACTGGGCGCATGAAGGGTCGTCGCCTCATCGTGAGCCGCTTCTCGCTGACCGCCCCATCGCTGACGGGCTCTTAGCCGACCGCTTCATCGCCAACCGCTTTTTGGCCGCCTTACAGATCTCTCCAGTTCGGCCCGATGCCCACATCCGCCACCAGCGGGACGCTGAGTTCGATCACGTGCTCCATCTCGTGCCGCACCAGCGCACTTACGGCGTCTGCTTCCTTTTCCGGCACATCGAAGACCAGTTCGTCGTGCACCTGCAGCGTCATGCGCGCGGCCAGCTTCTCCTTCGCCAGTCGCGCGGCGATCCGAATCATCGCCAGCTTGATGAGATCCGCCGCCGTGCCCTGCAGCGGCGTATTGATCGCGGTCCGCTCGGCAAAGCCGCGCTGATTCGCATTGCGGCTCTGAATATCGGGAATCGGCCGGATCCGCCCAAAGATCGTGCGCACCTTCTGCTCGCGACGCGTCTCCTCCAGCATGCGGTCGATATACGCGCGCACGCCCTCATACCGCGCAAAATACTTGTCGATATAGAGCCGCGCCTCGTGCTGGTCGATGCCGAGCTGGGCTGCCAGACCGAACGGCGATATTCCGTACACAATCCCGAAGTTCACCGCCTTGGCACGGTTGCGCGTCTCCTTGTCCATCGTGTCTGCCGCCACGCCGAACACCTCCGACGCAGTCAGCGTGTGGATGTCCTCTTCGGTCTGATACGCCCGCGTGAGCAGCGGATCGCCCGAGAAATGCGCCAGCAGCCGCAGCTCGATCTGCGAGTAATCCGCCGACAGCAGCACGCACCCCGGAGGCGCAACAAAGGCTGCGCGAATTTCCCGCCCCAGCTCTGTCCGAATGGGAATGTTTTGCAGGTTGGGATTCGTAGACGACAGTCGCCCCGTTGCCGTGCCCACCTGATTGAACGTCGTATGCACGCGCCCCGCGCTGTCCGCCAGCAGGGGCAGGGAATCGGTGTAATTCGATTTGAGCTTCGCCAGTTGCCGGTATTCGAGCACCAGCCGCGGCACATCGTTGTGCGCGGCCAGATCCTCCAGCACGTCCTGCGCCGTCGAAATCACCTTGCCCTTGCCGTATTTCAGCGGGCGTGGCAGCCCCATCTTGTTGAAGAGCACATCGCCGAGTTGCTTCGGGGAGTTGATGTTGAACCGGTGTCCGGCCTTCGCGAATATCTCCTCGCTCAGGCGCAGCATGTCCGCGGCCAGCCGCTCCGCCATGCGCCCCAGCACGCCGGAATCGATGCGCACGCCGGCCTTTTCCATGCCCAGCAGCACAGGCACCAGCGGCCAGTCGATCTCTTCGTAGACACGCCTCCCACCGAGCACGTCGACTTCTTCGCGCATCTTCGGCGCCAGTTGGTGGACCGCATGGGCAGCTTCGAGAACCTGCCGGTCGCCCGATTCCCGCAGCGCCCGGTCGCCGAACCGCGCCGCCACATCCGCCAGCCGATGCGTGGCGTGCGTTGGATTGATGAGGTACGAGTAGAGCATCACGTCATCGGTCGCGCCGCGCAGCGCGACGCCGCGTCCTTGCAGAAAACGCAACGCCGCCTTCAGATCGTGTACGCGCTTCGCGATTGACTCGTCTTCGAGCAGCGCCCGCACCGCATCGAGCGGAACCAGCAGCGCCGCCTCTCCCGCGGCGACGCCGATGCGGCACACCTTAACCTCGGCCTCGCGCTCGCAGGCCGCGTCCGCCGCCTCGGCCAGATCGAGCAGAGACATCGTCTTCAGCTCCGGCTCTTTCTCCTCCAGCGCCTCGGATTCCTGTTCGGCCACCTGCTCGCTCGCCGCTTCCAGCTCGCTGGCCGGCAGCGCGAACGCAAAGCCGTGCTGCCTGGCCTGCACCAAAAACGCGGCGATCTGCTCCGCCGTCGGCGCAGCCACATACTCCGCCGTTGCCGGCGTGTCCGGCGGGGCCAGTTCCCGCAGCAAGGTCGTGAATTCCAGCTCGGTGAAGAGCGTCCGGCACGCAGCGGTATCGGGAGCCTGGGTACGCATCGCCTCCAGATCCAACTCCAGCGGTACTTCGCAGTGGATGGTCACCAGATCCTTGCTCAGCAGCACCGCCTCGCGATTGTTTTGTAACGATTCGCGGTATGTTTTCCGCTTGATCTCTTCTGCGCGGTCCAGCGCCGCCTCGACGCTCCCGAATTGCTGGATCAGCTCCACCGACCCTTTGTCCCCGATCCCCGGCGCGCCAGGAATGTTGTCGATGGTGTCGCCGCGCAGCGCCATCACGTCGATCACCCGCTCCGGCGGCACGCCCAGCGTCTCTTCCACCTTCGCGCGATCGAGGATCAGGTTGTCCTTCACCGGATTCAGCACCTTCACCCGATCGTTCACCAGTTGCATCATGTCCTTGTCGTTCGACACGACATACACCGGATGCCCAGCCTCCGCAGCTTTGCAGCTCAGCGTGCCGATCACGTCATCGGCTTCATACCCTTCGGCCAGCAGGATCGGAATGCGGAACGCCTCCAGAGCGCACCGGATATAGGGAATCTGCTGCGCCAGATCCGGCGGCATCGCTTCGCGCTGCGCCTTATAGCCGCCGTATTCCACTTCCTCAAATGTCTGCGTCGCCGCGTTCAGCTTGCGCAGCACCATGCTCTTCGCGCGCTCGTCGCGAAATACCGGTCCGGCCGGATCGAACACCGCCGCGAAGTACTCGGGGCTGAAGTCGCGGCGCAGCTTGTTAATCATGTTCACGAAGACGTAGGTCGCCGCGGTCGGCACGCCGGTCCGCGTCGACATGGGCCGCTGCCGCTGCATCGCGTGATACGCGCGAAAGATGAACGACATCGCGTCGAGTAAGAAAACTATGGGTTTCGTCGATTGATCGGCCATCAGAAGTCGAGTGTACCGCTTCTATCGGGTGCCCCATTCAAGCCCGCAGTTGGCTTGAGTGGGTGCGCGTCATGCGCCCAGGTCCACCGCATTCTGTGGCCTGCGGCCAGACGCCTCCGTATAATTCCGGCACGGAGACCTGCTCATGATGAAGTGCGTTCTGCCGATGGTTCTTGCCGCGGCCTCGCTCCCGGCCTGTTGCGCGCAAGCCGCGCCCGCTCCTGCCGACCAGCCGCTGACGGCCATCCCTTATTCGCCTTCGCTCGATGTGGCCGATATGGACCGCACCGCCAACCCCTGCGTCAACTTTTATCAATACGTCTGCGGCGGCTGGATGAAGAACAACCCCATCCCCGCCGACCAGGCTTCGTGGAGCGTCTACGCCAAGCTGACGAACGAGAATCGACAGCTCCTCTGGGGGATCCTCCAACAGGACGCGCAGCTCACCGACCGCACGCCCGTCCAGCAAAGGATCGGCGACTACTACGCCGCCTGCATGGATACCGACGCGATCAACTCCCGCGGCCTCGCGCCTCTGCAGCCAGAGCTGGATCGGATCGCTGCCATCCAAACCCGTGACCAGCTCGCGGCCTTTCTGCGCAACGGTGCCGACCAGCGCGGCCTCTACTTCTTCAACGCAGGCGCCGAACAGGACCCGAAGAACGCCGGCATGATGATCGTAGGCATTGGCGCCGGCGGCCTGGGCCTGCCCGACCGCGACTACTACACGAAGACCGACGCGAAGAGCCAGGAGATTCGCCAGCATTACGTCGCGTACCTGGCCCATCTGCTCGTTCTCGCCGGCGAGCCGCAGGCGCAGGCCGATGCCGATGCCGCCGCAACCATGAAGATGGAGACGGCGCTCGCCAATGCATCGCTCACGCGCGTGGAAGAGCGCGATCCCTACAACCTCTTCCATCCCATGAAGGTCGCCGACGTCGATGCGCTCATCCCTGCCGTGCAGGTGAGCGCGTACCTGCGCCAGGAAAACATCCCCGACACAGTGCTCGGCAACGTCGACGTGGCGCAGCCCAAATTCCTCGCCGCCCTGCAGACTGAATTGGCGAACGAGCCTTTCGACAATCTCAAGGCTTACCTCCGCATCCACGCGCTCAATGCCGCGGCGCCGTCGCTTTCTACGCCCTTTGAAGATGCGCAGTTCGAGTTCTATGCGAAATACCTGCGCGGCGTGCCGCAGATGCAGGCGCGCTGGAAGCGCTGCGAGGGCCAGGTGGATCGCTATCTCGGCGAAGCCCTCGGGCAGGAATTCGTCGCGCGCGACTTCGATCCCGCGACCAGGCAGAAGGTCACCGTCATGACCGAGCAGATCGAGCAGTCGATGCAGCACGAGATCGAGAACCTCGACTGGATGAGCCCCGCCACGAAGCAGGCCGCCATCGCCAAGCTGCACGCGGTCCGCAACAAGATCGGTTATCCCGACAAGTGGCGCGACTACTCCACGCTGACCATCGAGCGCAACGACTACTTCGGCAACGTCCTCCGCGCTCACGTTTTTGAGGAGAAGCGCGACTGGGCGAAGGTGGGCAAGCCGGTCGACCGTACCGAATGGGGCATGACGCCGCCCACCGTCAACGCGTACTACGATCCGCAGATGAACGACATCAACTTTCCCGCCGGCGTGCTCCAGCCGCCGCTCTACGATCCCAAAGAAGACGACGCACCCAACTACGGCGACACCGGCGGCACCATCGGCCACGAGCTCACCCACGCCTTCGACGACGAAGGCCGCCAGTTCGATGGCCAGGGCAACCTGCGCGACTGGTGGACGCCCGCCGATGCGAAGGGCTTCGAGGACCACATCAACTGCCTGCGCGACCAGTATGCCGGATACGTCGTCGTCGACAACATCCACATCAACTCAAAACTCACCAGCGGCGAAGATGTGGCCGACCTGGGCGGCACGCTGCTCGCTTACGAAGCATGGAAGATGCAGACCGCCGGCCAGCAGCTCGAAAACAAAGATGGCTTCACGCCCGACCAGCGCTTCTTCATCGGATACGCGCAGTGGGCGTGCGAGAATGAGCGGCCTGAGAATCAGCGCGTCAACGCCATCACCGATCCCCACTCGCCGGGCAAGTATCGCGTGAACGGCATCGTCGCCGACCTGCCGCAGTTTGCAGCGGCCTTCGGATGCCACACCGGCCAACCCATGGTCGCGCAGAAGGTATGCAAGATCTGGTGAGCAATCTCACGGCGAAAGACATTCCGGCCCTGGTATTTCTCGCCGTGGTCGTGGCGGCGGCTCGTGGATCTGGAGGCGCCTGACACTCTACCTGATGTCACGCCCTGATTTGCAAACCAGGCTCCGGCTGCAAAGACGGCGGGATATCCGCAAGGAGCACCGCCTCAGGAAATGAACATGCAGTCCCCATAAGAAAAAAATCGATACCGCTCGCGCACGGCATGTTCGTACGCGCGGAGGACATTCGTCCGCCCAGCGAACGCGCTCACGAGCATCAGCAGCGTCGACTGCGGCAGATGAAAATTCGTCAGCAGGGCGCCAACCGCGCGAAATGTGTAACCTGGACTGATGAAAATGGACGTTGACCCGGACTGCGCCGTAAATTCTGCGCCCAGCGTCGCGCAGTGTTCGAGTGTTCGCACCGTCGTCGTCCCGGCAGCCACAATGCGGCGCCCGTCGCGCCGCGCGCGGTTCAGCGCATCCGCCGTCTCCGGTGACAGGCTGTACCGCTCAGCGTGCAGACGGACGTCTTCCACGCGATCCACGCGCACCGGGGCAAACGTGCCCAGCCCAACGTGCAGCGTCACCTGCGCGATCTCGACACCGCGCGCCCGAATCGCCGCCAGCACCTGCGGCGTGAAGTGCAGCCCCGCCGTGGGTGCCGCCACCGATCCCCGCTCCCGCGCGTACACGGTCTGATAGCGCTCGCGATCCCCCGGCTCGTCTTCGCGATGAATGTAGGGCGGCAGAGGCATGTGTCCCAGCCGCTCCACAGTGCCGAAGAAATCCGCCACCGGCGCAAACCGGATCGTCCGTTCGCCGAACTCGCCATGCGCGACGACCTCTGCGCGCAGCTCGTCTCCGGCCGGCGCGCCCCCGGCGTGCTGAGGCAGAAACACCAGCGTCTCGCCGGTGAGCACTTTGCGTCCCGGGCGCACCAGCACCTTCCACTCCCACTCTGAGATTTGTTCGGCCAGCAGCACCTGCACCCGGCTCGTCACCCTGTGTTGTGCCTGGGTGTGCAGGCCGCCGCGATGCGCGAACAGCCGCGCCGGAATCACCCGGCTGTCGTTGAGCACCAGCAGGTCGCCGGGCTGCAGCAACTCCGGCAGCTCGCGGAAGTGCCGATCCCTCCACGCGCCCGTTGCGCGATCGAGCGCGAGCATGCGCGCCCCGGCGCGATCCTGCGGCGGCTCCTGCGCAATCAGTTCCGGAGGTAAATCAAAATCGAAATCCGAGACCAGCACTCTGCGATTTTACTTTCCGCGTCGCGCCGACAGGTGTTCTTGCGCCCGCAGCCGCGCCCGCTCCAGTGCCTCGTTCAGCTCCTCCCGCCTGGCCTCCAGCGCGGCCGCATCCGCATCGGCCGCAGGCGCCTCCACGCGGCGCGCCCAGCTCACCACCACGCGCGAAAACGGCATCGGCACCATAAATCGGTCCCACGAACGCATCGTCCACGCCCGTTCCGGCAGCAGATAGAAGCTGCCGATCGGCTCGCCGGTCATCTGCGCCAGCTTTACCGGACCAATCTTCGCCACGTAAATCGGCCCTCGTGGTCCGTCCGCCGTGAACACCACCGGCTCGCCGCGCTCCAGCACCTCGCGCAGCGCGATCAATCCCGCCGCGCCGCCTCGCGAGCTTGACCCGCGCACGCTGCCGTATCCCAGCAGCGTCAGCGTCCGCGCGATCAGCTCGCCGTCGAAGCTCTGGCTGATCAAAATGGAGCAGCGAAATTTGCGGAAGTACCACCCCGCCGGCAGCGTGCAGCGGTGCCAGAAGCAAAAGATGCCGCGCGTGGGGGGTGTCTCCGGGCGCGCTCCCTCTTCCGCGATCACCTCAAAGCGGAGGGTCACGCCGACCAGCGCCAGCACCAGCGCCGTCGCGCGCGGCACAATCGCCAGCGCCACACGCTGCCCCAGAGTAAACCTTGGAGTCACGCTTCCGATTGTAGACAGGATGTGTCCCGCGCCTCAGGAACAGGGCGTCGCTAATAGCCCTTCGCCAAAACGTCCCTCGCTAACAGCTTTTCGTGAAAACGCACCTGGCTAAAAGCATTTCGCTGAACGTTTCTCGCCAACAGCCAGTGGCTAACAGCTACTCGCTCGGCGTCGTGCGCCTCTACTCCCCGTTCCCGCTCGTAGTGACCGGCACCGGCGCGTTCTTCGGCGTGGCAACGTACCCCTGTACCTGGTTCTTCGCGATGTTGTTCACCACCAGTTCGTACAGCAGGTGATCCTTGCCGGTGTAGAACTGGATCGGCTCGTCGAGATTGCGGTCCTTCTTTTGAATCTCCTTGTCATCCGAATAGACCACCAGCGTGAATTTGCTGTGCTTCTCATCGGACTTCTTCAGCTCCAGCGCCACCGTCGCCACGGCCTGCTTCTTGCCCCTGTTCAGCGTGAACTCGTAGATGTTGCGGTCACCCATGTGCTTCAGGATCTCGAGTTCCTTTCCGTTCGTCGCGATCAGCCCGCTCTGCATGCCCAGGTCGCCCTTCATCGATTGCATCTGCGCCTCGGCGGTCTGCAATTCTGTTTTCGTGGCGCTCAGGTCGGTCTTCACGCCGCCCACATCGGTCTTTACGCCGCTCACGTCCGACGAGACGGAGCTGATCTGATTCTGCGCGGCCTGCTGCTCGCTCTCAAAATGCTTCGCATCGGCCTGCTGCCGCTGCAGCAGCTCCTTCGCGCGGTCGTCGAGCTGCTTCTGCGTCAGGCCGAGCCGCTGGCCCAGCGTTTCCGAAGTCACGCGCAGCCGCGCATTGGTCTCTTCCAGTGCTGATTCCAGCTTGGCGTTCTGCTTTTGCGCCGAAGCCATCTGCGCCTCCGCCGTGGTCAGCCGTCCCGCCAGCGAATAGCTCCACAGCAGCCCCGCCAACGCCAGCAACACCGCGACCCCCAGCAAACCCAGCAACAATCCCGAGTAACTTCTCTGTACCGGCGCTTCTGTCTCGTGTGCCGCAGCTTCCGTTGTCTCGCCCATCGCAGCTTGTCGTCCTTTCACTACGCGCACAAAGCGTATCCCCTTTTTCCTGCTGCCGCAAATAACGATCGTGCTGCCACCGCTGCATCCCGCGCGGGCGGGCGGTAATCTATTCCGTATGCCGCGCTATCAGTACCGCGAGATCGAGCCGACCCGCGAAGCCAAAGAAGTTTTCACCCGCTGGATCGATTCGCTCGACGACGAATTCTCCCGCCATCAGAACATCGCGCTCCGCGCAGAGATCGTCCGCGACAACCTGCATCAGCTCATGCTCGGTCGTCCCCACGGCGGGCGCCTCAACTTTACGCTGACCACCGAGCTGCCCTTTAACGTCCTCCAGCTCTCGCTCGATCCCGCCAACGTCACGCTCGAGCCCGAGTACTATGGCGACATCGACGCCGACCGCTACGCCCTCATCAAGCCGCTGGTCTGGTTCTGGCGCATGTTTGACCGTTCGCCCGTCG
Source organism: Acidobacteriaceae bacterium (assembly GCA_036521315.1). Classification (GTDB taxonomy): domain Bacteria; phylum Acidobacteriota; class Terriglobia; order Terriglobales; family Acidobacteriaceae; genus Palsa-343. Next base: position 16,641 of record DATDHZ010000019.1, read on the forward strand.
CGCTCAACCACTGGCTCGGCTTCCGCCTGCGCGCGATGCTGGGCAAGCACATCTTCAAAAGCATCGGCCGCAACGTGAAGATCTACCACGGCGTCGAGTTCACCTTTGGCTACAACCTCACGCTCGAAGACGACGTCATCATCCACAACCATGTGCTGCTCGACGATCGCGGCGAGCTGATCATCCGCAAAGACACGTCGATCTCGGAATACGCCGCCGTCTTTTCGCACGCGCACGACCCCGTCGAGGCCTGCATCATCGAGCATCGCCGCACGGAAGTCGGCCCCAACGCGCGCGTCACCTATCGCTCCCTCATCATGCCCGGTGTCCGTGTCGGCGAAGATGCCATGCTGGGCGCGCAGGCTGTTGCGACGCGCGATGTGCAGCCGCACTCCATCGCCGGAGGCGTTCCCGCAAAGAGAATCAAAGGCAAGAAAGAAGCCACGCGGCTGAAAGACGAAAGCGCGAGCGCCAAAGGCCACGCGGGCGAACCCTGCGCCGAGCTTCCACCGAACGAATAACGATTCCGGGTGCCCCATGTCTGCCTCGGCGAGACATGGGAGCCCACGCCAACCGGTGACTGCTAACCGTCTCACCCGTGACCGCTTCACCCCCTGGCCGGCTCATCCCTGGCCACTCTCCCCTGATACCATCAATTCGACCCAATGGATCAGCTCCATCTTCTCCTGGCAGTTTTTGAGTTTGTCGTGCTCGTTTTTTCGCTGAGCGTGCACGAGGCGGCCCACGCGTGGACCGCCAATCGCCTCGGCGACCCCACGGCGCGCATGCTGGGCCGCGTCACGCTGAACCCCATCAAGCACATCGACCTCGTCGGCACCATCATCATTCCGCTCTTCATGCTCTTCATGCCCGGCTACGGACGCTTCCTCATCGGCTGGGCCAAGCCCACGCCGGTCACCCCGCGCAACTTCAAAAACATCACCCGCGACGACATTCTCACCACGCTGGCCGGTCCCTGCAGCAATATCTTCGCCGCAGTGGGCGCTACCATCGGCCTCCTCGTGCTCTCGAAGACCAGCGCCTATGGCGCGGCGATCGTACATCAGCTTGCCGGAGGGCAGGGCCTCGATCCTGCTTTGGTCAACGCCAGCCCCATCTTGCTGCCGCTCGCGCTCATCTTCTACCTTGCTGTCAATCTCAACATCGTCCTCTTCGTGTTTAATCTGCTGCCGCTGCCCCCGCTCGACGGTTCCCACGTCATCCGCCACGTGCTGCCCTTCAACGCTCTGCGCATTTACGATTCCCTCGGTCTCATCAGCCTCATCCTTATCCTGTTCGTCGGAGCGCGCATCATCGGTTTTGTCGTCGACCCCATGCTCAACACCGTCGACCGCCTTCTCATGTTCTTTTGAAAATCCGGAACGAGGAACCTATGCGAACCAAGGGTATTCTCAGAGCAGCACCGCTCCTGGCCGCCGTCACTCTGTTTTCCGCTAATGCCCAAACCCCAGCCCCCGCCAGGCACCCCTTCACTGCCAAAGACTGGGCGACCCTGCGCAGCGCGGGCGCATCCGCCGTCTCGCCCGACGGGACCATCCTTTACGAGGTCACTTTCGGCGCCGAGCAGGGCCCCACCCATCGCGAGTGGTGGACCATCCAGCCGGACGGCACGCACGCGGCCAAGCTCGACATCCCCGAAGACTTCTCGCCCATGGGCTTCACGCGCGACGGTCATAGCCTCTACGGCTCCTGGAACGTGAACCATCTTTCCCAGTTCGCCATCTTCCCCGTTGCGGACGGTAAAGCCGCACCCGTGCCCACGACCGTCGTCCTGCTGCCCCGCGGCATCGACTCTGCGGTGCCCACGCCGCAGGGCGACCGCTTCGCTCTCGTCGCCGATCCGCGCCCGCCCGACACCCTCGACGAAGTTCGCCACGTGTGGGAGCCCGATCAGCTCAGCCTCTACATCGTGCACGCCGATGGCACCAGTGGCGCGTGGTGGTGTCCTTCGCTGCGCAACATCAGCGGCGGCGTGGAGGGCGGCGGATCCGGTGCGCTCGCCTGGAGTGCCGATGGCCAGTCGCTCGCCGTACTCTCAGGCCTGCCCCGCATCGGCCATCACAATGTGTCCACTGACATCGACGTCTGCTCCGCGTCCGGCCCGCACCACGTCGGCACCGTTGCGAACACCGTCTCCGGCATCGCCTGGTCTGGCAATCCGTCTGACTCTGGGCGGAAGCTCGCCTTCCTCTCCACAAAATCCGCCGTCCTCACCCCCGAGCACGTCTACACCATTCCCGCTTCCGGCGGCGAAGCCGCAGACGCCACGCCCAGCCTCGATGGCACCGCGATGGAGATTGCCGGCGATGTCCGCGGCACCACCTGGGTGGTCGTCGATCGCGGCGTCCGCACGGAAGTCGACGAGTTCCGCGACGGCGCGCTGAAATCCGATTATCAGTGGCCAGGCGGCATCGTGAGCGGCGTGCCCGTCAGTTCGCCCTACACCGGGACCAGCAATCAACTCGCCTTCAACATCGGCGATCCCTCCCACGCCCGCAATGTCGCTGTCCCTGATGGCGATCGCCTAAAGCGCATCACCAGTGAGGGCGACCCGCAACTGGCAAACGTAGCGCTGGGCGATGTCCGAGATGTGCACTGGACCAGCAAAGAGGGCATTCATCTCGAAGGCATCGCCACTTTTCCCGCCGGATACGTCGAGGGCCAGAAGGGCAAATTTCTCGTGCTGCCCCACGGCGGTCCCGAAGCGAACGACGAATTCGCCCTCGATCCTCTCGCCCGCATCATCGCCGGGCTCGGCTACGTGGTGCTCGAGCCCGAATATCGCGGTTCCACCGGCTACGGCGCCGACTTCGTCGCCGCCATCTATCAGCACTTCGGCGACCGCGCCTACCAGGACGTCGACAGCGCCACCGACTACGCGATCGCGCAGGGCTGGGCCGACCCGAACAAGCTCGCCATCTTCGGCTGGAGCGCCGGCGGCTTTATGACCTCATGGACCGTCACGCAGACGCAGCGCTACAAAGCCGCCATCGAAGGCGCGGGCATCACCGACTGGTCGCCGTTCCTGTGGACCAGCGACATCCAGCAAATCGACTACGACGCGCGCTGGACCGACGAGGACCCCGACGCCTTCCGCAAATTTTCCGCCGTCGCCTTCGCGAACAACGTCACCACGCCGCTGCTCATCCTGCACGGCGAAGCCGATCGCCGCGTTCCCACTTTCCAGTGTATCGAATACTTCCAGATTCTTGCGGCGCGCGGCAAAACGGTGCGCCTGGTCACCTATCCCGGCTCACCGCATTTTCCGTTCCTGTGGCAGCAGCGTCTCAACGTCTTCCAGGAGCTCTCCGACTGGCTGGCGAAATATAATCCGTAAGCGGGGGAGAGAACTGCCTCTTCCGCGCTTCGTGGTCCATTCCCTTCAACATTTGTCACAGCGATGATCACAAATCGAGCCTTCCTCCTCCGCTCCGCCACGCTCGCTGCCGCTATCGCCTTACTATCGCTGGCTCCTGGTATGTTCGCGCAGGCGCAGCAACCATCGTTTGTTGCTGCCAACGGCCAATTCCTCCTCGACGGCAAGCCCTTCCAGATCCTCTCCGGCGAAATGCACTACGCCCGCATTCCCCGCGCGTACTGGCGCGAGCGCCTGCGCATGGCCAAAGCGATGGGCCTCAACTCCGTCACCACCTATGTCTTCTGGAATGCGCACGAGCCGCGCCCCGGCGTCTACGATTTCTCCGGAAACCTCGACCTCGCCGAATTCCTCCGTGAAGCGCAGCAGGAAGGTCTCTCCGTCATCCTGCGCCCCGGCCCCTACTCCTGCGCGGAGTGGGAGTTCGGCGGCTTTCCTTCCTGGTTGCTCAAAGATCCCACCATGGTCGTGCGCTCTCGTAATCCGCACTTCCTCGCCGCCGCGCGCGCGTGGCTGCTGCGCCTCGGACAGGAGGTCGCCCCCCTCCAAAACGGCAACGGCGGTCCCATCATTGCCGTCCAGGTGGAGAACGAATACGGCAGCTACGGCGACGACCACGCCTACATGCAGGCGATTCGTCAGGATCTCGTCGACGCGGGATTCACCAAAGCGATGCTCTACACCGCCGATGGCCCGGCAGAAGTGCCGCGCGGCAGCCTGCCCGATCTTCCCGTCGGCATCAACTTCGGTCCCGGCGACGCGCAATCCGGCTTCGCCACGCTGAAGAAGCTGCGCCCCAATGGCCCCTTCTTCAACTCAGAATACTGGGATGGCTGGTTCGATCACTGGGGCGCGCCGCACGCCCACACCGATCCGCATCAGCAGGCCGCCGACCTCGACTGGATGCTGCGCCAGGGCTACTCCGTCAGCATTTACATGTTCCACGGCGGCACCAGTTTCGGCTGGATGAATGGCGCTAACTCCAACGGAAAAAACTACGAGCCCGACGTGACGAGCTACGACTACGACGCCGCGCTCGATGAGAGCGGCCATCCCACGCCGAAGTATTTTCTCTTTCGCGACGTGATCGCGCGCGCCACCGGAAAAACCCTTCCGCCTGTGCCCATTCCGCCCGCGCTCGCTGCCATGCCGGCCTTCACCCTCACGCGCTCCGCATCGCTGTGGGAGAACCTGCCCACGCCGGTTCACTCCGACGATCCGCAGCCCATGGAAGCGCTCGACCAGGCCTACGGCTACATCCTCTATCGCACCGTCGTCGTCGGCCCCGTCACCGGCCCCCTCACCATCGGCGCCGTGCACGACTACGCGCAGGTCTATCTTGACGGCAAGCTGGCCGGCGCCATCGATCGCCGCCTCAATCAGACCTCGCTCCCGCTCGACATCGAAGCAGCGCACGCTGACCTCGACATCCTCGTCGAGAATACCGGCCGCGTGAACTTCGGTCCCGCGCTGCCTGGCGAGCGCGTCGGCCTGCTCAACGGCGTCACGCTGGCCGGCAACCCGCTCACCGGCTGGGACAACATATCGCTGCCCATGCTTGCGCCCGGGTCGCTCGCATATTCCGCCGAGCCCTGCTCCGGTCCCTGCTTCTATCAGGGCACCTTCACCGTCGACCACCCGGCTGACACGTACCTCGACACCGGTTCCGTCGGCAAAGGCGAAGTCTGGATCAACGGCCGCCCACTCGGCCGCTTTTGGAACATCGGGCCGCAGAAGGCTCTCTACCTTCCAGCGCCCTGGCTGCACGCCGGCCCCAACGACATCATCGTCTTCGATCTCGATGGCCGCCCGAACCCGACGCTGCGCGGCCTCGACCATCCTGTGCTCAACGCGCCGGTGCCCAGGTCCTGAACATCGGGTGCCCCATGTCTGCGGGATCTTCGCAGACATGGGATCGCTCGCGTGAATCTTTTCCGCCGCTGCTGCATACTCAAAACCAGGGGGCTTCATACCGATGACTCAGTCGCACGGATGGGCCGCGCAGAGTGCCACCACTCCGCTCGCGCCCTTCAAATTTTCCCGCCGCGAACTCCACGACCACGATGTTCTCGTGAACATCGAGTTCTGCGGGGTCTGCCATTCTGACATCCATTCCGTTCGCAACGAGTGGGGAAACGCCGTTTACCCCATGGTCCCCGGCCACGAAATCGTCGGCCGCGTCGCCGCCGTCGGTTCGGCCGTCTCCCGCTTTAAGCCCGGCGATCTCGTCGGCGTCGGCGTCATCGTCGATTCCTGCCGCACCTGCCCCAGTTGCAAAGCCGGCGAAGAGCAATACTGCGACGTCGGCGTCACGCTCACCTATGGCGCGCGCGACCGTTACGGCGACCTCGCCCAGGGCGGCTACTCCAGCAACATCGTCGTCGACGACCACTTTGTCCACACCGTTTCGCCGCGCCTCAGCCCTGCCGGAGTCGCGCCGCTGCTCTGCGCCGGCATCACCACCTACTCGCCGCTGCGCCACTGGAAAGCCGGTCCCAACAAGAAGGTCGGCGTTGTCGGACTCGGCGGCCTCGGCCACATGGCGCTCAAGTTCGCTCACGCCTTTGGCGCGCAGGTCGTGCAGTTCACCACATCCGAGTCGAAGATCGACGACGCGAAGCGCCTCGGCGCCGATGAAGTCGTCATTTCCAAAGACCCAACCGCGATGGGCAAGCAGGCCTCCAGCTTCGACCTCATCGTCGACACCGTCTCCGCCCCGCACGACATCAACCCCTATCTGCAGGCTCTCAAGCGCGACGCAACCTACGTCCAGGTGGGCCTGCCCGACCAGCCGCCCGTCATCAACATGGGCAATCTGCTCTTCAAGCGCCGCGCCATGTCCGGCTCCATCATCGGCGGCATGGCTGAGACGCAGCAGATGCTCGATTTCTGCGCCGAGAAGAACATCGTCGCCGACGTCGAAATCATCCCCATCCAGCAAATCAACGAGGCCTTCGACCGCGTTGTCCGCGCCGATGTGAAATACCGCTTCGTCATCGATATGGCTTCGCTCGACCGCGGCTGATTGCGCGCCGGCCTCAACGCCGCGCCTCTAAATCACGAATGGGGGAGAAGCGAAGCTTCTCCCCCATCCTTCTCTGCACGCTACAAGCTACCCGCTAACCGCTATTTGCGCGGGTGCCCCATCCGGTACATGATCCCCACCGAGATAGCGAACTGCTCTTCGAACCCGTTGTTGCCGAAGTTCGTCAGCGTCGCATCCGGCGCGATGCGGAACACCAGCCGCGGAGACCGGTTCAGATCGATCGACCCGCCCACCACCGCCGCTTCGGTGAGCTGATTTGAGAAGAGCCCCAGGTACGCGGGGTTCACATTGCCGATGGCGCTCTGAAAGTCTCCGTAGGCGCCGCCCACAAACGCGTGCAGCATCATCGACGCATGTTCGTTGCTCAGCAGCCGGTACTCCGGGCCCGCGACAAACATGTGCTCGCTCACAAAAGGCCCGCGGATCGGGCCGCCGTTCGAGCCGCCGCCCGTGCAGCTGCCGCAATTCGGCGCCACGCCGCTGGTGCCATAGTAGCCACGCAGGTTCACACCCACGCCCCACTTCGTGCCCAGTTCGCGCACCGCGCGCGCATCGAATCCGCCCAGATTTGCGCCCTGCAGCAGGTGCGGACCCGCATCGAAGTGCGAGTACGCCAACCCTCCGTAAATCTCCCACGGATAGTCGTAGCGAACCCCAGCCAGGGGCGCCGCCGCAGGCAACTGCGGATTCGGCTGCGGCGTCACTCCCTGCTGATCCTGCGCCTGCGCCCCCAGACTCAAACCGGCGGCCAGCGCCGCCAATGCCAACCAGCCCTTACCCTTCAACAGACACAACCTCCAGCGGCTGCACAAAAAGCCTCTGCCTCTGTACCGCCTCGCTAAATTTCTCGGCAAACTTTAAAGATACATGGACGAACGGCATCCTGTCGCCGTCACCACCGCTGCGCGCCGGAGCCTCCGAAACCTGCAACCTGTCATCTGCAACCTGTAACCTGAGATTGGACATGCGCGATCCCATCCAGCTTTCCGGCGCCTTCGAATCCCTCGAAGCCATGATGCGCGCCCACGCCGAATCCGCCGTCCGCATCGCGGCGGCCGAGCACGGCATGTCCCTCGACTACGCGCCCGAGTCCGTTGCCCGCCTCGACACAATCCTGGCCGCGCGCATCCCTGTGCCGGATCCAGACCTCGAAAACGCTACCCTGCTGTGGGGCGCGTACTTTGGCGAGGTCTTCCGCCGCCGCTACGCCGCCGAATGGATCATGGCCGTTTACCCGCGCCAGCCTGGCGCTGAACCGGCCGGTCCCGATGCAAACGTGGCCATGCCCGCCCTCGACATCGCCGGCTCGCACATCTATCCGCTGCTCAAAATCTCCCGCCGCCTCACCCTCGGTCCGTCAGAGGATCTGGCTTCCTTCTACGCCAAAGTCTCCTCCGCGCTCGACGCACGGCAATCCGGCTTGTCATCCTGAGGATCCTGAGCAGAGGGAAGGGGACGAAGAATCTGCAGTTGCCACTGCAATGCCAGGGTGCTCCACATCTGCGCGGTGTTCGCAGAGGTGGGATTCCACAGCGCCTACGAAACAGCGCGCGTGCACGCCTCGCAGCCGCAGTGCCGCCGCAGGTAATCCCACGAGTAGATCCCGCTGGCGTGCCCATCATTCCACTTGAAGCTGATTGCGTAGTTGCCCACCGGCTGCGACGATTCCGGCCGCGCCGGCGCCTGATACATCGGCAGCAGCGTGGCCGGCTTCGACTTTGGAACCCCCGGCGCACGGCCCTCCGCCTCGCGCTCTTCGTGGCAGGTCGCGCAGGGGCACGCGAGGCGCAGCCACCCGAACGCCCACCGGCTGCGGTGCCCATCTTTCCATTCGATCTCGAGCCCCTCGCCGGTCGTCTGCAGCACGCGCACCTTCATCGGCGTCACCGCGTCGCGGGGCAGCTCCGGCGCAGGCGCGCGGCGCGCCTGTTCCGCGCTGACGATCTCGATTCCCTCATGACTCATCGGATTCCTGCAGATTCCAGACGGCCGTTTCTCGCCAACAGCCGGGTGCCCCACATCTGCGCGGTGTTCGCAGATGTGGGAAAGAATCGCTAAAAGCTGTTCGCTGACAGCTTTTCCGCTGACCGCCCCTTAGCTGACCGGCCTGGAGCGGCCGGGATCAACCGCGGCTCACGCCGATTGCAAAAACGCCACGGACTGCAGGCTCGTCACCTCAAACCGCTTCCGGCAGCGAATATTCGTGCACGCCACCAGATCGTCCTGCCGCACCATGTACGACTGCGCCTTGGCAAAGCGCGCGCGATCCCGTTCGTCGGCATGCTTCGGCAGTTGCGCCTTGCGCGTGCGCACCAGCCAGCGAACCTGATACTCGCCCGCCTTCCCGCAGTGCGGGCACGTCAGCGTGTGGGTACGCTGTTCCGATTTTTCGTCGAAAAATTCGCGTTCATCCATGGGCCTATGACTCCGCAGTAAGTATTTCACAATGCCGGGCGGCAAGATGCTACTTTGTAGGAACACTCAGCCGGCGCTCCACCCCATGCCGAAAAAACGCGCCAAAAAGAAGACCTTTTCCGCGGTCAGGGCCGTCAAGGCCAATGCCCGCGAGCGCGTCGGCCAGCCCCCGCCGGAGCGGGTCATTCCCCCCGAGCCGCGCGAGGCGAAGCGCGGCCGCAAGCATCCCGAAACCCTCGCCGATCTCCTGAGGGAGGAACCCTAGCATGCCCAGCGCTACCGGACTTGGCGGAGTCTTCCTCCGCGCTCGCGACCCCAAGGCCCTCTACGCCTGGTACGAGCAGCATCTCGGCCTGCCCCACGCCGACGAGGGCGGCTTCGTCCTGCCCGCGGAGCGGCAGCGCGCCGTTCTGGCCATCGCCTTTTTCCCCCAGGCATCGAAGTATTTCCCCGTCGAACAACCGGCCATGCTCAATTTTCAGGTCGACGACCTGGACGGTCTCCTCGACGCCATGACCGCTGCCGGCGTCGCCGTCGACCCGAAGCGCGAGTCCGCCGACTACGGCAAGTTCGGCTGGTTCACCGATCCCGAAGGCAACCGCGTCGAGCTCTGGCAACCGCCCGACACTCCCGTCTGAAAATGGACGGGGTTGTTGGATTCAGGTGCCCAATATCTCCGCGATTTTCGGAGATGTAAGATTCCACCGCCGCACTCGCACAGATGCGAACCGCCCCACCTGGACGGCCACTCCCGGACAGGGTAAACCCTCCGGTGCTAGACTTCTTCGCATGATCGTATCGAAGAGGTTCCCGCTGGCACTCGGATCGAGTTTGGGCCTCTGGCTCCTGCTTGCAGGATCATTTCCCCTCATCGCGCAGTCCGCTGACGGCGCGTCGCGTCCGATCTACGTGGACGACCACTGCCAGGTGCTCGGGTCCCGCTCCAGCCAATTCCAGGCCGATCCCGACGTCTGCCATTTCGACGGCGCGGGCATGCAGCGCTCCACCCACCTCGCCGCGAAAGAAGTCGACGGCATGCGTCAGCACACACTGGTGAATATCGCCGAGCAGACCTACATGCTCCAGGACATCGAGTCTGAGCCGGTGGTCTTCGTCGTCGCCCAGCAGGTGCCCGAAGGCTGGCACGTCGACTCGGACCCGCAGCCGGTCCAGGTGAAAAACAACGTCGCCATCTTCCGCGTCACGGCAAAACCCGGACAAATCGTTCGTCTGCATGTGGGTGTGGCTCACGAGACGCCTATCCGCGACGCCGCCGCAGACGAGCCATAGAGTTCCTCAATCTCCGCTCGGCATCCCCGCCGCCGCGCTGCTCTTCATCGCGGGTGGCGTTCCGCCCTGCAAATACATCTTGTACTGCGTATCGACGATCCCCAGATTCCGCGCCAGCCCCAGCCGCGCCTGGTTGAGTTGCAGCACGCTGCTCACGTACTGTGTCTGCGCCTGCGCCAGCGTCGATTGCGCCTCGGCCACCGGAAGATTGTCGGTCACGCCGGCGTTGAAGCGCTGCTGCGTCTGATCCAGCGCCGTCGTCGCCAGATCGACGTTGCTCTTCGCCACCTTCACCGTCTCTTCCGCCGTCTCCAGGTCCAGCATGCTGTCGCGCACCTGCTGGTCGATCTTCACCGTCAGGTCCTGCATCCGCGCGCGAATCTCATCCAGCTGGGCCTCGGCCACATCATGATCCCCGCGGAACTTCGCTTCCTCGAAGATCGGCACGCTCAGCGTCCCTACCGCGGAGAAAGTGTCGTGATAGATCCCGCCCGAGATCCCTGTCACGCCCCAGTTGCCTTTGAACTCGATGGTGGGGAAGCGCTCGTGCGTCGTGGCTCTCCGCTCCAGTTCGGCCACGCGCAGCTCCTGCTTCAGCATCTGGAAATCCTGCCGGCTCGCGTACGCCTCCGTCCGCGCCGCTTCGATCGTCATCGGCTGCAGTTCTGCATACGGCGCGGAGTCTGTCAGCTCAATCTGCTGCTCCGGATCAAGTCCAATCTCCCGGTTCAGCGCGATCTTTGCCTTCTCAAAATCATCGTCCGCTGCGATCACCGCCTGCGCCTGCTGCTGGTATTGCACCCGCGCACGCAGCTCATCCAGATTGGCCACCGTGCCCGCCAGATGCTCCTCATGCGCCTGGTTCAGCAGCGTCAGATCGGTGTTCAGCAGGGCGCGCGCATAGTCCGCCTCCGCCTTCGCCGCCAACGCCTGCAGATAGGTGTCGCCGACGTTCAGCACGACCAGCCCGCGCGACGACTGCGCATTGTAGAACGACGCCTTCTGCGCCGCCTGCGCCGCGCGCCACACGTCGTATCCCGCCCAGTTAAACAGCGCCTGCGAAAAATTTACCTGCCCGATGGTCGTATCCACCTTTGTCACCAGATGGAACGGCGTGCCCTTCGGCAGATGCCCTGCAAACAGCCCAAGGTCCGCCGGATGAAATCCCAGCGCCTGGAGGTTGTACTCGTGCACACCCGTCTCGCCGTGCAGCGACAGGTTAGGCAACAGCACGTTCACCAGTTGCAGCTTTTCCGCATCCGCCGTCTTCTGCTGCGCGCGCGCCAGGGTCAGCGCCAAATTATTCTCAATCCCCATCCGGATCGCATCATCCAGGGACAACTGCCGAACTCCGGTAGTCGGCGGCGCGGCCTGCACACTGCCCGCGTAAGGGTTGACCGCCGAATTATCTGGATTGCTCTGCGCCACCGCGCACGCGCCGCAAACCAGCGCGCCCAGAGCCACAACAACTTTCTTCATCGCCCAATCCATCGAAACGCTTCTGTTTAGATCAGGATAACCGCTGATGGTTGCCAAAATGTTCCTCCGTCGGCGTCGATGGGTAACCCATGGTGCGGTTTCCGATGCACGCGCCTGCAAGGTATTTGCTAAAACGAATTTCCAGAGGCAACCACGCCTGGCCGCGGGTGCAATTTGCTAAGCAACACCCCCACAAGGCGGTACATCGAAATTTGCAGAGGCCGTCAAGCCTCCGGGACCGAACCACGGGGGATCGGATCTCACACGGCGCGTTGTGCCAGAAAGCGCCGCTATCACAGGAGGAGCCTCGTTTATGCCGGCTCAGGAAGCAAATCTGCTTCCAGTCGAGGACGATACTTACCGGCCCAGGCTGTCAGCGGCCCTGGTTCATCCAGTGGGTGCGGCTGTGAAGAGGGAATCGAAATCCGAGGTCTTGTTGCTGGGGGGCGCTGCCGTCTCGCACGCCGAAGTGCGTGCCGCAGCGCAGCGCGCCGGCCTCGACTGCCAGATCGAAGTTGCCGACAATCGGCGCGCGTATCTTGAGAAAGTGCGCCGCGGTATGCCGTCGCTCATCCTGGCCAGTCCCGAGCCTCTTCCCGATCTCACCCTCGGAGAAGTCCTCGAGGACGCGCGCCAGACGCAGCCCACGACGCCGGTTGTGGTCATTGGCGGCGCAGCGTCCGAAACCGAATCGCTGCGCGTCCTTCGCAATGGCGTCACAGAGTATCTCGAGGCCTCCCAGCTTGAGCACCTCCCCTCGGCGCTGGCCCGCGCGCTCAGGCTTCGCGAGTCGTCAACCGCGCAGGTTCGCACGCAGGTCGAGCTCGACCGCGTCGCGGCCATGCTGCGCGAGAATCAGAAGCTCATCACCGTCGGACGCCTCGCCGCTTCTATCGCTCACGAAATCAATAACCCGCTCGAAGCCGTGACAAACCTGCTCTACCTGCTCGGAGAAGAACGCGGCCTCCCCGAATCCGCCCGCGGTTATCTCGCCCTGGCCCAGCGCGAGCTGGAGCGCGTCGGCCAAATCAGCCGCCAGACGCTGAACTTCTCCCGCGAAACTACCGGGCCCGTTCGCACCCATCTCGACGATCTGATGGAAGAGGTGCTCTCGCTCTATAGCCGCCGCATCGCGGAAAAGAACCTCCGCGTCGAGCGCCAGTACGATTGCCCCGACGAAGCGACCGTCTATCCAGGAGAAATGCGGCAGGTGCTCTCCAACCTGGTGACCAACGCTGTGGAGGCATCCTCAATGCGCGGCCGCCTGCGTGTCCGCGTGCGCTGTGCGCGCAATTGGTCCGACAGCGGCGTGCGCGGCATTCGCATCTCCGTCGGCGACAACGGCAGCGGCATTTCGCCTGAGGTCCAGCGGCGTCTGGGCGAGCCGTTCTTCACCACCAAGGGCCAGCGCGGCACCGGCCTCGGCCTGTGGGTCACGCGCTCCATCGTCCACCGCTACGGCGGCGAAATTCAGCTCCGCTCCTCGGTTGCGCCCGAGCGCCACGGAACCGTCTTCAGCATCTTTCTGCCGACCAACCTGCGTCCCACCGTGGTGGAGCGCAAACCCGTTCCCACCGAAACCGCCGCCGCGACGCCGCAGCCTCTCGATCCCACGGGAACTCCCCGCAGGCGCTTCGATGAAGGCTCCGCGCAGCGCGTGCGCATGGATGAGCCCCCGCCCAAACGCCGCGCCAACGGCGACTGAAGGCCGTTCCGAAATACCGCTTTAGACATCCGGCGCGCAATCTTCGTCGTCCGCCGGGTGCTTTTTCCGGTAATCCGCCAGCACCTTTTCAATATGCTTGTTGGCCGCCGCCAACGGATCGAGCTTCGGGCTGGCATCGGTGGCCGCGCTGTCTCCCGCATCCGTCTCGTCGGAATCGGCCGTCGCGGCGACGTCGGGCCGGGCGGAATCGAGGCCCATTTGATCCTGGCAGTGCTGGTCCCCGGCATCCCGAAATTTGAGTTCCGGATAGTCCTTCAGGTTCACTCGTTCGCCAAGACACGGGACAAAATAGTGGCCCACAATATGGCCGAGAACATCGTCGCCGTCCCCGGTCACCATGAATTTTTCCGCCTGAGCCGGGCGGGCGGCCAGCCCGGCCGCAACAACCACGATCATCGTCAGCATGCAGGCTCGCTTCATCGCTTTTTCCTCCTAAGGCGTCACATTGGTGAACTTGAGGTCCGACCGCAGCAGCGTGTACACATGAGCGGCCGGCACCATTTTGGGCCCCTTGGGCCCCAACGGATAGCAGTTTGGGATGGCGAATACGATAATCCGGTCTTTGGTCTCGAGCAAGAGAGCCAGCCGCCCCGCCTGGCTCAGCGCCTGCAATGCCTGCGGCGTCTTCGCGTCAGAAGGCAGTGCGGCCGGGTTCTGAGCCGGACGCGCCCCGGCCATCGCTGCCTCTGTCTTTGGCGCCGCAGCCGGCGCCGCCGCATTTGACTTCGCGGATTGATCGTTATCCGCCGACGTTTCAGCCGCATCCTTCAGGAGATCGTCGCGAAGGGCGAACTGAATCCTCCCTGACGGACGGCAGAATCGTAAGAGAAGTTCGTGCCGCGCGGCTGCCCGGCTCACCCCGAACAGCACCGGAAAGGCCGCCAGCATCGCCACCAGCATGATGCCGCCGCGCACTTTTCGACCCAGGTACGCGAACATGATGAGCGTCAGCACCCCGACCAGGGCCAGCCCCGCCGGGCTTTTCAGGCCGTTATACGATCGCAGGAAGTAAAACTGCGGCGACAGGTCCAGCGATTCCAGCGTCACCCCGAATCCCTGGTAGTAAAAGAAGTACGAGAAGATGTACCCCGCGAAATAGCAGTAAACTGCCGCGATCGAAAGGATCGTTGCCGACGCTCCGAAAAGCGTTGGCTCCTGCCCGGTCCTGGGAGCGGCTGCTGCCTTTAGCCTCGCGGCCAGCGCGCGCGAGCGACTCTTGACGTCGACGGGAATTGGCTCACCTCGGAAGATATGCGGACTCTACCCGCTCCTCGCTAACTCCTGCAAGCTGGCTTTTAGCTGTACCGCAGCCACCGAATCATCTCCGGCAGGGTCGCGCGCTTCCCATACATCAGCACGCCCACGCGGTAGATGCGCGCCGCCAGCCACACCATTCCCAGCACCGAGGCCACCAGCAACGCCACCGACAGCCATACCTGCCACAGCGGAGGCATCTGCGCGCAGATCCTCATGTACATAATGATGGGCGTGAACGGCGGCAGCAGCGACATCACCACCGACAGGGTCGACGACGGATTCTGCATCACGTACATCAGCATCACCACGCTGATCACCAGCGGCGAAATCAGGATGAAGCTGAACTGCTGCACCTCCTGCTCGGCGCTCACGCTCGACCCCAGAGCCGCCGCCAGCGCGCTGTACAGGTAAAAGCCGCCGAGGAAAAAGATCGGGAAGTAGCCCAGCTCCACATTCGTGAGCCCCAGCGAGGCCAGCCCGTGGATGCCTCGCGCCGCTGCCAGCTGCGATCCAACAAACCCGATCACCAGCACCGCCCAGATCACCATCTGCGTCAGCCCCACCGCGCCCACGCCCAGCAGCTTGCCCAGCATCAGCTCATCTGCCGAAGCCGACGACAGCAGCACCTCAAAGATGCGCGACGTCTTCTCCTCCACCACCGACCGCGCAATGTTGATGCCATAGATCAGCACGGCGCAGTACAGGACCAGCACCAGCGCGTAGGCGCCGGCGAAGCTTTTCCCGGTGTCCGATGAAACCACCTGCCCGTTCCTCAGCTGCTGTGTCTTCAGCTTCACCGGCTTCATCAGCGCTTGCAGCTGGCTATCGCTCATGCCTCGCGCCAGCAGCTGCTGGCGCACCAGCCCATCGCTCACCCCGCCTTCCATTTCCGCCTTGCCGATGAAATCCGTTGCGCTCCCCGAGGTCCACGTCGCCTGCAGCGAATCGCGCCCGCCCGTGTCGTCGATCGTGAGATAGCCGCCGATCGTCCGGTTCGTGACCTCCTCATTGAGCCGCGCCAGGTCTGCATCGGTCGCCGGCGCCACCACCTCCACGTTTTTCGGCCCCTGCTCGCCCCGGCTCAGCGCCGCCTTCACCTGCTGCGCCAGGGCTGCGTCGTTCGACACCACCGCCACATTCTGTATCCCCTGCTCCATCTTCTTGCCGCCCAGCCCGCCCAGCAGCGCAATCCCGCCCATTCCCAGCGGCACCAGCACCGTCGTCACCCTGAAAATGCGGCTGCGCACCCGCTCCAGATACTCGCGTTTCGCAATCAGCAGCGTGTTCCTAAGCATCGGCGCGCCCCCCTACCGTCTCGATAAAGATTTCTTCCAGCGACGGTTCCACCAGCTCGAATTTCGTGATCGTCGCCGTCGCCGCTGCCGTCCGCAGCAGGTCCTGCGCGTCCGCATGCGGCTTCAGCCGAATCTCCGCATGCCCCCCGTAATTCTTGTATTCCGCAATCGCCGGATGGTTCAGGAACCCATCCGCTCCTTCGTACTGCACGATCACGCGGTTTCGCTCGTACCGCGACTTCACCTCGCGCATCCCGCCGCTCAGCACCGCCTCGCCGCGGTTGATCAGGCAGATGGAATCGCACAGCTTCTCCACCTGATCCATGCGGTGCGTCGAAAACAGGATGGCGTTTCCCTGCTTCTTCAGCTCCACCAGCGTGTCCTGCAGCAGCATCGTGTTGACCGGATCGAGTCCCGAGAACGGCTCGTCCATGATGATCAGCTCCGGGTCGTGCAGCAGAGTCGAGATGAACTGAATCTTCTGCTGCATACCCTTCGACAGCTCCTCGGTCTTCTTATTGATGGAGTCCGCCATCTGCATCCGCTCGCACCAGCTTTTCGCCCGCCGCCCGGCTTCCGCCGCGCCCAGCCCGCGCAACTCGCCCAGGAAGACCAGCTGGTCGATAATCTTCATCTTCTTGTAAAGGCCGCGCTCCTCCGGCAGATAGCCGACGCGCTGCAGCGACGCGCTCGCCCATGGCTTGTTGAACAGTGTCACTTTGCCGGAATCGGGCAGCGTGATGCCTACAATCATGCGGATCGTCGAGGTTTTGCCCGCGCCGTTCGGGCCCAGCAGCCCAAACATGCTCCCCGCTTCAATCTTCAGCGTCAGATCGCGAACCGCCGCCTTCGCCTCGTACGACTTCGAGACGTGGTTCAGCTCCACCAGAACTTCCATCGCTCAGCCGGCCCCTTTTTTACCTGAATTGCAGTACCGGAAGGATAACAGGCGACCCAAATCCGCCCTCGTTATCCTCTCCCCGGGGTACCTCCCACGTGCCAGGTGTTCGCAGATATGCGATTCTACAGATGTTTCAATGTCGCGAAGCGCGCCCGCCTGGACGGCCAATCCCCCCGGTGCCTCCTGTGTGCGCGTTGTTCGCAGACATGGGAATCCACGCCTCTTTCCTTTGCGCGAAGCGCGTCCGCCTGGACGGCTAATCCTGCATCACGATCCCGCTCAGCCCCAGCGTCTGGATCACCTCCGCCTCCTGCTCCTCGTAATAGAGCGCCTGGACGGCCAGTCCCCTTGACACCCTATCCATAGATTATCTACTGTTGTCGCATGGCCCGCAAACCCGACCTTCTCCCCGGCACGCTCGACATGCTCATCCTCCAGACGCTCACCCGCGGAGCCATGCACGGCTACGGCATCGCCGCCGCCATCAGGCGTGCCTCCGACGACGTGCTCACCGTGGAAGAAGGCTCCCTCTACCCAGCACTCCAGCGCCTGCTGCTCCAGGGCTGGGTCAATGCCGAGTGGAAGATGACCGACACCAACCGCCGCGCGCGCTTTTACACGCTCACTGCCGCCGGCCGCAAACAGCTCGGCCGTGAAGTCTCCGAGTTCGAGCAGATGATCGCTGCCATCACGCGCGTCCTCGCTGCCGCCTGAAAGTGGAGAGCGCCATGTACCGCCTGACCTGCTTCTTCCGCCGCCTCGGCTCCGCCCGGCGACTCTTCCCCCAGAGCTCCGCCGTTGGGCATCGCTTCGGTCTCGGCAACGATCCCGCCTACGCCTCCGATTTCACCATCGTCGGAGCAAAGGACGCGAAGTACGTCTCCCTGGCCGAAACCGCGCACAAGGCCGCGTACTTTCTCTGGCAACAGCGCGTTCAGAACTCCAGCAACCTCAATGTGCGCTACTCCGGTGATCCCGCGGCCGTCATGTTGGCCGTGCGCAAAGCCGTTACTCAGGTCAACCCCGGCGTCGTGGTCAGCAACGTCGCCTCGCTCGGCGAGCAGGTCGATGCCTCCATCGGCAGCCGGCAGCTCATCGCGCAGATCTCCGCGCTCTTCTCCCTGCTGGCCACCTTTCTCGTCTGCATCGGCCTCTACAGTCTCATGTCCTGCACCGTCGCCCGGCGCACCAGCGAGATCGGCGTCCGCATGGCCCGCGGCGCCGGCCGCCTGCGCGTGCAGTGGATGGTGCTGCGCGAAATCCTCGCCCTCGCCGCGCTCGGCCTCATCATCGGCATCCCCGTTGCGCTGCTCGGCATGAACCGCCAAACTCGAAGACCCCCACCTCATCGCGCGCATCCTCTTCGGTGTCGGCCCCAACGATCCCCTCGCTCTCGCCGTTGTGGTCGCGCTCATGCTCATCGTCTGCGCGCTCGCCGGCTATCTCCCGGCGCGGCGTGCCTCGCGCATCGATCCCCTGATCGCCCTGCGCGACGAATAACCAGGAGTTCCCCATGAACTGGCTTCTGCGCCTCTTCCGCAAATTCCAATTCGCCGCCGGACGCGACACCGCCAACCGCGACCTCGAGGAAGAAATGTCCTTCCACCAGGCGCAAACCGAGCGCGACCTCCGCGCCGCCGGCCTTACCCCGCGCGAAGCCCGCCATGCCGCTGTCCGCCAGTTCGGCAACGAGGCGCGCCTGCGCGACGAATCGGCCCAGACCACCAGCCTCTGGTTCGAGAGCATCCTGCAGGACTTCCGTTTCGCCCTCCGCCGGTTGCGCAAGAATCCCGGCTTCGCCGCAACCGCCATCGTGGTGCTCACCCTCGGCATCGGCGCGGCCGTCGCCATCTTCACCTTCGTCGACGCGGCGCTCATCCAGCCCCTGCCCTACGCCCAGCCCGCGCGCCTCGCCATGGTCTACGAGAGCAACACCCTCGGCCCGCATTTCCACCTCTCGTACCAGGATCTCCTCGACTACCAGCGCCGCAATACCGTCTTTTCTTCGCTTGAGGCCTTCGGCAACTTCGGCTTCATGCTGCAAACCCCTGATGGCCCCCAGCCCGTGCACGGGTCGAGCGTCACTGCGGGGTTCTTCCGCACCCTCGGTGTCGCACCCATTCTCGGCCGCGACTTCCGGGTCAACGACGACCAGCCCGCCGCCCCGTATGTCACGCTCATCAGCTACGCGGCCTGGCAGCATCGCTTTGGCGGACGCCGCGATATCCTCGGCAAGACCGTCAACCTCGACGGCCACGTCACCTCCATCATTGGAGTGTTGCCGCGCAGCTTCCACTTCGCACCCGCAGAGCCATCCGAGTTCTGGGGATCCGAACACCCCGACCGCGAATGCGAAAAAAACCGCGGCTGCCACAACCTCATCGGTTTGGCCCGCCTGCGTCCGGGCATCGGCTACGCGGCGGCATTAGCCGACACCCAGCGCATCGCCGCTGAGCTCGCCCGGCAGTACCCCAGCGACGACCACGGTCGCGGCGGCACGATGGATCCGCTCATCGAAGCTGTCCTCGGCAACATCCGCCCGGTCCTGCTCATGCTCCTCGCCGGAGCCGCGCTGCTCCTGCTCATCGCCGCCGTCAATGTCTCCAGCCTGCTGCTTGTGCGCACCGAGCGCCGCCGACGCGAGATGGCCGTCCGTGGAGCCCTGGGCGCGTCGCGCTCGCGCCTCGTCTGCCAGTTCCTCACGGAAGGCATCGTGCTTGCCGCGCTCGCCGGCGCGCTTGGCCTTGGCGCTGGTTTCGTCCTCGTCCGCCTCGTGTTCGGCCTCCTCCCCAAAGACATTCTCGACACCATGCCTTACCTGCGCTCCGCCGGATTCAACGCGCACGCGCTCGTCTTTGCCGTGCTGGTATCCCTCATCGCAGCCCTCATCTTCTCGCTGCTCCCGGCCATGCGCGTCTCCCATACCAACCTGCGCGACGGCCTCCAGGAAGGCTCGCGCGGAGGCTCGGGGACTGTCTGGCGCCGCTTCGGCTCGAACCTCGTTACCGCCGAGCTCGCCATGGCCATGATTCTTCTCGTCGGCGCAGGCCTCCTCGGCAAGAGCTTCTATCGCCTGCTCCATGTCGATACCGGCCTCACCGTCGACCACCTCGCCACGCTCGATGTCGCCGGCACAGCGAAGACTCCCCGCACCGACGCGCAGTGGATCAGCTTCGAACGCCGTCTCCACGCCAACCTCAGCACACTGCCGGGCGTGCATTCAGTTGCCCTGGCCAACGAAGCCCCCCTCGGCGACGGCGATGGCTCCAGCAATTTTGTGATCGTGGGCCGCCCGCCCGTCGATCACAACGAAGTCATCATTCGCGTCGTCAGCGCCGGCTATTTCTCCACCATTGAGGCGCGGCTCCTTCACGGCCGCTACTTCGCCGATGAAGAGGACCAGTCCCGTCAGCGTGTTGTCGTCATCAATCGGGAGCTCGCGAAAGTCTATTTTCCCGGTGAAAATCCTGTGGGCCAGCAGATCCTGATGGAAGGCGATCCGAAGAGCACGATGCTGATCGTCGGCGTCGTCGACAACATTCAGGAAGGCCAGCCTGACGCCAAACCACAGGCGGCCATGTACCAGCCGCGCAATCAAAACCCCAGTGGTCCCGGCGACGGCTTTACGGTCCTGCTGCGTACGGGCCAGTCCGAAGAGTCGGTCCTCTCCGCCGCCGCGTCCACCATCCACGCCGCCGATCCCACTCTCGCCGTCTCGAGTCCCGGCACCATGATCCAGCGCCTCTACGATTCCCCCTCCGCCTCGCTTCGTCGCGTATCGGCGTGGCTCGTCGGCAGCTTCGCCTCGCTCGCGCTGCTCCTCTCCATCGTCGGCCTCTACGGCGTCATCGCGTATTCCGTCAGCCAGCGCACCCGCGAGATCGGAGTCCGCATGGCGCTCGGCGCCCAGCGCAACACCGTCTACCGCATGATCCTGCGCGAAGCCGGCGTCCTCGCCGTCGCCGGCATCGTCCTCGGCCTCCTTGGATCGCTCGCCGCCACCACGCTGCTTGGCAAGCTGCTCTTCCAGGTCCATGCCTGGGACGCAACCACCCTCGCCGCCGTCTCCGTCATGCTCGCCGCCGCCGCGCTTGTCGCCAGCTTCCTGCCCGCGCGCCGCGCCGCCTCCGTCAACCCCACCGAAGCCCTCCACGCGGAGTAGGCCGCGATTCCCTCGGTGCCCCCATCTGCTCGGTGGTCGCAGATGTGGAACACCATCGCTCCTGCACCTCCGCGAAGCGCGTCTGCCTGGACGGCTAGTCCTGCGCGAAGCGCCTTCGCCGGGACGGCCAGTCCCCCTGTACGCTGTGTTGTGATGTCCGCCGCCGTCGAGTTCCGCAACGTCTCTGTCGCCACCGCGCAGGGCCGCGCGCTGCTCAGCTGCATCTCGCTCACCGTCGCGGAGGGAACCACCACCGTCCTCCTCGGCCGCAGCGGCTCCGGCAAAACCACCCTGCTGCGCACCGTCAATCGCATGGTCGAGCCCACCGGCGGCGACGTTCTCGTCCACGGCCAGCCCAATCGCGCTGCGGACCTCATCCACCTCCGCCGCGGCATCGGCTACGTCATTCAGGAAACCGGCCTCTTCCCGCACTTCACCGTCGAGCGCGATGTTGCTCTCGTGCTCGAAGCGCAAAACCGCCCCCGCGCAGAACGCAACCGTCGCAGTTACGAATTACTGACCACCGTCGGCCTCGATCCGGCCCAGTTCGCCCGGCGCTACCCGCACCAGCTCTCCGGCGGACAGCGCCAGCGCGTCGGCCTCGCCCGCGCCCTGGCCGCCGAACCGGCCATCCTCCTCATGGACGAGCCCTTCGGCGCCCTCGATCCGCTCACCCGGGCCGAAATGCAGGACATGCTCCGCGCCCTGCTCGCGCGCCTGCGCAAAACCGTCCTGCTCGTCACCCACGATCTTGATGAAGCTCTCTACCTCGGCGACCAGATCGCTCTCCTCGACGCCGGCCGCCTCGTCGCCTGCCTGCCCCCGCGCGATTTCCTCCGCTCCTCCGAACCCGCCATCCAGGCCTACATCCGCGCCTTCCACCGCGGAGAAAGGAGCGCCGTCGATGCATCGAACTAAGATCTGCGGGGGGACGAACCGCTCCGATCGAAAAAACAGAACTGTCATCCTGAGCGAGCATTCCAAATCCGTTGCGCCCGATTTTGGCGCAACCATGATTCCAACCGCGAGCCGAAGGACCTGCATTTCCTCCTCAATAAGGAGTCCCCGGGTGCCCCACATCTGCGCGCATCGCGCAGATGTGGGACCTCGCGAACCAGAAGAGGTCCTCCGGTGACCTCCTTCTTCTCCCGCTATGGCAGCGAAATCGCCACCCTCACCCTCGAGCACCTCTGGCTCACCGGCTTCGCCATGCTCTTTGCGACCCTGATCGCCGTTCCCACCGGCATCGGTCTGACGCGCGCGCCGCGGTGGGCGCAACCCGTCATCGGCTTCGCCAACGTGCTGCAGACCATCCCCTCGCTCGCCTTCTTCGGATTCCTCCTGCCCCTCCCCTGGCTCGGCGAGCGTGCCGCGCGCGTGGCCATCGTCGCGCTCACCGCCTACGCGCTGCTGCCCATCCTGCGCAACACCTACGCGGGCATCCAGGGCATCGATCCCAGCGTCCTCTTCGTCGCGCGCGCCCTCGGCCTCACCTCCACGCAGCGCCTCTTCAAAGTGGAGCTGCCCCTCGCCGCATCCTTCATCCTCGCCGGCCTGCGCACCGCCACCGTCACCTGCGTCGGCATCGCCACCATTGCCGCAGCGGTCGGCGCCGGAGGCCTGGGCGAGCTCATCTTCCGCGGCGTCGCCTCCGTCGACAACGGCCTCATCCTCGCGGGAGCTATCCCCGCCGCTGTGCTTGCCCTGCTCCTCGACACCCTGCTCGGCCTGCTCGAACGCCGCTTCCGCGTCCCCGCGCCGGAGCCCGCACCATGACCCTCCTCGAAACCGAGCGTCTGCTCTTCCGTCCGCATGAGCCGGCCGACCGCGACGCGTACTGCGCCATGGAGCAGGACCCCGAGGTGCGCCGCTACGTCGGCGGTGCGCCGCGCACCCGCGAAGCAGCGGAAGCAAAATTCCAGGGCGCGTTGCAGCCCCTTTCGCATCGCCTCCGCCTGTGGGCGACGATCCTCAAGGCGAATGGCGCGTACATCGGACGCTGTGGCGTGTATCCCCATGTGGAAGTGGACTCGATCATCCCCGGCGAAGGCGTCCTGGCCTTCTACCTTGCACGGCCGTATTGGGGACAGGGCCTCGCCACCGAAGCCGGCGCGGCCTTCGTGCGGTTTGGGTTTAACGAACTGGGACTGCACAAGATCGTCGCCACGGTCCAGGAAGGGAACCGCGCTTCCATCCGCGTCCTCGAGAAACTCGGATTCCATCTCGTTCGCGTCGAGCCAGGCTTCCGCACCTTCCACCACTTCGCGCTCCCGCGCCCGGACCTCTCCGTCACGCCAAATCACGCGTCCCTTCTAAGTCCGCCCTCAGGACAAGAGCAATGAGGCGGACTGCTCACTGCTGGCTGCTTGCGCTCGTCGCCCTGGCGATGAGCGCCTGCT
>DATDHZ010000020.1:0-169681 GCA_036521315.1 Acidobacteriaceae bacterium
CACGGTCGAATCCTTGTAGACCCATCCTCCCGGCTCGATGTCGATCGCCTCGCCGGCGCCGAGACTGACCTCAAAGACATTGCCGTAACCGTGGACCCATACGACGCCGTCCCCTTCGGTGGCATGGAAATGGTCGATAAAGAAGCCGGTGCCGCCGAGCAGCATGTTGGAGACGCCTTTGACGCGGGTGAAGGAATAATCGATGCTGCCCGTCGCGGCGAGGAACTGGTGCTCGCGCATGTCGAGACCCTCGCCGCGATTCAGATGCATGGCGAAGATGTGGCCGGCGCCATCGCGGCTGAATCCGATTTGCCCCGGGCCGCCGGCTTCGGTGAGAAACACGGGCATCCCCGACAGCACCCGCTTCAAAGCGCCTTTGAGGGGCCTGATTCCGATGCGGACGCCGAGGTCCTTCCAGAGCAGGATGTAGTGTTCGAAATAGACGGGCATGCCGCTGAGTTCGAGATGCAGGACGGGAACGAGTTCTCCCTCGATGTGATACGTAACCCCGGCGAACGCTTCGGCATGAGCAGCGGTTGGTTTCAGGACAGGGATGGGCACTTCGGCTCCAGTGGAAACGGGAAGGTGAAAGCGCATCCATCATGCATGGAATTGGTGGGCGGCGCAAACGGCCTGCATGGGAGCGTGACGCGTCCATCGATTGCAGGGTTCGGTCCAGGGGAATGGACGTGGGCGAGTCACCGCCAACGCGGATGGTACGTGGGCTGGGGCTGCTGGGCGGGGAAACTTCTGCTTGGGCGACAATACGCTTCAAATTCGAACCCTGGTGTACAGTGTCGAACATGTTTCGAGTGATGGCTATCCTCGTGCTTTTCTCTTCAAGTCGGGCCATAGCCGCTAAGGATTATCGTCAAGAACCCTGCAAGACGCCTGAGATCGCACAAAGCTGCGTTCAAATTCACGGAAGGCTCGCGGTGGGAAACGGCACGCCATCGACCCGGCTTTGGCACATCGGAACCCATCACATATACGGTGTCTATAGCAACCGATATGGCTTCACGCATGACAGTGAGACCCTCGACAATGAAGCGCCCGAATTGCATTTCGAGCTTCCCAAAGGTACTCCCACTGCAGGCGGATGGACCGTTTACGGGGATTTTGAAGTCTGCCCTTTGGAACCACCTGATCAGGGCCATATGCAAGCCGCGTGCATTGCCAGCGCGTCTCATATTGTCGAGCCACAGCAGTGATTCTTCTCGGACGAACGTGCTAAATGCAGGCGTATGACCGGCAGCACGGCAGCTTCAGTAGCTGCACTGGTTAAGCGCCGTTTGCGTGATCAGGACAACAGTTGAGGCCGCGATAGCGAACCTCCCTTACGCCGCGCCCGGGCCGCCCGGCTTCGTCTCCGCCAACCCCAGCAGCCGCGCCGCGCCTTGCGCCACCAACTCCGCCGCAACGGTCTGCCCGAGCGCCGCCGGATCGCCGCTCTGCCGGTCCATCACCACGCGCAGCACCTCCGACCCATCGGGAGCGGCCACGGCCGCCGCGATGCTGTATCCCTCATCGCCTGCGAAACAATGCACGCCGATCGGCACCTGGCATCCGCCGCCCAGCGCTGCGAGCGCCGCGCGCTCCGCCGTCACCGCATAGCGCGTCGGCTCGTGATTCAGGAACGCGAGCGCCGCCAGCGTCCGCGCATCGCCCGCGCGGGCCTCAATCCCCAGCGCGCCCTGCCCCGCCGCCGGACACAGCACCAGAGGCGAGAAGCATTCGCGCCGATGCTGCGTCAGCCCCAGCCGCTCGAGCCCCGCCGACGCCAGAATGATCGCGTCCACCTGGCCCTCGGCCAGCTTCCGCAGCCGCGTATCCACATTGCCGCGAAACTCCAGGCACTGCACGTCGGGCCGCGCCGCCCGCAACTGCGCCTGCCGCCGCAGGCTGCTCGTGCCAATGCGCGCCTGATGCGGCAGCGCCTCGAAGCTCTCGTAGCGCACCGACACAAACGCGTCGCGCGGATCCACCCGCTCCGGAATCGCCGCAATCGCGAAGGGCCCGGCCAGCTCCGTGGGCAAATCCTTCAGGCTGTGCACGGCCAGATCGATGCGCCCGTCGAACAGCGCCTCCTCAATTTCCTTCGTGAACATGCCCTTGCCGTCGCGCGTCGCATCGCCCACCTGCGCGAACGGCACATGCTGCATGGCGTCGCCCAGCGTTTTGATGATGAGGATTTCGACGGCGTGCCCCGCCCCGCGCAGCCGATCGGCAATATGGTTGGCCTGCCACAGCGCCAGCTGCGATCCGCGCGACCCGATGCGCAGCGCGCCCGCGCCCCCAGCTTTCGTCTGTGTCCCGGAATCAGGCATGAGCAATCAGGATATCTCTCCGGCGAGGGAGCGGCCACAGGTTCCTGCTGCGTGGACGGAAAGCCCGTCCGCGATGCACGCCTGGCAGAGGCAGGGCTTCCGGGTTGAGGCGAAAGGCTCTCAGGCGTTTCGGTCAGGATGGGAATGCGGTGAGGGGCGGTGAGTTTCGAAATGGGAAAGGGTGTTGCCGATTTCAGGGAAATGCATTGACGGGGGCTGGCCCTGGGCTGCGATGATGCGACCTGAAGGCGAAATTGTGATGGCCATCACAATTTTCGAAAATGTGCCGATGATCACAACGACGTCGCAGGGCCGTTCGGCAGCTGATGCTGCCGGCTCTGTTTCAGAACAATGCGTGGACGCCGCGAACGCAGACACCGCAAGCGGTCCGAAGAGGAGACCCAGCATGAAGAACACAAAAGCACATGGGATTTGTCCGGACAGCCTGCACACGACAGACCTCGCGTTGACGGCAATTTGCGAGGATGTGGCACGGACGATGCGGTTTCTCGCCGCGGCGGTGATGAGTTGCGGCGCCGAAGTTCTGGCGCGGGGCTTCGATGCCGAGGGGAACGCTGCGATTGAAATGGAATTCAGCAGGATCCTCTGCGTTGAGATCTATTGCATGCTGATTGCGCTGGGACTGGAGCTGGATCGCGATGCACACTTCCGGCTCACTGCGCTTTGTCAGTGCACCTGGGAGCTGCATGCGCAGAAACGCGAAGGGGCATTGCGGTTAACGTTGGGCCTGCGCCAACGCGATGACAGGAGAGCCGGGCGATTCGCCTGCGTTCCGCCGGTGGCCGCTTAGCAACGACGGCTCGGAGGCACGCGAGAAGCCGCGGAAGCTGAAGTTATGGGTGAGACAGGCGCGGAAACGGAGGCGTCACCCACGATCCCGGTAATGACCCAATCGGCCTGCAGCACGCATCTTCCTGCCTGGCCGCCATTCGCACCCTGCACGGATCCGGCGGCCCGCCGCGCCCATCATTCACTCATACCGCAGCGCCTCCAGCGGGTCCACTCTTTCCGCCCGCCGCACCGGTACCCAGCACGCCAGCAGGCCCACTCCTGCGAATAAGGCTCCGACCACGATCAAGGTCGCAGGATCGCTGGGCTGCACTTCAAACAGGAAGGACCTCAGCACGCGCGATACGATCATCGACAGCGCTGCGCCAGCCAGAACGCCTCCTGCGATCAATCGAAAGGCTTCGCCGAAGATCAAATTGCGGATGTGACTTCGCTGTGCGCCCACTGCACTGCGAATCGCCAGCTCCCGCCGTCGCGACGCCACGGACAACGTAAGCACCCCGTAGATGCCCACCAGGGTGAGCACGCTGCCCACGACCGAAAACCCTGTCAGCAGGTGCATCGCGAAGGTCCGCGGCGCCAGCGATTCGTCGCGAATCTGGTCGAGGGTCCTCACATTTTCGATGGCTGCCGTGGGATCGACGGAGTGCACTGCGTTCTCGACAGCCGCTGCAACCGTGCGCGGATCCGCGGTAGTCCGCACCAACAGATGCTTGGAGAAGGCGTTCGCCTGCCACAGCGGCAGATATACGCCAGGAGACGCCTGCTCGGTTAAATCGTCGGTCCGCCCGTCCGCGATTTCCCCGACGATGACGATGCCGGGTTTATCGCGGGCGCCGAACCATAGTTTTCTGCCAATGGCGGCGCCGTTCGGAAAGTAGCGATGGACAAATGCCTGGTTCACAATGGCCACGTTGGGCGCTTTGTCGTCGTCACTCGAGCGAAACTCCCGGCCGTCCACCAGCGGCATGTTCATCAGCTTGAAATAGTCGGGCGTGACCGCGCGCATGGGCAGCGCGATTTTGTCACTCTCTTTCACGGCCGGCGGCTGGCCCTCAATGTCTAACTTCGCCGGCCAGTTATTGCCGGTCAGCGGCACGCCCCACGCAAACGCCGCATACTGCACGCCGGGAATCGCGGCGACGCGATCCAGCGCCTGGCGGTGAAAGCTGCTCCAGGTCGACCAGGCCTGCACATCGGTCACGCTCATGGTGAGGATGCGCCCCGTGTTATATCCCGACGGCACCTCGGCGATTTTCATCATGGTGCGGATAAGCAGTCCGGCGCCCACCAGCAACGCCAGGGTCAGCGCGGTCTGCAGCATGGTCACTCCGCGCAGCAGGCGCCGCTCGCCCCGGCCCGCCGTCCCTTTTGGTCCGGCGTTTTTCAAAACCTCCATCGGATCCAGCTGAAACACGCGCAGCGCGGGCAGAGCGGCGGCGCAAAAAGCTGCGAGCAGAGCCGCGCAGAGTCCCCAGGCCAGGACGCCCCAGCCTGCCGAGACGCCGTCGAGGCGCGGAACGGCGTGCCCCGCGATGACCTTGAAGAGCTTTACCGCGCCAACGGCGAGGCCCACGCCAAAAGCTCCGCCGGCAAGCGCCAGCAGCAGGCTTTCCGTCAGCACCTGGCGCAGAAGAGCCATGCGGCCCATGCCCATCGCGCTGCGCACGGCGTATTCCTGTTGCCGTTGCAGGCCGCGCACCAGCAGCAGCGCGGCGACGTTGCCGCAGGCGATCAACAGGACCAGCGCGGCCGCGCCGAGCAGGGGAAACAAAATGCGCTGCCCGTCACGGTTCATCTCCACGGTCACGGGCTCCAGTTGCGGCGTGAATCCTTCAAAGCTTTTTTCCGCCCGCGCCTCGCCTGCGGCCAGCACAGCGAGTTCCTGCCGGGCCTGTCGCGGCGGCACGCCATCGCGCAATCGCGCGATCACGTTCCAATTCGGCTCTTTCAGCTCCTTTGGATCGGGAATCACCGGCGCCCAAAAATCCACGGCCGCGTTCACGTCGTAGTTCGGCTCCTTCGCCGCTTCCGGCGACGGCAGAAAGCGCGCGCCGGGTTCCATGATGCCGATGACCGTGGGCGGCACATCCCAGCGGCTGATGCGCACGGTCTTGCCAATGATTTGCGGATCGCCTCCCAACACGCGCTGCCAAAACTCGTAGCCGAGCACAATCGACCGGACGGCACCCGGGCGGTAATCGGAATCCTCGAAACCGCGGCCCGCCGCCGGCTTCATCCCCAGGACGTCAAAATAGTTGCTGGTCACGAACTCGCCCTGCATAGACTGGCTGCCCTCGTTGCGAATCAGAAAATTGAAGGTCCAGTCGTACGCGGCGATGCCGCTGAACGATTGCGCATCGTGTTGCCAGTCCATCCACTGTTGCGCCGGCCAGCCGCGCGGGCTGCCCAGTTTCTGCCCGTCGATGCGCGCGGCGGGCACCAGCATCAGCTGCTCGGGCTTCCGATACGGCGGCGGCGTGAGCAGCACGCCCTGAATCAGGCTGAAAACCGCAGACGTAGCGCCAATCCCCAGCGCCAGCGTCAGCGCCGCAATCAGGCTAAAAACCGGCTGCTTCAGCAGCATCCGAAGCGCAAAGCGCAATTCTCGCAAGACGCGCCTCCTCTGGGTTTGGAATCCGGGAACGGGATCGTGCGAGCGGGACCATGGCTCGTGGCACGAGAATACGCGCACCGGGCCTCCCCGGTTCCGTGTGGTCTCAGGAGATCGGGCACTCAGTGGGTGGCTCCTGGCCCGGGGGGAGCGCTGGGCCATGGAGAATCGACCATGGGGTTAGAACAGTGTGAGTGTGAGGCGGGCGACCGCATTCATCGAGATTGCGCGCTGGGTGGGCCGGCGGGCATACGGGACGAGGAGCAACATGCGCGATTCTGTCAAAACCTGGATGGAGAGAATCCAGCTCCTGACAAGGCGCCGATATGGCGCGAGCCGCTTCGTGTCAAGAGCAACCCTGCTCGTCCCGCAAACGCGGCAAAGAGACCGGGCCTCAGCCCCTGAGGAAGGATTCTCGACTACCGAAGCCTACTTCTCTTTCTCTTCTTCGTTCGTCCCGGCCGCCTTTTCTCCCGGCGTTTCTTTGCCGAACATGCCGCGAATCGTTTCCAGCGCCGCTGCGTCGCCGTCCCGCGCCGCGCTCTTCATTGCCTGCAGCGGGAGATGGAGGAATTTGTTCATCAGGCCGCGCGTCAGAGATTCCACCGCCGCCTGCTGCTCCGGGCTCAGCGTCGCCAGCAGCTTCTGCTGCCGGTGCAGCTCGGCCTGGCGCAGATCTTCGGCCGTCCCCTGCACCTCCACAATCGCCGGCGCGATGTCGATCGTCCGAATCCGCCGCCGGAACCGCTCCGTCTCCTCGGCGATGATCGCCTCGGCCCGCTCCGCCTCGCGCCCGCGATCGACCAGGTGCGACGCCGCCACCGACTGCAAGTCGTCGATGTCGTAGAGAAAGATCCCTTCCAGCTTGTTGATGCGCGGATCCACATCGCGCGGCACCGCGATGTCGATCAGAAACACCGGCCGGTTCTTCCGCTTGTGCAGCATCTGCTGCGCGTCCGCAACGCCAAAGATCTGCTCCGACGATCCCGTCGACGTAATGATGATGTCCGCCTCGTGCGCCCGCGCGTGCAGATCCTCAAATCGAATCGCCTGGCCCAGGAATTGTTCCGCCAGCCGCAGCGCGCGATCGTACGTCCGGTTGGCCACCATCATCGAGTCCGCGCCGTGCTGCATCAGGTGCCGCGCCGCCAGCTCGCTCATCTTGCCCGCGCCCACCACCAGAATCTTCTTGCCCTCGAGCGACCCAAAAATCCGCCGCGCGAGATCGACGGCCACCGACGCGATCGACACCGACGACGACCCGATCTCCGTCTCGCTCCGCACCCGCTTCGCCGCGGAAAACGCCCCCTGCAGCAGCTTGTCCAGCGGCCCCTTCACCGCGCCCAGCTCCCGCGCCACGGTCCACGACTGCTTCACCTGGCCCAGAATCTGCGCTTCGCCCACCACCATGGAATCGAGGCTCGCCGCCACCCGAAACATGTGCCGGATCGCTTCCTCATCCTGATACCGGTAGAGGTGCGGCTCGAGCATCGTGCGGTCCACCGAAAAATGCTCCGCCAAAAATCCCGGCAGCTGCGGCTCCGTCCCGTTATGCGACACCAGCAGTTCCACCCGGTTGCAGGTCGAGAGGATCATCGCTTCTTTGACGCCCGGCGCCGCCAGCAGCGCGCGCGTCGCGTCCGGCAGCGTTTCTTTGGCAAAGGCAAGCCGCTCCCGCAGCTCCACGGGAGCCGTTTTGTGGTTCAGACCTGTGACGAGAAATCTCATTTCAGACCGAACCTGTGCGAAGCGCTGTGCACCGAACCGAGCATGTTGGCTGCCCACACGCAGACGATCACGACGATCACCCCGGATGTGAGCCAGGCCGCGCGGCGTCCGCGCATTCCCGAGCTCCGCCGGATAAACAGAATGGCGACGTACAGCCCCCACATCACAAACGACAGCAGAATCTTCGGATCGGCGAAGTAGCCGATGCCCACCTTCTCCTGCGCGATGAGCGAGCCGGCAAACAGCCCCGCGGTCATGCAGCAGAATCCGAGCACCAGCGTCGACTGCGCAATCTGGTCCATGGTGGCCAGCGGCGGCAGCCACGTCAAAAATCCCTTCGGACGCGTCTTCGGCCGCGCCGTCACCCCCGCCTTCGCCCAGTCCTTCGTCTTCAGCCGCTTTTCCTGCACCAGATAGAGAAAGCTCGCCAGCATGCTGAACAGCAGCGCCGCGTAGGCCGCCAGCAGCGTCACCACGTGGAACGCGATCCATCCGTTGCGCACCAGCGGCGAGCTGAACGTATACCGCTCCGGCCCAATCGCCGGTATCACCGTCAGCAGAAACGCGAGGGGGAGGGCAAACAGCCCAAACGAAATCGTCCGATAAAGAAAAAAGATAAGCAGGAAAATCGCGACAATCGCCAGCGCCAGCGTGGAGACGATCTCGTCGGCCATCACCGGAATCAGGTGGTGCGCCGCCACCAGCATCTCCACCGACGCCACCAGGTGGAAGAACCACGCGCCCATCGCGACGGGCAGGCAAAAGCGGTGCCCTCTGGGACGGTTCCCCAGCACAGCCGGGATCGCCAGCAAACTGGCAACCCCATACAACGTCGCCGCAACTCGGAGCCAGAGGAGGAACATAGCGAGAATTCAGGGAAGGCCGCGATCCGGGGATGGCGATCCGGGGGGTAAGAGAAGTATAAATCTCCCCGCATCATGACTTCCGAGACCCGGGCTTCCGGAACCATTATCCGAACCCGCCGTCCCCCAAAGATGTGAGTTCAATCACACATCCCCGAGACCGCGGCCATCCAGAGCCCATCGTCGCGCCTTTCGCGGAGAGGGAGGGGGCATCATCAGCTCACGCCAGAGCCGCCCCACCACCAAACGATGTCATCCCGAAGCGCAGCCAGGGATCCGCGGTTGCTCCCGCCCCGGTCATCCCGAAGCGCACCAGCAATCCCCGCCTGCCTGTGTTGTCATGGTCTTGGGATATCGCGGCGCGGCATCCCTGCCGTTCCCGTCCCCGCCGCCAGCCCGGTTACGAAGTTCCATGCGGAGTAAAAGCATCCAGCGTCCGCCGCGTCAGGTTGCAGACTTTATCCAGCTCTTTCCCCATGTTCTCCAGGCATTTCTGCTCCACTTCCGGAGCCAGATCGCCCTTGCGCAGCAGGTAATACAGGTTCACCAGCGCCGCCAGCGGATTATTGATCTCATGCGCCACCACCGCCGCCACCCGCCCCGCAGCCGCCAGCTTCTCTGACCGGCGCAGCGCCTCGGTTTCGGCCGCCAGCGCCCGCCGCAGCCGCGTGTTTTCTTCCATGCTCTCCAGCAGCCGCAGAATCGATTCTCCCGACTCCTGATCGTGCGCCCGCAAAATGTCGGCGGGAATGTACCACGGGTTGTCGCACACCTTGCCCCGAAACACCAGCCGCGCATGTGTGTGGATCACGTGCATCAGCGTCTTCGCCCGGAACCGCCGCCGGTTGTACTGGCAGATCCCGCCCATGTCGTAGTCCGGGAAGAACGCATTCAGCTTGCACTCATACTCGATCAGGCGTTCGTGCGCATCCCCCGCCGGCCCCAGCGCCCACGTCATCTCCCCCGACGCGCGCACCGCCGAGAATCCTTCCTTCTTCGCCCCCTCCACCGCCTGGCCCAAAAAGTCGACCATCCAGTCGGGATCGAAGTCGCCATTCTTCAGATACGCATCGTTCTTGGTAATGATCGCCAGCGCTCCCGCCGCCCTCGCCCCGTCCACATCGATCCCGTGCCGATACATCGCCGTCATCACCGTCGCCAGCGAGTTGTCGTCGTAGATAAAGACCGCCTTCTCGCCGCGCTCCATCCCGCGCCGCAGAAACGGAACGATGAAGTCCAGCTGCTCCGCCGGATTGTCGTAGATGATCGCGAAGTGGTCGTGATTCCTGCACGAGTCCACCTCCCGGCTGGCGAACTTCCACTCTCTTAAAAATGGAGGCGGCGCCGGCGGGACAACAGAGGGGTTGGAACCTGCAGACATAGAAAAATTCTCCGGGGACTCAAGCTGAGCCCTTAGATGCGCCTTCCGGCCCGCCAGCAGCCGGGGGAATCGAAAGTATCCCCACCGCGCCGGCCGCCGTTCCGACACGCACCCACCCATAGACTACCCGGGAAAAGGGCACCGCAACGACCCCCCGCCTCCGCCCGCCAAAAAAGGGGAGGAGGGGGAATAAAAAATTTCCTTCGCAGTGGCGATGTGGCTGAAAACAAAGTACCGGAGCCCCGTGCGGCCGCTATGTGTGGGAAACAGAGCAGTTGGAGGGGCCGCCTGGCTATGTGTGGGAAACAAAGTGGTTAGCAGGTCGCCAATGGCGGCTAGCCGAGAGAAGACCGCGGATGGCAGTTCGACACTTGCGGTTGGCGGCTTGCGCATCGCCTGTGTTTTGCCGGATGGCCGACGGCGATGTGTGTTCGCGCGGGTGGTGCTGGCTGCGTTGGCAAAGAGCGACGGGCGGGCGGTCCTGGGACCGAACAGAAAAGGACTCGCGAGTGGCGAGTCCTTTTCGTGCTTCCAAGTCCAGTGTGCGCGGGACAAGGTGCGGGTGCAAGGGAAATCGGCGAGGCGGGGAGTACGGAGGTAATGGTTCGATAGCAGTTCGCGGTCGGCAGTTAGCAGGGTGCAGGTAAGGCCGGCAGCGTGGGCTGCGGCTTGACTTCTCCGATGCACGTTTGCGGATAGCCGTCCCGCAATCTCCCCAGAGGCATTTTCGATGAGCGATTTGCTCTGAAGTCGCTCGTGGACGACCGAGTTCTCCGGTCTCTCGCAGCCCAGCAGGAAAACACAGACGTCCGACTGCGGTTCACTGTGTCCTGGCAGCGGCACCCTGCCGCGCTTTGGCGAGCAGGGCATCAAAACGCGGATCGCCGTGCAGGGATTTCAAATCGGGGTCGGCTGCGATCGCATCCGCGTGGTTGTATCCCAGAGCAATCGCCTGGCCGAGGTGATCGAGCGCGTCATTGCGGCGGCCCGCGACGGCTGCTCCGCAGGCGAAGTTATACCAGGCATCGGCAAGCGCGGCCGAGTCCCTGGCATTGGCCGCTCTCTGAACGATCTGATGAAAAAGCTGCTGCGCCTCGTCGTACCGACCCTCATGGCTGAGGATCACCGCCAACGATTCGACGGTATCCGGCCCTCCCCCACCTGAATGACGGCCCTCAATCTCCTGCACCTCGCGCTCCGACTTCTCCGCCTCCGCATAATGGCCCTCCGCTGCCAGGGTATCAGCGAGATACGACGTCATATAGAGGGTTTCCGGCTGATCGGGGCCGAGGACATGACGGTCCGCAGCGAGTGCTTCGCGCTCAACCTTCTCCGCCTCGGCGTTCTTGTCCTCAGCCTCGAGAATGCTGGCCAGGTAGCCCATCGAATACAGCGTGTCCGGGTCATCCTGTCCCAGAACACGGCGCTGGATATCGAGCGTGTCGCGTTGCAATTTCTCAGCTTCGGCGTCATGGTTTTCCAGCCGCAAAGTGTCAGCCAGGGCGCTCATGGAACGCAGTGTGTCCGGATGCTCGGGGCCAAGGACATGGCGTTCGATATCGATCGTCTCCCGCTGTAATTTCTCGGCCTCGGCGTATTTGTGCTGGAAGTTAAGAATTGTAGCCAGCCACGCCATCGAGTACAAGGTGTCGGGGTGATCGGATCCCAGAACCCTGCGCCTGATCTCAAGCACCTGACGCTCGAGCTTCTCCGCATCGGAGTAGTGCCTCTCCTGCATCAGAGTAGCCGCCAAATGGTTCATTGAACGCAATGTGTCCGGATTCTCGGGACCGAGGACGCGTTGCCGGGCAGCAAACGTCTCACGGACCAGCTTCTCTGTTTCAGGGTAGCGGCCTTCATTATCAAGAGCGCTGGCGAGGGTATCGATCGACTGCAGGGTGTCGGGATGGTTCGGGCCGAGAACCTTGCGCTGGATGTCGGACGTCTGGCGGGCCAGTTTCTCTTCCTGGGTATAGTGCCCTTCATCCCCCAGAGAAGACGCCAGCAGCGACATGGTGCGCAGCGTCTCCGGGTTGCGTGGACCCAGGGTGCTCTGCTGGATGGCCAGCGCCCGCTCCAGCAGCGACTGCGCGAGAGAGTAGAGGCCGAGCCCCTCGTAGGTCTGCGCCATCGTATACATCATTTTCGCCTGCAACTGCGGATCGTCTTTGAGCCCCGTATCGATATCGGAAGACGCTTTGTCCAGAATCTGCCGGGCCGTCACCGCGTTGCCGCGCGCCTCGCTGGGGTTGGATACTTTGAACATCTTAGTCATGAACTGCGAAATGCGATCGGCGCGATCGCGCTCACGCGTGATGCGCCGCAGCTCCACGGCCTGCGCGACAGCGAACCCGACCAGCAGCAGCAGCCCCACCGCCGCCATGGCAACGCCGAGGCGGTGACGCCGAACATATTTCCGCGCACGATAGGCGGCACTGGGGGGCTGCGCCGTGACCGGTTCGTTGCACAAATAGCGTCCGATATCCTCGGCCAGATCCGATGCGCTGGCATACCGCCGCTTCCGATCTTTCTCCAGCGCCTTCAGCGCGATGGCATCCGGATCTCCGCGCAACTCTTTTACCAGGGCGGGAACCTCAGTGCTCCGGTTTTTTGCCGTTATCGCGGAAGAGTCGCCCAGCGTGCGCAGCATGGTGCTCGGCCGCGGCGCATCCTGGTCGCGCAGCCGCCGCAGCACCTCATCGTAAGCCAGGTTGTTCAGATCCAGGGGCAGCGCGCCCACCAGCACTTCATACAGCACGACTCCCAGGGAGTACACATCCGTGCGGGTGTCGATGTCCTCACCGGCCGAGTCGGCCTGCTCCGGACTCATGTAACCCACCGTCCCGACCATCGCGCCTAGCTGCGTGTAGATCGTCCCCGCAGTCAGCTTTTGCGAGGTCGCCTTCGCCACGCCGAAATCGATCACCCTGGGCATGGGCTTGCCGTTGATCTCGCTCACCAGGATGTTGGAGGGTTTCAGATCGCGATGGATGATGGCCTTCTGATGCGCATGCTGCACGCCCTCACACACAAGGATGAACAGTTCCATCCTTTGCCGCATCGTGAGGCTGTGCTTGTCGCAATATTCCGTGATAGGCATTCCCGCCACATATTCCATGGCGAAGTAGGGCCGGCCCTCGGGCGTGGACCCGGCGTCGAAGACCTTGGCGATGGCAGGATGATCCATCAGCGCCAGCGCCTGGCGTTCGGACTCGAAGCGCGCCACCACTTCGCGCGTGTCCATGCCCGCCTTGATCAGCTTGATGGCCACGCGCCGCCGCACCGGCTGCTTCTGCTCGGCGAGCCACACCTGACCCATGCCCCCCTCGCCGATCATCTCGAGCAGCTGATAAGCACCGATCACCGTGCCGGGCACGGCGGATGCCGAAGGGGCCCGGGTCTCAGGCGCGTCGTCGCTCGGGGCCCGGACCGCGTTGGCTGGAACCGCCGGAGGACCGCCCCCAACCTTTCCGGAGGTCTGATGATCCGTCATCTCGATATGCCTTACGGAGCTTTGCGGGCCATCACGGCCATCCGTACGGTCATCTCCCGACCGCCGGTTTCGCTCCACTATACGTATACGCGGGTCGTCCGCCGAACCGGAAGTTTGATGGATGATGAAGCTCACTTGGCGGTAAATCGCCAAATCGCTCATTGACTCGGATAGGGAATGATAAGTCGGCTTTTCGGAAATAACTCCACGGGGCTCCTGAGTTCCGTTGCCTCGCTGATTCGCCGACCCGCCACCCGCTATCTGCTCGTTACCGATCGGCCCAGGTGGTTCCCAGTTACGGCATGTCGCTGGGTGTCTGGAGGGGGAAGAGGGCCTGGGGGGTGCCGAGGCCGAAGTCGACGCGGCTGCCCAGCATCCGGTTCAGCAGAGCCTTGTTGTTCGACTCGATCTTCCAGGCCAGCACATGGTCGCCTACCTGGACGGCCAGCACGGCCATAGTCTGGTCCGCTCCGTTGGGCTGCAGGTCGCCCTGCACCACCGGCTGGCCCTCCGACTCAGCAAAATGAACGCGATACCCCTCGATCGGCCAAGTGGTCTCCGGCGCCACCGGCGCCATGCCCAGGATCTGGGTCGAGCCGGTGACCAGCGGCTTGAGCAGGTTGTCCATGGCCTTGCGGCTCTTCAGCGCTTTGGGCGGCAGGCAGCCTGGGTCGACCGAGACCAGCAGGATCGATCCCCAGACCCCGTCCGCGCGGCCCGGGTTCACCTCGCCTGCGGACAGCAGCACTTTGGAGCAGTGGCCCGAGAGCAGGCCGTTCGATGCGGCGTCGGGATCGCCGGCAAAGGCGGCATTCCGCTCGGCTTCGGGAAGCTGCGCCGGGTCCATGGCGACCAGCTCCGACGGATAGAGAAAGGTCAGGTGCAGATCGGGATTCGTGTAGGTCCGCGTGGCCGGCGCGGAAGCCTGCGCCAGGGGCGCGGCCGGCGTCTGGGCCGCCAGCGCGAGCGAGACCATCAGCCATGCCGGTGCGATTCGCATCAGGCTCAGCCTACACCTGCCGCTCGGCCCGTTCTGGGATTTCCTCCGTCGCGGCTACTTTTCGACATCGGCCTGGGCGGCCCATTGCCTGTATTCTGAGCCTTCCCGTGCCCGAGGCTGCGACCGACACCCAGACGCCGCTGATGCGCCAGTACCTGGCCGCCAAACGCCAGCATCCCGACGCCCTGCTCTTCTTTCGCCTCGGCGACTTCTACGAGCTGTTCTTCGACGACGCGAAGACCGCCTCGGCCGAGCTGCAAATCACGCTCACGGCGCGGGATAAGGAACGCCACACGCCCATGTGCGGCGTGCCCTACCACGCCGCCGAGACTTACATCGCGCGTCTGCTGCGCAAGGGCTACCGCGTGGCCATCTGCG
Source organism: Acidobacteriaceae bacterium (assembly GCA_036521315.1). Lineage (GTDB taxonomy): Bacteria > Acidobacteriota > Terriglobia > Terriglobales > Acidobacteriaceae > Palsa-343. The sequence continues at coordinate 14,595 of DATDHZ010000020.1, forward strand.
AGCAGATGGAGGACCCGAAGCTGGCGAAGAAGATCGTCCGGCGGGAGGTGACGCGGGTGCTCACGCCGGGCACCGCGCTCGATCCGGCGCTGGCCGCCGAGCAGGCGAACTACCTGGCTGCCGTGCATCTGGCGGGTGATGCGGCGGGGCTGGCTTTCCTCGATCTTTCGACGGGGGACTTTCGGGCGACGGAGTTCAGCGGCCCCGGCGCTATCGCGCAATGCCTCGATGAGCTGCTGCGCCTGGCGCCGAGCGAGCTGATCTTTCCGGGGGGGCGGGGACCGCTGGGCCCGAACACGGACGCCGCCACGCTGGAGCCGCTGCTGGCGCAGATCCGCACCCGGACGCCGATCGACGACTGGGTCTTCTCGGCGGACTTCGCGCTGCCGCTGCTCGAGCGGCAGTTGGGCAGCCGCTCACTCGACGGCTTCGGGCTCGGCGGTCATCCCGCACCGGCCATTGCCGCCGGGGCGATCATCCACTACGTGCGGAGCACGCAGCAGTCGGAAGCCGGGCACGTGGATACGATCCACTTCTACCGGCGCGCCGAGCACCTGCACCTCGATCAGGTGACGGCGCGCAACCTGGAGCTGGTCGAGCCGCTGTTCACCGAGGCCGGGCCGGAGACGACGCTCTTCCGGACGCTTGACGCCTGCTGCACGCCGATGGGCAAGCGGATGCTGCGGGCCGCGATCCTGCGGCCGATGATCGACGCGGCTGCGATTGAGGCGCGGTATGAGGCGGTCGATGCGGCGCGGCGGGACCTGATCCGGCGCGAGGAGCTACGCCGGGGGCTGAGCGGCATTTTGGATCTGGACCGGCTGCTGGCGCGCATCTCGCTCGACAGCGCGGGGCCGCGGGATTTGCTTGGGCTGGCGTCGTCCCTGCGGCACCTGCCTGGGGTGAAGAGCGTGGCCGGGCGTTTGGCGGCGGATACGGGAACGCCGCAAGGCGAACGCGCGCCTTTCTGGTCTGCGGCCGCTGCGACGCTCGACCCGCTTGACGACCTCTGCGCGGCTGTTGTCACCACGCTGGTCCCCGAGCCTCCGCTGACACTGGCGGAGGGTGGGGTCATCGCTGCGGGCATCGATGCGGAACTGGACGACCTGCGGTCGGTTGGGTCGAGTGGGCGCGCGTCCATTGCCGGGATCGAGGAGCGGGAGCGGCGGCGGACGGGCATCGGCTCGCTCAAGGTCCGCTTCAACTCCGTCTTCGGGTACTACATCGAGATCACCAAAACGAACCTCGCCAGCGTGCCCGCCGATTACGAGCGCAAGCAGACGCTGGTCAACGCGGAGCGCTTCACCACGCCGGAACTGAAGGACTTCGAGGCGAAGGTGCTCACCGCGCAGGAGCGGTGCGTCGAGATTGAGAAGCGGCTCTTTGGCGACCTGCGCCGGCGCCTCGTCGAGAACGCGGGGCGCATCCGCCGGACCAGCACGGCGGTTGCGGAGATCGACCTGGTCGCATGCCTCGCGCATTTGGCGGCTCTGCGCCGCTACACGCGTCCGCGCATCGATGCGGCGCCCATCCTTGAAATTGCCGCGGGGCGGCATCCGGTGATCGAGCGGCTGATGGAGGACTCGGGCGAGGCGCGGTTCGTGCCCAACGATCTTTTTCTCGACGCGAGCGAGACGACGTCGCAGCCGAATTTGCTGCTGATCACAGGGCCGAACATGGGGGGCAAATCGACGTATCTGCGCCAGGCGGCGCTGCTGGTCATCCTTGCGCAGATGGGCAGCTTCGTTCCTGCGGATCGCATGACCTACGGCATCGTCGACCGGGTCTACACGCGGATCGGGGCAAGCGACAACCTGGCGCGGGGCCGCTCCACTTTTATGGTGGAGATGACGGAGACGGCGACCATCCTGAATACGGCCACGGCGCAATCGCTCATCCTGCTGGACGAGATGGGGCGCGGGACCTCGACCTTCGACGGACTTTCGCTGGCCTGGGCGACGCTCGAGTACCTGCAGCGGCACATCGGGGCGCGCGCGCTGTTTGCCACGCATTATCACGAGCTGACGATACTGGCCGAGGAATTTCCGCGCCTGAAAAACCTGCACGTCTCAGTGAATGAAGGCCCCCAGGGCATCGTTTTTTTGCATCGCATAGAAGAGGGGCCTGCAAATCGGAGTTACGGAATCGACGTGGCGCGGCTGGCCGGACTGCCTCCGGCGGTGATCCACCGCGCCCGCCAGGTGCTGAAGCAGCATGAACGCTCGGAACGCCGCAATGTAGAGGTGGAAACCGAGCCGGCGCTGCAGCTGACCATGTTTACCCCGCTTTCGCAGCGCATCCTCGATCGTCTGGCGGAGACCGACATCGACACGCTTACGCCGCTGCAGGCGCTGAATCTGCTGGAAGAGCTAAAGAACGAAATCAAGGGCTAAAGATTTCCCAGATCCCGAAGAGGCAAAGCCCATGAGCTCACGACGCAGAACGCTCCCTCCCCCACCCCCCGCATCGAGCGACGGACGCCGCGCGCGGCGGGTTTTTATGCCGCGGCGCCGGCGAGTCGAGGCGGTCGAGCAGGCCGGCCAGATCCTGATTGCGGGCGTGGGATCGATGTCGCTGTCGGCCGAGGAGCGCGGCTGGATTGGCCGCATCCGGCCGGGCGGCCTGATTCTGTTTCGCCGCAATATCGAGCAGGCCAGCCAGGTGGCCGAGCTGATGCGCGAGGCGGACCATCTGTGCGCGACGCCGCTGTTGCGCTGCGTCGATGTGGAAGGCGGGCTGGTCGATCGCCTGCGCGACGTGGTGCATCCCATGCCCTCGCCCGCGGCGGTTTTCGCTACCGGCAAGAGGAATATGTACCGCCAGCACGGATGGCTCATCGCCCGCGAGGCGCGCGCGCTGGGCTTCAACGTGGTGCTGGCGCCGGTGCTCGATCTTGCGCTGCCCGAATCCGCCGAGGTGATGCGCACGCGCGCCGTCGCCGCCGAACCGTGGCGCGTGATCGACTACGCCCGCGGCTTCGTGTCCGGCCTGGCGATGGAAAACATGCTCGGGTGCGGCAAGCATTTTCCCGGCCTGGGCGGGGCGACGGTCGACTCGCATCAGTCGACACCGGTGGTTCACCGGCAGACGCGGCTCATGTGGCGGACCGATCTGGCTCCGTGGCTGGCGGTCGGCAACCGGCTGCCCTTCGCGATGGTCGCGCACGCGTCCTATCCGTGGCCGGGGCGCGATCCCGCGCTGGCGACGGTCTCGCGCTACTGGGTGACCAACGTGCTCCGCCGCCAGGTGCGCTTCCGCGGCATCATTCTCTCCGACGATATGGAGATGGGCGGCATCCTCTCGCAGATGTCAGTCGAAGAAGCGGTGGTGCAGGCCGTCGCTGCCGGCATTCAGATGATCGAAATCTGCCGCGATCCCGCGCTCGTGCTGCGCGCCTATGAGGCGCTGGTCCGGGAAGCGGAGCGTTCCGCGGCCTTTGCCGAGCTGGTGGCCAGCGCGTGGCGGAAGATTTACCGCTCCAAGAAGAAGTGGCTGCAGCCGGTACGGCGGCAAAATCTCTCCGAAAGCCGCATGGAACGGCTCTGTGAAGAGGTACGCCGGTTCGCGGATGAGGTCGGCGAAACGCCGGTGCACTCCGAGGATCCGGTGGCCTGGGCGGGCAAGGCGTAGCCGCGGGGGACGGCGGGCGGTGCCGCACCGTTTGGCGCGGAGCTGGGCTTACTGCCCAGCCTGCTCGCGCTGGGTGAGTGAGATCCGCTTGACCAGGTTGCGCTTCAGGGTTTGCGCGGTCCCGCCAATTTGCACCGTCACCTCGGTCGCCGTGATCGACAACAGATCGCCGGTCAGGACCGACCCGTCGCGCAGTTCGATGGTGTCGTGCGCAGCAACGCCCAGATCGTAGCTAACGTTTCCACCCGAGACATCATTGGCCCCGACCGTAAAGGGATACTTGCCATGATTGAATCCCTCTTTGTCGAACTCCAGCAGGTGCGGCCCCACGCTCACATCGATCTGCTTCGGCGTGGCTCCTTCGTCTCTTCCATCCAGAGTGAAATGCGCACCCTGCGGCACGGAATTCACGGTCAGCGAAATCGACTTTGGGGCCCGCGGCGCCAGCTTCACCATCACCGGCTGCCCAGAAACCGTGGCGCTGGTCTCAAACTTGATCACGTCGCCCGGAGCTGCGTTGCTGATGGTCAGCCATGCATCGCCGATTCTGACGTTGTTCTTGTCGTAAAGATAGACATCGAAGCTGGCCTGGCCGATGGTCTTATCCGAAAGGTTCTTTACTTCCGTATCAATGGCATAGATACGCTGATTCCCATTCCATCCCATCTGCCGGAATCGCGGAAACGTGAACTGCAGCACCGGCGTCCCTGTTTCCGGCCACATTACTACCTGCGGCGGAGTTTCTTTGGCGTGCAACAGGGGCATACAAAGCAACACTGCCGTGCTGGCCGCGAGCCAGCAGGCCCGGCGAATCGGCGTCATCGGCTTCGGGAGGAATCTCATGGACAAAATCCTGGCATGCGCCTCCGAATAGGTAAAGGACAAAAAATGCGCGGTGAATTCGGGGTGGAAGCTTATTGGCCCGATCGACTCGCAGGCCGGTCTGCAATGATTTCCGCCTGGGCTGCGCTGGCGCGCAACGCCGGCGACTCCTGCAGGTCGATACGCTAAGCGCTTCCCCGGGAGTCTGCGGACTGCTTCCTGTCGCTGTGCAGCGAGAGACCGCGCGCCCGGGGCGCGGGGAAATGGAAGCCGCCGCTGTCGTGATCGTGTACTCCCCATCCGGGAAGCCAAGCACTACGACCGGGATCGCACCGGTGCCTCTTAGGACCGTCCGATCCGGTCGATTTCCCGCTGGGTCGCCATGGTATCCAGCGTCGCGAGGGGCAGCGAGAGGAAGAGTCCGATTCTGCGGTCCAGCACGGTGAAGGCATCGCGGAAGGCGCGGGCGATTTCCTCCGGTGTGCCCCTGACGGCGGCGGGATCGGGAACACCCCAGTGCGCGGTCATCGGCTGGCCAGGCCAGTAAGGGCATTGTTCTTTTGCAGCGTTGTCGCATACCGTGAAGACGAAGTCGAGCCTCGGCGCGCCGGGCCCCGAGAACTCGTCCCACGATTTGCTGCGCAGGCCGACGGTCGAAATCCCCGCCGATTCGATCTGCCGGAGGGCTTCGGGCCGCGGCTGTCCGGTGGGATGGCTGCCCGCGCTGTAAGCCATGAACGTGCCCTTGCCTTTATGGTTCAGGGTCGCCTCGGCCATGATGGAGCGGGCGGAATTGCCGGAGCAGAGGAAGAGGACGTTATAGCTTGCGGCCATGTTCTATTCCTGTGGCCGCGCCGGTGCAGGCGCGCAGCAACCGGGCTCGCAGCAGGCGGCCCTCGGTTTATTGGCGCGGACGAAGGCGCTGAAAAACTTCTCGTTCACCTGCGGAGCGATGGCATCCACATCGACACCCGCGCTGGTGAGGAACTGGCGCGCATCCTCGATGTTGTAGACGCGCGTTGGCTCGATGGAAACGGCCGCGAAGCCCGCGCTCGTCAGCTTTGCGATGTAGTCGCCCTCTTCGAGGGCGCCCGCGATGCAGCCGACCCACAGCAACATGCTTTTGCGCACTTCATCCGGGACGCTGCCGCGCACAACCACATCGGAGACAGCGAACCGCCCGCCAGGCCGCAGCACGCGGAAGGCCTCGCGAAGAACACGATCTTTGTCTGCAGAGAGATTGATGACGCAGTTGGAGATGACGACATCGACGGAGCTGTGGGGCAGGGGAATGTTCTCGATTGCGCCCTTCAGGAACTCCACATTCGTGACGCCCGCCTGCTTTTGGTTCTCGCGTGCCAGGGCCAGCATCTCGTCCGTCATATCCAGTCCGTAGGCTTTACCCGACGGCCCCACCCTCCTGGCCGAGAGCAGCACGTCGATGCCGCCGCCCGAGCCGAGATCGAGCACGATTTCTCCGGGGTGGAGATCGATCAGCGCCGTCGGATTGCCGCACCCGAGCGAAGCTCTGACCGCTTTCTCGGGGATCGCCCCGGTCTGGTCGTCGCTATAGAGGTTCGTGGTGATCGGATCGCAGCACCGCAAACCGGGATCGCAACATGCCTGCAAGCTGCCGGATTCGGCCACCGCGCGCGCGGCGCTTCCATACTTTTCCCTCACCTGTTCCTGAACGCCCGATTCCATGACCGTGTCACCTCGCATACGCTAAGGCGAATGTATTCCTCCGCGACAAATTCGTCAACGCGTATATCATAGCGCGATGAGTTCCACGCCTAAAAGCTGCGACCTGGCGCTGCTGCTGGCCGCGCTCGCGGATCGCACCCGCCTCAGGCTCCTGAACCTGATGAACGGGAAAGAAGTGTGCGTGTGTTACTTCGTGGAGATTCTTGGGCAAAGCCAGCCCAAGATTTCACGGCATCTGGCGTACCTCCGGCGCGCCGGGGTGGTGGCCGCGCGGCGCGAGGGCAAATGGATGAATTACAGGATCGTGCCGCCGTCTCACACGGGAGCCGAAAGGGTTCTGCGGGAGACGCTTGCCGTACTGCGAGACGAGAAAGCGATGCAGGCGGACCTGGCGCGGTTCACCAAGGCGTGCTGCGCTCCACGCAAACGCTCCGCGCTGCACGGGGCTCCGCTGCCTCTTTCCGTCGAGGCCGCGAACGAGTGTTCCTGTTGAAACCCGCCGTGCACACCCCGCACCCGCGCGTTCCATTGCCATCCGTTTACCCTGCTGAGAGCGAGGAGAGCGTGCAATGAACCACACCGGACGCGTCGCCGTGGTGACCGGCGCAGCCCAGGGAATCGGGCGGCGCACCGCTGCATTGCTGGCGGAGCGCGGCTACCGCATCGCCATCATCGATATGCAGGAGGCGGCGGCCACCGTCGCGGCAATTGAAGCAGGCGGCGGCACGGCGATGGCTTTCGCTGCCGACATCACGCGCGAGGAGCGCGTCGAGGCGTTCGCGGGCCGCGTCTTGGAGCGCTATGGCCGCGCCGATGTGCTGGTGAACAACGCGGGCATCAGTCTCATCCGCGCCGCCGAAGACACCACCGCCGCCGAGTACCGGCGCGTGCTGGAGGTGAACCTGGTGGCGCCGTTTCTGCTGGCGCGCGCGTTCGGGCGCAGGATGCTTGAGGCGCGCAGCGGCTCCATCGTCAACGTCGCCTCGATCGCCGGCCTCGTGGCCGTGGCCGACCGCGCGGCCTACAACGCGTCGAAGCACGGCCTGGTGGGACTGACGCGGACGCTCGCTGCCGAGTGGGGCGGGCGCGGCGTGCGCGTCAACGCGGTGTGCCCCGGCTGGGTGAAGACCGAGATGGACGCGGCCGATCAGGCGGGCGGCAGCTACAGCGACGCAGACATCACAGACCGCGTGCCGATGGGCCGCTTCGCGAGCCCCGACGATGTGGCGCGTGCCATCGCCTTCCTCGCCGACGACGCGGAGAGCGGGTTCATCAACGGGCACACGCTTACCGTCGATGGCGGATGGAGCTCCGATGGGAGCTGGCAGTCGGTGCGGCTGCAAAAACGGTGAGCCGGGAATTCAACCGGGGGCCCCATCCTTGTCCGCGTCGTTCGCGGACAGGGTGGGATACAGTCGGCACCACGGGCGCCGCGCGGTGCCGTAATCTGATCGGAGCATGGCAGAATCCAAACCGATGATCGTCGCCGGCGTCATGAGCGGCACCTCCGCCGATGGCATCGATGTCGCAATGGTGAAGATTGAACCGCGGCGGGTATCCGGAGCGCGACGCGGCGGCGCAAACGCGCCGGGGCTGCAGATCACGCTGCAAGCGCATCGCGCATTCCCCTTTCCGCGCGCCCTGCGCTCGGCGATTCTCGCCGCGATGAATGCGACCGCGACCGCGACCGCCGAGCTGGCGCGGCTCAACTGGCGGCTCGGGATCGCGTATGCGGAGGCGGTTCGCCAGGCCATGGACTCGACGCAGATCCGCCCCGCGCTCATTGGCTGCCACGGTCAGACGCTCTACCACCAGGGCGTGGCCGCGCCGTATGCGGGACGCCGCTTCGCGTGCACCTGGCAGGCCGGCGAGCCGGCGCTGCTGGCCGCGGAATGCGGCATCCCGGTCGTCTCCAACTTTCGCCCCGCCGACATGGCGGCCGGCGGGCAGGGCGCGCCGCTCGTGCCCTTGTTCGACTACGCGTACTTCGCGCATCCCACGCGCGCGCGTGTGCTGCTCAACATCGGCGGCATCGCGAATCTGACTGTCATTCCCGCCGGCGCTGGGCCTGAAAAGGTGATCGCGTTCGACACCGGCCCGGGCAATATGGTGATCGACGCGCTGATGCAGAAGCTTTACGGCAAGCCCTACGACAAGGGTGGCCGGGTCGCGGCGCGCGGCAGGATTCTCGATGAGGTGGTGCTGCCGGTGCTCAGGGAGAAATACTTCATCCAGGCGCCGCCGAAATCAGGGGGACGCGAGCAGTTCGGCGCGGAGTATGCGGAGCGATTCCTGGCCGCATGCAGCAAGGTCAGCAAAAAGCCTGAGGACGCGATTACCTCAGCGACGGCGCTGACGGTCATCAGCATCTGGCATGCGTACCATCGCTGGGCGGATGCGCTGACCGGGGATGCGGAGACGGAGTTGGTGGCTTCGGGCGGCGGCGCGCACAACCCGTTTCTGCTCGCGCGGCTCAGCGAGCAACTCGCGCGCTGCGGCTGCACAGTCACGACGACCGATGCGCTCGGCCTGCCCGCCGAAGCGAAGGAAGCCGCGGCCTTCGCGCTGCTCGCGTATCAGACCTGGCATCACCGGCCGGGCAACGTGTCCCAAGCCACCGGCGCTGCGCGGCCGGCCATCCTCGGCCAGATCACCTATGTCTAGACGCCTGGCCGCTGGTAGCCGCGTTTCTGCTGGCCGCTTCATCCCAGGCAGCCTTATCCCTGGCCGCCTGACCGTTCTCTCCTGTGCTCTGTGCTCTGCGCTCTGTGGTCTGTTTTTCGCCGGCTGCGCGCGCTCGCACCCGGATCCAGGCACGGTGACGATGCTCATCGAGTCGAGCCCCGCCAACCTCGATCCGCGGATCGGCACCGATGCGCAGGCCGAGCACATCGACGCGCTGATCTTCGACGCGCTCGTGCATCGCGACGAGCACTTCGGGCTGCAGCCCATGCTGGCCACGTCGTGGGAGAACACCGATCCGCTTACGTGGGTCTTTCATCTGCGCGCGGGCGTGCGCTTCCAGGATGGCCGGCCGCTCACGTCGCGCGATGTGAAGTTCACCATCGACTCGCTGCTCGACGGCACCGTGATCAGCGTCAAGGCGGGATCGTTCACGACGCTCGACCATATCGATGCGCCGGATCCCGCGACGGTCGTCTTCCATCTGAAGCAGCCGGACCCCGCGCTGCCGTTCAATCTCTGCGACGGCGCCATCGGCATTGTGCCCTGGGGCAGCGGACGCGACTTCTGGCATCACCCTGTCGGCACCGGGCCCTTTGACTTCGTCAGCCAGCAGATCGATCGAGACGTCGTGCTGGCGCGCGCGCCGTCGTACTGGGGGACGCCCGCCAACATACCGCGCCTTCGGTTTGCCGTCGTGCCTGACGACACCACGCGCGCTCTCGAGCTGGAAAAAGGTTCAGCCGATGTGGAGAGCAATGCGCTCAGCCCCGACCTGATCGAGTCGCTCAGCCGGGATCGCCATCTGGTGGTCGATCAGGGGCCCGGCACCAACCTCTACTACCTCATCTTCAATCTGCGCGATCCTCTCCTGCGCGATGCGCGCGTGCGCACCGCCATCGCCGAAGCAATCAACCGGCCGCTCATCATCCAGACCATCTATCTTGGCCAGGCTCGTCTCGCGGAGAGCCTGCTGCCCTCGCAAAGCTGGGCCTGGACCGGCGACGTGCAACAGCATGCCTTCGATCCCGCGGCCGCGAACGCGCTGCTGGACCAGGCGGGATACAAGCGCGGGGGCGACGGCATCCGCTTTCACCTTTCGGATAAGTCGTCGAACGACGAGACCGTGCGACTGGTCGCGGCCGCCATGCAGCAGCAGCTTGCGCAGGTGGGCATCGCGCTCGATCTGCGCAGCTACGAATTCGCGACGTTTTATTCCGACCTGGTCCGCGGCGCGTTCCAGATTGCGCCTTCGCGCTGGATCGGCGGGAACGAGAACCCCGACATCTTCCGCTACATCTTCGCGACTGCGTCGATCCCGCCGCACGGCAGCAATCGCGGCTACTATTCGAACGCCGAAGTCGATCGCCTGATCGCGGATGCCGCGACCGCGCCCACGCAGGAGCAGCGGCGCGCCGATTACGCCGGCGTGCAGCAGGTCGTCAGCCGCGACCTGCCCTCGCTCAACCTGTGGTATCTCAACTCCGTCGTCGTCCATTCGCGGCGGCTTGGCGACATTCACCCCAACCCTTCGGGGACGTTCGATTTTCTGCGCACAGCGACGTTGCGGTAACCCCTCAGCCTTTTCGGGGCTCCCTTGTGCGGCCCGCTACGGGTTGAAGTAGACCTCGCGCATCACTGCCCACGACGTCTCGCCCGGCAGCGGAATCTGCATGGGATCGGTGGTGCGCAGCCACTCCTGATTGCGGGGCTCGGCGGACAGTTTCGCCATGTCAGCCTTGTAGTCATGGCCGGTGTATTCGTAATAGCCGAAGAGATAGTACTGGCCGTTGTCGAGCTGATGCAAAAAAATCGAGAAGTTATGCATGTGGTACTTCGTCAGCAGATCGCGCACGCCCGCATTGGACGCGGCATGGATCGCTTCATAGGCGCTGATGCGGTCCGGACGCATGCCAATCACCATTCCGACGCGCTGTACCTTGTTCTCTGCGGTCATAACTCGCTCCTTCCATCGGGCGCCATGCCCTGAGGCAGCCATAACTTCGGATAATCGCTGCGGACGCCCCACCCGCCCATTTCGAAATTGACGAACCCCAGCTTGAGGGCCGGTGAATCCGGGCGCACGCGAAAATCGAGGTGCTCGGGATCGGCAAAGAGGGGATCGGCGAAAACGGAATTCTTGTCCCACCCCAGAGCCTGCCACTCGGCGAGGTTGTAGCGCTTCGCGTTGCGCTTGCCATCTTCGCTGCGCAATTGATCCACGACCGCCTGGAACTCGCCTTTTTCCGCCCAGAACACGTTGTGGTCCACTTCATCGAACCACGGCCCCACGGCCGGTGGCGCAATGACGGAGTGGAACATCTGGGGCCACCAGGGCCAGCCATCCGGCCACTGCGTCTCGCCAGGATCCATGACGGTGATGTTTCTCGAGTAGCGATCGTGGTTGTAGTTATTACCGACGTGGAAGCATGGAGCGGCGCGCGACTTATACCAAATGTTGTTATAGACATCGCGGTAAGCGCCTTCGCGCCACTTAACGCTAACCCCACCCATGGAGATATTGTTATAGATTTTGTAATTCGACGCGCCATCGTCGAGATCGAGGCCCCACCCTGATGTTTCGTCGAACAGATTGTTGCGGACGATCACCGGCTCCATCGCGTCCACCAGCACGTCCCACGCATCGATGCTGCGATCGGCCGTGTACGGGCCGTGCGACTGCGCCAGGCACCAGGCACGGTCGCGTCCCCACGCGTTGAAAGGGCCGTGGTCGCTCGTCTCCCGTACGGTATCGTGCGTGCGATTGAACTCGATCACATGGCCGCCCCAGGTGCTGTCGCCAATGCAGATACCGGCTCGGGGCATGTTATAGATCAGGTTATGGCTCGCGGTAATGCGCTTCGCTCGCGAGATATACACGCCGGCGATCTGCTTGCCGTAGAAGCCGCAGTCGTGAATCAGGTTATTGTCGGCCTTGCACTCATAGGGAAAGGCGCGCCGGGTGCCGCTGGTCTGTTCCAGGTCGCCGACAAAGCAGATGGCGCTGTCGCCGGTCCCGGTGAATTTGCAGCCGGTGGCGGAGAAGCCGCGATTGTAGTTGTTGACGAAGACGCCGTTGCCGCCCACTGCGTCGAACCAGCAATCCTCGATGGAGCAGTCGCGCGTCCCCTCGGCAAACACCGCGCCGCCGCGATGGATCGACCAGTCGCTGAGCGACGGCACGTCGTAGCGGTCCATATAGGTTGGCCGCGTGTGGGCGAAGCGAACCCCCTTCACCGTCACGTTGCGCACCGGCGCGTTCTGCGAACCGGCGAACCGGACCGCTGACTCGTGCCGCGAGACTTCGATCAGGGCGCTGTGCAGGTCTGTGCCGGATTGCGGATAGTAGTAGAGGAGATTCGCCTTTCTGTCGAGATACCATTCGCCGGGCGCGTCGAGCTCCTCAAAGATGTTTTCGACGAAGAAACGCGAGCCTTTTCCGACGTGTGCGGGGTCTTTGTCCCACTTGGCCCCGATCTGCTGCCCGCCGTCGCCGAACCAGATCGTGCCCGAGTTGCGGTCGACGCCTTTGATCTGCCATTGCAGATTGCCCCAGTAGGCGTGCTGAAAGATGTGAATCTCCGCCGCTTCGGGTTCACGCCACGCCTTCTTCGTGAAGGTTGCCGGGTCATAGAGCACCCCGCGCGGCGCCGCGCCCGCAAACGTCATATCCGCATCCGGCCCGGCGAAGGGATCCGCCGCATCCTTTGCGGTCGCAGCCGTAGCGGTCAGGTAGCCCGACTTGCCGGGTTCGCTGGGATCGTAGTTAGGATAGCGCGCGCGAATCTGCCGCTCGCCGTTGACAAAGAGCTGGGTGAACGCCAGCGACGGCGGCACGCATGTCTTCATGATCCCGTCCGCATGCGGGGTCCAGTTACAGGGCAGCCGCTGGCCGGCGCTCAGCGTCACGCGGGCTCCCGCCGGGGCCGCCCAGGTGACCGGCGCTTCCGGGGTGCCGGAATCCTGTGCTTCGAGGGTAAGCGGGGCTTCTAAGTAGTAAGTCCCCTCATTGAGCCAGATAGAAACAGGGTGGCTGCGTCCCGCCCTCCGCGCCGCGCGCTGCGCTCGTTCCAGTGTGGCGAAGGGGCGCGCCTTCGTTCCTGGGTTGCGATCGTCTCCGTGCACCGCTATATGGAATTCGCTGGTATCCGGCGCAGGCGGCTCTTCGTTCTCAGCCTGCGCGCGTTCCATGGAGGGCAGGGAAAGGGTCGCGGCGGCCGCTGCGCCGCCGGTCAGCTTGAGAAAATTCCGTCGTTGCATAACTCCCCTGAGGCAATGATCGCCGAACGGATGCCCGCTTACGCGTGCTCGTCCGCCGCGATCACAATCTGTACGCGCGCTGCGCCGTTCCCTCCGAGATTTCGCGCTGCTCATCGGCGGACAAGTTCGCGATGAACGACCGGAACGAGTCGACCCATCGCCGGTAAGTGCCGGCGAGCGTCAGCACCGGCCAGTCGGAGCCGAACATGAGACGGCGGGGGCCGAACGCCGCCAGCACGGTGTCGAAGTAGGGCCGCATCTGCTCGATCGACCATGCGCCCCAGTCCGCCTCGGTCGCCATGCCGGACACTTTGCAGAAGACGTTTTCGCGCTTCGCCAGCTCCGTGATGTTTTCTCGCCAGGGTGAAACAACGCGCTCTCTGATGCGCGGCTTCGCGATGTGGTCGACGACGAAGACCTGTTCCGGATGGCGGTCCACGAACTCGATCGTCTGGGGAAGATGCCGCTCGAAGATCAGAATGTCGTAGGCCAGGCCGAAGCTCCGCAGCAGTCCGACCCCGCGATTGAAGTCCTCGCGCAACATGTAGAAGTCGTCGGGCTCGTCATGCAGGACGTGCCGCACGGACCTTAGCTGCTGGTTCCGCGCGAGGCTTTCCAGTTCCGCTTCCACCAGCGCGTCGCAAAGCGGAACCCATCCCACCACGCCCCGCACCAACGGGTGCTGCGCGGCCAGGTCCAGCAGCCATTTCGTCTCGGTCAGGCTCTGCCGCGCCTGTACGGCAATGGTGCCGGTGACGCCGCTCTCCTGGGCCACCGCCTCCAGATCCGGGATGAGGAAGTCGCGGCGCAGCGAGCCCATCGCGCCGCTCATCCACACATAGTCGCGATCATTGAATTGCCACAGATGGTGGTGCGCGTCGATCATCGCTTCAGTAGTTCCATTCCTGATTGAGCACCGGCAACAGAATCTTACTGATTTGTTTCACCAGGCTCATATCGCACGGTGTGGCGTAATCGGCAACGTTCGTGCGCACGGTTTCAGGATTGGCCGTGCTGAACAACGTGGTGGGGATGTTGGGGTTTTGGCTGGCGAACTGCAGGGCCAAGCGGCTGATGCTGGTGCCCTGCGCGCGGCAGTACTCCGCCGCCTCGCGGAACAGCGCGCGCACGTCATCGCTTGCAGGATGCCAGTCGGCGGGACCGCGATCGGTGAGCAGGCCCGAGGCAAAGGGCGAACCATTGATGATGCCGATCCCTTTTTCGCGGGCGATCGGCAGCAGGTCGAGCAGTTGCGTATCGTTGAGGCAATAGTGGTTGTGCACCAGGGCGGCGTCGATCTCCACCGAGGCGAAGATTCTCTTCCACAAATCCATGGGATAGATTCCGAAGCTCACGCCTCCGATCCGTCCTTCGCGCTTCAGTTCCTGGACCGATTCGTACCCTTCGGTCAGCGCCCATTCGGTGTGCGCGCGCTTCTGGTACTCGATGTCGTGTATATGGATAATGTCGAAATATTCGACGCCCAGGCGCGCCGCGCTCTCCTCGAGGGACGCCCGAATGCGGGCGCGCGAATAGTCCAGCGTGTCTTTGCCGTAGGTGTTGGGATCGGTATACTTGCCGACCTTGGTCGAGAGGAAGTAGCGATCGCGCGGAATGCGGCGCAGCGCCTTGCCCAGCACCGTCTCCGACCGCGTGCCGCCGTACGCCGGCGCGACGTCAAAATAGTTGATGCCGCAGTCGAGCGCCGCGTGCACCGCCGCGATGGCTTCCTTTTCATCCACCGGATGAAAGACTCCGCCCAGCGACGAGGCGCCGAGGCTCAGCCGCGATACCTTGAGCCCCGTTTTTCCAAGAACGCTGTATTCCATGGTGTGTCCCGCACCCTTTCTCGAATCCTGTTATTCCCGGCAGCCGTTCACCGGCAGACGGCTGACGCATCCTGGTCGGTCCGACCTTATCCGCCGGTCATGGTGCTGCCGGCCGCCAGCAGCACGATGGCTGCGATCAGAATGGCCAATCCGGCGTAGAGCGTGCGACGGGCTCCCTCGACCGCCCCCGTCCACTCGCCGGTGAGAAATCCGAGCACGTTGGCGACCACCAGCGAGAACGCGATGTTGACCGCCCATCCGACCGACGTTCCCAGCCGGCCCAGGTAATACGCGCCCATGCCGTAGGGGATGGTGGCCACAAACCAGATGGCGCCCATCAGCACGCCGTTCATCCAGTCGAACGCCGCATCCGGGCCCACATTCCTGCGCCACGTCCCGCGCCGGAGCTGCAGGCCGCCGAACCACACCAGCAGCGCAACGGTCGCTCCCCAAAAGACTGGCATCCAGCTGGCGAGCGTGGCGAATACCGGACTGGCGCCGAGCCGCGTTGCTTCATCGCCCACGCGGCTGGTGAAGCTGAAGCCCAGGTTCGCGCACGAGCTCAGGATTCCCGAGGCTGCGCACACCAGCACCGCGAGCCCGAATCGCCGCGGCTTTCCCTCCGCGGGCGCGCCGCGTTCCCGCAAGGCTCCGGCGCGGCCGCAGATGGCCACTCCGATGACGCATCCTGCGATGCCGGCGAGAATCACTCCGCCCCCCGTCGTCATCATCTGCGCACGCGACTTCACGATAAAGGGCAGGATCGAGCCGACTGCCGTGTTGATGCCCATGATGATGGCGAAGCCCACCGACATGCCCGCGAGCGTGACGCCGTACCCGAAGAGAATGGCCCCGATGCCCCACCCAAATCCGTACGCGGCTCCGGCCCACACGGTTCCGCTGCCTGCGGCGCGCAGCGCATCGGTCCAGTGCGGCAGAACGAAGGCGGCCATGGAGAGGGGCAGCACCAGCATCATGACCAGCGTGGAGGGGATATAGATGTTTTCGAGCTCGAAGCTGCGTCGCTTCTTCAGCGGGACGGCAAGCGCGCCGCCCGAGATGGCCGCGACGAAGACCAGCAGGAATCCTAAAGCGGGTGCATGCATGACGAACGCGCCTCTCTTTCGTTCTCCAGCCGGCCATCCGCAACGTGCCCGGGCCGCGAATGCGACCGCTTAGGACTCATTGGTTCAGCCATGTTTTGCGACAAGCGGATTCTAAGAACCCGTTCTCCTGCCGTCAAGCCAACGCCGGAATCACCGGGTTCTATTTTGCCGCCGCAGCGATCCCGATCTCGACGGTCTGGCTGCCTTCGAACGGCAAATACACGATCAGAGAATCTCCGCTGAGATGATGCTCAATGCCGGTTCTCGCCGCAACATCCTGCTTCCTGCCGTTCACCATTACCGTTACGGTTGCCGGGCCGCTCCAGTTCTCGACAACAAATGCCGGGTGGAAGAGCGGGTTCTGCGCATCGGCGGCTAGCGCCAGCACCAGGCGATCCGGTCTCGCGGTAGCGTCGCGATGCACGACAAACGCTCGCTGCGCCGGATCATACTCCACGCCTGCGGCTGCTCCCTGCCGGATGCGCACCGCCGGCGGCGCCAGCCAGGACTTTGCGAGCGGGAGCAATCCGGCGGCGTCCTGCGTAGTGAGCCCGCAGAGCATCAGCTTCGTCTCGGTATTCGCGGTCTGGCCGTACGGCGCCCAGTAGATATGGGAAAGAGATGTGTGCGAAGCGCGATCGGCCACGATGGCAGGCCGCCCGCTCGAGCCCACCTGCGCCACCGGCCAATGGTTCCACCATTCGAACATGGAAAAGCTCTTCTCGCCGATGTAGCTGTCGAACGACGTCCCCTTCGTCCAGACAACCTGGAAGGGATTCTCTTTTGACTTCAGGTGAACGATCTGGATGTTCGCGCCCTTTGGGTTATCCATCGTGCGCGGTCCTTTGGGATAGTCAAACGTCGTGGGGTCAGCCTTGGGCTCCCAGCGGTAGTTGGCCGTTTCACCTGCCATGTTTTCCAGCGTGAGCGCATCCGGCTCGATATCGTCTTCGGGCCGCTGGCCAGGGCCGTTGATGACGATGGTCTCCTGCCATTCGTGGGGCTTCTCAACGGCGGAGCTCCACAGCAGCTGCCTGCGCACGGCCACTCCGTCGGGATAAACGGTCCAGTACTCATCGACCCAGTCGAACCAGCCAGTCAGAGGATCCTCGTACGCTCCCTCGTACTGGCGCGCCTCAGCGAGCGCGTAGCGCCAGTGCACGATGGCCCGCGCCGGCGACGACTCCACAATCGAGGCGTGGGAGTAGCGGCTCTGCTTGTCGGACATGGGCTCGCAGTCGCCGGCACCCTTGCAGCCCGGTCCCCATGTTTCCAGAAACTCGTCCGTGTACCACTTGCCGTTTTCGGTGACCCAGGCGGGGATGTAATTCGTCCCCTGCCAAAAGACGAGCCGCATGGGCGACCGATCGAAGCGGACTACGACGTCGGAGTCCGGACCGAGCCGACGCAGCCGGTCCCATGCGGGGTAGTAATGCAGGGATGCATACATGGCGCCGAACGGTCCCGCCTCCTTCGGCCCCGCAGGCAGCACCGCGTAAGGGATCACGTCCCGCGCGGGCGGCTTGGCCGCCGCTACCGCATCCTTGTCCTGGTCGGCGGAAACGGCATGGTTCAGCACTTCGACATCATCCAGGTCGCCGTCGATGGAATATGTGACGGCATCCTGGGGATGGCTGAGCCATGCGGGAAACGGCGGCAGCGGATTGCGCACGCGGCCGATGAGCAGGCTCGCCTGCGTCGCCTGCCAGAAATTGCCAGGTGCATTCAGGCTTCCGGCGGTTTCTCCATCGATGAAGATGCTGAGCCCTGTGCGGCCATCGAAAACCGCCGTGACGTGCGCCCATTTTTTTAGCGGCAAGGTGCGCGTGGTCGTTAGCTTCTGCCACACGCCATCGACGGCCACCTGAAAGCCCACGTGGCCGAACGCATCGATGCCCAGGAAATATCCCACCTGCTCCAGATCGCTCTGATCGGCAATGGGCACCCAGTTCCACGGATAGTTGTCGAGCGCGATCCAGGCCTGCACAGTGAAGGCGTTGCCGAGGTGCGGCACCGCTTTGCCCCGGCGCTCGATATGGGTCGTGTACCCATCGAGTTCGAGCGCCTGACCCTCCACTCCCGGAACGCGCCGCCAGGAGCCTTCGATGGGATCATCGACATTTCCGGCGGAGTCGTGCGCCGCGGGACCCTGCGCCTCGTCGAAATGCCAAACAATGTCGCCAGCTCTCGGCTGCGCGGCCGAATCCTGCGCAACAAGCGCCTGAGGCGCCAACATGCATCCGCTCAAACCAAGGACCGCGATGGTTCTCTTCATAGCAAGGTTTCCCTTTCGAGGCACTGAGGGCAGTTTTTCATCGATGATCGCCGATGAAATCGTCTCATCCGGCTCGCCGGTGCTCAGATCGGTTCTATCGCTCTTCTGCCAGCCTGCCCCCAAAAGCCTTGTTCGATCGTCAACGGGAACGCGCGCTGCGGTTCAGCCATTGCGATTGAACGCGAAAGGCTACGGGAGAAAATCTACGGCTCCTTGCCGGTACTGTCAATTCGGAAGTCTGCGAGCCGCGTTTCGGGATTCAGTTATCCCGGACCGCGGTGGGAACCGTCTGGATTATCAGAAACAGCGAAAATACTCGGCAAACGGCTCTCCGCCGTCACTGAAACAGCCTCCTCTGACCGGCGCCGGCTTCTTGATGCTGTCAAAAAAGCGGGCTTGACAATGGGTCCCGCGCTTCGCTAGCCTTGGCCGGACCAATTGGCACAGCCTTTGGACGTCATGCCACGCTGAAAAGAGGGCATCGCATGAAAACACCCATACGCGACCGGTACCTCATTGCCTGGGCTCTGGCCTCCCTCCTGCTCGCAATCGGGAGCGTGCCCCACGCGGCAGCCCAGGTGGGCACCGCATCCGCCGCCCTCAACGGCATTGTGCGCGATTCTTCCGGAGCGGTCGTTCCCGGCGCCACCGTCAGCCTGCGCGACACGCGCACCGGGTTCGAGCAGGTGACGAAAAGCAACGACACCGGGAATTACTCTCTGGTGAACATCATCCCGGGCAGCTACGAGGCGACCGTCACGATGACTGGCTTTGCCACGGCCCGCACCCAGGAATTCAACCTCGCCGTCAACCAGACGGCGACGATCAATTTCACGCTGCAGGTGGGGGCAGCCACGACCACCATCAGCGTGGCAGCGAATGCGGTACAGATCGAAACGTCGACGGCCGAGCTGGGTACGGTCATCAGCAGCACCGAAGTCAACGCTTTGCCCCTCAATGGCCGTAACTTCACCGAGCTTCTCCTGCTCTCTCCCGGCGTCAGCCCGGTAAACGCGACCGAGAACTCCGGGTTCGGCGGCATCGGGAATCCCGTCGGCACGGTCGTACTTCCCTCCGTCAATGGGCAGAACAATCGCAGCAATATGTATCTGCTCGATGGGATCAATAACTACGGCGCTATCCGCGACACCTACGCTGTACAGCCGACGCTGGACGACATCGAGGAGTTCAAGGTCCAGTCGCATAACGACGAAGCGCAGTTCGGGCAGGTGCTGGGCGGCATCGTCAACGTAGTCACCAAGTCAGGAACGAATGAGTTCCATGGCGATGCGTGGGAGTTCCTCCGCAACGACGCCATGGATGCGGCGAACTACTTCAACCCCATCAAGACTCCGCTGAAGCAGAATCAATTTGGCGCCGGCGCGGGCGGTCCGGTGCTGTTGCCCCACTATAACGGCCACGACAAAACCTTCTTCTACGCATCCTACGAGGGCTACCGCAACAACACCGCGTCGAGCAACTTCTACCGCACGCCGACAGCAGCCCAGTTAGCCGGCGACTTCAGCAATCTCGACAGCCAGGGCATCCAGCTTTACAACCCCTTCAGTTCCGTTCCCCAGCCTGACTCCGAAGCGCCGAACGCAACCGGCTTCGATCTGCAGCCGTTCATGTGCGACGGGATGGGCAATCCGCTGCCGGCAAACGGGAGCGGCATTCAGCCCAGCGGCACGCCCTGCAACAAAATTCCCGCCGGCATGCTCGACACAACGATGGTCAACTACGCCAAGACGTTTTTCCCGGCGCCCGAGACTATCGCGAACCAGCCGCAATTCAATGGGCTCGATACCACGCCAAACATCACCGATCAGGACCAGGTATCCGTCCGCGTCGACGAGCAGCTTACACCCACTAACCGCTTCTTCGTTCGCTGGACCTCTGCCTGGGAGCCAATTACCGGATCGAACGGGTATCCTGGCGCGGTCAGCGTCATCCATAACTCGGAATACAACATCGCCGCTAACTGGACGCACACCTTCGGCGCCAGCTCCGTTCTCCAGTTCACCTTCGGGCGCGTGTCAGCACAAAACAATCGCACCCCATACTTCAACAACACGCCATCCAGCTTCTATCAAAGCCCTGGCTTTTCCACTTATCTTTACAACCACGCCCCTTTCGGCGGCACGCAGGTTCCGTCGGCAAGCGTCGCGAATTATCTGGGCGCCGAAAACTACATCGGCCGCCTGCATTACTCCAATATCTGGGAATATCGCGGCGACTGGGCCAGGACGGTCGGGCGCCACAGCATCCGCACCGGGGCCAGCCTGGCGACGGATGGATGGGAGCAGCCGTTCTTCGGTTCAGAAAACGACTTCGACGTATCGCAGACGCAGGACGGCAACCTCGACTCAAACACCGGGGATCCCATGGCATCCATGGTGCTCGGTGTTCCCACTTATTCGGAAGTCGACAATGTTTATTCCTTACTGCATGGCGGGAGGATCACAGGGCTGTACTTCCAGGACCAATGGCGGATGAGCGAGAAACTGACCATGAATTTGGGCCTGCGCTACGACCTGACCGTGAACCCGCGGGAAGGGAAAGCATCCAACAAAAGCAACATTACCGGCGACTTTGATTTCAGCAACGGGACTTATATCCTGCAAGGTCCAGCTCCGGCGTGCTCTCCCAGCCAGGGAGCGCCCTGCATTCCCGGCGGCGCGCTGCCTGCCGACGTCACGATCGCGAAAAACGGCAAGATCATCCACGATAACTACGACAATATCCAGCCGCGCTTTGGGTTTGCTTATCGCCTGACCGCGAAGACGGTGATGCATGGGGGCTACGGGCGGTTCTTCGATAACTGGGCCGGCGTCACGGAGAATCAATCGAACTATACGCAGACCTGGCCCAACATCGCCTTTGTGGGCGCGCCGGGCGGATTCAATCTGTACGGTCCGCCTACCGGTCTGGCGCAGGATCCCTTCGGCTTCGGCAACGTGGGCGCCAGCGAAATTCCGCCGGCCTCGTCGCCGTTCTCGCCGCTCAATACGAATGCATACACCGATCCTCATCTAAAGAACGGCTACTCCGATCAGTGGAACTTCGGCTTCGAGCGGGAGATGGCGACGGGCATCGTGACCACGGTGAACTATGTCGGGTCGCGCAACGCGCGCATCGCTACCGCTGTGACCGCCAACGCGCTTACCAGTCCAGGCGGGAATGCGCCATATTCTTACATTCCGCAGACGCCGTATACCGAGAGCCTGTCGCACACGACGTATAACTCGCTTCAGGTGTCATCGGAGATTCATCTTCGTTCCGGCATTACGTCGACTCTGGCGTACACGTGGTCCAAGGCGCTGACCACCGGCTGCGACGGCTATAACTCAGGGTGCGAGATACAGAACCCCTACGATCTGGCCATCGATCGCGGGCCGGCGGCTTATGACCTGCCGCAGATCTTCGCCGGCAGCTTTGTTCTGCCGCTGCCGTTCGGAACCGGCATGCTGCGGTCGCGCAGCGGCATTGTCAACCAGATCATTGGCGGCTGGCAGTTGAACGGCATCGTCTCGCTCAACAGCGGGCCGCGCTATGACGTGCAGGACGACAACGGGATATCCAACATTAATAACTTCTACGGCGCCGAGCGAGCAGATGAAACCGGCGATCCGCATGCCAGCACTTCGGCTTACCCGCTGAGCAAACTTGATCCCATCAATATCAACGCCTTCACCGATCCGGCTGCCGGGACTTTCGGCACCATGGGGCGCAACAGCCTGCGTGCCGACTGGGGCCGGAATCTGGATGCTTCCTTCTTCCGCTCGTTCAAGGTGAACGAGAGCAAACGGTTCGAGTTCCGGGCCGAGGCCTTCAATGCCACCAACACGCCGGTATTTGCGGCGCCCGATACGTTCCTTCCCGACGGGCCGGGCTTTTTCGGCGTGGTCACGTCCACGGCCAACACCGCGCGCCAGTTGCAGGTTGCGCTCAAGTTTTACTTCTAACCGGGGGGTTATTGCGAAGCGTGAGGATGAGTAATGAGGCCGCGGGCATCTGTGATGTGCTCCTGCATCGCCAGGCGCGCCGCCTCCGGATCGCGCTCGCGAATCGCGGTGTAGATCCTGCGATGAAACATGAGCGGATGCTCGAGAGCGACGCGGTCGGAGAGCTGGCCCATGCTCATCAGCAGCGTTCGGTGAATTCCCTTGAAGAGCAGATGGCAAATGCGATTGCCGCTGGCGCGAAAGATGGCTTCGTGGAACGCCATGTCGGCATTCAGCCGCTCGCGGGTCGACTTGCTGCGTTCCATGGCGAAGATGGCGTTGCGCAGCGTGGCAATGTCTTCCGCGGTTGCGCGCTCGGCGGCTCGCGCCGTGAGCTCGGGCTCGATCATGAGGCGCGTTTCGAACAGCTCGTGCTGGGAGAGGTCGTCGAGCAGGACAAGGAAGTCGATGGGCTCGTTCAGGATGGTCTCGGCGCTTTCGCTCAGATACGTGCCATCGCCCACTCGCTGCGACAGGACCCCCATGATTTCGAGGACCTTCAGCACCTGGCGCACCGAGGCGCGATTGACGCCGAATTCTTTTGCCAGTTCCCGTTCCGGCGGAAACTTCGCCCCCGGAGAAATCGCGCCGGTCGCAATCAGGTTCTTGATGCGGGCAATCAGCTTCGCCGTAATCCGTGTATCAGGATGCTCAGCAGTTCTGGATGTGGCGTGCGGCATGGAAACTACCCCAATGATCCAGAGTAACCCAATGATGGTTCATCTTACAGGAAACGCAGAGTGGACCCAGGATTGGCAAATGGTACAGCCTTCATGACAGATATCGGCAAGCGAGCGTGGACTGAGCAAATCGCGGGGAATTGGTTATTTACAAGCCCTCTCCTGGAATCAGGAATTGCATAATGGACGAACCAATATTCAAGATGGCGGACGGCAGACGATGAGGCAGGTCATCCTTGAGGCGCCGGGCAAATTCGCGGAGCGCGAGGCGATAGCCCCAGTGGCGCAAAACGGCCACGCGCTGGTGCGAATGGAACGGGTGGGCGTATGCGGCAGCGACTTCCACGCCTTCGCCGGGGATCATCCCGTCTACACCTACCCGCGAGTTCTGGGGCACGAACTCGCCGGGATGGTGGTGGAGGCACCGGCGAATTCCCGCGGTATCGCGCCGGGCAGCCGCTGTGCCATTGAACCGTACCTCACCTGCGGAAGCTGCCGGGCGTGCGCCCAGGGCCGGCGGAATGCCTGCGAGCGCCTGCGCCTGCTGGGCATCCACGTCGACGGCGGCATGCAGGAGTTCCTCTCGGTGCCGCTCGAATTGGTGCACCCCTCCGCGCAGTTGTCACTCGATCAGCTGGCTCTGGTCGAGACGCTGGGAATCGGGGCGCACGCCGTCGATCGGAGCGGTCTGCATGCCGGCGAATCGGTGCTCATTGTGGGGGCGGGCCCCATCGGCATTTCCGTGGCGCAGTTCGCCTGCGCAGCGGGCGCTTCCGTCCATATCGTCGAGAAGAGCGAGTGGCGCAGAGCGCTGGTCGGCCGCATGGGATACGCGTCCTCGCTCACGGCGGAAGATCGCGGCGCCGATGTGGTCTTCGACGCGACCGGCAGCGCCGCGGCCATGGCCGCGAGCCTGGCGTACGTCGCCACGGGCGGCCGGCTGGTCTTCGTCGGCCTCACCCGCGACCGGGTCGCGATCGACGACGCGCTTTTTCATCGCAAAGAACTAAGCATCCTTGCGAGCCGCAACAGCTTCGGGCTTTTCCCACGGATCATCCGGCTGATGGAAGAAGGCCGGATCAACACTTCGCACTGGGTCACGGACCGCCTGCACCTCTCGGAAGTGGTTTCGCAATTCGGATCGCTGCCCACGCGCACGACGCTCATGAAGGCGATTGTCGAGGTGAACGAATCGGCCTAGAACAGGATTGAGGGAGTGGGATCCGCCGGGTGGCCGGGCCTGGAGCCAGTTATTCACTTTCGCGTGGGAGGCGTTCTGGCCCGCCCCGCCAAAAGCAGCGCGCCGGGGACCCGGTTTTCGCCGCAACCCTTCGGGCTGGGGCCGGTTTTCCCCATTTCTTCGTCGCTCGTCGCTCGAAGATTCCCGATCTTCGTCGCTCCTCGCTTCTCGAGCTGAGAAAAACCGGCTCCCAGCGCCACGCCCGGGAAAGCTAATAACAGGCTCTACGCAGCTTCTCTGGGATAGGTATCGCGCGTGAGCGCGGCGACGGGAAGAAACACGGCAAAGGTGGTGCCGCTGCTGCCTTGCCGCGTCGATGAACGAAAGCGGATCGTGCCGTGGTGTTTCTCCACCAGGTTTTTTGAGACCCAGAGCCCGAGTCCCGACCCGCGCAGCTCTTTCGTCGTAAAGAACGGATCGAACATCATCTTCTGCACGCTGGCTGGAATGCCGGTTCCCCGGTCGTGGATCGTCACCCGCATGCCGGCGCGTCCGCAGCAATGGAAGGGCCGCACGCGCACCATGACCGCGGTGTCAGGGTGCGCCGCCTCTGCGGCATTGCGCAGCAAATTGCCGAACACCTGGCTTAGCTGGCCGGGATAGCCATAGATCGTGAGCGCCGGCTGCCGATCGAAGACGACGCGGATGCGCCGAGCCGCAGCCGATTTCTCGAACAACTCAATCACGTCGCCGACCAGATCGCCCACGTCAATCGCGACCGGCGTCTGCGTATCGCGATGAAAAGTGAGCGTCTGGTGGGTGATCCGCGCGATGCGGGCCAGTTCCTCCGTGGCGTTCGCCAGATAGGCCTGAATGGTTTCGACACTCGTGGACACCTGGGCCAGATAGAGCAGGTTCGTCAGCGACTCCAGCGGGTTATTAATCTCATGCGCAATGGCATTGGCGAGCTTGCCGGTGGCGGCGATCTTTTCGGCGGTGCGCAGAGCGTACTCGGCCAATTGCCGGTCGGTAATGTCGGTCAGCACCAGCACCAACGTGCCAGATTCATGCTCCGCACCGATGCGCTTCACCGAAAGTTGCAGGCTGCGGGCGCCGAGGTTGAAATCCAGCGGCGACTGGCCGTGTCCATCCGGCAGCAGCGGCGCGCGGGTGCCGACCAGTTTTTCCAGCAACTCCGCGGCGTCGCAGCCTGCTGCCGGGGCGAAGTCCGGTCCGCAATACGCGGCGAAGGCCGAGTTCCATCGCACCAGGCTGCCGTCGGGGCTCACCACCGCCAGCCCTTCCGCGAGCGCATCGAAGGTCGATTCCCACTCGGCAGCCGCTTGGCGTGCCATGCCCTCCGCGGCGCGCAGGCGCAACAGCGAGCGAACCGTCGCAACCAGCACGGTGCTGTCGATGGGATGGACCAGGTAACCGTCCGCGCCAGCTTCGAGCGCCCGCGCCTTGTTCTCGCTGGCCACCATGGAGGCGGAAATTTGCAGCACCGCAATCTGCGACGTCCGCGGGTCGCTCTTGATGCGCCGCGTGATCTCGAATCCCGACATATCGGGCAGATTCACGTCGAGGATAACGACGTCGGGCAGCGTCTCCACCAGCGCCAGCGCCTGCGCGCCGCTGCCTGCCTCTGCACACTCGTAGCTCGCCTGGCGCAGCACGCGGCAGAGCACGTACCGGTTTTGTTCCCGGTCGTCGACGATGAGGATCCGTGGGGCCGGTTCAGGCATGCAGGTCCGATTCCGCACGCGGCGGTGAAAGCCCCGCAGCGGTCAGCCAATCCAAAAAGGGCTGCGGAGAAAGTCTGGTCGAAACATCCTCTTTGCGAACCACCGCGGCGCCCCACGATTCGAGGACGGTTCGCTCGGTGGCGGTCAGAGGCTTCGATGTATAGATCAATACTGGAAGCCTTTCGGTTGCCGGGGTTGCGCGCAACTGGCGCAGAATTTCCATGCCTCCGATGTCCGGCATCAGCAGATCGAGGATGATGCCATCCGGCGCGTTTTCCCGGATCGCGGCCAGCGCCTGCGTACCGTTGCTTGCCTCCGCCAGCTCGAGCCACGGCAGATGCAGCAGTTCCCGCAGAATGTAGCGCGACACGTCGTTGTCATCGACGACCAGCAGCCGCCGGGTGCCGGCGTGGGCGGTCAGCCGCCGCAACTCGCCCATCAACTTTTCGCGATCGAGCGGCTTGGGCAGGAAAGCATCGACACCCTTTTCCGCGGCCGCCTGCGTGTCTTCATAGGCGCTGGTGGCGATAATGGGCAGGCGCGGCAGCCGGTCCCGCAGCCGGCTCAAGAATCCCCAGGCGGTCTCCTCTCCCAAATAAATGTCGGAAATGACCGCAACCGGTGTGTGGCGATGCGCCCATGCTTCGGCCTGCTCGAGGCTCGACGCCAGGATCGGCTGAAATTCCGTGGAACGCAGATAGGTCTCGACGATGTGCGCCGTTTCCAGGTTGTCTTCGAGAATCAGCACGGGGGCGCGATGGAATTCCGGCGTCGGCAGGGTCGCCGCATCCCCGGCCTCGATGACTTCGCCCACGTAGACCGCGGGAACGGCGACATAGAACGCCGATCCCTTCCCGAGCTCGCTTTCCAGCCAGATCTTGCCTCCCAGCAGCATCGACAGATTGCGGCAGAGGGGGAGGCCGAGGCCGGTGCCGCGATGCCGTTCCTGCAGCGGATTCTCAATCTGGCTGAACTCGCGAAAGATCGATTCGTGGTGATCCCTGGCGATGCCGATGCCGGTGTCTTCCACGCTGAACAGCACCAGATCCGGCCCGGGCATCCGCGCGGCCACGCGCACATAACCGGCGGGCGTGAACTTCAGCGCATTCGAAATGAGGTTGCGCAGGATTTGCGAAACCTTGCCCTCGTCGGTGTGCAGCGTGGGCAATTCGCTCGCATCCTCAAACAGCAGCTCCACCGACGTGTTGTCGGCGAGCAGCGGCTTGAGCATGCCTTTCAGCGCGCTGAACAGCTCGTGGACTTCAAACTGCCTGGGCCGGATGCGAACCTTTCCCGCCTCGACTTTAGCCAGATCGAGCAGGTCGTTGACCATCTCCTGCAGATCGCGCGCTGAGCTCTCGATGAAGCGCACCTGCTTCATCTGCTCCGGGGTCAGATCGCCGTCCAAGCGGTCCATGAGCAGCCGCGCCAAGGAGATGATGGAGTTCAGCGGCGTGCGAAATTCATGGGAAACGTTGGAGAGGAACTTCGTCTTCAGCTCCGACGCTCGGCGCAGATAGTCGGCGCGCTCGTCCAGCTCGGCATAGAGGGCCACGACGCCGCGGTTGGTGTCTTCGAGCTCGCGATTCAACAACTCCAGCTCGACCTGGCGGGAGCGCAGTTCCTCGAGCGTCTTCAGCAGCTCCTGGTTCTGCTGCTCGATCTCTTCGTAGGGACTGTCGGGAGTCCGTTCTTCGAGCTTCCGGTTCAGCTCGCGGACGGTCCGCTGCGTCATCAGGGCATGCTGTGGCGGGATGTGCTTCACCATGCGCACCGTGGTGCCCGCCGGGTGGCTGTCGATCTCGAACTGGTCCATCAGGCGCCGCGTCCCCAGCAGGCCCAGCCCCATACCGGTGGCTGATTTGTACCGTCCGTCCAGGATTTCTTCGAGATTCGCGATGCCTGGGCCGGTGTCGGACACCGTCACCTCGAGGCTCTGTGGCTCCTGGAGGCCCACAGCAAATTCGACTCTGCCGTTGCGCGCGTAGCGGAAGGCGTTGCGCGCGATCTCCGACGCGGCGGTTGCCATGCGAATCTGGTCCTGATTGTCCAGGCCGAGTTCCGCGGCGACTTCGCGTGCCCGCTGCCGCGCCTGCACCACGTCGCGCTCGGTGCGGAGGGTCAGCTGGAAGACGGGGATCGCCATGGCCGCGCGCCTCCTAGGCCGCCTTCACCACGACCACGCTGGCGTCGTCGCGCCTGCGGCGGAAATCGCGCAGCAGGGTTCCGCCAATCACCGCGGGATGCCGCGCCATTAAGCCTGCATAGCTGGTCAAATCCCACTTCGACTGGAGGCCGTCCGAGTGCAGAACGAGAATGGCGTCTTCGGTCCACGGTAACCGGAATTCCTGGATCCGCTGGGTCACCATGCCCAGTGTTCCGTTGTGCGAGACGAGGCTGCGGGACCCGCCTGCCCCGATGACCACTGCGGAGATGTTGCCGACGCCCGCATAGGTGAGGACTTTTTCCTGCGGGCGAATTTCCGCCACAGCGGCGACCGCGCCGCGCGTTTTCCTCAAGGCATCGTGGAGGAAGGTGAGAATCTGTGCCGGCGCGAGATCGTGCCGCTTGTGGAAGGTGGCCACCGCCTCCTGGGCGGCCTCCGCCGCATCGATCCCGTGCCCGAGGCCGTCGGTCAGCAGGACGACCATGCGCTCCGGCGTCCGGTGCACCGCCCATCCATCTCCGCACAGCCGCTCGCCGGGAAAGGGGACGGCCATGCCCGCGATGCGCAGATTGCCTCGCGGCGTAGGATCGCCCAGTTCCAGCAGCAGCACGGTGCCGTTCTTCCCGGTGAAGATTTCGAGGGCCGTGGCCATGCGGCGCATGGCGCCCATGCCGCTGCCCATGGTTCCGGCGGTGGAATAGCCGTCGGTCATGGCCTGCGCGACGTTGGCGATGCCGGGCCCGTGGTCGAGGGCGAGAATGCGCGCCAGGGACTTCCCCTCGTCCTGCATTCCCGAGATCACCACTTCGCCCCTCCCGCCGTGCAGCAGCACGTTGCGTGAGGATTCGGTGGTCAGCACCGCCAGCTCGCCGGAGCGTTCGTCATCGAACCCCAGCCGCTGCGCGATGAGCAGGGCGCGCCGCCGCGCCTCACCCACCGAGCTCGCGTCGGTGATCGGGATCCATTCCGTGAAAGCTACTTCCATCGCGTGACCGTGACCCGCGTCCCCTGTCCCGGGGCGGAATCGATCGAAAACTCGTTGACCAGCCGTTTGCTGCCGCCGAGTCCCAGCCCCATTCCGCTGCCCGTCGTGAACCCATCTTTGAGGGCTAATGCGATGTCGGGGATGCCTGGCCCGCGATCTTCGAAGGTCAGCCGCAGCCCCACACGCACGCCGGCCGCGAGTTGCTCGATCGTCATCGATCCGCCCTTGCCGTGGTCGAGCGTGTTGCGCGCCAGCTCGCTGGCTGCCGTCACCAGCTTGGTCTGGTCGACCAGCGTGAATTTCAGCTCGGTCGCCCACTGCCTCACCTTCTGCCGGGCGAGCACGACGTCGTTGGAGTTCAGCAGGGGCAGGGTCTCACGCCTCGTCTCGCTCATCCTCGCTCCCCGTGCGGAAACCCGCTCCCGCTCCGTAGAGCAGTTCCATGCCTGCCTCCACGCTGAGGGCCGTGCGTACGCCAGGCAGCGACATGCCCAGTTCGACCAGCGTAATCGCGACGGCAGGCTGCATGCCCACCACCACCGTTTCCGCTCCCAGAACCCGCGACATCGCGGCGATGTTGGCCAGCATCCGGCCGATAAACGAATCCACGATCTCCAGCGACGAAATATCGATCAGGACGCCTCTGGAGCCCCATTCGGCGATGCGATTCGTCACGTCATCCTGCAGTTGCAGGGCGAGCTTGTCGTGCATGTCCACCTGGATGGTGATCAGCAGCAGGCTGCCCATGCGCAGAACTGGGATGCGCTCCACGTTAGCTCTCCTGTCTGTTCAGCGGACCAGCGAGGATGCCCCTCGACGGCCCGGCCACGTTCGCCTTCCGCACCACGGTGCGCCCGCTGATGTCGAGCGCCAGTCCAAAGGCGTCGGCCAGATTGGCGCGCGTCATCACGTCTTCGAGGTTGATGCCCAGATGGACGATGGTCTGCGCAATCTGCGGCCGCACTCCGCTGATGATGCACTCGGCGCCCATCAGGCGGGCCGCTGTGATGGTCTTCAGCAAATGCTGCGCCACCATCGTGTCCACGGTCGGCACCCCGGTGATGTCGATAATTGCGAACTTTGAGTTGGTCGAAACCACCGTCTGCAGCAGGTTCTCCATCACCACCTGGGTGCGCGCGCTGTCGAGCGTGCCGATAATCGGCAGCGCCAGGATTCCATCCCACAGCTTCACCACCGGCGTCGACAGCTCCAGCAACTCCTGCTGCTGCCGCTGGACCAGCTGTTCCCGCGTGGCGCTGTAGGCTTCCGTCGTCACCAGGGCCAGGCCGTCCAGCAGCTCCGTCGCGGCCCACAGGGTCTCGAACAGCTTGTCCTGGTTCTTCCCGGGATCCCGCCGAATCGCCGCAAACAACGGGTGCTTCAGCGACAGAACGAACGTCGCCACCTCGGTCGGGGTAAATCCCTGCCGCGCCCGCGAGGCGGAGATGTCTTCCAGCAATTCCCGGGCCTGCGTCCAGCCAGCGCTCCGGACGTCCGCCGCACCGCTGCTTTGCATCCCGGCCACGACCGCTTTCAGCAGAGCCCCGGATTGCTCGTTCAGCTCGGTTTTGCTGATCAGGTCTCCGCGCTGGACGGTTTTACTCATGTCGCGGGTCCACTCCGCGCGAATCTGTTCTTCATTGCGGGAAATAATCTCCGCCAGGTCGGTCACTTGGGCCCCCTTTGCAATGGGTCAGGGAAAATTAGCCTGCCGTTGGGAAACGGCAAGTTCGGACGCTACTTTGTACTATATCCTGCGTTTGCGCGCGAATACGGCCCCGGGGAAAGGCCATGGCAGGGAACTGCGCCGGGCGCGCCTGGGCGGCTTCCGTTGGGCGGTTGGTCAGGAAGCCAGTTGCCCCAGCTTCCCAAGCGCCTCGCGCAACGCGGCGGCGCCGGCGCCCTTATCGATATAACTGCTGACTTTAAACATCTCGCAAATCTCGCGGTACTGTTCGCCGAGGATCGTCCACACGATCACAGGCACTTTGGCAGTTTGCGGATTGGCGTGCCAGAAGCGAAGGAGCTCGAAACCGCTGTCATGGCCGAGATCCAAATCCAGCAGGATGGCGTCCGGCAGCGGGTGGACTCCCTCCAGAGCCTTTTCCAAAAACTGTTGAGCCGCGGCACTCGAGGAGCGCGCCTCGATGATCGGATATCCGCAATCGCGCGCAACGGCTGCGGCAATCCGTAATTCGGTGGGCTGATCTTCCACGATCAGAAGCTGCATACAGGGTCCTGAGGGCTCGGGTGCCTGCGTACAGCATATGCGCCCATCGCAGGATGCGCAATCGCCCTCGCCGACGGCGGATCGAGTCTTCTCGCAGCGGCTCACGCACCGGGACGCGCCCTGCAACTGCGACGCGATCGCCGGCAGGGAGGCGTGCTGACCCTGAACCGGCATCACGGCGCCGCGCGAGATAAGCCGCAACAGGCAGCATAGGCTCCGATCGGTCATCAGGCCGTCGGTCGCGGAAGGGCAAGCGGAATCACCCATGCGCTTCCCAGGCCCGCGCAAGCCAAAAGCAGGCCTGCACCGGGTACCCGTAATGCGCGTGCAAGGAGCCGTAGCCGTTCGAGATAGGCGCGGGGCCGGTGGTGCATAATGGCTGTAGGCGTCGCCGGGCCTCCCCGTGAACCTGCCGAATTCCATCACGATGGGCCGCATTTTCTGCGTGCCAGTGCTCATCTGGATGCTGTCGCCGCATTTTCCGCACAGCGGCTTCTACGGCGAGCAGGAAATCATCGCGTCGGCGTTCTTTATCATCGTTTCGATTTCTGACGGGATCGACGGGTATCTGGCGCGGCGCCGCGGCCAGATCACGACCATGGGCATGCTGCTCGATCCGATCGCGGATAAGCTGCTCATCACGTCGGCGTATGTGGAGCTGGTGCAGTTCAATCCCCATGTGGTGAAGCCGTGGATCGTGGTGGTGGTGGTGGGGCGCGAGTTTCTGGTGAGCGGGCTGCGGCAGATCGCGTCGACGGAAGGATTCACGATCGAAGCGAGCGACGCAGGCAAGCTGAAGACGGTGATCCAGATTATCTCGGTGGTGCTGGCGACGCTCGATGAGGGGTGGCATGCCTGGCGGTTGGGATGGTTCATTTTCCCGGTCCACCTGTTTGCGGTGGTGGGGATCTACTACATGGCGGCCATTTCGATCCTGACCGGTGTTGACTACTTTGTAGCCTTCTGGCGCAAAATCGAGAAAGCGGCGGCGACGCAGCGGAACACGGATAATGCATTCGTCCTGAGCCGGAAGCAGGAACGCGCGGTGCCGCCCGCGCACAACGTGACGCAACTGTAGGATCCCCGGGGCCGCAGCGTCCCAGAGCTGCGGAGCCGATCGTTTTCACGTCTACTTATATAGTTGGGGCCGCTCCTGCGCTCGCGGCAGGGGCAGGTCATCGAACGAAGAAGGAGCTGCGATGAACGAGCGAAAGCGAGGCGCCGGCGATGCGACGCTGGAGGATCGGGTGGAAGAGAAACTGAGGGACGATGAGTCCGGGCCGGCGGCGGGGCGGTTTTCGCGCCGGGCTTTTCTTGGGCAGCTGGGCGCGGCGGGGATAACCGTGACGGCCGCGCCGCTGGCGCACGCCGCGGCCGTTGAACAGGCCGAGAACGCGGAGAACGCTGCCGTGCCGGGCGCGGTTCCTGTGACGCTGAACGTGAACGGGAAGGATCACCGGGTGATGCTGGAGCCGCGGGTGACCCTGCTGGATGCGCTGCGGGACCATCTGGAGATGTTTGGGACGAAGAAAGGGTGCGACCACGGGCAGTGCGGAGCGTGCACGGTGCATGTGAACGGGCGGAGGGTGAACAGCTGCCTGAGCTTCGCGGTGATGCACCAGGGCGACCGGATCACCACGATCGAGGGAGTGGCGGCGCATGGGCAGCTGAGCGCGGTGCAGGCGGCTTTTGTGGAGCACGACGGGTTCCAGTGCGGGTACTGCACGCCGGGACAGATTATGTCGGCGACGGCGCTGCTGCATGAGCCGATTGGGCCTGACGATGACGCGGTGCGCGCGGCGATGAGCGGGAACATCTGCCGCTGCGGCGCCTACAACAATATTGTGGCCGCGGTGCAGCAGGCGCGCGGGAAGCAGGGAGCGTAGCCATGCAGAGCTTTCGATACAGCCAGGCGAAGACGGTGGAAGGGGCGACGCGGGCGCGGGGCACGTTTCTTGCCGGTGGCACGACGCTGGTGGACCTGATGAAGCTGCACGTGCTCGAGCCTGCGGCGGTAGTGGACATCAATCCGCTGCCGCTCGATCGCGTGGAGGAGTTGGCGGGGGGAGGATTGCGGATCGGGGCGCTGGTGCGGAACAGCGATCTGGCGTGGAACGCGACGGTGAAGGAGAAGTATGCGGTGCTGTCGGAGGCGCTGCTGTCGGGCGCATCACCACAACTGCGCAACATGGCGACGACGGGCGGGAACCTGCTGCAGAAGACGCGCTGCTACTACTATCGCGACACGAATTACGCGTGCAACAAGCGGCAGCCTGGGTCGGGCTGCTCGGCGATGGATGGATTCAACCGGATTCACGCGGTGCTGGGTGGAAGCGAACACTGCGTGGCGACGCATCCGTCGGACATGGCGGTGGCGATGATGGCGCTGGAGGCGGTGGTGCACACCGCGGGCGGCGGACCTGCAAAGGCAGGGGGCGAGCGGGCCATTGCGCTCGACGAGTTTTATCTGACGCCGGGCGATACGCCGGACAAGGAGAATGTGCTGGCGCCAGGCGAGCTGATCACGCATGTGACGCTGCCGGCGCTGGCGGCGGGGACGAAGTCGCATTATTTGAAGCTGCGGGACCGGGCGCAGTACGAGTTTGCGCTGGCGTCGGCGGCGGTGGTGATCCACACCAGCGGGGGACGCATCGAGCGGGCGCGCGTGGCGCTGGGCGGCGTGGGGACGAAGCCGTGGCGCTCGCGCGAGGCGGAGAAGGTTTTGGAAGGGCAGACACTGAGCCGGGATGTTTTCCAGCGGGCCGCCGATGCGGCGATGACGGGCGCGAAGCCGCTGCAGTACAACGGCTTCAAGATTGAGCTGGCGAAGCGGGCGCTGGTGAGAACGCTGATGGTCAGCAGTTAGAAGTCAGCAGTTAGCGATCAGCAGTCAGCAGTTAGCGATCAGCGGTCAGCGTTCAGGACAGCCCACGCAGATTGGTGAGGAGTCGAAAACCATGAGCACATCAGTGATTGGCGCGGCTTTGTCGCGCGTGGATGGGCCGGCGAAAGTAAGCGGAGGCGCGGCGTATGCGCTCGATCACAAGCTGGAGAATCTGGCGTTCGGGTATCCGGTGTGGAGCACGGTGGGCAACGCGCGCATCGCGAGCATCGATACGGCGGCGGCGGAGCGGATGCCAGGGGTGCTGGCGATCCTGCACCACGGGAATGCGGAGCCTCTTTACCGGCCGGCGGGACATTTTGAGCAGAACAGCCGCGCGGGCGAAGTGCGGCCTCCCTTTGAAGACGACAAGGTCTACTACTACGGGCAATATGTCGCCCTGGTGGTTGCAAATACGTTTGCGCAGGCGCAGGAGGCGGCCACGAAGGTGAAGGTGACCTACGAGGCGGAGAAGCCGGTGGTGGAGCTGGCGGATGCGCCGGCTCCGACGCCACCGCGCGGCATCCATTACAGCCGCGGCGGTGCGGCGCCGGCGTTCGAGGGCGCAGCGGCGAAGGTGGATGAGACGTACGTGATCCCGGTGGAGACGCACAACCCGATGGAGATGCACGGGACCATCGCGGCGTGGGACGGGGACCGGGTGACGCTCTACGAGACGACACAGGGAGTGATGAATCATCAGCACGTTGTGTCGGAGATGATGAACATCCCGCTCGACCGGATCACGGTGATCTCGCCATTCTGCGGATCGGGATTCGGGGGAAAGCTGTTTCCGTGGCCGCACTCGCTGCTGGCGCCGCTGGCGGCGAAGCGGGTGCAGCGGCCGGTGCAGGTGCAGGTGCCGCGGGCGCTGATGTTCACGACGGTGGGGCATCGCCCGCTGACGCAGCAACGGATGCGGCTGGGGGCGAACCAGGATGGGAAGCTGGTTTCCATCCAGCATGATGTGCAGCAGCCGACCTCGCAGGTGGACACGTTTGTGGAGAACTGCGTGGGAGTAACGGCGATGCTGTATGCGTGCGACAACGTGGATACGCATCAGGACATTCTGCCGACGAATATGGGGACGCCGACGCCGATGCGGGGGCCGGGGATTGTGTCGGGTCTGTTTCCGCTGGAGTCGGCGCTCGATGAGCTGGCGTACAAGCTGAACGTCGATCCGATCGAGCTGCGGCTGAAGAACTATGCGGAGCAGGACCTGAGCTACAGCGCGGTGCGTCCGTTCACGAGCAAGCATCTGCGCGAGTGCTACCAGACGGGCGCAGAGAAGTGGGGATGGAAACAGCGGACGCCGCAGGTGGGGTCGATGAAACGCGGCGACGAGATCATTGGCTGGGGGATGGCGACGGCGACGTGGCATGCGGGGCGCGGGTCGGCGACGGTGCGGGTGCGGCTCAACGCAGACGGGACGGCGCGGGCGAGCTGCGCGACGCAGGACATCGGGACAGGGACGTACACGATTTTTGCGCAGGTGGTGGCGGAGAAGACGGGCATTCCCATCGAGAAGATTGAGGTGGTGCTGGGCGACAGCACGCTGCCGGAGGGTCCGACATCGGGCGGGTCGACGACGACGGCGACGGTGCTGCCGGCGGTGACGCAGGCGACGCAGGGCGTGGTGGATCGGGTGATTGCGGTGGCCCAGCAGACGCCAGGGTCGCCGTTTTATCCGGGCAAGCAGGCCGAGGCGGGGGGCGATCCGCCGAAGCTGGCGATGACTGGGGGGCGGATCCACGTGGCCGATCAGCCGCCGTCGAGCGGCGTGCCGTTCGGGCAGGTTCTGGCGAGCGCGCGGCTGGGGGCGCTGGAGGCCGAGGCGAAGACATCGCCGCAGCGGGCGGAAGCGCAGCAATACTCCGCACATTCATTTGGCGCGCAGTTCATCGAGGTGGCGTGGGATCCCGGGATTGCGCGGCTGCGGGTGACGAAGGGGCTGACGGTGATCGACGCGGGAAAGATCATCAACGAGAAGACAGGCCGGAATCAGATTCTGGGTGCGGTGGTGATGGGGATCGGCATGGGGCTGTTCGAAGAGACGATTTACGACCAGCGCAATGCCAAGCCGCTCAACAACAACTTCGCGGATTACCTGGTAGCGACGAATGCGGACGTGCCCGAGCTGGATTGCGTGTTCGTTCAGTATCCTGATTTGCACGTGAACGAATACGGGGCGCGCGGGATTGGCGAGATTGGGCTCGCCGGGGTGGCTCCGGCGATCGCCAACGCGGTGTATCACGCGACGGGCGTGCGGGTGCGGAAGCTGCCAGTGCGGATTGAGGATCTGATCGCGCTGACGGACCGAGCGGGTTAGTTCGACCCACGTCTGCCAAAATCGGGCAGAGATGGGGCACCCGGGGACTGGCCGGTCCAGGCGGAGCGCGCTTCGCGCGAGTTAGGCCGATCTCTCACGCAGCTGACGCTCGATTCGGATGGGTTAGCGAGAGGAGAAATATAGACTGCCGCGCGAGTTCCTCACGGTGGACGGTGTATGGCGGAAGTGAAGCAAATTCTCGAGCTGTGGAAGCGCGCGCAGGCGGCGGGGGACGAGGTCTGCCTGGCGACGGTGGTGGGGATTGAGGGCTCGGCGTACCGGCGACCGGGCGCGCGGATGATGCTGACCGCGGCGGGACAACGCGCGGGGACGGTGAGCGGCGGGTGCCTGGAAGGGGAAATTGCGAAGAAGGCGTGGTGGCTGACGGAGAAGGGGCCGTCGCTGGAGCGGTACTCGAGTTTCTTCGATGATGACAGCGATATGCCCTATGGGCTGGGGTGCGGGGGGACGGTGTTCGTTCTGCTGGAACGCGGCGGGGCAGCGGAGGCTTGCCTCGAAGCGCTTGGGCGCAGCGTGGAGGCGCGGACGGCTTCGGCGATTGTGACGGCGACCGATGCGAGTGCGCCGGGGACGGTGCTGATCGTGAGGGCAGACGGAGCGGTGACGTGGCGGCGCGCTGGTGGAGAGGACGCGGGGGCGGAAACGCTGGCGCGGGAGGCGTTGCAGGCGCGGGCTTCGCGGGCGCCGGGGCTGACTGCGAACGACGAGACACGCGGCTATTTTGTCGAGTATGTTGGGCCCCCGCCGGCGCTGTGGGTGATTGGGGCGGGCGACGATGCGCAGCCGCTGGTGGAGTTTGGCGCGGCGCTGGGCTGGCATGTGGTGGTGGCGGACGGGCGGTCGCAGCTGGCGCGGGGGGAGCGGTTTCCACAGGCGGCTGAGGTCATGGATCTGGCGGCGGCGCTGGCGGGGGTGGCCCCCGGGGACGCGGCGGTGATCCTGACGCACAGCTATCAGCAGGATCGAACCGCATTGGGGGCGCTGCTGCGGGTCGACCTGAAGTACCTGGGAATTCTGGGGCCGCGGGTGCGGACGGAGCGGCTGGTGGGGGAGGTAGCCCCGGGGTTAGGGCTGGGGACGGAGGAGATCCTGGAGCGGCTGCACTCGCCGGTGGGGCTGGATTTGGGGGCACATTCTCCGGCGGCCATTGCGCTGTCGATCGCGGCTGAGTTGCAGGCGGTGCTGGCTGGGCGCGGGGCGAAGAAACTCAAGGTGGGGAAGGTTATTCATGGGTGAGGATGGGTGTCCTGTTTGGACCAGGCGTCGGATCGGCCGGCGACGAATGATTGAACGATGGAAAATGCAGGTCATTCGGCGCCACGCTCGAGTTTTGCGGCGAAACGATCATCGGCTGGGCG
Organism: Acidobacteriaceae bacterium; assembly: GCA_036521315.1. GTDB lineage: Bacteria > Acidobacteriota > Terriglobia > Terriglobales > Acidobacteriaceae > Palsa-343. The sequence continues at coordinate 52,483 of DATDHZ010000020.1, forward strand.
CTGCGCTCAGGATGACAGGGGCAATCTTTTCAGTCAGTTATCCTGGTCCGATATGCTGAAAAAGCCTTACGCCGAAAGGACCTCTGACAGCGATGGGATTGCGGCGGTGGTGCTGGCGGCGGGGGCTTCGCGGCGGCTGGGGGAACCGAAGCAACTCATTCAGATTGAGGGCGAGAGCCTCTTGCGGCGGAGTGTGCGGCTGGCTGTGGAGGCGGGTAGCGCGCCGGTTTTGGTGGTGCTGGGATTTGCGGCGGACCGAATGCGGGGCGAGCTGGCTGGGCTGGCGGCCGAGGCGATAGAGAATGGAGGTTGGCAGGAGGGAATGGGGAGCTCGCTGCGGTGCGGCGTGGCGGCAGCGGCAGCACGTCCGGAAGTGGACGGTGTGCTGGCGATGGTCTGCGACCAGCCGCGGCTGACGGCGGAGCACTTGCGGGGGCTGATGGACCTGCACCGGAAGACCGGGGGCGCCCTGACGGCGTCGTTCTATGGCGGGAGGGCGGGGGTTCCGGCGGTGTTTGGGCGGCTACTTTTCGGGGAACTGCTGGATTTGCAGGCAGATCGGGGAGCGCGGGGGGTCATTGAGGCGCACGCAGACCAGACTCGCACGATCGCCTGGCCGGAGGGCGAGATGGACATGGACAGGCCCGAGCAAGTGCGGGCGCAAAAGGGAGAGTAAAAGCGGTGCGGCGGAAGATGACAAGGTTACTTTGGCCGGGTTCATTTCATATTGTGAAACAAATATTTATATTATGAATGCAATGTGTTCGTCTCCTGCTAACGACCTCATGGGAAAGGCGTAAGGCTGTTGCCAGTCGTTTACATGCGGGACTAGCATACGGGTCAGTTTGGTGCTGTTCGCGCACCCAGCGGACAGGGCCAAGCCGCAACCCAAAGAAGCCATGTCCATCCCCGAGAAGCTGTACTCCGAATTCCATTCCTCAACCAGCGTGCGGAGCGACAAAATATGGCGTGGTATGCCTACTGCATAACCGAAAGACAGGCGTTTCCTGAGCTGATGCGCCACCGGAAGCCGATTCCGATGGAAGCGGTCACAGGAGTCCAGGGCAATCAGATTTTCCTCTATCCAGCCAGTGATTTAGCAGTCATCGTCAGCGAGTATTCCTCCTCAGAGAACTTTAACCAGCAGCAAGCCGGCATGGAGCATGCGCGGGTGATCGCGGATTGCTTCAAGACATCGACTGTTTTGCCTTTCCGCTTTGGGACGGTTTTTGCGGACGACGAGGCGCTGCGGCGGTCGATTCGCTCGAACCAGCGGCAGTTTCTGACGAATATCGACCGGTTGCGGGGAAAGGCGGAGATGCACCTGAAGGTGGTGCTCGACGACTGTTGCCGCGAGCAGATCAAGCGGTATGTTCCGGCTTCGGCTGTGCCGGCCGTGGGGAAAGCGTATTTGTCGAACCTGCGGGAGAATGCGACGCTGCAGCGCGAGCGGCAGACCAAGGCACGCGCGGTTTCAGTCCAGATGCACCGGATGTTCCTGCCGCTGGCGGAAGAAGTGAGTTGCCGGCGGATGGACACAGGCAAGATGCTGCTGGACATCGCCCACCTGATCGATTCAGCGGGCGTGGAGCGGTACCAGAACAAGTATTGCAGCGTGAGCGGTTTGATGAAGGACTGCCAGATGCAGATGTCGGGCCCGTGGCCGCCGTATCACTTTGTGCACCGGCTGACGCATCATCCGGCGACGCCGGCCACGACCGCGGCGGGCGTGGCGCGGACGGCGAACCTGGTGGCGTCAGCGTAGAACTGGTTTCATCGACGGGTTCGTAACTGTCTCCAACCGCGTGAGTCCGGCTTGGGCGGCGGGCCGCAGAGGTTGGGTTTCCAGGTGCTGCAGGTTCATGAGACCAGTTCCAGCATCGGAAAGAAAAGCCCCGGCGGACCCACGAACCACCGGGGCTTCCATTGAGGGCGAACGAGGGGTGTGGACAATGTGTTCAGCGCCCCTCGCGCCTCTCTGGTAATAGACGCACGACCCCCCCGAAAAGTTAAAGCGTTTTCGCACAAGCGCGCCCTGGCGTGTGCCGGAAAATTCTATCGTTCCCCGATGCGATTTAGGTCGCGTCACGATGGATAACGTATCGGGTCACGACAGGGTTGGCTGGGACGGTGGGGGCGCGCGGTGAGGTCATCAGCCGCGGCGCCGGATAGCGCGGACCCTGGCGGCGGGCGAGCGGCTATGATGGCAAAGACCATGACGAAGCTAGGGTTTCTTTTTCCAGGACAGAATTCGCAATATGCGGGGATGGGCCGGGATCTGGCGGAGAATTTTCCGGTTGCGCGGCAGACGTTTGACGAGGCCGACGAGGCGCTGGGGTTTTCGATCTCGAAGCTGTGCTTTGAGGGGCCGGAAGAGCAGCTGAAGCTGACGGAGTATCAGCAGCCGGCGATTTGTACGGTGAGCGTGGCGGCGCTGCGGGTGCTCGGGGAGCGCGGCGTGGAGCCGGCGTGGGTGGCGGGACATTCGCTGGGCGAGTACGCGGCGAATGTGGCGGCGGGGTCGGTGGCGTTTCGCGATGCGGTGCGGATCGTGCGGCAGCGGGGAAAGTTCATGCAGGAAGCGGTGCCGCAGGGGCGAGGCGCGATGGCCGCGGTGCTGGGGATGAGCGCGGCGGATGCGGCGAAGGCGTGCGACGATGCCGCGGCGGAGACGCAGACGATTGTGTCGGCGGCGAATTTCAACTCGCCGGAGCAGACGGTGATCTCGGGCGAGGCTGCGGCGGTGGAGCGGGCGGCCGAGCTGTGCAAAGAGCGCGGGGCCAAGCGGGTGGTGATGCTGCAGGTGAGCGCGCCCTTCCACTGCGCGCTGATGCAGCCGGCGCAGGATCGGCTGGCGGAGCTGCTGCGGGCAACGGAGTTTTCCGATGCACGCGTGCCGGTGGCGGTGAACGTGGATGCGGCGTTCGTGACGGATGGCGGAGAGCTGCGCGAGGCGCTGATTCGGCAGGTAACGGGCGCGGTGCGGTGGGTGGAGAGCGTGCGGCTGCTGCTGGGGCAGGCACCGGCGGCGCTGGTGGAAGTGGGGCCGGGGAAAGTGCTCAGCGGATTGATGCGGCAGATCGACCGCGGAGTGACCTGTGTGAATGTGGAGGACGGGGCGAGCCTTGAAAAATCAACGATCGCGGTGCAGACGCTGACCAATCGGGTTGAGTGAAGGATGATCGACACGCCGGGGGACCTCAGCGCCCTCTTCTGGCATACTTGGTCCAATGGGAACCGCTGCAAAGGCTCTGCTGGAACCCCGAAACTGGCCGCGTTCCCTGCGCATCGCGATCCTGATTCTGGTGTGCGCCGGGCCGGTGTTCGTTCTATTCTTTCTGGCCCGGGTTCCGATCGGGCCTCACTATCATGATTTCGCCGACAAGCGGACCCTGTGGGGCATACCGAATGCGCTTGATGCGCTTTCCAACGTGCCTTTCTGCCTCGTCGGAATTTGGGCGCTGATTTCGCTGCTGCGGCGCGAGAGCCCGAGCATTTTTCTGGACCGCCGCGAGCGAATTCCCTGGGTCATTTTTTTTGCCGGAGTCACGCTAACCGGGTTGGGCTCGTACTGGTATCACCTGGCGCCTTCGGATGATCGGCTGCCATGGGATCTCCTCCCCATGACTTGCTCTTTCCTGTCGCTGATCGCCGTGACCTATATGGAGCGCGTGAGCCTCCGCGCCGGTTTCGCCGCGCTGGGGCCCTTGCTGCTGCTGGGCATGGCCACGGTCCTGTACTGGGCGGTGACCACCGCGCACGGCCATGGCGATTACAAGTTTTATCTGGCGGTGGAGTTCTTCTCGCCGGTGGTGCTGGCGTGCATCGTGGCGCTGTTCCCTCCGCGGTACTCCGGCATGCGCTATCTCGTGGCCGCGTTCGCGTTTTTTGTAGCGGCGAAGCTATTGGAGACGTATGACTTCGGCATCTATCGCCGCTCGCATCTTGTCAGCGGCCATTCCCTTAAGCACGTGACGGCGGCAGTGGCGTGCGTCTGGATTCTGCGCATGTTGCAAGTTCGGCATCCTGTGGCACGCGATGTGCCCTATCCTGTTGCCGACGCCTCCGAACCCACCGACGCGGTTACATTTGCAGAGAAGGAAAGTCAGTTGAGCCAATGAAGCCGCAACTGCTCGATTTGCTCGCCTGCTTTGGCTGCGGCCATCCGTTCGTCCTCGCCACAACCGCCGCTGAGGGCGAGGAGGTGATGGAGGGCACGCTGACCTGCACGGGATGCGGCGCCCAATTCGGTGTGGCGCGCGGGACTCCCCGGTTTCTGCCCGCATCACTCGAAGCGGACAAACAAGCGACGGCTTCGGCCTTCGGGTATGAGTGGACTCATTATTCGCAATTGACCGAAGCCGACCGGCAGGAGTTTCTGGCCTGGATTCGACCGCTCACTGAGCACGACTTCGCGGGCCAGGTGGTGCTCGACGGAGGGTGCGGCAAAGGGCGGCACATCGCGCTGGCCGCGGAGTTCGGCGCACGGACCGTGGTGGGCGCGGACTTATCAGATGCCGTCGAAGCCGCCTTCGCAAATACACGCCACCTGCCGAACGTGCACGTGGTGCAGGCGGACCTGCTGCAGTTGCCGTTCCGCAATCCTTTTACGCTGGCCTACAGCATCGGCGTTCTCCACCACCTGCCTGTGCCGAAGGAAGGCTTTCTCGCGCTGACGAACCACCTCGAACCGGGCGGCCGGATCGTGACGTGGGTCTACGGCAAAGAGGGCAATGCGTGGATCGAGAAGCTGGTGGATCCGGTCCGCAAGAACTTTACATCGCGGATACCGCGTTGGGCGACGCGATGCCTGAGTTTTCCGGCGGCGGTGGTGCTGTTTGCGGCGCTGTGCACGCTGTACCGGCCGGCGAGGCGACGGCCCGCGCTCAAGCGGATGCTGCCGTACTCCGAGTACCTGTGCTCGATATCCGGTTACACGTTCGCGGAGAATTTCTGGAACGTGTTTGACCAGCTGGTGGCGCCAACCGCGTTCTACCACTCTGAGGAAGAGGTGGTGGATTGGTATCGCACCGCGAGAATCCTTGAGGCGAGAATCGAACGCCACAACGCCAACAGCTGGCGGGGAACGGGACTGGTTTCGCCCCCACCCTGATGATTTTGTCCTCCCGCCTGCATGAGACCGAGGGGCGACTACGGGCCGTAGTAGAGCTCGCTGGGTGAGAAGCCGATGGTGCCGTTGTCGTCGACGCGGAGGAAGATTGGCTTGCTCACGTTGTTGATGAGGACGCCGATGATGACGCCGTTGCCGACGTGGTGGGCGATGACGATCTTGTGGGACTTGATGGGGCCGTAGTCCTGATTGTTCGGGCCCCAGTCTTTGGTGAACTCGTCGAGATTGTAGGGCTGGTACTGCTGCGCGTGCTGCTGCCAGTTGGGATCGTTGTTCCAGAGGCCGAAGGCCTTGCCGAAGTCGCCGCTCTCGACCGTGGTCATGAAGTGGTCGACCTTGCGGTCGGCGAAATAATGCCAGAACTGCCACGGCGTTTGCAGGAACCAGAGATACAAGCCGATGGCCGCGATGAGCACAATGATGCCCGAGGTGACGGCGAAAACATGATTGCGGCGCGCTTTGCGCGCGTTAAAGGCAGGAGCATCCAGCAGGGTCATTCCGTGCGACTCCTTTCGGTGCAGGGCCCAAAGAGACTTACCCCTCTATTCTGACACCGGGAACGCGCGATGGGTTTCATCGGGGCGGCGGGGAGGGGTGGAGCGGCCAGGGATGAAGCGGTCAGGGATGATGCGGCCAGGGATGATGCGGCCAGGGGTGATGCGGTCAGGGGTGATGCGGCCAGGGATGATGCGGTCAGGGGTGATGCGGTCAGGGGGATGTGCGATTGCGTCGAAATGCAGGTCCTTCGGCTCGCGGCTGGATTTATTGTTAGGCCCAAAAGCGGGGCGCAACGTATTCGGAAGGCTCGCTCAGGATGACAGATTCTCTTATTTCCCGAAGTTCAGGATGAGACGTGATAGCGAGTTCAGGGAGGCGACAAGCGAGTTCAGTGAGGGGACATTAGAGCGAGTAGCGGTTGCGATCCTGGTCGGAGCGGCGTTCGAGGGCGAGCTGGATAAGGCGGTCGATGAGCTGCGGGTAGGGCACGCCGGAGGCGGCCCAGAGGCGCGGGTACATGCTGATGGACGTGAAGCCGGGAAGGGTGTTGATCTCGTTGACGTAGATGCGGCCCGGCTTGCTCGAGCTGGAACCTGGCTCCATGAGGAAGTCGACGCGGGCGAGGCCGGCGCAGTCGCACGCCTGGAAGGCGCGGACGGCCATGGAGCGGACTTGTTTTGTTTGCGCGGCGGAGAGTTTGGCGGGAACGATGAGATCGGAGCCTTCGCTGAGATACTTCGCCTCGTAGTCGTAGAACTCCTTGACGGGGACGACTTCGCCAACAACCGAAGCTTCCGGCGCGTCGTTGCCGAGGACGGCGACTTCGAGCTCGCGGGCTTTCTTCTTTGCGCCGCCGACACCGCGCTCGACGATGATTTTGCGGTCGAACTGCGCAGCGAGATCGATGGCGGGGCCGAGCTCCTTGCGGTCGTGCGCTTTGCTGATGCCGACGGAGGAGCCGAGGTTCGCGGGCTTGACGAAGACGGGGTAGCGCAGCTCGGCCTCGATGCGGGCGCGGATTTTCTTCGGGTTCTTTTCCCAGTCTCTGCGCAGGAGGGTGACCCACGGGGCGATGGGGAGCTTCGAGGAGGAGAAGAGGCGCTTCATCGCGTCCTTGTCCATACCGGTGGCGGAGCCGAGGACGCCGGAGCCGACGTAGGCGATGCCGGCCAGCTCGAAGAGTCCCTGGATGGTGCCGTCTTCGCCGAAGGTTCCGTGGAGAACGGGGAAGATGACGTCGACGGCGAGCACGTGATCGGGAGTGGAGGTGGCGACGGCGGAGGCGGGGCGCTCAAAGGGGACGAGGGTCTGGCTGGGCACCGGCGGGACGAGGACGGATTCGCCGCGGCGCAGGACGGCGGCGGCAGAGGTGGAGTCGGGATCGCCGGCGCGGAGATGCTTTTCCGGCTGGGCGGCCTCGCCCGCGAGCAGGCGCTCGGCATGCGCGGCGGTGACCCACTGGCCCTGCTTCGTGATGCCGACGGGGATGACGTCGTATTTGGAGCGGTCGATGGCCTGGAGGACGGAAGCGGCGGAGAGGAGCGAGACTTCATGCTCGCCGCTGCGCCCGCCAAAGAGAATGCCGACACGGATTTTTTTCATGCGCCGCAGCCATTGTAGAGGGTCTTTGCGGGGCCGCGTGTTGGGGAAATCGGAACAGCGGAATCCTATGGGGTTCGCGGCTGGGGACGCCTGCGCGCGGCGCGGTTGCGGTATCCTCGGTGCGGTATGAACATGCGGATGATTCTGGTCGGATGGGCGGCGCTGATGGCCGCTCCGGTTTTTGCGCAGCAGGCGAGCGGCATGAAGCCGGAAGAGACGGAAGTGTGGAAACCGGTCCCGCAGGTGGTGACGCCGGGCGCGACGAATGCGCAGCCGCCGTCGGACGCGATTGTGCTGTTCGACGGGACGAATGAGGATGCGTGGGTTTCCGCGCAGGATCACACGCCGGCGCAGTGGGTGGTGCACGACGGCGTCTTCACCGTCAACAAGAAGGGCGGGAACATCGAGACGAAGCAGCGGTTTGAGGACTACCAGCTGCACATCGAGTGGAGGATTCCGCCGGACATCACGGGAAGCGGGCAGGCGCGCGGGAACAGCGGAGTGTTTCTCGCGTCGACCGGGCCGGGAGACGACGGCTACGAGCTACAGGTGCTCGACTCCTACAACAACGCGACCTACGTGAACGGCATGGCCGGCAGCCTGTACAAGCAGGCGATCCCGCTGGTGAATGCGGCGAGGAAGCCGGGCGCGTGGCAGACGTATGACGTGGTGTGGACCGCGCCGCGGTTCAACCCTGACGGCTCGCTGCGGTCACCGGCGTACGCGACGGTCTTCTGGAATGGCGTGCTGGTGGAGAACCACTTTCAGCTACAGGGGCAGACGCTGTATATCGGGAAGCCGTTTTACAAGGCGTACGACCGCGCGCCGATCAAGCTGCAGGCGCACGGGGATGCGAGCGCGCCGATTAGTTTTCGGAATATTTGGGTGCGGGAGATACGGTGAGGGGCAGGGATTAGGGATTAGGTCAACATGTGGACGCCGGCGACGATCGACCAGGTCATGGTGCATGTGCGGAGAGATCTTGATCTGTGTGATTCGCAGCAGCTTTCGGCGTTTCGCCAATATGGGGTCGAGCCATACCCTGCGCCTATCATCCGGTACGGTTCTCGCGAAAGTGTCATCGTTGTCGCCCGAAACGATAACCAGGTTATCTATTGGGAAGATGTCGAAGAAGGGTTCAACGTCTCTCCGGTGGATGAAACCGGGACGATCTTCGAACATTCATGCAATCAGGATCCCCTGGGAAATGCTCTGAACCACTGGATCGCTGGAAGGGGCCGTCCTCGCGTCGGCCCTGCCCGCGGCTGATTTCTACACGCTATACGCTAGCCGCTAAACCCTGCTTCATCGCAACTCTTGTCCATGGGCCAGCGCGTGCTATCCTCCAGTCCACTTCTTTCGGGAGATTATTGGTGCGCGCGAGCTGGATTATTTTTCTTTGCTTTCCTGTGGTTCTTGCGGGGCAGGAAAGCCGCCGGCCGCAGGCTGTGAGGCAACCGGGGACTTTGTGGAGCGACCAGCAAATTCTGTCGGTGGTCAACGCGGTTTCGATGGGACCGAAGCTGCTGCCGCCGTCGTGGCCGGACCACGCGCGCGTGGCTGTGCTGCTGACCTTCGACGATGACACGCAGGCTCCGCTGCTGCGCGACGGCACGACATCGCCCACAGCGCTCTCGGCCGCCGATTACGGCGCACAGACCGGGACGCCGCGACTGCTCAGCATCCTCGACCGGCATCAGGTGCCCGCAACGTTTTTTGTCACCGGCGTCGATTCGCTCATCCATCCCGAGCTGGTGCCACTGCTGCTGAAGAGCGGACGCAACGAGATCGGCATCCACGGCTGGATTCACGAATACCCGCCCGGCCTGGACAATGCAGGCGAAGAAGAGAGGCTGCTCGACAAGGCGATTGCGCGCATCAGCTCGCTCACGGGCAAAAAGCCGCTGGGCTATCGCGCGCCCTCGTGGGCTTTCAGCTCGGCGACGATGGATCTGATCCGCAAAAAAGGGTTCGTGTATGACTCGAGCCTCGGGTCGTCGGAAGTGCCGTACAGGATTCTGGCGAAGGGCGAAGATACGGGCGTGATCGAGCTGCCGATCGACTGGACGCTGACCGAGACTCCTTACCTCGGCGCGGAAGGTCACATGCCGTCGCCCGATTTGCTCTTCCAGCTTTACAAGGAGGAGTTCGACGGCGCTTACCGGGAAGGCACGGTCTTCATCCTCACGCTGCATCCGTATCTCGGCGGACATCGCGCGCCCATGCAGCACCTCGACGACCTGATCACGTACATGCAGTCGAAGCCAGGGGTGTGGTTCACCACCGGCGGCGCGCTTGCGGAGTATGTGCGGCAGACGGGGGCGCAATAGGTGGGCCGGCCCGCCGCGCCCTGCGGGGCTGGAGCAGCGCCGTCCCTGCGGGACTCGATTCCTCATCGTTCCTCTTCCCCGCGCTGACGCGCGGGGCTGGTCACCGCTGCGCCTTTGGCGCGTCTCCTTTCTCCAACTGGCGGCGGGAGTTCTCCACATCGGACTGCGGGAGTTCTCCACATCGGCCTGGGGAGTTCTCCACATCGGACTGCGGGAGTTCTCAAACCGAAGCCGGAAGTTCTCGAACCGATGCGCAGGAGTTGCGACTGGGGAAGCGGGGTTGAGGGTGGTGGAGTCCCACTCGTTCAGCGAACGGCACACAGAGGAGGGGCAGGCCGTTGGTGGGAATCGCGAAAAGCAAACGCGGATTCTTCGCTCACCACCCCCCAAACTGAAAGACGTTCGGGGCCCCATTCGCTCAGAATGACAGAGTGAATTTCGTATGCAGGGAAAGATGAAATACAGGTCCGTTCGAGTCGCGGCTGGATTTGTTGTTGCGCCAAAAGCGGGCGCAACGATTCGGAAAGCTCGCTCAGGATGACAGAATATTTTTCGTCCGTCAGCTATCCATGTCGACCGGGCCTACGTCAGCTTCATAGTTTCGGGGTCCCAGTGGACGATTTTGTCCTGCTCGTAGCTGAGGTTGGAGAGCAGGGCGGCTCCGGCGGCGCGATAGCCGAAGACGGCGTCTTCAATGACGGGCTGGCGCGAGCGCACGGAGGCGAAGAAGTTTTTGAAGTGGTCGTAGCTGTCGCTGTAGTCCTGCGGGACGACGTAGCGGTCGACGCCGACGCGGGTGGCCGCGGTGGCCTCGGGGACGGGATACTTCTCGCGGTACTGCTTCTCGATTTCCGCCTGCATGGCGTTGGTGAACGTGCCGATCATGAGGCCGGGCTCTTTTTCGCGCGGCACGCGGGTGACGGTGATGCCGTGCCAGCCAATTTCGATAGTGCCCTCGGAGCCGGTGAAGGTGAGGCCCTCGTTCTCCTCGCCGCCGCAGACGAAGTTGACGCGGAGGGCAAGGTTGAAGCCCTGGGGGTAATCGAAGAGGCCGAGCATCACGTCGGGGACGTCGCGGCCGTCTTTCCAGAAGCGCAGGCCGCCGGTGGCCATGGCGCGGGTGGGGCCTTTGGCGCCGGTGATGAAATGCGTGCCGCTGAAGAGATGGACGAAGAGATCGCCGGCGACGCCGCTGCCGTAGGCTTTCCATTTGCGCCACTGGAAGAAGTGCTCGCCGTTGAAGGGAATTTTGGGGGCGGTGCCGAGGAAGCGCGGCCAGTCGCAGGTTTCCGTGGAGGCGTCGAGGGGGACGGTGTAGTCCCAGGCGCCGATGGCCGAGTTGCGGTCCCAGTGGGCCTCGACCATGTTCAGCTCGCCGATGGCGCCGGCGGCGAGCAGTTCCTTAGCCTTGATGTAGAGCAGGTTGCTGACGCGCTGGCTGCCGATCTGCAGGATGCGGTTGGTGGAGCGCGAGGCCTCGATCATGGCGGGGCCGTCGGAGTAGAGATGGATCATCGGCTTCTCGCAGTAGACGTCTTTGCCGGCGTGCATGGCGTCGATGGAGGCCTGCTTGTGCCAGTGGTCGGGCGTGCCGATGATGACGGCGTCGATGTCTTTGCGGGCGAGGATCTCGCTGTAGTCGCGGGTGGTCTGAATGTCGGCGCCCCAGACTTCTTTGCTGTGGGCGAGGCGGCCGTCGTAGCAATCGGCGACGGCGACGAGCTTGACACCGGGGACCTTAATGGCGACGCCGGTGTCGTACATGCCCTGGCCGCCCGCGCCAATGAGGGCGATCTGGATGTGGTCGTTGGCAGCGACGGGCTTTTCGGGCTCAGCTTGCGGGGGCTGGAGGACGGTCGGGGGTCGGCCGCCGCTGGTCATCGCCCGTACTGGACTCGTCAGCAGACTTCCGGTTGTTGCTGTGGTTGCCACTTTCAGAAAGCTCCGTCGATTCACGCGCGCTGCTCCTCAGCAGAAATGAAGACACTTGCCCTTATAGACCATTTCGGGGGAAAGTGCCTCTCACGCAAGTCACATGCGCTCAAAATTGGCGTGCCGGGGCTAAAAGCCCGGCTGGTTTTGGGTGCACTGATTCCACGGGCTGAAGCCCGTGGCTTCTACCGTAGTCGTGCTTCGCACGACGCGGGCGCGCAGGGGCTGAGGGCCGATCGATTTTTGCGCGCTTTGCGGCAGCGGGGATTGCTGCGACGGGCTGATGCGGAAGGCCCGAGGCATTGAGGCTTTCCGTTCGGCGTCGGCGGTTGGGGCATGGGGAAAGTTGGGAGCGGACCGAAGGAGAAAAGCAACCGCGGATCCTTCCTCCCTTCGGTCGTCAGGATGACAGCGCGTGGGGGCGTCAGGATGAGAACGGGTCGTCAGGATGACAACGCGCGGGGTCGTCGGGATGACAACGCCCGGCGGATATTCCACAGGCGGTGGCGCGTGCATAATACAGCTACGCTCTGATGGTGCTCCGCTACAATCACCCGCAATGTTTCGCCATCGGTTTTCGCTGACCTTCCTGTTCGCGGCGCTGGCTGCCGCGAACGCGGCACACGCACAACTGCACACTCAACTGGAGCGCATCGCTGCGCAGGCGCATGGGCGCGTGGGGGTGGCGTGTTCGCTGCCCGGCAAGGCGCTCGACTGCGATTTGGCTGCGAACGCGGCGTACCCCACGCAATCGACCTATAAATTGCCGATTGCCATGGTGATGCTGCATGAAGTGGAGCAGGGCAAGTTCACGCTCGATGAGACGGTGCACATAGTGCCGTCGCAACTGGCTGGGCCGGGAGACTACAGCCCGCTGCGGGACGAGCATCCGCATGGGGCCGTTGATGTTTCCATACGGGAGATGATCGAGCAGGCGGTGACGCACAGCGACAACGTCGCGGCCGACACGCTGCTGCGGACGGAGGGCGGCGGCGCGGTGGCGACGGCGTATTTCCGGTCGATCGGGATTGACGGGATCCATATTGTTTACCCGGAGCAGATTGTGAATCGCGACGAGCGGCTGCAGTACAAGAACTCCGCGACACCGCGGGCGTATGTGGAGCTGGTGCGGCGGCTCGCCGACCGGTCGCCTTTGACGCCGGAGCACACGAAGCTGCTGCTGGACTGCATGGCGGCGTCGCATACGGTGGATCATCGTCTGAAGGCGCTGCTGCCGCCTGGCACGCCGGTGGCCGACAAGACGGGGACATCGGGACAGAACCGGACGACGGTGAATGCCACGAATGACTTTGGGCTGATTACGCTGCCGAACGGTCAGAAGCTGGCGGTGGCGGTACTGGTCGCCGATGCGACGGCTCCGTTCGCGGTGCGGGAGCGGGTGATTGCGGAGATTGGGCGGGCGGTCTACGCGGCGGCTACGCGGTAGCTTCCGTCAGGCTCCAGCCTGCCCTGCTGCCGCAGGCCTATAGAAGTCGACGAGATTGCCGTCGGGGTCGCGGAAGTAAAACGAGCGTGTGCCCCAGGGCTGGGTCGTGGGCGACTTAACCCAGTGGCTCACTACCTTCCGCAACCGCGCGTATTCGCCGTCGACATCGCTCACGCGGAATTCGAGCACCAGACTCCGGTTGCTTGCCCCAATTGCCGAATCAGGGATGTACTTCTGCTGCGCCTTGTCAGAGAAAATGGCAAGCACACCGGCGCCCGTGTGAAATTCGGCGTAATCCGTGCCGGAGCGTTCGGCCCTGATTCCGAGGACCGGCTCGTAAAAGGCGACCAGACGATCGACGTCGCTGGTGATGAGGCAGGTATGAATCAGGACGGGGTGGGACGGGTGCGCCGCAGGATGGCTCCGCGCCGGACCCAAACCCAGGCACAGGGAAGCCAGCAACGAAGCAGATGGAATGAGAGACCTGGGATGGAGCATCGCGTCACCTCGAATGGGCCGCGAGCGGGGACCCGCGCGGCGGCAGCCCGATTGTAGCCGGGCCCGGTGGCGCGCCCGATACAATCCGCTTAGTGTCGCTGACTTTTGAGATTCATGAGACGCGCGGGGCGGGCCGCCGCGCCACGCTGACGCTGCCGCATGGGACTGTGGAGACGCCGGTGTTTATGCCGGTGGGGACACAGGGGACCGTGAAGGCGGTGCCGCAGCAACTGCTGGAAGAACTGAACGTGCGGATCCTGCTGGGGAACACGTATCACCTGTATCTGCGGCCGGGGCATGAGGCGATCCGGAGGATGGGCGGGCTGCATCGGTTCATGAGCTGGGAGCGGCCGATTCTGACGGATTCGGGCGGGTTCCAGGTCTTCAGCCTGAGCGATCTGCGCAAAGTGACGGAGGAGGGGGTGGCGTTCCGGTCGCATATTGACGGGTCGTCGCACTTCTTTTCGCCGGAGCACTCGATGGACGTGCAGATTGCGCTGGGGCCGGATATCGCGATGGCGTTCGATGAGTGCACGGAGTATCCGGCGGATTATGCGCGAGCGCGGACGTCGCTGGATCTGACGCTGCGGTGGGCGAAGAGAAGCTGGGAACGTTTTGAGAAGCAGAAGCATGAGAGGCCGTGGGACGGCGGAGCCGAGAGCGAGCGTTCAGCGATCGGCGATCAGCGTTCAGGACGCCGCCTGGACGAGCAGTTCCCGAGCTTGTTTGGCATTGTGCAGGGGGGAATGTTTGCCGATTTGCGGAAGGAGTGCGCGGAACGGCTGGTGGAGATGGATTTTCCGGGGTATGCGATCGGCGGATTGAGCGTGGGCGAACCGCGCGAGCTGACGCGGGAGATGATTGCGACGACGCTGCCGCTGCTGCCGAAGGATAAGCCGCGGTACGTGATGGGCGTGGGGTATCCCGACGAGATTGCGGAGTATGCGCGGATGGGCGTGGACATGATGGACTGCGTGCTGCCGACGCGGGCGGCGCGGCATGGGCTGCTGTTCACGAGCGAGGGGCGGGTGAACATCAAGAACCGGCAGTATGCGGAGGACGAGGGGCCGGTGGATCCGGAGTGCGGGTGCCAGGTGTGCCGGCGGTACAGCCGGGCGTATCTGAGGCATCTGATGGTGGCGCAGGAGCCGCTGTCGGCGGTGCTGAACACGCTGCACAATCTGGCGTTCTATCTGGAGACGATGCGGAGAGTGCGGGAGGAGAAGGGGAGAGCCGCGGATGAGCGGGCCGGCGGGGCAGCGAGTTAGCCAGTCAGCACGTTAGGGAGTCAGGAGATCAGCGAGCAGGCCGATTGGCGGGAGTGGGTTGAGGCGGCGAGGACCTCCCGATGGGTGACGGATTCTGCGGAGAAGTCAGAACCATCATCGGTGTTGACAGGCGCTTTGGAGAGAGGACAGGATCGTGCTACGGCTCTCTGGGATTTCGATGAACGGAGCCGTTCGCGGGAGGCGATTATGTCAGCAAGACCAGGCCTCTGTGCGCTCGCGCTCAGCGCGCTTCTTATCCTGACGAGTTGCGGCAGTGGACCGCCGCGGGTGCTGCAATCCATCACGGTGAGCGCCGCGACCAGCTTGTCGGGCACCACATTTACGGCGACGGGACACTACAACACCGCGCCGATGACGGTGAATGGTATTCAGGTCGCCTGGTTCGAGACCGGTGCGGTTGTCGATCCGGTGCCGAAGTGGGACTACACCATGACCCGAGCGGGCTTCAAGGGCATGTGCTACGGAGGCCCGGCGCAGCCGTATGTGATTGCCTATGCGCCGATGAACCCAACAGCTCCGGCTTCGGGGTCGATGCCGTTCAGCGTCTTTGAGACGCTGGTGGTGCAGCGTTCCGCTACTCAGGACGGGGGCTTTGTGGCCGGTTCCACGACCCTGCAATGCACCACGGCAGAGATGCGGAGCGGCGATGGGCCAACGGCTGCCGGGTTCTAGGGGCGGGGCTACTGGTTCGCGATCTTTCCTAATCCGGCGCGCTCGGCGTGCTCGGCGATCGCTCGGGTGATGTCGAGGGCGAGCGCGAGGGCGGCGCGCCCATCTTCGCCAGAGACGCGCGGGGTGGTGCGGGTGCGGACACAGTCGAGGAAGGATTCGATCTCGAGGCGGAGGGGCTCGCCTTGCTGCACCGGGGGCTTGTCGATCTGGAGGCCTAAGCCTGCCGTGTCCGCGACTGATGCCGCAGATAAGGGTGGGGCACCGGATTGAGATGAGGCACCTGATGGTCCCACCCTATCCGCGACCGACGTCGCAGATAAGGATGGGGCACCCGGGTGAGATGGGGCACCCGGAACATTGATGACGAGCAGGTCCTGGCGGGCGTAGTCGATGGAGACATATTGGTGCGGCTGGAAGAAGCGGAGCTTGCGGACGCGCTCGGTGCTGACGCGGCTGGCGGTGAAGTTGGCGACGCAGCCGGATTCGAATTCGATGCGGACGTTGGCGATGTCGACTTTGGGCGAGAGGATCGGCAGGCCGACGGCGTGCAGCGAGCGCACGGGTGAGCGGACGAGCGAGAGGACGATGTCGAGATCGTGGACCATAAGGTCGAGCACGACGTCGACGTCGAGCGAGCGGGGGCTGAAGACGCTGAGGCGATGCGCCTCAAAAAACATGGGGTGATTGAGCAGCGGCTCGGTCGCGGTGACAGCGGGGTTGAAGCGCTCGAGATGGCCGGTTTGCAGGATGCGCGCATAATGGGCGGCGAGCGCGATGAGATGGTCGGCTTCGGTAACCGTCGTGGCGATGGGTTTCTCGACGAGGACGTCCATGCCTGCGACGAGGAGCTGCTGCGCGACGGCGAAGTGCGTGGAGGTGGGGGTGCAGACGGAGGCAGCGTCGAACGCCAGATCGCCGCGTTGCCGCGCTGCGAGGCACTCGGCAACGGAGCCAAAAACCGGAACGCCCCATTCGCCGGCGGCGGCCTGGGCGCGCGCGGTGTCTGGCTCGACGATCCCAGCGAGGCGCACCGGCGCACCGTCGTTCTGGAGCGCGCGCCAGACACGGAGATGGTTGCGGCCGAAAACGCCGGCGCCGCAGACGAGAATGCCGATGGGAGACGTGCGGGGCAAGAATCGTGCGGCGACTGGCTACGCCGGCTTTCCTTCCACGGCGTGCAGGCAGCGGGCGTAGAGCTCCAGCAGCTGCGTGACCTGATCCTCTGTTTTGGAGCCGCTGGCGGCGACGAAGCCGGTGGACGAAGTGGCCGCGCGGCCGACGCCGGCGGTGGCGGCCACGAACTTCAGCAAGTCGAGCGCAATATCTTCGTTGCGCCGAGCGCCATTGCCGGAAGGGGGAACCTGATCCATAAAAACCTCTCAGGGCGATGCTATCAAAGGCGGAATGGGCACTGGAAACCGGCGCGGTTAGCAGATGGCGGTGAGCGAAAGGCTGTCGGCAAAAGACGGTTAGCGAAACTCGTTAGAAAAAGACGGTTAGCTGGACGAGAGGCTACACCTCCGCGATGGAGAGGCAGACGCGGCCTACCAGAAAGCCGGCGGGAGATTCGTGCGCGGCGAGCTCGACCAATTCCACTGGGTATTCGAGGGAGCGCGGGCGCAGGACGAGGCAACCGGATTCAACAGAGACGTGGCGGAGGAGGAGTTGCGATCCGACGCGAACCGCGTAGATATTCGGATGGGGCGGCCTGAGGGGCTGCATGGCGTTGTAGTGGCGGTCGAGGACGGCGAGGGAGCCGCGGCGGAGCAGCGGATCCATGGAGAGCGCCTGGGCGCCGGTAACGCGGATGGCGACGAAGCGCTCCCAGCTGCGCCTGCCGACGGCGCGGCGCGCGGGGAGCGCCGCCAGCCAGCCGGATGGCAACTGAATGGAATCCACGGCGGCCTTCGCCCTGATAGCGGGCGCGGTCATCGCAACGGACTGAGAGACGATGGGGACGATGTCCATCGCGTGTCGTGGATTCCCTTCCGGGGAAGGGAAATCGGAGTCGCGGGAGATGGTCAGATCTTCGACCCTGAGGTCCTGGGCCATCAGGATACGATCGAGCGCATTCAGGCTCAGGCGGCGCCGCCGGTGGAGGAAGTTAGAGATATGCGCCTGGGCGAGATGCGACTTGCTCGCGAGCAGCGTGCTCGAGAGCACTCCCAGATCGATGCGTCGCCAGGTCTCCAGCCGCAGCCGCTCATGTAAGTCGACGAAGTTCATCTGTGGGAAATTTTCAACGAGCTATACACCCGTTACCTGGGAGTTTGCAGAAAGAAATGCAATTTCGCTGAATTCTCAGGAAAGAGCGGACACTTCAGTACTCAGATGTGTGACCGCGTGAGAAATGTACCCACAGTAATTGATGGGGTTGGTTCGTGGATTTAGTTTCGGAATACTTTTCGCCGAACGACGGATAGCTTTGCGCGGAGACATCGCAGGACCGATGCGGGATGCGCGTGAAGATGGCGTCGCCGGTGTTTTGACCGGCCGCGAGCCGGAACTGCAGATCGCACGACTGCCCAGGTTCTCTTGTCCACGTCACTCAACAAAGGCCGAATCCGCGCGTTGCAAAAAGCGGAGAGCCTTTTCCCTCCCCCAGCGGCTCCTGAAGGAACCGATTTCCGGTGGCCGCTTCTGCCTGGAGAAATAACAATGCAATTGCGAGTAGTTCTAAAAATCTGCGAAGGGTGCGGAGCGCTTTTCTTTCGCACCGATGGTTCTGTCGATATCTACTGCTCGGCGTGCGCGGGCCGGATGCGGGCTTTGCCTGCGGGCCGGGCGCCTCGGCCGCGCGGCCGGCGGAAGCGGCCAGTCTGCTGCAGGACGAGCGCCGGAGGTGGCGCATGAGGGCAGCGGCCGCCTTGTCCTGTGTTCTTCCAGAAGCTTTCGCGGTTGCCGCGCCGAACGGGCCGGTATGGCGAACCAAACCGATCGATGGAGTTGCGTTCTATCGCAGCCATTCGGTTGGGCTGCTGCACCGGTATCTGAGAGCGTCGATGGAAATGGGCCGTTCGCCGTGCGTTCTGGGCAATGTGGTGTTTCGCGGGCG
Organism: Acidobacteriaceae bacterium; assembly: GCA_036521315.1. Lineage (GTDB taxonomy): Bacteria > Acidobacteriota > Terriglobia > Terriglobales > Acidobacteriaceae > Palsa-343. The sequence goes on from DATDHZ010000020.1 coordinate 70,937, forward strand.
CGCGTCGAGTTACCGGATCGGCAGCTTCGAAGATATCGTGATCTTTATATTTGATGTCGAGAAATGCCTGAAGCGGCTGGATGCCGTCTCGCAGGCGGTGATCGCGCATGTCGTCCTGGAGAATTACACGATCGACGAGACGGCGGGCATTACGGGCGAAAGCGAGCGTTCCGTGTCGCGGATTTACAACGAAGCTCTGGATAAGTTGACGCGGCTTTTTCTGGATTTTGGGCTGCTCGACCCAAATGTGGAAAATTTGTCAAGAGGGGAGGCCAAAAACTAAAGTCACGAGACCTGAAAACAAAGGTCTTGCACGCCAAAAATCGAAAAGAAAGTTGGCGTGGTTTGATTCTGAACTTGGTATTCTGAACTTATAGAGTAAAAAAAGAAAAAAGGGACACCCTTGACGGTGTCCCTTTTCTGTTGGGCCGGGCAAGCCCCGGGGTGAAGCGCACGGCTGCGCGACCCCGGCGAGGCAGGACCCGGCGACCAGGACATCCAGCGGAATCAGGAATGAGGCATATGCAGAAGAGAAGCTGCGAAAAGCGGGCGCGCGCGGTCGTGTGCGTGCCGTGGGCGGCGCTGGCGGCGCTGGCTTTTGTTTTGGCCGCGGTCCCGACGTGCGCAACCGGACAGGTGAGCACGACGACGGTGCAGGGCACGATTTACCGGGCGGACGGAACGGCAGCCAGCGGGACGGTGCTCATTAGCTGGCGCGCCTTTATCACCGCGCAAAACCAGGCCGTTGCCGCGGGGAGCCTGAGCGCGGCCATCGGCGCGAATGGATTTCTGAGCGTGAACCTGATGCCGAATGCAGGCGCGCTGCCCGCGGGGAGTTATTACACCGCGGTCTATCACCTGAGCGATGGGACGGTGAACCAGGAGTACTGGGTAGTTCCTGCTGCGGGGACGGCTTCGGTAGCGTCAGTGCGAGCGCAACTGCAGCCCTCAACGGTGGCAGTGCAGCCCGCCGTGACCGAGGCCTATGTGCAGAGCGCGATCTCGTCGATGGGCGGCGGTTATCTGCCGCTGACGGGCGGGACGCTGAGCGGGCCGCTGACGCTCAGCGGGGATCCGGTATCGGGCAATCAGGCAGCGACGAAACACTACGCCGATTCACTGAGCGGCCTGGGTCTTCCGATGGGCGGGGGATCCCTGACCGGGCCGGTGAGCGCCCCGCAGATGAGCGGGGTGTACATGGTGGATGGCGTCGTCTATGCGACGGTGCAATCGGCGATTCGGGCCTGCCTCGGTCAAACGCCCGCTCCCAGCGCGTGTGTGATCGACGCGCATGGCAGCGGTCGTCTGGGAGCGGCCGCCGACGTGATCTGGAGCGGGCCGGGCAATCTCGACCCAGGGACGACAGCACTCACTCTGGAACTGGGTCCGTATCTGGACTACACGGTGGGAAGCAGCATCGTTCTCGAATCCGGCATGAACCTGATCGGAGCCGGAGGGGAAAAGGGCGCGCAGGGAGGCACGCTGATCACTTCGACCTCGACGAGCAACGCGCCGATCCTGATATTGCCGATCCAGAACGGCCACATGGGCAGCCATGCCTGGCATGTGCAGTTGCGGGGCGTGGGATTCAACGGGGCGGCGAGCAACACGGCCCAGGAGGGGATGGATCTGGACTGCACCGCCGGCGTGGGCGCGGGCATGGCATATTCGCTGTTCGAGGATCTTCGCTTCACGGGGTTTATGGGTGACGCAATTCATCTGGCCTGCTCACCCAACTACGGGCAAAGCGCCATCGACGACGACACCTTTATCGATGTGACTGCGGACCGGCAGGCGGGTGGCGGTTACGCCCTTTACCTCGGCGGGTCAGTCGGCAATCTCGACTTCCTGAACGGAAACTTCCAGGGCGAAGGCTCAGCCACCTGCGATACCACGGGGCCTGCGAACGGAACGGACGTATACATCGGAGCGGCCAATACTCCGGCTACCCTGGCTGCGAGCGGCTACAGCGTCGCGGCCGTCAACGGGCAGAACGTGGCCTCGGTCACCTACACATCGACCATGCCCATCTCGCCAGGCGTTGTAGTGAATTTGAGCGGTTTCACAAACTCCGCCTGGGCTCCCTATATCAACGGGACGCAGAGCGCCCTCGGCGGCTCCGCGCCGGGAATCCTGCAGTTCAATACCAGCGCGCCCGCGACGGCGTTCGTCGCAGACCCGGGAGCAGGATCGTTTTCCTCGAGATACAACGGAACGGCCACCTTCACCAGCTACAGCGTTTCCGGCGGTGTGGCGACGGTTAACTATAGTGCAGCGACGGTACCGTTGGAGAGCGGCACCCCCGTCCTGCTGTCGGGCTTCTCCACTTCTGCGGCGAATGGGTTTTTCAATAATCAGACGGTCTCGATTCTGAGCGTCACAGGCCAGGCAGGGAGCGGTCCATCCTACAGCGGGACCATCACGTTCAGCACTGCGGCTCCGAACACTGCGTCGACGCCCGATTCGGGAACCGGATTCGAGTCTGCCAATTTTGATGCGTACAGCATCCGGTTCTACGGCACGACCATTGAGAACGGCGGCACGCTGGTGGATTTGAACGGAGCCAACAATATCAGCTTCATCGCGACCCATCACGAGGGTTGCAGCGGGACGACCAACGGCTTCCTGTTCACGCAGGGCGGTTCGCAGAACCAGGCCATCACAGTGGATGGAGCTCTGTTCGCCGCAAACATTGGAACAGGGGCCAACGGATACCTTTTCAACACGCAGAACAGCGGCACCGCCCTCACCCTGAATGTCGAGAACACAGACTGGGGAACGCCGACAACCGTGGTGACTGGACGGACCGGCAATGCTTCGCAGATTCTCAAACTGTCCAACAACTTCGGGAGCGGCTCCGGCTCCAGCGGAGTGGTTGCGGTCATTCCGGCGGCCTCGACGCTGAATCTGTCGCCTTCCGGGGCGGGATTCGGTTTCGTGGAAGTATCCGGGGCAGCGCAGATCTGCAGCTTTTCCGCGAGCACGATGCCGGGCGAGAGCGTGACGCTGCGGGCGACGGGATCGCCGGGCAACAACTTTGGAACCACGGCAGCCGGTTGCGCAAGCAGCAATCTCAACCTCAACGGATTGCCCTCTCTCTGGCTCGGATCCGGCGAAACGGCCACGTTCATCCCGAACGATGCATCCGGCACATGGGATCTGGTGAGCCTGGGAAAGAGCGCGAATCGCGAGCTGATCGGGCTGACGACGCTCAGCGATACCGGCCTGGCCACCGACAATCAGTTCCAGAACATCGTTTCGAGCACGTATGGCAACTGCTGGGTGAGCCGCGCGTATGCGGGAAGCGGGTTGTGGTCGCCGTCGATGAGCTGCACGAACGGGTCGCCGGCCAAGCTGTCGTTCTATGGCTCGCCGCGGGCGGCGAAGGGCAGCGAGACATGGTCGCTGCTGGCTTCGGCGCAGAACGGATTGTTCAGCGTGCCGGGCAATTTGGGTGTGGGCAGCGCGGCGGAGGTGCAGGGGGCGTTCACCGGGGCGAGCATCAACGGCGAGATCACTGTGGATGGGACGACCTATCCAAACCTGAATGCGGCGTGGAATGCGGCGGTCAGCGTGGCGAACGCGTCCGGGAAAAACCAGACCATTCGGCTTGGGCCGGGAACGTTTCCGGTGACAGCCACGCTGGGAGAGCCCGGGAACGGGGCATGCGTGAGCGTGATCGGCTCGGCGGGGACGACGATGAATGCGGACAGCGCGCAAACTGCGACGACTCTGACGGCGCCGTCGTCGCTGGCCGGAGACGTGTTCTTTCTGGGCAATGCTGCGCAGGCGCAGGGGTGCACATTTAAGGACCTGAACCTGCTGGCCGGCGGCAACGCGACGCACGGGTTCGAGTTGCAGTGGTTCCGGGGGCTGCTGCTCGATAACGTCACGGTGAACGACACGACGGCGGAGGGAATTCTGCTGGGCGAGGAAACGTCGGCACACCAGGCGAGTTTCCTGCTGCGCAACGTGACGGTGAGCTACTCGAGCGCGGCGTTCACGCCGGCGAACCGGCCGGCGTACGGAATCCACCTGCAGCAGACCGCGATGGACAGCCACCTGGACGCGATTGTAGTGCGCAATGCGCTCACCGCGGCGGTGTGGAACGAGGGCACGGGCAACACCGGATACCTCATTCACGGCTTCGGGTATCCGTACACGTGCCCGACGGCGCCTTGCGCGAACAACGCGGCCACGGGATCGGCGGCGAACGCGTCGTATGCAACGAACTACGTGATCTACGACACGGGCGGCGGCGGCAGCGTGTGGACGGACACGTATGCGGACAGCCCTGCGATTGCCGGATTCTATGTGGGGGCAAACGGCGTGGAGATTCACGGCGGGCACATCCAGTGGCCCGACCTGACCAGCTTCCCCAGTGCAAATCTGGCGTACGTGGCGGCGAACGTGAGCAACAACCTGCTGATTGCCGACATGGATTGCCTGGAAATGGCGAGCGGAGTGAACTGGATCACCTACGCCGGGACCGCGGGCAATCCGCCGACCTTTGCGAGCGTCCATCATCTGACCGGCTGCGGCAACTACTATCAGGCGCTGGAGCCGGCGGTGACGACCGGATTCTCGAGCGGAGGCGCGAACATCAACGATCCCAGCGGGGCGGTGCCGCGCGTGTGGGCGACGCCGCTGGCCGCGGCACCCAATGAGGCGGCTTACGCGGCGCAGATGTACACGGGCTACCAGGGCGATGCATTTCAGGCGCACTTTTCGGGAGTCGCGCCGTTCTTCAACGTGACGTATCAGGGAACGATCCGCACGAGCGGCGGCATCGCGCTGGGCACGGTGGTGAACACAGCGTCGACGCTGGCGCTGACGGCGGCCAACAAAAATGTGATCGCGAACGCAGCTTCGGGTCCGCAAACGATTACGCTGCCGAGCTGTTTTACGCCGTTAGCGGACAACACGCCGCCGACGGGGCTGGAGTTCACCATCGTCAAGTCCGATGCTTCGTCGAACGCGGTGACGCTGGCGACGACGAGCTCGCAGCTGATCTACAGCCAGGGCGTAGGAGCGGCGACGCTGGCGTTGGCGTCACCTTCGACGCAGACGCTGGTGTGCGGGCCGGACAACAACTGGTACGTGGCGGGGAGCACGGCCCCGGCCGCAGCACCGAGCGGAGTGACATCGTTCAACGGACGCACGGGGGCGGTGACGCCGGGGGCCAGTGATTACAGCTTCGCGCAGCTAACCGGGCAGGCGACCAACGCGCAACTGCCCGGAACACTGACGGCTCCGACGACGGGCAACGCGGCGACGGCGACGGCTCTGGCGGCCGCGCCGACGCAGTGCGCGACGGGCTATTACGCGACCGGGGTGACGGCGGGCGGCGCGGCGAACTGCCTGCAGTCCTGGCATTTCACCTGGTACGGGAATTTTGCGGGAACCTTTGGCACGACGACGAATACTTCGATGGGGGCGATCTGGTCGCCGACGGCGGCCATTAAGATGACGCGGCTCGATATCGCGGTGGGCACAGCGCCGGCAGGCTGCACGACATATCCGGTGATCGGAATCTACGACAGCACCTCCGCCTCGTGGCTGAAGACGGTGACGCTGGCGACGGGGACCTTCAGCTACCGCAACACGGCGAGCGTCGCCATCACCGCCGGGCATGCCCTTTCGATGGGCGTGCAAACGGCGGGCGCAGGGTGTTCGACGAATCCAGGCACCGCGCAGATCACCATGGAATACACGATGAACCAGTGAGCGTGGTTCGTGGACATCGAACTGGGAAAGGGAACGAGGGAGGACCTGATCCGTCTGGGCGAGTTTATGGATGAGAGCGTGGAGAACGCTCTGGCTCTGACGAAGAAGGTTCTGAGGATCAGGAGCCGGGCGGGAAAGCAGATGCCGCTGATTCCGAACCGCGCGCAGAGGCGGTACGCGGAGGGGGCGAAGGGAGAGCAGAGAAATATCGTTCTGAAAGCGCGGCAGATGGGCGTCACCACGTGGATTGCGGGAGAGTTTTTTCTGCGGACGATCACGCATCCGGGCACGGTATCGCTGCTGGTGGCACACACGCAGGAGGCGGCGGAGCAGATTTTCCGGATCGTGCAGCGATTCCTGTGGCAGATGCCGGATGCGCTGCGCGAAGGGGCGCTGAAGAGCGCGAAGGCGACGGCGCGGCGGGTGGTGATTCCGGAGATGGACAGCGAATATCTGGTGGAGACGGCGGGCGACCGCAATGCAGGACGGGGGCTGACCATCAACCAGCTGCACTGCACCGAGCTGGCGCGCTGGCCGGGGGCCGCGGACGAGACGCTGTACGGGCTGATGGCCACGCTGGCGCCGGACGGGCGCCTGGCGATGGAATCGACGCCGATGGGGGCCTCGGGCTGCTTCTGGCGGGAGTGGCAGGAGGCGAAGAAGACCGGCACGAAGCAGCACTTCTTCCGGTGGTGGCTCGAGGACGCGTACACGAGCGCGCCGGCGGCGGAAGAATCGCTGACCGATGAGGAGAGGCAACTGATGGAGCAACACGGGCTGACGCTGGGGAAGATCGGGTACCGGCGGGAGATTCGTGGGAAGTTCCGCCGGCTGGCGAAGCAGGAGTATGCCGAGGATGCGGACGAATGCTTCTTCGCAAGCGGCTCCTGCTACTTCGACGTGGAGGCACTGGACCGGCAGATGAAGACGCTGACAGAGCCGTTCGAGAAGCGGTCGCGGGGATGTCTGCATATCTGGCTGCCGCCGCAGGCGGGCCACCGGTATTTGATTGCCGTCGATCCGGCAGGAGGCGGCACGGCCGGCGACTCGACGGCGATGCAGGTGATCGATCTGGAGAGCGCGATGCAGTGCGCGGAGCTCGAGGATTATCTCAATCCGGATGAGGCGGCGCGCGAGGCGGCGCGGCTGGGCCGGGAGTACAACCAGGCGGTGCTGGCGGTGGAGCGGAACAACATGGGGGCAACGGTGCTGTCGTGTCTGGAGAAGAGCGAGCAGTATACACCGATCTATCGGCACGAGGACAAACAGAATGGGTTCCTGACCACCTCGTCGTCGCGCGATCAGATGCTGGCCGATCTGTACGCGATGCTGATGGAGGAGCCGGGAAAATTCTGCAGCGCGCGGCTGCTGCGGGAGTGCAGGAGCTTTGTGCGTCTGGAAAACGGGAGGCTGGAGGCGAAGGCCGGCGAGCACGACGATCTGGTGCTGGCGATGGCGATCGCGCTGGCAGCGCGGAAGCAGCAACTCGCGCCCAGGCCGTTACGGTAGCATGGGGCATTCGGCCGGGAGAGTTCGGAGGCGGTGTGGCGGTTCAGTTGGTCCAGCAGATCAGAAAGATGCGGGGCGGCGCGCAGAGCCATCTGATGCTGGGCGCGGACGGGAATGCCTGGATCGTGAAGTTCCAGAACAATCCCCAGCACCTGCGCGTGCTGCCGAACGAGCTGCTGGCGACGCGGCTGGCGGGGCTGGCGGGTCTGACGGTTCCGCAGTGCGACGTGGTGGAGGTCACTCCGTGGCTCATCGAGCGGACCGCGGAGCTGGAGATGGACTTCGGCTCGCGGCGGGAGCGCTGCCGGCCGGGGCTGCAGTTCGGGTCGCAACTCGTGGGCGGCCTGATGCCGGGACACGCAGCGGACTATTTGCCCGAGGAGCAGTTGCTGGAGGTGCGCAACCTGCACGAGTTTGCGGGCGCGCTGGCCTTCGACAAATGGACCTGCAACGCGAACGGCCGCCAGGCGCTCTTTTACCGGAAGGGGCGGGAGAAGCGCTACGGGGCCACGTTCATCGACCAGGGGTTCTGCTTCAATGCGGGGGAGTGGCGGTTCATCGACGCGCCGCTGCGCGGGGTCTATGCGCGCAACGCCGTGTACCGCGAGGTGACGGGATGGGAGAGCTTCGAGCCGTGGCTGAGCCGCATCGAGGGGCTCGATCCGCAGCAAATCTGGGCGGTCGCGGAGACGGTTCCGCCGGAGTGGTACGAGCAGGATGCGGCGATCCTGGAGAGCCTGGTGGAGCGGCTGATCGAGCGGCGGCCTCGGGTGCGCGAGCTGATTCAGACGTTCCGGGAATCGTCACGGCAGCCGTTTCCAAAGTGGGAGCGGGCGGGAGGGGCGGCGAGAAAGGGTGTGGAAGAGTTGCGGGCCTGGGACGATAGTGTAAGTGGACGGGTGATGTAGGAGCAGGGTACAGGGCCTAAGGGGTGACCTGGAGGGGGAACTGAGAGCTGAGGATTGAGGACTGAGAACTGACGACTGACATCTGAAACCTGTGACCTGAAACCTGTGACCTGTGACCTGGAACCTGGAACCTGAAACCTGAAACCTGAAACCTGTGACCTGAAACCTGTGACCTGTGACCTGGTGGTCTGCGGCCTGAGGACGGAAGGTTGACCGATCGCGTACAGTGCGACTTCTCCCTGATCCGGTACGTGCCGGATGCGGTGAAGAACGAATTCGTGAACATCGGGGTGGTGCTGCGCGATGCGGCGCGGCCGGAAACGGCCGAGGTGCGCTTCACGCGGGACTGGGCGCGGGTCCGCTGCGTCGATCCGGATGCCGATGTGGCGATGCTGGAGGCGATGGAGGCGGAGATGCGGGGCCGTTTGGCCGAGACCGGGGCGCCGCTGATGAAGACGATGGAGGATTCGTTCTCGCATCAGTTACAAATTACGGAACCGAAGGCCTGCCTGGCGGAAAATATAGCCGCGGAGATGGAGCAGCTGATGCGGCTCTACGTGGAGCCGCGCCGGGAGAAGGCGCGGACCGGGGTGAGCGGGCGGCAGGCGATCGTGCGGCAGATGCGGAACCACTTCGAGCGGGCGCAGGTGTGGGATTTGATGCGGAAGCGCATCGCGGCGGCGGCGTACACGCGGCCGGGAGACGGGCTGAAGATCGACTGCGGGTACAAGCCGAACGGGGTGATCCGGATGTTTCACGGGATATCGCTCGCCGGGGACGCGGAGCTCGCGAAGGTGCTGGCGTTCAGCGCGCCGGGGCTGCGCGAGGGCGCGCGGCGAGTGGAAAACGCGGAGCTGGAGCTGACCGCGATTGTGGAGCCGCTGCGGGACGGCAACGGCGAGGTGCGCGACGAGCAGGATCAGGCGGAATATCGCTTCGGGGTGGAAACCATGGAGGCGCAGCAGATTCGCGTGCTCACGGTGAGCGACCTGGAGCGGGTGGCGGAAACGGCGCGGCGGGAGCTGCGGGTGTGAGAGACGGCTGCCAGCTGCTAGCTACTAGCTTCTAGCTACTAGCTACTAGATCTTGGCTTTTAAGTGGCATCCGGGGTGCTTGTTAGGACATCACGCGAAGTTGACGAGTGAAAGTCAAGGAGCTGGAGGCTAAAAGCTGGCAGCTAAGAGCTAACAGCTAGTAGCTGGCATCCCGCGGCTAAGAGTTTTTGAGGCATGGCACAACGCCATGCCTTTTCTATTTGGGGTGGATGGGAAGGAGCCGACACGAGGTGAAGATCAAAGAGCAGTGGAAACAGGCGCTGGCGCTGCTGGGCAGCGGGCGCATGGAGAAAACCGCGCGGGGCAGCGGAGAGGGGGCTCGCACAGGAGCGGAGCGCAAAACCGCGGCGTTGCCGGCGGTGCTGACGCCGTACGCGTTTCCGTCGCGGGCGCTGCCCAAGCCGACGCCGGCGAACCTGCGCCGCTTTGCGGAGACGCCGGTAGTGCGGCGCGCCATCAACCTCATCAAGGACCGCGTCGCGGCGATGGACTGGCAGGTGCGGCTGAAGCGCGATCAGGATCCCGGCAAGGTAGCGTTTGCCGAGAAACGCGCGAAGGTTCTGCGGCGGTCGCTCGAGTTTCCCAACGCAGCGGATTCGTTCCGCACGCTGATCGAGCAGGCGATCGAGGACGCGCTGGTAGGCGGCTTCGGCGCGATCGAGATGGAGCTGACCGGCGATGCGTCGCGTCCCTTCGAGCTGTGGGCGGTGGACGGGGCGACGATCCGGATCGATCCCAAATGGGACGGGAGCGCGGAGGCGGTGCGTTACGCGCAGGCCACCGGGCTGGCGGGTTCGGGTCAGATGATTCCGCTCTGCGACAACCAGCTGATCTACCTGCGCATGAACCCGCGCAGCTATACGCCTTTTGGGCTTGGGCCGCTGGAGGTCGCCTTCGAGACGGTGAATGCGTTTCTGAGCGCGCACCAGTTTGCGGGGCGGCTGGCCAGCAACGCTGTCGTGCAGTATGCGCTGTGGATCAACGAGGCCACGCCGGTGCAGCACGAGCGGCTCATCCGCTGGTGGCAGGACGAGATTGAAGGCACGGGCCGGGTGCCGCTGCTGAGCACGGAACAAAAACCCGAAGTCCTGCGGTTTGGCGCCGGCACGGATGCCGATTTGCGGCTGAGCTGGCAGGAATTCCTGATCCGCATGGTGGCGAACGCGTTCTCGCTGCCGCCGGTGCTGCTGGGCCTGGAGCAGGACGTGAACCGCTCGACGGCGGAATCGCTGCTGGACGAGGCGTTTCACTCGGCCATCGTGCCGCTGGCGCGGCTGATCGCGGAGCACCTGACGCGCGATCTGTTCGCCAAGCGTCTGGGCTGGGCGGAGTTCGAGTTCATCTTCAACGATCTCGACGCGACCGATCCGATGGAGGAGATGCAGATGCAGACCGCGCTGCTGGCGGCAGGCGTGCTGACGGTGAACGAAGTGCGCGCCATGCGCGGTTTAGCGCCGTTACTCGAAGGTCAGGCGCGCGGCCTGGCCGATCACAAGGAGGACAACGACACGATCACGCTGAACAACGAGGGAGACGAACCATGATGCCGGGCAGAAAGCCGGATGGGACGGAGGCACGCATGCGGGCGATGGCCGTTCAGCTGCCGGATGTGAGCGGGCACCCCAATCGCGCGCCGTTCACCGGCGTGCTGACGCTGGTGGACGAGCCGAGCACGAAGGCCCCGTCGGGAGCGCGCGGGCATCGCGTGATCCTGACGAGGGACGCGGCGCTCCAGGCGCTGCCGTCGCTGCTGGGCATGGCGGTGGATTACGCGCCGACGTGGGACGGCCATGACGCGCGGCGCAAGTGCGGCATCATCACCGAGGCCGACGTCGACGGAGCACGGCTGCGCGTCGCCGGCTATCTCTACGCGAAAGATTTTCCGGAAGTGGAGCGGCAGGTGCGCGAATGCGCGCCTGGGGCGATGGGGATGAGCTGGGAACTGGCCGATGCGCACGTGGAGGACATGCGATCGGAAGTTTGGGCCCTGACGCGCGCCACCTTCACGGGCGCGGCGATCCTGCTGCGCGAGAAAGCCGCCTACCGTGACACGTCGTTCGCGCTGGGGCAGCCACCCCGGCGAGCCTGTTCGCCGGGAACCCCGGTGCAGGCACGCTGCCGCACGACGTCGGCGCAGGCGGCCAGCCAGGATGCGGTCTATCACCACAGAAATTTCCGCGAAGCAGCGGGAGCGGCTTTGCGGACGAACAACCCAGGAAAGGAACGAACATGGAAATCCAGACAGGCGAGCAGCTGGACACGCTGAGCGCGAGCTTCGAGCAATTCACCGCACGGATGGAGGCGGCTGCCTCGCTGTTTGAGCGCACCGTGGCGCTGCTGGAAGAGCGCGAGGCGGAACGCAACGGAGACGTGCGGAAGATCGTCGCCGCTGTGGAGACTACGGGGCGCGAGACGGAACTGGAGCGCAAGCTGGCCGCCGAGGAGCAGCAGATTGCGGAGCTGAAGGCGCAGATGGACGCGCACGCCGAGACCCGGAGCGAGACGCTGGGGGCGTCGGCGCGGAAAACCATTCCTGCCGCCACGGCGCAGTTCCTCGCCAAGCAGGGCCTGAACACGCTCGATCACGTGGAGGCGGGCGCTCTGGACGCGGCACTCCAGGGACTAAGCCTCGAGCAGCGCATCGCCGTCAAGGCGCAGCTGCTGCGGGCGGGCCTGGCGGGCTAGCAGACGCAGCGAAGCACCGGTCAGCGAAAAAGCGGTCAGCCATAAACCGGCCAGCAGAGAGACGGTCAGGCGAAAAACGGTCAGCGATGAAGCTGCCAGCGAGTCGGCCGGCAGCTTCCGAGCTGCCGTTTTATTTTTTGCTGACTGACCTGCCGGCCGGCTGACTTGCCGACTCGCTGATTGGCTAACCGGTTCCTCGCTATCCGCTTGATCGCTGACCGTTTCACCGCTAACCGCATTACCAGCTTTTCTCGAAAGGACATCATGACAGCCAATTTCTTCGACATCCACGCCGCGGCCGACTATATCGGGCCCGGCGCGATTGAAGTGCCTATCTACAATACCGAGATCCTCGACATCGTGCGCCGCCGCAATCTCTTCGGCCAGCGCGTCAAGCAGGTCCCGGCGACCGGCCATCCGTCGCGCTACTTCGAGCAGACGGCGATTCCGAATCCTTCGACCGCGGGCTTCGTCGATCCGCGCAACATCGTTGCGCCGGTGGTCTCGCCCACGCGCGTGGAGCGCAGCGTTCCGCTGAAGGCCATCGTGGCGCAGCTGAACTACAACCTCTTCGACATGGAACTGGGCTCGCAGCAGAAGCAGTTCGCCTATTTGCAGGCGAAGGACCTGGTGGACACCATCGACGGGGTACTGCACGCCCACGACATCGCGCTGTGGAACGGCAATGACACGTCGCTGAGCGCGCCCACCACGATGCAGTACTTCGGCGCGGCCGGCCAGATCGCAGCGGGCGGCAACACCACGACGATCGCGACGACGGCGAGCATCACCGACGGTCTCAAGTCGATCATTGCGCAGATGGCGGCCAACACCAGCTACGCGGTGCGGCCGACGGCCATCTATGCGAACCCGGTGCTGCTCGATCTGCTCGATCGCGAGATGAAGACGGAGTTCAACGTGGTGCTGAACACGAAAGAGATCGCCGCGGGGTTCACGGTGAAGATGCTGGTGACCCAGGCGGGCGAACTGCCGCTCATCCCTGACTGGTCGCTGGCCTACACCGGCACGCCGGGCAGCGGCACTGCCGTGCTGCCGGCCTACATCGTGACCGAGGATCTGATCGAGTACCACTGGCTGAGCGATCCGAACCCGCGGGTCTTCCAGCTGGGCGTACCCGGCTCGCTGGCCTCGCAGTTTGTGGCCGTGAAGTTCGGCGCCGTGGTGGTGAAGGGCGCGAACTACGCGCACTACCAGGTGCTGGTCGACCGGTAAGCCGGAGCGACAGAAGCGGTCAGGGGAAGCCCGGTCAGCGAAACACCGGGCAGCTGAAAACCGGACAGCGGACCGCAAACCAGCCTCCGCTGTCCGCTCCGCTTCTTCATGATCACCTGGCTCTGATTGCCTGCAGCCTTCGCCTACCGGGTTCCGGCAATCCTTTGCTAACCGTTTCCCGCTAAGAGTTTGTGCTGACAGCTTTTTAGCTGGCCGCTAATCAACTGGCCGCTTTTTCGCTGACAGCCTCTTAGCTGCCTTCAGGAGAGTTATGGCTTGTTATCTGCAGCCAACCGATTACCAGACGTATGGCCTGCCGCCCGACGTCACCGGCGACTGGATCACCGCCGCGTCGTCGCTGATCGACAGCTATTGCCGGCGGCCGAGCCTCAATCCCACGCAATACACCGAGCGGCTGCGGCTGGTGGAAGGATCGCAGACCGCGCGGCTCAGCTATCTGCCGCTGGCTCCGATTGGGTCCGCCACGCTGCCGTTCGTTTCCATCCAGGCGCGCTATGCCAAGCCGCGGCGCGGGCAGGTCGAGTATCCGCTGCAGCAGGAGATCGCATGGGCGTTCTCGCTGCCGGGCGCGTGGACGTCCGTCGACCCGGCAACAGTGGACTTTGTCGCCGAGACTGGCGAGCTGATCTTCCCGCTCAACATCTTCGGGCTGCCCTACAACGAGGTCGAAGTGACGTACACGGCGGGCCTGGCCACTCTGCCCGACGCGGTGGTCTGCGCCTGCGCGCAGATCGTGAAGAACGCTCAAGCCACGCCGGGGCTCAACGTCAAATCATCGAAGGTAGACACGCTCCAGCTGCAATATTTTTCCGGTTCGCTCGTCGACCCCGTGGTGCAGGCGCTGCTCAAGCCATGGGTCGCGGTCAGGATGGGGTGAGCGATGGCTGATCTCAGCACGCAAAATCCCTGCGGCCTGGCGCAGCGCGTGGCGACCGCACTGCTGCGCGCCGGCGGCGGCACAACCGCCTGCCTGCAAATGCCGCCTCTCGCCGGAGACGCGAGCGACGCCGGACAACTGGGCCTTGACACGCCGGGATTCCTCTCGCTGCCGCTCTCACCCGTGGTGTTTCGCAAGGCGCGCGTGGCAATGCAGGAGGGCGAGCTCGCGAAATACGAGCTGCTCGTCTCGGCCGATACGGTGGCGGCGCAGGTGTCGGAGCTCCAGCTCAGTTCGGCCCAGGCGCTCTTCGCCCAGGCGTGCGGCGTGGTCGTAGCGGGCAAGCTGTTCCTCGTTGAAGCCGTTTCGACTTCCGAGGCGCAGGGCACGGTGTATTTGTATCGCCTGCTGTTACGAGAAGGATACGGCGGGTGGCAGGAATAACGGCAGGGCACAGGGCGCAGCAACCATGCTGAGTCCACCGGTCGCGTTGCCGCTCGGGAGGCCGCGTTTGGGGTAAGGCTTGCCGCCAGTCGATTTCTGAGCTCTGAGCCCCGTGCTCTGAGCTCTGTTTTTTCAGGTGACCTATGCAAAATGCAAAAGATACGTTTTACGTCACGCTGCGCACGCGGCTGGCGACGCTGAATCCGGCGCGAACGATGGTGCTTCGCGCTGTTACGCGGCCCGGCATTTTTGTCGCGGACGCCGAAGCGCCCATGGCGCAGCCGGCTCTCGATGCCTTTGCGCTGAGCTGGAGCGGCCTCACCGCCGACCACCAGCTTCCCTCCATCCTGGCGCAGCTCACCTGCGAGATCGGATACGCAACCGCGGGTACGCAGGCGAATGCGGGACTCGATCGCGGACGCGCGCTGGAAGAAATGGATTATGAGGTCCTGCGGCTTTTGTATCCGTACTCGGCACAAAAGATGAACTACGCGCAGACGCCGGCTGCGCCGATGGAGACGATGATTTTCTGGACGGAGCCGGAGTTCTCGCCCATCATCCCATTGCGCGACCGGCTGAGCCGCATCGCCAAAGTCACCGTGTTCGCCTTCCAGGAGCCGGCGGAATCATGAGCACAACGACGATTACGCCCATGCCCGCGATGCCTCCGGTCGGTCGCCGGGTCCGCGCTTACTTTGCACCGGTGAATCGCGCGGCGCAGCAGCCCACGCTCTTCGACCCGTCGACGAACGGGCAGTTCTCGCTCGATGCGCCGCCCGCGCCGTGGATCGATTTCGGGTGGATTGAGAGCTTTGTCCGGAAATCGGCGAGCAAGTTCGGCGAGCTGGTCACGGGCAGTCCCGGCACGACGCAGTTCCAGCTGCGCGAAACGGTGGATGCCAGCGTCTCGTTCCGCTTCAAGGCATGGAGCAAGCTCACCATGGCTCTCGCATCCGGGTCCGAGCACATGAACCTGATCGTGCCAGCCGCCGGGGGCCAAGCGAACGGCTCCGGCAGCAAGGGCGTGCCACCCGTGAACCTCGCAACCGGCTCGACGGCGACGTTTGTTGCCCTGGCCGCCAGCGACGCCGTCTCTTTCAGCGCGGGTTCGCTGGTGACCGTCGATGTCGACTACGCCGGCCAGACCGGCTACGTGGGCAGCGCCGTTTCCGCGGCGTACGTACAGAGCGCGGCCGCTGTGAACCATGATCCGGATTACGTGCGGCGCGTCTCGTTCAACGTCGCACGCGTCGCGTCGGTCTCGACGAGCAGCACGCCGGGGCTCAGCCTGGCGCAGCCGCTTCTGGCCGGCGTCCCGGCGGCAGGCATGCGGGTGCAGCCCGTCTGCGGCTTTGTCGATCGCGAGGGCGGCAGCTTTTTTCAGGAGTGGTCTGCGCTGTTCGTCATCGAGGGGCAGCAGGGCGAGCGCATCCTCTTCCACTATCCGCGGCTGCAGGCGATGGCCGGATCTTCTGAACAAACGGCCGCCCTGATTGCGCCGCTCGAGCGGATCGCTCTCAGCGCCTCGTACCGCGCGCTGCCTGTCATCGACCCGAACGACGGCGCCCAGGTGGTGTGCTTCCGCAGCTTTTTGCCTGGCGCAAACACGCTGGTGTGACGAGAACAGCAAGTAGGGCGGTTAGCGAGTCAGCGGGACGGCGTTCGGTCGCTGTCGTGCCGGTCCGCTGGCTGGCCTTCGGAGGGATTTCTTGAAGCTCACTATCGACAATCATGATGGCAAAGGCGCGATCGATTACTCTGCGTGTGTCGTGGCAGGCCGCCCGTTTCGCATCCTGCGCCGACTCAACGAGCCGGTGACCTGCGCGATGACTCTGTTCCCCGCGCAGGGGCTGGCGATGCCGGCGCGGAATGGCCGCGTGATCGTCAGCGATGACAGCGGCATCATCCTGTTCACCGGCTACATCGGCACGGAACCGGCGCTCGAACTGGCTGGCCAGGCAACGACGGGCGCGGTGTACCGGGCGGATGTCTCGGCCATCAGCGACGACATTTTGCTGAGCCGTCAGCCGCTGCCGCAGGGGTTTGCCGCGTGCGGCGCGACGGCTTCGCAGGCGCTCGAAACACTGACGGCGCGCATGCAGATTGCAGGCATCACGCCATCGCTCAGCCAGGGCTCCGCCGGCATGGCGCTGTTCGAAGTGGAGAATGGCCGCACCTGGGCGGAGAATGCCGCGCTGCTGGCCAACGCGACGCGCAACGCCTGGCGCCTGATGAACGGAACGCTCACGCTGCTGCCTATCGGCGACGTGACGCACGCGCTCAATGAAGAGCAGGGCACGCTGTCGCCCAGCAACCTCAGTCTCTCCATGGTGAAGGCGCTGGCCAATGACGTGACGGTATGCGGCGCTACCGAAGCCTGCGCCTACGTGACGGAATTCTTTCAGGGCGACGGTACGACGGTTCTCTTCAATCTGAGCGAGCGGCCGTGGATGCCGGCGGCCTCCAGACAAAAGCCGCTCCTCGATCTGTTTCAGGGACCGGCGATCGATCCGCAACTGTGGGCGATCGGCGACCCGAGCGGAACGTTTTCGCTCACCTCCGCGGGGCTCACGTGTGCGGGCGGCGGCGAGATGTACGGCTCGACGACGCTCTCGGCGCTGTCGAATGTGGAGCTGGGCGGCTCGCTCATCATCGAAGCGGCCAACGTGCAGTTCGGCCAGCAGACGAGCGGGATTCTCAACGGCATCTATGGCGGCGACAGCAATACGCTGGCGAACTGCCTCGCCGGTTTTCAGATTGCGCAGCCGAACGGCGTCACCACCATGGCTCCGCTCATTGGAGGAGTGGTGGCCGGCAGCAGCTTCACGCCGGTTACCGGACATTCGTACACGTTGCGGTTACGTTTCTATGCGAACGAGCCGCAGCGCATCCTGCAGGCCTATTACGCGGTGGGGACGGACATCGGCACGGAGTGCTTCGGCGGGACGTTCGTCGGTGCGAACGCCAGCGTGGAACTCGAAGTGCAGGACACGACCAACGGCATTGCGGGCGTGCCGACCGTACTCTATTCCGGCACGATGGCAGCGCCGCCGCCCTATTGCCTCTACACACTGCTCAACGCGCTCTACCTGCAGTGCAGCATCGGCAGCGTGACGATCGAGGAACCGGGGCCGGTGTGGGTCACGAGCACACCGTCCAGCGGAACGGCCTTTGTGCGCCGCCTGGGCACAGCGGCACAGGGGGCAGACTGCGAGGTGCAGCGCGCGGGGACGCTGCAGTTCTATCCGGCGAGCACGCCGCAGGCCGGCGAGCTGATCGCGGTTTCGTATCGGACGAGCCAGCGCTCCGTGGCGCGCCTCGCGAGCGCGACGAGCATCGCGGAGGAATCCGTGGGCGGGACTTTGCCGGGCACCGCCTGCTGGATGGGCTCGGTGCTCAGTCCCGTGCCGCGCAGTTCCGCGGACTGCGAGAATGCCGCGAACGCGATTCTTGCGCTCGCCACCAGCCGCGCGGCCGCGTGGGCGGGGACGTACACGTTGTGGAATGCCGAGCAGACGAGCGACATTTGGCCCGGGGATGTGCTGGCGATCGATTCCGCGTCGGCCGGCGGGACGGCGAACGTGGTGGTGCGCACCGTGACCATCGACATGACGGCCAGTTGGCCCGGCATGACGAGGTACACCGTCGCCTTCGCCAACGACTGGGCCGACGATCTGGCGATCAAAACATCGGCGGCGGTTCCCGCAGATGCGTGGCTGCCGCAGCAGCCGGATACCACGGCGCCGCTCGCGAATCTGAATGCGCTGACGGTCACTTCGGTGAGCGGGGCAGAGATTCAGATTGCGGCGAACGTGACGCCGCCTGCCGGCGGAGGCTTCGAGGTGCGGCGGCGCGACTGGGCCTTCACGCCCGGGCCGGGACCCGATCTGGTGCTGCGCTCGCCGGTGCCGAACTTCTCCATTGCGCGCCAGGCCGCGGTTGAGCAGTACTACGTCCGCATGTACGACGGATCGACGCCGCCGAAGTACTCGCGCTTTTCGAGCGCGGTGTTTGTGAATGTGCCGCTGTGAGTGAGAGGGTGAAGCGGCCAGGGAAAAGGCGGTCGGGAATGAAGCGGCCGGGAGAAATGCGGTCAGCGAAAGCCGGCCGCTTCACCCCTGGCCCCTCAATCCCTGGCCGTATTGATCCTGACCGCTTGATAGCTGAGGAACTATGACTGACTTTGAAGCTCGAGTGCTGGCCGATTTGTCGGTGCTCAAGAACCAGATGACGGTGCTGGTGGGCGACGGCAACTCCGGCCGCATCGGCACCATCGAGGAACGCGTAACGAAGCACGAAGAACGCTTCCAGAATGTGCGTGGCGTGGCGATTGCCTTCGGCGCGCTGCTCACGCTGGTGCAGTTCCTGATCGACTACTGGCGGCGGAGGTGAGCGCACCCGCGCAAGCCCTATAATCGTCGAGTGAAAACCAGTCCCCTTGTGGCCGTGGTGATGGGATCGAAGAGCGATTACGAGACGCTCGCCGCGGCGGTGGAAATCCTGCGCGAATTTCACGTGCCGTATGAGGCGAAGGTGGTCTCGGCGCATCGGACGCCCGATTTGCTGTTCGATTTTGCCGAGAAGGCCGAGAGCCGCGGGCTGCGCGTCATCATCGCCGGAGCCGGCGGCGCGGCGCATCTGCCGGGCATGATGGCGGCCAAGACGCTGGTTCCCGTACTGGGCGTGCCGATTCCCGCGACCATGCTGCAGGGCATCGATTCGCTGCTCTCGATCGTACAGATGCCGAAGGGCGTCCCGGTGGGGACGCTGGCCATCGGCAAGCCAGGCGCGGCCAACGCAGCGCTGCTGGCGGTCGAAATTTTGGCGACGACGGACGTCGAGCTGCGCGAGCGGCTGCGCGTGTGGCGCGAGGCGCGGACGAAAGAAGTCCTGGTACAGGGACTTCCCGAATGAGCGCCATTCTTCCGGGCGCGACCCTCGGCATTCTTGGCGGAGGACAGCTGGGGCGCATGGTCGCGATGGCCGCGCGCTCGCTGGGCTATCGCGTCCAGGTGATGGACCCCGATCCTTCGTGCCCGGCGCGCTTCGTGGTCGATGCGTGCTTTGAGGGCGCGTGGGACGATGCGAAGGCTGCGGCCGACCTGGCGCGCGGGTCGGACGTCGTCACCCTGGAGATCGAGCAGGTGTCGCTCGAGTGCCTGGAAGCTGCCGCGAAATTCGCGCCGGTGCGGCCCTCGGCCGAGCTGCTGCGCGTGATCCAGAACCGCATCCGGCAAAAGGAGTGGCTGCGGGAGCGCGGATTCCCGCTGGGCCCATGGCATCCGGCTCGCTCTGAGCAGGATCTGGCCGAAGCTGTGGCTTCGCTGGGCGGGCGGTGCTTCGTCAAAAGCGCGCACGGCGGCTACGACGGCCGCAGCCAGGTGAAGATCGGATTTGGCGATGAGACCACCGCGGCCGACGCATGGCTCCTGCTCGGCCAGCAGCCCTGTGTGGTGGAGCAGGCGCTTGACCTCGACCGCGAAATCTCGGTGATGGTGGCGCGCTCGCCGCGCGGCGAGACGAAGAGCTTTCCTTCCGCGACCAACCACCACGAGCGCCAGATCCTGGTGTGGAGCGTGATCCCCTCGCTCGTCTCCGCTGAGCTAGAGCAGCGAGCGCAGAAGCTGGCCTGCGCGATCGCCGGCTCCTTCACGCTGGAGGGCCTGCTGGCGGTCGAAATGTTCCTCACCCGCGACGGCGATCTGCTGGTGAACGAGCTGGCCCCGCGTCCGCACAACAGCTACCACGCCAGCGAGCGCGCCTGCGTCACCAGCCAATTCGAGCAGTGCGTGCGCGCCGTTTGCGATCTGCCGCTCGGCGATGTCTCTGTGGTGCAGCCGGCGGCCATCGTCAACCTGCTTGGCGATCTGTGGCTCGACCATCCGCCGCACTTCGATCGCGCGCTCGGCGTCCCCGGCGTTCGCGTGCACCTCTACGAAAAATACCAGCCGCGCAAAGGGCGCAAGATGGGGCATCTTTCCGCCGTCGGCGCCACGCCGCAGGAAGCGGTGGAGCGGGTGCTGGCAGCACAGAAGCTGCTGTGAGCCCCGGTTAGCTCTCCGGGCACATCCCGCTCAATTGGTCCTTGACAATGAATAGCCCGTTCCGGTCTGCTACGGGGAACTTACCGCCTGGGCCATCCCTTGCACGCGCTCCGCAGCACGCCGGCCGGACGCGCTCCGGGTGACAAGTTTCCAGGTCACACGTTTCACGGAGCCTCCCTCATGCGCCTGCAGACCCGCTGGATCAGCCGTGCCGTGCTTCTCGTTCTCCTGCTGTCGACCGCCGGGCCGGCGCTCGCTCAGCAAACCAACATCCCACGCTACGACGTGTACGGCGGTTTCGCCGATTTCGAGACGCCGTGGCTCAACCTCAGCCAGCGTGGATTCCACACCCAGGAAGGCCTGAACTGGAAGCCGTCGGTGGCCATCGGGTTCGACTACTCGGAAGGCAGCGGCAACAATTCCCTCACGCCGCGGGTGCTGACGCCGGCGCTGCAGCAGGAGCTGGCCGCGGAGATTGCGGGCCTGAAGGCGGAAGGCGCGATTCCGGCGAGCTACCAGCTCGTGCTCCCGACGCACGCCTATTCCGAGACTTTCGCGCTGGGTCCGCAATGGATGATCCGCCACTACAAGCCGTTCACGCTGTTCGTCCGGCCCTCGATCGGAGCCATCCGGCAGCGCGTCACGCCGCATCCTGCCGATCCGGTGTCGACGGCGATCGTGGCGCAGCTGATCCCCGCCGGGACCAAGCTCGACTGCGAGGGCTTTTACGGATTCGGCGGCGGCTTCGACTGGAACGCGAGCCGCCACGTCTCGGTGCGGCTGCAGAACGATCTGGTCCACTGGAGGCTCTTCGACGGACTGCTGGCGCAGGGCACCTGGACCAATCGCTTCAGCGCGGGCGTGGCCTTCCATTTCGGCAGGAACATCGCGGGGCGGTGAGGGGGGCTCAGTGCCCGCTGCCCTGCTCAAGGCGAAACTTTTCGCTTGCGATCTGCTGCTTACCAGCAGGCCGTGGTTCGCCGATGTGCAGTTTTTCGAGCCGGTTGTGCGCGTCTGCGAGCGTGCGCACCTCGCATTCCCACAGAACGATGACCCGCCAGCCCTCCCGGCGCAGACGCGCGCGATGCTTGCGGTCGCGGGCGACATTGCCGGCGCGCTTGGCTGCCCAGAAATCGGCGCGCGTGGCGGGAACCACCGATCCATATTTGCAACGGTGACAGTGCCAGAAGCAGCCGTGAACGAAGATGACGGTGCGATGCTTCGGCAGCACGATGTCCGGGCGCCCAGGCAGGTCTTTGCGATGCAGGCGGAAGCGGAATCCCATGGCGTGCAGCGCCGAGCGGACGCGCCTCTCCGGCCTGGTATTGGTGGAGCGGATGGCCGCCATGTTGCGGGAGCGCTGCTCGCGGGTGTGAACGTCCACAAAACAGGGTACAGCGTTCAGCGCTCAGCGCTCAGTTGCCGGGACTCCGCCCGAGGCCGCGTGAGGCGGTTGGCCAGGCAGGCGGGCGCGATGGATCGGCAAATCCACGGCTGCATCGCACGAGCGACGGCGGCGATGACCGGGACGGCGACGCTGTTCCCAAATTGCTTGTACGCCTGGGTGTCGGAGACAGGGATGCGGAAGTTCGAGGGGAAGCCCATGAGACGCGCACATTCGCGGGGCGTGAGGCGGCGCGGCGTTTTGCGCGGGCCGCGGCTGACGAGAATCTCCGAGCCGTCTTTGTAGTAGCGCGCGGAAAGCGTCCTCGCGACGTCGCCTCCATCGACCAGGCCGAAGCCGAAGCCGTTGCCGGCGGCGCGATGTTTCGCCGCGTAGTCCTGCAGGTACTTCCAAAGATGCGCCGTGAGCCCGTACTTGGGGTTCACCTGGGCCCCGGGCGGCAGGGTGTACGGCGGCTCAGGCGGTTCGCCGGCATCCTCCGGGTGGAGGATGGAGCGCAGCGCGGGCCGCGCGGCCGGGAGGGCGACGTCATCGAGCGAAAAGGCGCACGGCTCGCGAAACCCGGCGATGAGGATGCGCTCGCGATGCTGCGGAACGAAATGCGCGGCGTCGAGAACGCGCCAGGAGATCTGGTAGCCGAGCTCCTCTTCCAGCGTTTGCCGGATGATGGCAAACGTGCGGCCGCGATCGTGGCTGGCCAAATTCTTGACGTTTTCCAGCAGGAACGCGCGCGGACGCTTGACAGCGAGAATACGCGCTACGTCGAAAAACAGCGTGCCCTGGGTGGCGCAGGCAAAGCCATGCGGCCGGCCAAGCGCGTTCTTCTTGCTGACGCCCGCGATGGAAAACGGCTGGCAGGGAAAGCCGGCCAGGAGCACATCGTGATCGGGGATCGAATCGGCGTCTAACTCGCGAATATCGCCCGCGATCGCCTCGCCCCCGCCAAAATTGGCGGCATAGGTCCGGCGCGCAAAGGGGTTCCACTCGCTGGTGAAGACGCAGCGGCCTGCGGCGGATTCGAAGCCCATGCGCATGCCGCCGATGCCGGCGAACAGATCGATGAAGGTGAACGCGCCCACCGGGCTATTGTGCGCTTTTCCGCCCGCTTTTCTTCGCGGATTTTGCGGACTTCTTTGCGGGAGCTTTCTTCGCGGCCGTTTTTGTGGCCGCCGCCGGCTTCGGCGTGCGTTTGGCCGGAGACTTCCTGCGCGCGGCAAGGGTTTTCTCGGTCAGCGCAGCCGGCAGGTCGGCGAGCGCGATGGGACGCGCCGATTTGCGCAGACGCTCGATGTCGTAGAACGTGCGCCGCTCGCGCAGGAAGATGTGGACCACGAAATCGACGTAGTCCATCAGGATCCACTCGCCGACGCGGCGGCCCTCGACGGAATTCGGGTACGTCGAGAAATCGCGCTTGAGGCGCAGTTCGATCTCGTCGGCAATGGCCTGCGACTGCCGGTCATTGGCCGAGCTGGTGATGATAAAGAAGTCGGTGAATGCGGAATCGGCGGGGTCCAGCTGGAGGACCCGTGTGTCCTCGCCTTTTTTTTCGTCGCAGGCCGCCAGAGCGGCCAGTACCATTTTGCGCGTTTCCGTGGATGCCATGCGTCCGGTGAGCGCTCCCTTAGCACTCGCTTGGTGCCCCTGCAGTGATCGTACGGCAAGTTCCGGAGGATTGTTCAGAGAAAGAAAGCAGGGTCAGGATGGCGCATCTTTCCCGTCATTCCGGCGGTACAGCCGGTGGTCGCGAATATACGCAGCAACGCGCGGCTCGATGGCCGGTCCGGCATCCGATCCTTTTTCGAGCGCCGCGCGGATGCTGCTGGCGGAAACATCGTCGGCGAGGTCGGGCAGGAGCCAGAGGGGCGATTCCCGCCCAGTGTGGTCGCGCAGGCAGAGCGCGAGGTTGGCCGGTCCTGACCCATCGCAGGCTCCCACGGAAAGGCTCGCCGGCAGCGCGGCGGTCAGGCGGCCGAGGTCAAAGCCGGGGCGCGCGGCCACGACGAAGTCGCAGGAGAGCAGCAAATCCGCGGCGCGGTACCACTTACCGATGGAAAGAAACGAGTCGGCGCCCATGAGGCAATAGAGGGCGTCTTCGGGCGGCAGCTGGGCGCGCAGGGTGCACAGCGTATCGACGGTGTAGTTCGGGCGGCCGTCGTCGCGCGGGGCATCGAGGAGCGAAACTTCGAAGCCGGGCTGGCCGGCGATGGCCAGGCGGGTCATGGCGACGCGATCCTCGAACCGAGCCATCGCCTCGGGGTCATTGGCGCGGTCGCGCTTGAGCGGCTGCACGCCCACCGGCGCAAAGAGCACGCGATCGAGGCCCATGCGCTGCTGCGCCAGTTGCGCCAGCGCCAGGTGGCCGCGGTGCGGTGGATCGAAGCTGCCCCCAAACCATCCCGTTTTCATCGGACCGTCATCATCGGTTCTGAGCATAACGCGCCGGGCAATTTCGGGTACCGTGAGGGAGTGAGGCGGCCCACAAATTCCGAGCGCCGAAGGCACGACCGGTGAAGCGCATCGCAACCATCGGACTGGGAGCGAATCTGTCGTCGCGCGCCGGAGCGCCGGAGCAAACGCTGGTTGCGGCGGTGGACGATTTGGTCCGCGAAGGCCGCATCGTCGCGCGGTCGTCGCTCTGGCGCACGGAACCGGTTGGCTATGCGGATCAGCCGGCGTTTGTGAATGCCGTCTTGCGTCTGGAAACCGAGCTGGAACCGGAGGCTCTCCTCGAGCGGTTGCTGGCGATCGAGCGCAGCTACGGCCGCGACCGCAGCCGCGATGTGCCGAAAGGGCCGCGCACGCTCGATCTGGATCTGCTGCTGGTGGATGAATGCACCGTGAACACGGAGCGGCTCACGCTGCCGCATCCGGCGCTGCCGGAGCGACGGTTTGTGCTGGCGCCGCTGGCGGAAATCGCTGCGGAATTGCGGCACCCCACGCTGCATGCGACCATGGCGGAACTGCTGGCGGCGCTGCCCGAGGCAGGTCCGAATCGCAGCGGCGCGGTGACGAAGCTGGGCGGTGACGAATCTGCGGAGCGGGCAACCTCGGCGGAGAAAGCGCCGTCCATGAGGCGTACGCCTTGAGAGTCTCGCTCGTCCTCCTCTTCGCCGCCTTCGCCGCTTTCGCGCAGTCGCCGGTTGCGGTGCGCGGCACGGTTGAGAACGCGCAGGGGCAGCCGATTGCCGGGGCCGCGATCACCGATATGGCCGGTCGCACGCTGGCTGTCTCCGGGGCCGACGGCGCATTCACGCTTGCGGCGCCGGCGCAGCCAATCGAAGTAATGGCCGCGCATTATGTGGCCGTGGTGGTGAACATTGTTCCGGGCGCGCCGCTGCTTGTGACGCTGCGGCAGCCGCTGGAAACCGTGGTGGTGACGGCGTATCGCTCGCCTCTTGGAGGCGCAGACAGCCCGGCGAGCACGCGCGTGCTCGACCGGCAGCAACTGGAGCACGCCGCATCGCCTGCGCTCGAAGGAAAACTGCGCGAGGTGCCGGGATTCCAGCTCTTCCGGCGGTCCAGCTCGCTGGTCGCCAACCCCACGACAGAAGGGATTTCGCTGCGCGGCCTGGGATCGACGGCCGCGAGCCGGTCGCTGGTGGTCTTCGACGATGTGCCCCTCAATGATCCGTACGGCGGCTGGATTCACTGGGAGGAATTGCCGGAGCTGACAGTCCACTCGGTGGAGGTGGTGCGTGGCGGCGCGTCTGACTTGTACGGCTCGAGCGCCATCGGCGGCGTGATCAGCGTGGTTCCGGTGCGGCAGCAGGCCACGGGTGCGGAGATCGAGACGAGCGGCGGCTCGGAAAGCACGCTCGACGATGGTGCGCTCGGGACGGTGCGGCACGGCGCGTGGTCGGGGCTCGGGAGCGCCGGTTTGATCGCCACCGACGGCTACACGCTGGTCTCTCCTGTGTTCCGCGGGCCGATCGATCAGCCGTCGAACGTTCACGCGCAGAATGGGCTGGTCGTCTTGCAACGCGCTTTGACTCACGGCAGCGGCAGCCAGGCTGGGCGTGTCTTTGTGCGCAGCAATGTGCTGAATGAGCGCCGCCACAACGGCACCTTCGACCAGTGGAACGCAACGCGGCTGTGGCGCGGGGCGGCGGGCGCCGACTGGAACGGCCTCGCGCTGCGGCTGTGGGGCGGCGATGAGCATTATCGCCAGACCTTTTCGAGCATCGCCACAGGCCGCGCTTCAGAGAAACTAACGCGCTTCGCCTTCGATCCCGCAACGGAACTGGGCACTGCGCTGCGCTGGCAGCATGCGATGGGCACGCGTGCGCTGGCGCTCGCGGGAGCCGATACGCACGACGTGCGTGCCGCGGACGACGAGCACCTGTTTGCGGGAACGGGTGGGCTGCTGCGCACCTCCGCCGAACAGCGGCAGACCGGCGTGTGGGGCGAGGCGCTGCTGACTCCGGCAAACTGGACCCTCAGCGCGTCGGCGCGCGTCGATCACTTTTCGAATTTCAATCCGCGGCAGTTCAGCACGCCCACGCCACCCGCCGCGCTGCCGTCGTGGAGCGAGACGGTGGTCGATCCGCGGCTCGGCCTGGTGCGGCGCATCAACGCTTCGCTTTCGCTCAACGCTTCCGCGTTTCGCGCGTATCGCGCGCCAACGGAAAATGAGCTGTACCGCACCGGGCAGGTAGGGCAGCAGACCACGGAGCCGAATCCGAACCTGCGCTCAGAGCGGGCGACCGGCTGGGAGACCGGCCTGCAAACCGATCTGCACCGCTACGGCTCCAGCGTGCGCGCCAGCTATTTTTGGACGCAGGTGAACCGGCCCATCACCGCGCTGACGCTGAGCGTGACGCCAACGTCCGAGCTGCTGATGCGCGAAAACCTGGGGCAGATCGAGAGCCGCGGCGTGTCACTCGACTTCGCCATGCAGCCGACGGAGTGGCTCGGCATTCAGGGCGGTTATCAATTCGCTGACGCGACAGTGACGAAATTCTCCCCGGAGCCCGCGCTGATCGGTAAATGGATCCCGCAAGTACCGCAGAATCTGGCCACGATGCAGGTGCGGCTGTCGCAACCGCGCTGGGGGTTGCTGAGCCTGCAGGGGCTCGAGAGCGGCCGCCAGTACGATGACGACACAAATACATACTTGCTGCACGGATATTTCCGGCTCGATGCGTATGGAGAGCACAGCTTTGGCCGGCATGTGGTGGCGTCTGCGTCCGGCGAGAATCTGTTCGACCGCGCCGTCGAAGTCGGCAAGACGCCGGTGACCACGCTGGGCACGCCACGAGTGGCGCGGGTGGGGCTGCGGTTCGACTGGGGAGATTAAGACCCGTTGCATCGCCGGCTGACGGTGTGAGATAACGCCGAATTCCGGCAGCGGCAAAGGTATCCGGCGCATCCAAGCGGTCTGAGCGGAATGCCGGGCGCAGATTGACTTCTGGAGCCAGCGGACCCCAACGAACGGACCCATCGCGGCGTGCAAGCAAAGGGGCGATCATGGAAAAAGCGTCTCGGCTTTTGTTCGTCGATGACGAGCCGAATATCCGCACGCTGCTCTCGGCCATTCTGAAGAACAATGGTTTCACGGTTACTCTGGCGGCGACGGTTGCAGAAGCTCTGAACCTGATCGCTACGCAGCCGTTCGACGTGTTGATCTCGGATCTGAATATCGGCGAGGCCGGGGACGGATTCACGGTAGTGAGCGCGATGCGCCGAACACAGCCCGACGCCGCGACCTTTATTCTCACCGGCTACCCCGCGTTCGAAACGGCGCTGGAAGCGATCCGGCAGCAGGTGGACGACTATTTCGTGAAGCCGGCGGACGTCAACCTCCTCGTGCAGAAGGTGCAGTCCCGGCTTTCCGGCCCGAGGAAAGAGCATCGCCGCATCGAGCCGAGGCGAGTCGCGGAGATCCTGGATGAGAGCCAGGATACGATTGTGGCGCGATGGCTGAGCACCGCGCGCGCGGATGCGGAACTGGGGAAGGCGGAGCTCTCCGATCAGGAGCTGACCGACCATCTTCCTGGCGTGCTGAGAGAGATCATCCGCAAAACGAGGCTGGAGGAATTGTCGCCGGACGCGGTGAGCTCGGCTAAGGAGCACGGAAAGACTCGTTTTCGGCAGGGTTTTGACCTTCCGTCGCTGGTGCGCGAGGCACGGATGCTGCACGATGTAACGAGCGAGGTGGTGCAGGAGAACCTGCTGGGGGTAGACACCAGCTTCGTCATCCGCGACATCATGGCCATTGGCGAAACGATTCAGGCCTTCCTCGAAGAGTCGATTCGTTCATTCATGCAGGCACGCGAAACGGCTCGCTGAGGAGAATCCAGCCGGTCTCAGGACAGGCCGAAGTTCCTGGCCGCGAGCTCCATCCGGCCGCGGCGGGTCATGCAGCTTTCTTTTCCGGCTCGTTGCGCCGCGAGCGCAGCAGTTCCATCAGGGCGCGCTCTTCGCGCTCGATCGCAGCCGCTTCGTGCTCATCGCGGGAGGCGCGGTGTGAGGTTCGCTTGATCGCGCCGGCCAGATAAGCTTCCAGCACCGCGGGATGCACATAGCACTTGCGGCATACCGCGGGCGTGTTGCCCAGCCGCTGCGCCACGCATTTGATGGCAGCGACGACGTTTTTCTTCGCCTGCGTCGCCGAGGTGAACTCCTCCATGCTGCGCAGCGTCATGCAGGCGAACACCGTGCCAGCCCAGGTGCGGAAATCCTTGGCCGTAAAGTCCTGACGGCTGATCGCGCGCAGATAGTCGTTCACGTCGGCGGAGTCGATGGTGTGCGGCTGGCCCTCGTCGTCGAGATATTCGAAGAGCTCGTGGCCGGGGATATCCTGGCAGCGCTGCACGATGCGAGCGAGGCGGCGGTCGCTGAATTCAACGTTGTGCTTCACGCCGCTCTTGCCGGGGAATCGAAACCGCACGCGCGATCCCTCGACGGTCACGTGACGTCCACGCAGGGTGGTCAGCCCATAGGAGCCGTTGGCGCGCGCGTACTCCTCGTTGCCCACGCGAATCTGCGTCAGCCCCATGAGCCGCACAATGGCGGCGAGCACCTTGTCGCGCGGCAGGCCGGCAAGGGAAAGGTCCTGCTCGGCGCGCTCGCGCATCTCCGGCAGCGCCGACCCGAAGAGCTGCATACGCTCGTATTTCGTCTCATCGCGCACGGCGCGCCAGCGCGGGTGATAACGGCTCTGTTTGCGGCCCTTCGCATCGCGCCCGGTGACCTGCAGGTGGCCGTTCGCGGTGGGGCAAATCCACACGTCCTTCCACGCCGGCGGGATGACCAGGGAACGGATGCGCGCCAGCGTTGCCTTGTCGCGGACCGGCTTGCCCTCGGCGTCAAAGTAGCGAAAGCGCTTGCCGGCGCGGCGGCGGCTGATGCCTGGCTTGCTGTCAGAAACGTAACGGAGACCGGCCTCTTTAGCCGATTCGACGGGGTCTGTGGCTCGTTGGCGGGAACCCCGGCGCGGCATCATCCTGAGGTTAGATGCACGGAGAGGCCGCCGGCCGAGGATGCTGATCACGGCTGGCCATCCGGGGGCCGCTTCGCGCAGTCCGCGGCGGGGAGAGGACTGCCGAACCCGCCCGCGCGTGTGCTACGCTTCGCACGGGTGGCCAACTTCGAAAAAGCGCCGGCGGAGGTCCGGGAGATTCTCTCCAAGCCGATTCAGCAACTCGGCCTGAAGGTGGAGGGCTCGCCGCTCGAACGATTCGTGCAGCAACTCTATGAAGAACTGGCAGCCAAAGGGCTGACGCGCTTTCGGCCGCGGTGCTACCTCACCGACGAGTGGGGCTGCCCCGACATGGAGCCGGTCATCGGAATCCCGTTCTATCTGGCCGATCCGAAACTCCAGCGCCTGGAAGCGGCGATGAACGACATTGAAGACGCGCGGCAGATCATGATGTACCTGCGCCACGAAGCCGGTCACGCTTTCAACTACGCTTACGCGCTGTACAAGACGAAGGAATGGCGCGATCTTTTCGGGCCGTTCCGGCGAGCTTACCGGGAAAACTACAAGCCGGTTCCTTTCTCGCGCCAATTCGTGCGGCACATGGAGGGCTGGTACGCGCAAAAGCATCCCGACGAAGATTTCGCCGAGACCTTCGCCGTGTGGGTGACGCCTCGCTCCAACTGGCGGCAGCGTTACAAAGGCTGGGGCGCGATGAAGAAGCTGCTCTACATGGAGCGGCTGGGCCGAAAAATGCGCGATGCGGAACCCGTAGTCGCCCACGGCGACACCGATATCACCGTCGACGAAATGGATGTGACGGTGGGCGAGTTTTATCAGCGCGCGCTCGATCAGCAGGTGATTCCGGGCGAGCTCCTCTTCGACACCGACCTGCGCGACATCTTCAGCGCGTCGAAACGGCGCAGGAAGGGCGTGCGTCCGGCCGTGGATCTGCTGCGCGAGAACCGCAAGGTCCTGATCGACAAAGTGACCTACTGGACGGGGGTTCAGCGTCCCCTGGTGAAGCGACTGGTGGAAGCCATCGAGGCGAAAGTCAGCGACACGGGCCTGCGCGCCGACATAAAATGCGAACGAGAATACCTGACTGAAGTCAGTGTGTACGCGACCGCGCTGGCGATGAACATCATTACGCGGGGAACTTTCATTTTGCCCTGACGAGCTGTACGTATGAAATCACCGGCGGCGGAACGCGGAGCGGGAAGAAGTTGCAGAGCATTATGGCGAACCTGAAAATCACGATCCTGCACGACGTATGGGAAGACGGACCGCCCGAGCCGGAACCGGAGCCGGTGAAGGCGCCCCGCGCCAAAAGCGGAAAGCGCCGCAGAAGGAAAAAGGATCCGCTGCACGATCGCGAAGAGATCTTCGAGGCGCTGAGCAAGCTGGGACACGAGCCTTCGTATCACGTCCTCGACGGCAGGAACCAGTCGTTGCAGGCGGTTGCCAAATGCGGCGCCGACCTCATCTTCAACCTCACCGAGTCGTACGCCGGCGACGACACGATGGACAAGAACATCGCCAGCTACCTGGAACTGCTGCACATTCCGTACACGGGCAGCGGTCCGCAGGCGCTGTACCTCGCGCAGGACAAGTCGCTCGCAAAAAAGATCTTCGACTTTCACAAAATCAAGACTCCGAACTTCGCCGTCTCCTATAAGGGCCGCACGGATCATTCGCACGACATCGAATTTCCGCTGATCGTGAAGCCGGTCTCGGAGGACGGGTCGATCGGCATCGACAGCGGCTCGGTGGTGGAGAGCGTGAAGGAGTTGATGGAGCGGATCGATTACATCCACGAGGAATTCGACAGCCCGGCGCTCATCGAGGAGTACATTGAGGGCCGCGAAATCTACGCCGCCATTCTTGGCAACGATAACCCCGAGGTGCTGCCGCTGATTGAGCTCGACCTTTCGAAGCTGCCCAAGGGAACGCCGCGGATCGCCTGCCAGGAGGTGAAGTTCGATCACGAAACTGAGGCTTACAAAGTGACCAAATCGGCGCCGGTGGAAGATCTCGACGAGGAAACGACAGAAAAGCTTCAGCAGACGGGACTCGCCGCTTATCGCGCGCTCAAGCTGCGCGACTACGGCCGCATCGACATGCGTCTGAATGCGAAGGGCGAGGTCTACGTCATTGAAGCCAACCCGAACCCGTGGCTCGCCAGCGCCGCCGAATTCACGATGGCAGCGAAGAAGTGCGGCTACTCGTTTACGGACATGATCGAGAAGCTGGTGGGACTGGCGCAGGCGCGGGCGGATTAGTTCGGAAGAAACGATCCCAACAACCCCACCCAGGCAACAGCAGGCTGGAGGAGACACCCGGCTCTGAGCGGCGCGTTAGCAGCGGTCCGCAAGCAGCGCGGCGATTCCGGAGCCAATCACGGCCAGCGCGGGATCTTCCGGCAGAATCTCGACCATGTAGTTTTGCAGCGGGCTCATCTTGATCATCTCGTACAGATACTGCTTGAGCAGGGCGAGGTCGAGACGCTGAATGTCGCGGCCGGTGTAGTAGAAACGGCCAGGGCCCTCGAGATGAATCTGCGAGGCGGTGGCGGCGGCGAGCGCGCGGTGCGCCAGCTCGACAAATTCGCGGCAGCGGCGGTCGCCCTTCTTCGCGTCAGCGAAAATCTCGTCGGGCTCCATGTCGAGGAAGCGGAGGCGCATGGCACGATGGCCGAGGATGCCTTCGAGGTGCCCGAGCCCGCCGCATCCGCAGTAATTCTCTTTGGGGTCGAGCGTGACCACCATGTGGCCGCCCTCCCAGGGGCCCTCGGTGTAGGGATAGCGCCCGAAGCCGATGCCGTTGCCGATGGTCCACACGCGTACCGTCTTCTCGAGCTGGCCGCGCGTCGCGGCAATGCCGGCGGCAACGGCGTCAGCGTCGTTGAAGACGCGCACCTTGACGTCGAGGCCGCGCTTGGCCATGCCCGCTTTCAGGCTATCGCAAACGCGCGCGCCCTTCATCTGCGGCAGGTTGGGCGAGTCGAGCAGCACGCCCTGGTGCACGTAGCCCGGCATGGCAACGCCGGCGGCTTCGATTTCGGCCCCCTGCGGCGCAAGCGCGGCGATGGCATCGCACAGAATGTCGCACAAGCTTTCCGCGGGGATTTCGATCAGGCCGTTTGTGTCGTCGATGTTCTCAGGAAACTCGCGCAGCTCGTCGTGCAGCTGGTGTCCGTCAATCAGTCCCGCGACCACCCGGGTCGTCATCACTACGCCGATTGTGTACGCCATGGTTGCCCTCCGCCGCAGCCCTCTCAGCCCTCGAAGCGGGCCAGCCGATTGATGCCGTTGAACGCGGCGGCCTTGTAGCACTCGGCCAGGGTTGGATAGTTGAAAACCGTATCGATGAAGTAGTCGACGGTGCCGTTGAGCGCCATCACCGCCTGGCCGATGTGCACCAGCTCCGCCGCGCCTTCGCCGATAATGTGCACGCCGAGCACCTGGCGCGTTTCGCGATGGAAGATCAGCTTCAGCCGGCCGGTCGTATCGCCGCGAATCTGGCCGCGCGCGATCTCGCGGTAATAGGCCACGCCCACTTCGTAGGGAACGTCTTCTTCGGTGAGCTGTTCCTCCGTTTTGCCGATGAAGGAAATCTCGGGAATCGTGTAGATGCCGTAGGGATAGAAGCTGGGGTTCGAGATCACATGGTCGTTGCCGAAGGCGCGCTCCGCGGCGATGCGGCCCTGCTCCATGGAAACAGAAGCGAGCGCGGGGAAGCCGATGACGTCGCCGACGGCGAAGATGTGCGGGACTTTGGTGCGGAAATCCTTGTCCACCGGAATGCGCCCGCGCTTATCGGCCTCAATGCCGGCGGCGGTGAGGTTCAGCTCGTCGATATTGCCCTGGCGGCCCACCGCATAGAGCAGCGCGTCGCCGCTGATGCGCTTCTTGCTTTCGAGATTGGCGACCACCGCGCCGTCCGGCAGCTGCTCCACGCTGGCTACTTCTTCGCCCAGGCGCATGGTCACGCGGCTGTCGCGCAGGTGGTAGCTCAGGGCCTCCACGATTTCCTGATCGGCGAATTCCAGCAGGCGCGGGCGCTTTTCCACCAGCGTGACGCGCACGCCGAGGGCCGCGAACATGCAGGTGTATTCGACGCCGATGACGCCGCCGCCAACGACGATCAGGTTCTTCGGCAGCTCCGGCAAATCGAGCACCTGGTCGCTGTTGATGATGGTTTTGCCGTTCATGGGCACGGCGGGCGAGGACGCGGGTTTCGTGCCGACCGCAATCACGATGTTCTCGGCCTCATAGGTGTTGGTCCCATGGGGGCCGTCGACGTGAATGTGGTGGTCGTCATCAAAGCGGGCAACGCCGCTGATGACTTCAACGCCGTTGCGCGAAAGCTGCGCCTCGGTCACGTCGATTTCGGTCTTGACGACGTGCTGTACGCGAAAGGCAAGATCGGCCATGGTGATCTTTTCCTTCACGCGGTAATTCAGGCCGTAGATGGAGCGGTAGTTGTATCCGGAGAGATGGAGCACGGCCTCGCGCATCGTCTTGCTGGGGATGGTGCCCGTGTTGATGCACACGCCGCCAACCACGCTGCGCATCTCCACCAGCGCCACGTGCTTGCCCTTCTTCACCGCCGAGACCGCCGCGCGCTGACCGGAAGGGCCCGAGCCTATCACCAGCAAATCGTATTTCGCCATGGGGTTGGATCGGACCGCAGGAGGCCCGTGCTCATCTTAAACTCCAGCGGCGATTGCGCGCCGCCGCTCAGTTGTGAATTCATGCAACCATAGTTCTGATGCTGCTCTATGCCATTACGAATCGGAAGCTGCTGAGCGGCGACGACGACGCGCAGCGGCAGCGCCTCGTGGAGCTGGCCGCGGAGTGGGCGCGCGGCGGCGTGGACTACATCCAGATTCGCGAAAAAGATTTGCCGCTGACCGACCTGCAGCCGCTGGCCGCGCAGATGGTCGAAGCGGTGCGCGGAGCCAGCGGCAAGACGCGGGTGCTCGTGAATGGGCCGCCCCAGGTGGCGCTCGATGCCGGAGCCGACGGCGTGCATTTGCCCGCGGCGCGGCCCGATCCCGGCGCGGTGAACGATGCGCTGAGCGGAGCGCAGGCGACGGCGGTGCGCGCTGCGCATCAGGTATACGACCGCGCCGGACGCGAGGCGATGGTGAGCGCTGCGTGCCATGCAGAGGAGGAGATTCGCCAGGCTGCGGGTGCATCCCTGCTGCTGTTTTCGCCGGTCTTCGAAAAGGTAACGGAGCCTGCGCGGCGCGGGCAGGGTCTGACGGCGCTGCGCGCGGCCGTCGATGCGGCAAAGCCGATTCCGGTATTCGCTCTCGGTGGAGTGACGGAGAAAAACGCGGCCGCGTGCGTGCAGGCGGGTGCCGCGGGCGTGGCGGCCATCCGGCTGTTTCTGGGCGATGCATGGGAGGGGCTAAAAGAGAGCGGGTAGCGTAAAGCGTGCAGGGCGCGCTTGCGGCGGAACTGGCTGTCCAGACAACTGCGCCTGCGTCGCGAGGGGAAAGGAGACGGTCATGGCGGTGGTTTCCTGTGTTCCAGTGATTCCGAGCGCGGATCTTGAAAAGACTCTGCGCCTGTGGCGTGACGGGTTGGGCTTCACGCCGAGCCGCGCCATGCACAAAGACGGCAAGCTCGTTGGCTGCATGCTGCAGAACGGCAACCTGTGGTTCTGGCTCAACCAGCGGGCCGGTACGCCGGTGAGGCCCGAAGATTACCACGGGATCAGTCTCTACTGGACTCCGACGGACATTCAGGAGACGCGCGAGCGGCTGAAGAGCCTGGGATTCGGCGTGTCTGAGATCGTGGACCGGGATTACGGACAGACTGAGTTTTTCCTCACCGACGACGACGGCTTCGACCACTGCTTCGGCGTCGCGACGGATGGCGTGCGTCCGGCCTGAAGGGAATGCGATCGCGTGCGGCTGCCAGTGAGGCGACGACGGAGCATCGCCGCAGCATGACGCGCGGTCTCGGCTATGGCGCGTGCTGCGTCGCAGGCATCTTCTGGAGCACCGGCTTCTTCTTCGGAAAAATCTGCTTCATGCGGCTCGACGTCGATCACTTCGTGCTCTACCGGTTTCTCTTTGCCTGCGCCGGCCTGGCGTTTGTCGTCGAGCGGCCGCGGTTCTCGCGGCGCGAGTGGGGCCTGCTGCTGATCGGCACGTTTCTGGGCATTCCGCTGCAGTTCCTCGTGCAGTTCTGGGGACTGAAGTACACCACCGTGAGCCATGCTGCGCTCATGGTCGGGGCCATGCCGGTGATTCTCGCCGTCGGCGCAACGATGTTCTCGCACGAGCACCTCGACGTGAAAGGGTGGCTGGCGATTGCCGGTTCGGCGGTCGGCATTGCGCTGATCGTCACCAGTACCAGCCGCCATGTGACGGGCGGCGGCAGCCTCTACGGTGACATGCTGGTGCTCGCGGCCATGTTCATCGCGCTGGGGTGGATCCTGATCAACCAGCAGCTCATGCGCCGCGGCCACTCGCCGCTCTCGGTGACAGTGTGGGGGCTGCTGACCGGGACCGCGATGCTCGCCGCGTGGGTGCTGGGACGCGACGGTCTTCCTCCCGTCCACGGGGTGGGCCTGAAGGTGTGGCTGGCCGTCGCTGCGAGCGGCTTGCTGTGCACGGCGGCGGCGACGCTGCTGTGGAACTGGGGCATCCACCACGTGCCGGCATCGCGGGCCGGAGTGTTCCTCAATATTGAGCCGGCGGTCGGCGCCATTCTCGGCGTCGAGTTGCTCGGCGATCGCCTCGGGCCGGGCACATGGGTCGGGGGCGCGCTCATCATCGCCGCCGCGGTGGTGCTGACGACCACGGGCCGCGGCGAGCAGGAAGCACCCGTAGGGTGATTGCAGCGCGAAGCTGAATTGAAGCTGAAGGGAATCCCCTTTTTCGCCCAGTTATTCACGGTCCCGGTCTCCCTGTTCAAACCCCTGTAACAGCAATTTCATCGTTCGGCAACAATCGCGCCCTAGCGTGAATCGAGGGGCCGGCACCCGCGGCGGACGGCCAAAGAACGATCCACCGGCCGAGACGAAATGTCCCGCGCAACGGCTTTGATTACGGAAAATTCCGGTGCGGTCACTTGCCCCGAACCTCGACCAGTGAGCCACGCCCAGTTCCGCTGCTCGCACGAGAGTTGATTTTGATCGGAGACTCACTGGCCGATTGCAAGGGGTAGGTCGGGCTCCTCACACGCAGACCGATGCCCGGAAGATTTTTGATTTCTGAGTGATGGAGAGGCAATGAAGCGTCCAATCGTTCGTCGTTCGTTTGGGTTGTGGTTGCTGGTTCTGTCGGCGTGCTTCCTGGGGCTGGCCGGTCATGCGCCCGCACAAAATCAGGCCGGCTCCATTGCCGGCACGCTGATGGATCCCGCCGGCGCCGCATTGAGAGGGGCCCAGATATCCATCCCCGCAAAGGGCACCATGGTTTCGACGGACGAGCAGGGACGTTTCTTCTTCAGTGGATTGCAGCCTGGCAGCTACACGATCTCCGTCAGCTACCTCGGCTTTGAGAAACTGACGCAGAGCATCACCGTGAATCCGGGAAGCGCGACGACTGTGGAGCTGCACCTCCACGTCGCGTCAGAAAAGCAGACCATACTGGTGACGGCGGGCAGCGCTTCGGCTGAAGCGGAAGCGGTCAACGAGGAGCGCGCCGCCGACAACCTCATCCAGGTGATGCCCACCCAGACCATCACCGCCCTGCCCGACCGCAATCTCGGAGACGCGATGGGCCGCATGGCCAGCGTCGCTTTGACGCGCAACGAAGGTCAGGACAACTTTGTGGGAGTGCGCGGTACCGAGCCGCGCCTGAACAACACGACGGTCGACGGCTTTAACATGCCGTCCCAGGATCCCGGAATCCGCGAATTCGACTTCTTCTCCGTCCCGCCCGGCATCGTGGATTCGGTCCAGGTGAGCAAAACCCTCCAGGCCAACATGGACGGCGACGGCATCGGCGGCTCCATCAATCTGGTGACGAAAATCGCGGGCAACACCCCGACATTCTCCATCACCGGCATCGGCGGGTACACGCCCATCGAAAACGGCCGTCCGAACACCGACATCTATGGCACCTGGGGCCGGCGCTTCGGGGTCAGTAAGAAACTCGGCTTCATCATCGGATCGGAGTACGACTTCGATGGCACCGGCATCAACGACGCCGAGCCCACCCCCGACGAAGCCACCCTCTCCAACGGACAGAATGTGGTCTGGGACGACTCCCAGGATATCCGCACCTACATGTTCCATCGCCCGCGCTGGGGACTGGGTGGCAGCCTCGACTATCGCCTAAAGCCGGGATCCACCATCTTCCTGCGCTATCTCTACACCTACACGCGCGACAGCGGCGACAAATCCGTCTACAGTCTTTTCGACAACACTCCGGGAGTGCAGGTCATCAATCCCGGCAACACGGGCTGCACGGGAACGACCGCCTCAGGAGCAACCGCTCCGCCGTGCAACACACCGCCGCGCTACTACAACGAGGCGGAAGATGCCCGGATCTATTCGGACAGCGTTCAGCTCAGCGGCACGCATGTTTTGACCAACACCTGGTACTCGTGGAGCGTCGCCGCCGGATCCGGCTACTTCGGCGACAATCCTTTCGAGAGCGGCAACTTCTCGAACATCGCCGCCACCAGCTCATGCCAGTTCAACCAGGCCGCGACCACGGACTACCACCTGCCCCAGTGGACCCCGGCCTGCTTTGCCGAGATCAACCAACCCCAGAACTACGTCTTCACCGGGACGCAGACGAATCCAGGCCACGAGGAGCAGATCAACCTCGGCGCACAGTTTTCGGGCGCATTCCGCTGGCACGCCCGCGGACATCTTTCCACCCTTGAGTATGGCGCCAGGTTCCGCAACATGCACAAGTACAACAATGCGTATAACGTCACCGCCACTGCGAACGGCGCCGGCGTCCCCATGTCGAACTTCCCCAACCAGCTCACGCAATCGAACTACTACAACGGCTCCTACAAGGACGGCTATAACGTCTGGTTTGGTCCCCTCGAAAAGTACGTCGAGCAGAATCCCACCCAATTCACCTTGACCAGCGACAGAGGTGTGGATTCCGGGAACTACGGGCTGGTTGAGCACATTCCCGCGATTTACGCGCTGAACTCCACCGACTTTTCCAACGGTATGCGCCTGGTTCTGGGACTGCGCGCCGAATGGACCTCGGACAAGGTGCACAACCTGGCGTTCGACCCCAACGGCAACGCTACTCCGAATCAGTTTTCAGGCTCCTACTACGACGTGCTGCCGAGCGCCTCCCTGCGCTTCGACGCCGGGCACGACAGCTATATGCGCCTGATCTATGCGCGCGGCGTCTCCCGCCCTGAAGAGCAGTGGCTGGCCGAAGACGTGGCCTGGGGCGTCGGCGGAAACGGCGCCTACAAATACACGGTCGCCTTCGGCAATCCCCATCTCAAGGCGGAAACCGGCGACGATGTCGACGTCCTCTACGATCACTACTTCAAGACCTTCGGCATGTTATCCGGCGGGTATTTCTTCAAGCACCTCGCCCTTCCGCCGGTCAGCACCCAGAAGATCCTGGATAACTACCTGCCGCCGGGCGCGCCGTCTTCCGATCAGGGGACTTATCTGGCCACGTATTACATCAACGCCGGCAGCGCGTGGATCAGCGGCATTGAATTGCAGTACCTGCAGCGCTGGACCAGTCTCCCGGGTTTTCTCGGCGGCCTGGGCATGAACGCCAACTACAGTTACATCGGCTCCCAGACCAGCGGCATTGCCGGGCGCAGCGACAAGCCGCGCCTGCTTGAGGATGCTCCCAACCTCTTCAACATCGGGCCCGCTTACAACCGCGGGCCTCTCGCCATGGGCCTGAATCTTCAGCTCAACGGCGCCAGCATTTACCAGTATCAGTACACGGACGGAGCGCCGGGCGGACCACAGGGCCCGCTTGGGGACTACTATAACTACCCCCATCTCCAGGTCGACGCGCAGGGCAGTTATGCATTTCGCCGTGGGCTCCAGTTGATTGTTTCCGGGTTGAACCTGACCAACGAAGAATTCGGCTTCTATTACGGCAGCCCGAAATACGATACGCAGCGTGAGTTCTACCACCCCACCTACTCCTTCGGTCTCCGCTGGACGCCAACGCGGGAGGGGCGCTAGACCTGCTCTCCGTTCTGGAATCGCGGCTTCATCCGCCAGCATGAGCCTCGCCTGCGCGGCGGGTCTCACCCGGTTGACGCTTCGGCGGCTGTGGGGTGATGAGACCAGTTCACCGTTCGCAGGCGGAAAATCGCACGGGCCCAATATCCGCCGGTGGGATGAAGAATCGTTGTTCGTTGTCAGCGGCCGGCGATGGGGATGCTGACGGCGAAGTGATCGTCGATGCGATGGGTGGTGCTTTCCGTCGACAGCACTGCAGACCCGGGCGGCAATCGCCGTCAATGCTGGTGGGAGCCATTTTGGGAGTCGAGTTGCTCGGCGATCGCCTCGGGCCAGGCATATGGATCGGCGGCGCGCTCATCATCGCCGCCGCAGTGGTGCTGACGACGGGCCGCGGCGAACAGGAAGCGGCCGTAGGGTAAGGGCTGAGCCGAACCCCGGGAACCAGACCTGTTGCTTTCCCAGAGAAAGTGTGGCATTGTTCCTGTTGGAAACCAAAATGAGGGACAAAAAGCCGAAATCCGATGTGCAGCAGGGGACGCTGGCGCTGATGGTGCTGAAGACGCTGGAGGTGCTGGGGCCGCAGCATGGGTATGGCATTGCCCGGCGGATTGAGCAGATCAGCGGCGACCTGCTGGCGGTGAACCAGGGAACGCTGTATCCGGTGCTGCTGAAGCTGGAGCAGGAAGGCTCGATCGAGTCGGAGTGGGGCGCATCAGAGAACAACCGCCGGGCGCGTTTCTATCGCCTGACGCGCGGCGGGCGCGCGCAATTGCAGGCTGAGACCCGCGAGTGGAATCAGACGGCCGCGATTATCGAGCGGTTCTTCGCGGCCAGAGCGGAGGACTTCTCATGAGGATCCGGGAGCGATGGCTGGCGCGGATCGGCGCCACGTCGACGAGGATGCGCTACGACGAGCGCCTGCGGGAAGAGATCGAGGGGCATCTGGCTCTGCAGACTGCGGAGAATCTGCGCGCCGGGATGCCGGCGGCGGAGGCGCGGCGCCAGGCCGTGCTGAAGTTCGGCGCGGTCGAGGCGATTCGCGAACAATATCAGGCCGAAGTAGCCAGCGCGTGGCTGCAGACGCTGCTGCAGGATCTGCGATATGCGGTGCGGATGCTGGCGAAATCGCCGGGGTTCGCGACAGTCGCCTGCCTGACGCTCGCCCTGGGCGTGGGGGCCGGCACCGCGATCTTTTCCGTCGTGAACGCGGTTCTTCTGCGGCCCCTGCCGTACGTGAACCCCGGCCAACTCGTCAGCCTGTCGGAGGGCCGGCCAAAAGATGGAACCTCGGGCGACGGGCTGTCGTGGGACGCTTACACGGCGCTGCGCGAGCACAGCCGCTCGTTCAGGGCAGTGGCCGGCCTGGCCATCCACGCGCTCACGCTGACCGGGCAGGGCGAGCCGGCCGATATGAGCACGGTATCCGTCACTCCGGATTTTTTCTCGTTGTTTCGCGTGAATCCCCTGCTGGGCCGCACCCTCATGCCGGAGGATGGGCAGGACGGCGCGGCGCCGGTTGCGGTGCTAAGCGAAGGATTATGGCGCAGCCGCTTCGGCGCCGATCCTGAGATCGCGGGGCGCGCGGTGACGCTCGATCGGCGCTCCTACACGATTGCCGGAGTGATGCCGGCAAACTTCCGCACGCCCTTTGTCGGGCAAACCGAACAGGTGTGGATTCCGCTGGCGCAGGATCCGCTGTTCAGCGGGTGGCGAACGCGGCCTCAGACGACGCACTGGATGGCGGCCTTTGCGCGGCTGAGGAACGGCGTTTCGATCGCTGCAGCTCGGGCGGAAGCGGGGAACGTTGGCGCCGGGCTTGCGCAGCAGATCCCTGCAGAGAATGGATGGGCGATTGGCATCGATCCGCTGCAGCAGGTGATCGTGGGCGACGTAAAGACGCCGCTGCTGCTGCTGTTTGGCGCCGTCGGCCTGGTGCTGCTGATCGCCTGCGCCAACATCGCGAACCTGCTGCTCACGCGAGCCACCTCGCGATCGAGAGAGATCGCGGTGCGTGTGGCGCTGGGCGCGAGCCCGCGGCGGATTGCGCGACAACTGCTGACGGAGAGCGCCCTGCTGGGCTGGCTGGGCGGCGCTGCGGGAGCGCTGCTGGCGTGGGGCAGCGTCAAGGCCTGCGCCTCTCGGCTGCCCGCGGGCTTGCCGGAGTTTCATGCGGTGCGCGTGGACGGAGCGGTTCTCGGATTTGCTCTTGTCTTGTCGGTGGGCGCCAGTTTGCTGTTTGGTTTGGCGCCCGTGCTGGGTGCAGCTCGGTCCGATCCGCAGGCGCATTTGCGCGAAGGCGCCCGCGCGGGAGAGACGCGCGGCAGCCGGCATCTGCGCAGCGCGCTGGCAGTGGCGGAAGTGGCGCTGGCGGTGGTGCTGCTGGCCGGGGCCGGCCTGCTGTTGCGCAGCTTCGCCCATCTGCTGGCCGTCAACCCTGGATTTGAGTCCGCGAGCCTGGTCAAAGCCGAGGTTTCCCTGCCGCGCTTTCAGTATTCGGGGCCGGAACAGTGGAGGGCGTTCACCGATCAGCTGATGGCGCGCCTCGAGGGCGATCGCGGGCTGCACGATGCGGCGCTGGCCGTGCCCCTGCCGATTCTGGACAACGCGGTGAGTCTGCCGTTCGTGATTGCGGGCAATGCGCCGCTGCCGCCAGGCAAAACCCTCACCGCAGATTTCGTCTCCGCCAGCCCGCAATATTTTGGCGTGATGGACATACCGCTGCTGCGCGGGAGAGTGTTTTCGCCCGGCGATACGGCGACGACACCGCCAGTGGCGCTGATCAGCGAAACCCTGGCGCGGCGCTATTTCCCGCACGAGAGCCCGCTGG
This sequence comes from Acidobacteriaceae bacterium, assembly GCA_036521315.1. Taxonomy (GTDB): domain Bacteria; phylum Acidobacteriota; class Terriglobia; order Terriglobales; family Acidobacteriaceae; genus Palsa-343. The sequence goes on from DATDHZ010000020.1 coordinate 113,250, forward strand.
GGCGCCACCTGGTTTTCGGGTTTCCGCCGAATAACAACGTGTCGCGTGAGATTGTCGGCGTGGTGGCCGACATCCACGATGTTGCTCTCGCCCAAAAGCCGGGGCCGATGCTGTATGTTCCCTTTGCGCAGCAGCCATTCTGGGGAGCGGAAATTGTGGTGAAGAGCAGGCTGGGAGCTGCCGAGGTGGGCGGCGCGATTCGCGCCGCAACGCACCGCCTCGACCCCGGCGTTCCGGTGACGAACATCGAGACGCTGCCCCAGGCGATCGAGGCGTCGGTGGCCGAACCGCGATTCCGCACTGTGCTGCTGGGGCTGTTCGGCGCCATAGCGCTGTTGCTGGCCGCGGTGGGTCTTTATGGCGTGGTGTCGTTTTCGGTTGCGCGGCGCACCCGCGAGATCGGCCTGCGGATGGCGCTGGGCGCAACACGCGTGGGCATTCGACGTCTCGTCCTCGGAGAATCGGCGAGGCTGGTGCTGGCGGGACTCGCCGGCGGAATTCAGGCGTCGCTGATCCTGACGCACTTTTTATCGACGCTGCTTTTCGGGGTGAAGGCGTTCGATCCGGCGACGTACGGTTGCGTCGCGGTTCTGCTGACGGCGGTGGCGCTGGTGGCGGCGTACATTCCGGCGCGGCGAGCGATGCGCGTCGATCCTATGGTTGCTTTGCGCTGCGAGTAGTCCTCGGGAACTGAGTGGGCGGGAATTGTGGGCTGGCTGCACCGTCAGGGTGGCGATGGCCGCTGCTACACTTGAAGCACCGTGGTTGAGCTCGTTCCCTCCATCCTTTCTGCCGATTTTGCGCGCCTCGCCGACGAGATTGCGGCGGCGGAGCGCGGCGGCGGCACCGTGATCCACGTGGATGTGATGGATGGGCATTTTGTCCCCAACATCACGCTGGGACCGCCCATTGTGGCGTCGCTGCGGAAGCACACGAAGCTGCCGCTCGATTGCCACCTGATGATCGACAATCCCGACGAGTTCATCCCGGCCTTCGCGGAGGCGGGCGCCAACTGGGTGAGCGTGCATTACGAGGCGTGCCGGCACCTGCACCGCACGCTGGAACTGATCCAGCAGCACGGCATGCAGGCGGGCGTGGTCATCAATCCGGCAACCGCCGAGGACCTGCTCATCCCGGTGCTCGGCCTGGTGCACCATGTGCTGGTGATGAGCGTGAATCCCGGGTTCGGGGGCCAGCAGTTTATCCCCTACTCGCTCAAAAAGATACGGCACCTGAAAGAACTGCGGCAGAGCCTCGGCCTGCGCTATAGGATTGAGGTGGACGGCGGGGTGGCTCACGACACCGTCGCCAGCGTCGTCGAAGCTGGAGCGGAACTGCTGGTGGCGGGCAACGCCGTCTTCGGCCAGGGGCACCCGGAGCGCGATGCGCGGGCGCTCCTCGAAGCGGCGCAGCGGGCAACCATGCTCACCGTATAATTTTTGAATCCCCCCTTCCTGGCGTCATCGCGGACCGCGCCGGGCCGGAGCACGAACTCGACAGCGTCTGCGCGCATTGAGGTGTTATGAATCGGTTGCTGCTCCGCACGTCGACCCTGGCTCTTGTCACCGTTCTGGCGCTTTCGCCGGCCGCTCTGGCAAAGAACAAGTACAAGAAGAAGAAAAAGAACGTCGACCTCAGCGCGAATCCGCTGGCGAATGTCCACTCGCAGCAGCCAGACAAGATCCTCTTCGACAAGGCCGCCTATGCCATGAAGAAGGGCAAGTACGACGTGGCGCGGCTCGATCTGCAGACCCTGCTCAACACCTATTCCGAGTCGGAATACGCCATGCGCGCCAAGCTGCTGGTGGGCGACACGTGGATGAAGGAAGGCGGATCGGCTGCCCTGGCGCAGGCCGAGTCGGAATACAAGGACTTCATCACCTTCTTCCCGAATACGCCGGAGGCGGCCGAAGCCCAGATGAAGGTGGGCGACATCTATTTCGAGCAGATGGAGAAGCCGGATCGCGATCCGCAGAACGCGGAGAACGCGGAGCGCGAATACCGCACCATGCTCGAGCAATTTCCTGACTCGCCTCTGGTTCCGCGCGCCAAGCAGAGGCTGCGCGAGGTGCAGGAAGTGCTGGCGCAGCGCCAGTACGAGATTGGCGAGTATTACGCGTCGCGCGAGAACTGGGCGGCGACCATCGCCCGCCTGCAGACCGTCGCGGACACCTATCCGCTCTTCAGCCACAGCGACCAGACGCTGATCACCATCGGCGATGCCTATGCTAATGAGGCGCAGCTGATGGGGCGCGTGAGAGGTCTGACTCCGGCCGCGAAGACCGAGCTCACCGCGTACTACAACAAGCGCGCCGTGGCCGCGTGGGACGAGGTCGTCACGCGCTATCCGCTGGCCCCGCACGTGGAAGATGCCAAGGATCGGCTGATCGCCATGGGCTCGCCGGTGCCTGATCCGTCGCAGCAGGCGCTGGCGGAAAGCCAGGCGGAGGAAGACAGCCGCGTGCCGGTGCACATCGGCAAGCGCGCCCTCGATCTGATGAGCCGCGGACCGGACACGGTCCACGCGGCGCGCGTAGGCGAGCCTTCGATCGACAGCCCGCCGCCGGTGCTGGCGCCCGAAGTGATGAAGCAGAGCAACGCGGTTCTTCAGGCCGCCGCGCATGGGCAGCCGCTGCCGACAAGCCCGGCGCCGGAAGGTTCGGAGCCCATCACCGCTGCGATTTCGAACGGTGGAGCAGGGAACCAGCAGGGTTCGGAACCGCAGCCCGCGAAGCTGACCTTCGAGGAAGTCCCTGACGGCGGTTCGGTCGGCAATTCGGTCACAGTAGCAGTGCCCAACGGCGGAGCGGCGGCGGCTGCAGGCGGCGGAGGAGCCACTTCGGGTCCGGCCGGCGAGCAGCCTGCCGTCAATGCCCCAGTCCACAGCAACAGCGAGCCGCTGGTGCAGCCGGCCGCGCCGACCACGCCCAAGCCGCTGCCGGCCATCGACAAGCCGGCCGAAGCGGCGTCGCAGGTGAACGAGGTTCCCGCGGGCACCAGCGCGGCGCAGGTACAAACCGGCGCGACCGCAAGCGGCAAGCAGGCGAAGAAGAAGAACGCCTACAACAAGAAGGATGAATCTTCGAGCAAGCACAAAAAGAAGACCGGCGTGGACAAGCTGAATCCGTTTTAAGAGGCAGCTGAGAAGCGGTCAGGTGAAAACCGGTCAGCGAAAACGGAAACACAGAAGAAGGGAAAGGCCGCGATTGCGCGGCCTTTTCCATTCGTTGCCCGCGCGCGCATTATGATGGAAACTTGCATGTCTCAGCGCTCTCAGATCGTTCAGGAAGACCCCGCGGAACGGCCGAAACGCCGGGAACTGCCCAAGGCGTACGACCCCGCGGCCATTGAGGATCGCTGGGCTGCGTACTGGGTGAGCGAGCGGCTCTTCGAGGTCAAGACGCCCTCGTCCGGCGAGCTGGACAAGCTCCGCAATGGGGGCCACGGGAGGTTCACCGTCCTGCTGCCCCCGCCCAATGTCACCGGCAATCTGCACATGGGGCACATGTTCGAGCACACCGAGACCGACATCCTGGTCCGGTGGCACCGCATGCGCGGCGACCTCACGGTCTGGGTTCCCGGCACCGATCACGCGGGCATCGCCACGCAAATGTTGGTCGAGCGCCAGTTAACCGCCGAAGGAACGTCGCGACAGCAGCTCGGCCGCGAGGCCTTCGTCGAGCGCGTGTGGCAGTGGCGCGCGCACTACGGCGGCGCGATTCTCGCCTCGATGAAGCGGATCGGCGACACCGTCGACTGGTCGCGCGAATACTTCACGATGGACCAGAACCTCTCCCACGCGGTGCGCGAGGCCTTTGTCCGCTTGTACGAGCAGGGGCTGATCTATCGCGGCGCGTACATCGTGAACTGGTGCCCGCGCTGCCAAACGGCCATCAGCGATCTCGAAGTGGCCCACGAGGAACAGCAGGGCAAGCTCTGGGAAATCAAGTATCCGGTCATAGGATCTGAGGGCGAGTTCCTTACCGTTGCCACCACGCGTCCAGAAACCATGCTGGGCGATGCGGCCGTCGCCGTGAATCCGGCGGACGAGCGCTACCAGCGCCTCATCGGGAAGACGCTGCGCCTGCCGCTCGTCGACCGCGAAATCCGCATCATCGCCGACGACTGGGTCAAGTCCGACTTCGGCACCGGCGCGGTGAAGGTGACGCCCGCGCACGATCCGAACGACTTCGCCATCGGCCAGCGCCACAATTTACCGGCGATCTCCGTGATGGACGAGACCGCGCACATGAACGCGGAAGCCGGCGCCTACGCGGGCCTCGATCGCTACGCGGCGCGCAAGCGCGTGCTCGCCGATCTCGAGGAGCAGGGCTTGCTCGGCGCGGTCCGCGATCACGTCAACTCCATCGGCAAGTGCGACCGCTGCCGGACGGTCGTGGAGCCGCGCCTCTCGACGCAGTGGTTCGTGGCCGTGAACCAGAAGCCGAAGCCGGGAACCACCACCGGCAACTCCACGATGGCCGAGCTGGCGACGGCGGCCGTTAAGCCCAGTGCCGCCGGCCGCCGCGCCATCCGCATTACGCCGGAGAATAACGAGAAGATTTACCTCGACTGGATGGCCAATCTCTATGACTGGTGCATCTCGCGCCAGCTCTGGTGGGGTCATCGTATTCCCGCGTGGCACTGCGCCGGTTGCCAGCAGATCACTGTGGCGCGCCAGGATCCCACGGCCTGCGCCCACTGCGGCAGCGCGGACATCGCGCAGGAAACCGACGTCCTCGACACCTGGTTCTCCTCGGGTCTGCTCCCGGTCACCGTTTTCGGATGGCCTCCCGCGGACGGCAAGCCGACGCCGGATCTGACCGCGTTCTATCCCACGTCGCTGCTCGTCACCGGCTTCGACATTCTCTTCTTCTGGATGGCGCGCATGATCCTGCTGGGCTGCTGGTTCACGCAGGACATCCCGCTGCCCGACGGTTCGCCCCGGGCCCTGGAAGAGACGGTCCCCTTCCGCGAGGTCTACATCCACGCGCTGGTGCGCGACGCCGATCGGCAGAAAATGTCGAAGACGAAGGGCAACGTCATCGATCCGGTCGAGATTGTCGAGCGCTACGGCACTGACGCCGTGCGCTTCACGCTCGCCTCGATGGCGTCGCCTGGCACCGACATTGCCTTCAGCGAAGCGCGTACGGAGGGCTACCGCGCCTTCGCCAACAAAATCTGGAATGCCGCACGCTTCATCTTCATGAACGTGGAGAAGGCGCGCGAAGCCGGCATCACGGTCGATCCTTCGATGCTGGGTCAGATGCCGTCGGTGCCGCCGTACGCGCCCATCGAAGCGCGCTGGATCGCCGCGCGCGCCAACGCCGTCGCGCACGAAGTGAACGCCGCGCTCGGAGATTACCGCTTCCACGAGGCGGCGAATCTCGTCTACCAGTTCTTCTGGGGGGACTTCTGCGACTGGTATCTGGAAATCGTGAAGCTGCGCCTCGACTTCAGCGAGACCACCGATCCCGCCTACGCCCGGGCCGCGCTCACCACGCTGCTCCAAACCTTCGAAACAGCGCTGCGCCTGCTCTCGCCGTTTATGCCCTTCCTCACCGAGGAGCTATGGCACGCGCTCTACGAGGGCCACCCGCCCGCCAGGTCCATCGCACTCACCCGCTACCCGCAGGGCGCGACGGCTGCCGGTGACACAGTCGAAGCCGAATTCGCTCTGCTGCAGGACCTGATCGTCACGGTGCGCGCGCTTCGCAAAGACCTGGGTGTGGAAGAAAAACTGGCCGTGCCGATTCGTCTGCACGCGCACGCGGCCGGTCATCCCTTTGCGAAGAATCTCGAGATCGTCCAGCGGCTGGCGCGCGTTTCCGCCATCGAAAATGTCGATAAGCTGCCGGAGGGCGCAGCCACGCGGTCGACGCCGCAGTTCGACGTGCAGGTGGTCTACGAAAAGAAAATCGATACCTCAGCCGAGCGCGAGCGTCTGAATAAGGAGCTGGCACGCTACGAAAAGGAGCAGGCCACCGCGGGGCAGCAGCTCAGCGACGAGGCGTTCCTCGCCAAAGCGCCCGCTGCCGTGGTGGAAGGGAGACAGCGGCGCGCCGCAGAGCTGGTCGTCCTGATCGAGAAAACACGCAAGGCGCTGGAGGACCTGGGATAGACGCCTATGGAATGGAAAAACCGCCGCATTGAAGGCATTCTCGAGCAGGCGCTCGTCGAGGACAAGGCCACCAGCGACGTGACCACCGCGCTCACCGTCGATCCGGCCTTGCGCGCCACGGCGACCATCCTCGCCAAGGAAGAATGCGTGCTCGCCGGGCTGCCCTGCATCCCGCGCTTCCTCGACATCTTCGCCCGGCTCGACACCCGCAACAGCGGCCGCTACGAAGTCGTCAGCCATCCCGAGATTTTCGACGGCGTACGCCTGCGCAAGGGCCAGGCCGTCGCCGTCATTCGTCACAATGCCCGTGTCATTTTGGCGTGCGAGCGCGTGATCCTCAACCTGATGCAGCGCATGAGCGGCATCGCCACGCTCACGCGGCGTTATGTGGACGCAGTGGCGGGGACCGGCGCGAAGGTGCTCGACACGCGCAAGACTGTTCCCGGGCTGCGCATCCTCGACAAATATGCGGTGCGCTGCGGCGGAGGCGAGAATCATCGCCTCGATCTTTCCGACGGTATTTTGATCAAGAACAATCACATTTCCCTGGGCGGCGGCATTGAGAAGGTGCTGGCGCGCGCTCGCGAGCGTCGCAAGCCGGGGCAAACCATCGACATCGAAGTGCGCAACTTTGCCGAGCTGGAACTCGCGCTCGATCACGGCGCGGAATCGCTGCTGCTCGACAATATGGCTCCGGCAGACGTGAAAAAAGCCGTCGCCGATGTGCGCAGCCGCGGCCTCACGTTCCCCGTGGAAGCCTCTGGCGGCATCACGCTCGAGAACATCCGCAAATATGCGCTGGCCGGCCCCAACTACATTTCTGTTGGCGCGCTCACTCACTCTGCCCAGGCCGTCGATCTCTCCATGCGCATCACGGCGGAACTGTACTAAGTGGTGACGCACACCAGCGAGTGGTCGAGCCTGCACGTCGAGCCCGATCCGTTCGAATTGCCCGCTCTCGACGCCGCGCTGGCGGGCACGCGTTACGCGGGCCAGCTGCATTTCTTCCCGTCCATGGCGTCCACCAACAGCTACGCCATGCAGCAGGCCGACGCCGGTGCTCCTGACGGCAGCGTGTATTTTGCCGATCAGCAAACCGGCGGACGCGGGCGCGGCGCGCACGCGTGGGCCTCACCGCCCGGATCGGGCCTCTATGTCAGCATCCTGCTGCGCCCGCGCATCGCCCCCGCTGACATCCTTTGGCTCTCGCTCGCTGCGGGCCTGGCTGCACAGAGGGCCGTTCGCGATGTGACCTCGCTTCAGGCCGACCTGCGCTGGCCCAATGATCTGCTCTTCGGCCGCAAAAAGTTCTGCGGAATCCTCACCGAACTCAACGCTGAGGTCACGCGCGTACGCCACGCCGTCGTCGGCATCGGCATCAACGTGCATCAGCCGGAGTTTCCTCCCGATCTGCGCGACATTGCCACCTCATTGCACATCGAAACGGGCCGCGCCTGGCCGCGCCAGCAGTTGCTGCTTGCTTTGCTACAATCGCTGGATTGCGAAGTCGCAGAGCTCGCCGAGGCTCGCGATTTGCCGGCCTGCACGTGGCATTTGCGCGAGCGGCTCGCAGCCGGTTCCACGTGGATACGCGGCAAGCGCGTGCGCGTCGAAGAAGGCGAAGGCTTCACCGGCACCACCGAAGGCCTCGATGCGCGCGGTTTCCTGCTCGTTTGTACCGCCCAGGGCCTGCGTACGGTGTACTCCGGCGGCGTGCGCGAAGGCTGAAGGGAAGCGAGAACCACATGCTCCTGGTGCTGAACGTCAACAACACCAACACCGTGATCGCGCTATACACCCTGGGAGCGGAGGGCCTCACCGGAGACTTGCGCGCGACATGGCGCATCAGCACACGCCAGGGCCAGACCGCCGACGAATACGGCATTGTGATCCGGAGCCTGCTCACGAACGAAGGCGTGGAGAGCACCACCATCCGCGGCGTCGTAATTGCCTCGGTCGTGCCGCCGATTGACTGGATCCTGCGCCAGTTCTGCGAGCGCACGTTTCACCAGAAGCCGCTCTTCATCGAGCCTGGCGTCAAGACCGGCCTTCCCATCCTGACCGACAATCCAGGCGAAGTGGGCGCCGATCGCGTCGCCAACTGCGTCGGCGCGTTCCACAAGTACGGTGGGCCCACCATCGTCGTCGACATGGGCACAGCCACAAACTTCGACGTTGTGTCGAAGAAAGGCGAATTCCTCGGCGGCGCCATCGCGCCCGGCCTCAACATCTCAGCGGAAGCGCTGTTCGCGCGCGCCGCGCGGCTGCCTCGCGTGGAGATTCGCCGCCCTGCCAAGATCATCGGCACCAATACGGTGGACAATTTGCAGATCGGCCTCTTCTGGGGGCATCTCGGCCTCGTGGACTCCATCCTCGAGCGCATGATCGCCGAGCTCGGCGCAGAGACGAAGTGCATCGCCACCGGCGGCCTCGCGCACCTCATCGCGCGCGAGTCGAAATACATCTCCGCGGTGGATGACATGCTCACGCTCGAGGGCCTGCGTCTCATCTATGATCGCAATCGCGGCACGCGGACCCATGCGCCTGCTCCGCGCGCTCCGCACGCATGACGCCTTGGAAAACTACTTCAATTACTTCACCGAAATCGAGGAGCGCTTCCAGCAGCGGCGCGGCTCCATCCTTCTGCTCTCTACCCTCGACTGGGCGCTGATCGACACCTGGCGCGAGGCGGGCATTCCCCTCGAAGCCGTGCTGCGCGGGATCGATGCGGCCTTCGACCGCTACGACGCCCGCAAATCGCGCGCCCATGTGCGCCGTATCAACGGACTCGCCTGGTGCGCCGAGGAAGTAATGACGGCGGCGGAAAACCTGCGCGAGGCCTCGGTCGGCTCTGCGAAGCCCAACTCCGGCGCAGCTGCCGGACTGGAGCAGGAGCGCATCGCAGCGCATCTCGACGCGGCTGCGGCGAAGCTCCGTGCTGCATCGCTGACGGGCCTCGCCGCGCAAACCGCAGTGGAAACCGCCGAACGCCTGAGCACCCTGGCGCAGTCCACACGCGCAGCTGCTCCGCATCTCGAAGATCTCGAACGCACGCTGACCGTTCTCGAAGAAAAACTTCTCAACACCGTTCTCGCCACCACTCCGGAAGAAGAACTCGCGGCGCTGCGCGAGCAAAGCGCGCGCGAACTCGCTCCCTACCGCCGTCGCATGCAGGCGCTGCAGATTCGCCAGATCGAGCAGCAGTTCCTGCAGAAGCAGCTCTTCGAGCGCCACCAGTTGCCGCGCCTGAGCCTCTTCTACGTGAGCCAGGACGGATGAAGCTGCGCATCGAAAAGCCGATCTACGGCGGAGCCGGTCTCGCGCGCGAGGGGGGCAAAGCCGTCTTCGTTCCTTTCACGCTGCCTGGCGAAACCGTGGAAGCTCGCATTGCGGAGGACCATGGCGGCTACGCCCAGGCCGAGCTTGAGGCCGTCATCGAGCCGAGCCCCGCGCGCGTGGCCGCACCATGCCCTTCCTTCGGAGCGTGCGGCGGCTGCCATTATCAGCATGCCGGCTACGCTGCCCAGGTCGAGATGAAGCGCAGCATCCTGCGCGAAACGCTGGATCGCGCCCACATCCGCGACATTCCCGAGATCGCCGCGCTGACCGGTGAGCCCCTCGGTTATCGCAATCGCATCCGCCTGCATGTGGAGCGTAATCCGTTCCGTCTCGGTTACAAATTGCGCAAATCGCGCATCACTCTGCCGATCGACGTTTGTCCCATTGCCGCGCCGGCTCTCGAACGTGCGATCGGCGCCCTCCATCGGGCCGGAGCGGACCTCGGCCTCGCGGCCCTGGCGAACGAACTTGAGCTTTTCACTAACGCCGACCAGTCTTCGCTCCTGCTCTCCTTGTGGACCAGCTGCCCCGCCGGTGAGGCGCAGCGCCTGCTCGCGGCCGCGTGGCCCGGTTTGCGTGACATGCTCCCCGCGCTCACCGGCGCCGGTGTTTTCTCCGCCCTGAAGCATCGCGCGCCCAGCCAACTACTCGCCCGCGCCGGCGATCCGTGGCTGATGTACGCAGTCGCCGGGAGCGACTATCGCGTGAGCCTCGGCTCGTTCTTTCAGGCGAATCGGTTCCTGCTCGATTCGCTCGTCCGCCTCGTCACCGACGGTGAACTTGGAGACAACGCGTGGGATCTCTACGCGGGCGTCGGCCTGTTTTCGCTGCCTCTCGCCTCGATCTTCGCCGAACTCACGGCCGTGGAATCCGCTGCCGGCTCCGTTCGCGACCTGCGCGAAAATCTGCGGAGCAATGGGCCGCGTCCGCCTCGGGTGGTTGCCGCAGACACGGCTGCATTTCTCCGCCGCGCTGTCGAACAGCCTATGGCGCCGCCCGATCTGGTCGTCGTCGATCCGCCCCGTGCCGGTCTGGACCGCGACGTCACGACTCATTTGGGAAAGCTGCGGTCGCCGCGCATTACTTACGTTTCCTGCGATCCCTCAACTCTCAGCCGCGACCTCGCTGCGTTGCTAGAATCCGGCTATCGCCTCAGAAGACTGCATCTGGTCGATCTGTTTCCGCAGACCTACCACATGGAGACCGTCGCGCACCTCACCCTTGGCTGACGATTCGCGCTTCCGCGGCGAGCCTCTGCCATGGCCGCCATCGCCAGTCCGACCCTGATCCAGCCCGCGGCTGCGGCGCACATGCCCGCCGCGCACTTTCTGCCGAGCGTGACCTTCTCCGCGCCTGCTCTCTTTGCCGCTCTCTTCTTCGCGCTCGGCATCGCGGCGTCGCAGGTCTTCTGGGCGCAGCCCGGCATCCTGCTCGCAGCCCTGCTGCTGTGCCTGGCCGTCGCCGCTTTGGCCGCATGGTTCACTCCGCGAATCGCAGTGCCGGCCGCAGGCGTGCTGTTCCTTCTGCTCGGGCTCTTCTGCGCGGAAGTCCACCCGCGCCCGCCTGCCGCAACACCGCTCAGCCGCATCGCCGAGCAAACGCCGACGCCGACTCCCTCCACGCGGCGGCTCGGCATCCCGACCGCGCATCTCGTCGAAGGCACGGTGGTGCGCACCATGCCGCTGCGCCTCCTTGATTCGCAGGCGCCCTATTCCGACACAGTCCGCCGCGAACAGAGCCAGCAGATCGATCTCCGTGTTGTCTCCGTTGACGGTGTGCGCCTGCCTTATCCCGAAGGCCTGCGCCTCACGCTCTACGCACCTGCGGAAGCGGCGTTTCCCGCATTGCGTTGCGGCAGCGGCCTGGCCGATGACGTGGAGATGCATACCCAGGAGCGCTTCCTCGATCCCGGCGTCCGGGATTCCGGGGCATGGCTGAGGCAGCAGGGCATCGCCGCACTCGGCAGTGGCCGTGCAGGAAATGTTACCGTCACTGCGGCAAATCGCAACCGAAGCTTCCCCTGCTGGCTGCACAGCGTGCAGCAGGCCGCCAGCGAACGCCTCGTCAGCTATGCCGATGATCCCGCGCCGCGATGGATCCCCTCCACCATGCGCCTCTCGCCGGACGACGGCGCGATGCTGACCGCTATGCTCACCGGCGACCGGACTTTGCTCGGCCATCGCTTGCGCGTCGGCTTCGAGCGCACCGGGTCGTTCCACCTGCTCGTCGTCTCCGGTATGCACCTGGCCATCTTCTCCGGCATCGTCTTCTGGCTTGTGCAGCATCTCCGGTTCGGCCATCGCGCACGAATGCCCCGCGCTGCGGCTGCACTCGTCACGATTGCTGTATCGCTCGCGTACGCGCTCTTTACAGGCTTCGGCCAGCCTGTGCAGCGCGCCTTCTGGATGGTGGCCCTGTACCTGCTCGGCCGCATGATCTGGCGCGAGCGCCGCCCGCTCAATGCCATCGGATTCGCAGCACTGGTGATGCTCGTGGTAAATCCATCGGCACTGCTCGACGCCGGCTTTCAGATGACGCTCCTCGCCGTCCTCGCCGTTGCGGGAATCGCCGTGCCTGCGGCGGAGAAAACCTTCGGCCCGTACCTCCGCGCCACGCGCAGTCTCTCACTGCTGCCCATGGATCCCACACTGCCGCCGCGCGTCGCGCAGTTTCGCGTCAGCCTGCGGATGCTGGCCGCAACTCTGCGACCTCTCGCGGGCGCCCGGATCGCCAACAGCCTCTTTCCCCGCTCGGTGCGTCTGGTGCTCCTGATCGTTGAGTTGCTCACCACCTCGCTCGCCATCGAGTTGCTCATGGCTCTGCCCATGGCGATGTACTTCCATCGCATCACCGCGGTCGCGCTGCCGGTGAATATCCTGATCGTTCCGCTGCTCGGCGTTCTGCTGCCGCTGGCTCTTACCACACTTCTGCTGGTGCTCACTCTGCCGAAACTGGCCGCGCTGCCGGCCATGGCGGTCGCGCTCCTGCTTCACGGCGTCAGCAGCCTGGTTCACACATTCGGAGGGATGCGGCTCGGCGACTTCCGCATCCCTGCGCCGCAGGCTCCGGCGATCGCCGCTGCTCTGCTTCTGACCGCGCTGGCCCTGGTGCTGATCCGCACGCGCCGCTTCGGACTTCAGATGGCCACCGCGGCTCTGCTGCTCGCCGCCGCTGTCATCATGGCGCCCAGGCCGGTCACGCATCGAGCCGGAGCGCTGGAGATTTCGACGATTGACGTCGGCCAGGGCGATTCGCTCCTGGTGATCACACCCAACGGCAAGACCCTCCTCATCGACGCGGGCGGCATCGTCGGCCCGGCGGGGCTCAGCGGCTCCGTCGCCGACCAGCGCCCCTCGAATTTCGACGTCGGCGAAGATGTCGTCTCGCCGGTGCTGTGGTCGCGCGGAATCCGCCGGCTCGACGCCGTGGCCATCACGCATGCCCATGCCGATCACATCGGCGGCATGCGGGCGGTGCTCGCCAACTTCCGTCCAGGCGAGCTGTGGATCGGCAACAATCCCCACTCCGCGCTCTACGACGCGGTGCTCGCCGCAGCGCAGACGACGCACACGCAGCTCATCCATCACACCGCGGGCGACCTGTTTGCCTTCGACCACGTGAGCGTGCGGGTGCTGGCGCCGGAACCCGACTACCATCCGCAGGCTATCCCCACAAATAATGACTCGCTGGTGTTACAAATGCGCTACGGCAGCACCACTGCTCTGCTCGAAGGCGATGCTGAATCGCCCAGCGAAGCGCGCATGATCGCGCGCGGCGATTTGCATGCGGACTTTCTCAAAGTCGGCCACCACGGCAGCCGCACGTCCACCACGCCGGAATTTCTCGCCGCCGTTGCGCCCGCGTACGCGGCCATCTCCGTAGGCCGCCGCAATTTTTACGGTCACCCGCGCTACGATGTTCTCGAAGAGCTGCAGACCGCCAGCGTCCGCACCTGGCGCACCGACATGGTTGGCCTGACCACGTTTTATCTGGATGGGAAACGCGTGCAGTCCGCCGTTTGGGCGACGCCGTAAGCCACGGATCACCCCGCCGGCTCAGCGCCCCGGCAGAATCGACTCCAGCGCATCGCACGCTGCCGCGGCTCCATTCTCAGCGGCCACCTGCGCCGCAACCGCAGTCGCCCGCTCCGCGTAGCTTTTCTCTCGCAACAGTTGCTCGATCAGCCGTGCCGCCGGCTCTGCCTTGTACCGGCTCCGCCTCAGCACCTCCGCCAGGCCCAGTCTCCGCACGCGGCGCGCGTTATCCGGCTGGTCGTGGCTGTAAGGCATCACCAGCATCGGCCGGCCCGCGCGCAGCGCCTGCGCCGCCGTCCCGATTCCTCCCTGATGCACAATGACCGACGCCCGCGGAAAGATTTTCGAGTAGGGCGCATAGCGCGCCACGCAAATGGAGTCCGGCAGCCGGCGCCTGGGCAGGTTGCGATCGTCTGCGCCGATCAGCAGCACCGCCCTCGTTCCCAGCATCTCCGCGGCCTTCGCACTTTGCTCGTAAAAGTCGCCCGCGTTCATCACCGCTGCCGAACCCAGCGTAAACACCACAGGCGCGGGGCCGGCTTCGAGAAACGCGCTTAGCTCCGGCGACAATCGGCCTTCGTCGCCGGTGCCGTCGTAGAAGGCAAAACCTGTGGTCTTCACCGAGCGAGGCCAGTCCGGCTGCGGCTTGCCCATCGCCGGCGAGAACAGCGCCAGCGCCAGCTGCTCCGAATGCTTCGCGTCGAAGATAGGATCGCGGCCGCGCGGCAGGCCCAGTTCGCCTCGCAGCGCATACACGGGCTCCGGCCACGAGCGGGTGACCAACCGTGCGAAGCGTGCGACGACGTGTCCCAGCGGCGGAAACGCGCTCTGCATATGCGCCAGCATCGGATACGGCGGCAACACCGGCGGATCGTACGCCGAGAAGAACGAGAACGGCGCCAGCACGTACGACGCCCACGCGATGCCCGTCTTTTCCGCCACAATCGGACCTGCGTACGCCAGCTCGCCGGTCACCAGCAGATCGGCGCCGCCGTCGGCATCCACTGCAGCCATCAAATCCGCATAGCTGTCGCGCAGCGACGGAAACAGAAACTCGCGCAGGCCGGTTTCCGTCCCGTGCCTGATGTCGTAGATCATCGCGATCAGCCGCGTGTCGTTTGGATCCTGCAGCGGCCGCACCGGCGCGAATTCGATGCCCAGCGGCTCGACCTTCGCGCGAAACATCTCCGGAATCGCCAGCACTGGGCGATGCCCGCGCCGCTTCAGCTCGAGGCACAGCGCGACGAGCGGATTGACGTCCCCGAAGGTGCCGTAGGTGGAGAAGACGATGCGCATTGCCTAGAAGGACGCTTCGAATGTGTGGAAGCGGCGCTCCAGCTCCCACTCTTGCCGGGCCTTCTCGCTGCCGCGCACCAATGTGGCGCACGCGCCAGCAGCCTCTGCCGCCCCCAGTTGCCCGCGGCACGCAGCCACCGGTGTCTCCAGCTTCTCCGGCGTCACTCGCTCCCACAGGCTCCCGCCGGGCAGAAAGCTATGCTCGATCGAGGTCCGCGCCATCAGCTTCAGGTCGCGGTAGCTCAGCGGATATGTATCAGCCGCGCGCACATATTCATGTGTCAGGTCGATGCGCGATACGCCCTCGTCGTCCGTCGAGAGCGCCACCGGCACACCCATCTTCCGGTAGAGCATGAACGGATGCTCATCGCCCTTCACGTTCAGGATCACGTCGTTGCTGCTGAGATTGATCTCGACCATCACGTGGCGGTCGGCCATTTCCTTCATCAGCTCCCATGGCCGCCCCTCGTACATCACGTCGACGCCGTGGCCGATGCGCTCGGCGTGTCCCTGCTCGACCGCCTCGCGAATGTGAAACGTCAGGCCATCGGGCGGAACCATCCCCGGCGCCAGCTCGCCGGCGTGCAGCGCAATGTGCACCTTCGGATACACGCTGTGCAGATAGTCGAGCATGTGCATCTGCAGCGTGTAATCGTGCATGGAGAGGTAGCCGTCTTCCGGCTGGACGAAGTTGAGGCCCACTACATCCGGATCCGCCGACGCCGCTTCCAGCGCGAGCAGCGTCTGCGCGAACACCTGCTGCGGCGGAGATCCCCGCAGCACCTGGTAGAGGAAGCGCACGGTAACCCGGCAAGCTGCTGCTGCATTGGGCTGTCCGCAGTGCTCCATCGCATCGCGCTGGCGCAGCGCTTCTGTAAACTCCGCCTGATCCTTGCTCTTGTCTTCCAGAAAACCGGGATCGGCCAGCAACTTCTCGCGAATGCCGGCAAGGTCGTCGCTCCACCCGATCCGGCGCCCCGCCGCCGCGGCAGCCTTGAAGTCGGGCGTCTGCATCAGCTCCAGATACTGCTCGTTCTGCGCCGCGGCGCGCGTGGCCACCTCGTCAACCCACTCGCCGGTGAAGCGCTTATCGTCGCCGAACCGGTCGAACGTGTTGAAGAAGTGATCGTGGCCGGAATCGCCGGTGGTGGGGACAAACGTCCGCATCGAGAACGCATCGATCAGCTCGTCGTAGAGATGCTGATTCGCCGGCGCGGCGCTCGCGGGGCTTTCTCCGGCTGGGCACTCAGGGGCGTGGTGGTCCGCGTCCATGCTGAGCTGCGCGACGTTGACGCACAGATTGTCTTCGCCCGCTTCGCGGATGAACGTCTCGGCGTAGACCGCTCCGCTGAGGTGCATATGCAGGTCGGCGCCCTTCGGCATCCGGTAGAGGAAGGCGCGGAGCGCGGCTGGACCCTCTTTGCGCGCCTCATCGAAGGCCCGCGCAGCCCGTGCCTCGGCAGGCGGCGTCTGCGCAGCCAGAGGCGCGAATCCACAGGCGAGGAGAACGGCAGAAAAAGCCCCTGCAAAGCGAGCTGAGCGAATGGGGCGCGACGAGAGCGAGGACAGGCGCACAAGCGGCAGGGCCATGGGCAAATCGATCCCTCGGAAGCTGGTCAATTCGTGGGAACAAGTGTACCCCCGCGCCGTCGCCGGGAAGATGAATGTGCGCAACGCTTTGTTATACTGGCTGAGGTTGTTGGACGTGCGCGGTACCCCTTCCTGCGCGGTTTCTTCTCAACCTCCCAGCGCTGGTTTCACCTCCGGCGGCCAGGTAGCTCAGTGGTAGAGCGCGGCCCTGAAAAGGCCGGCGTCGGCGGTTCGATCCCGTCCCTGGCCACCATTCCGAGACCGATTAGCTTTTCTGTTGGCGGTCCTTCGACTCGCTGCGCTCAGGATTTCGCCTGCGGGCTCATACGCCCGCAAAACGGCTCAACTTCGATCCCGTCCCTGGCCACCATTCCCCCTATTTTCCGGGTACAGCGATCCGACGACATCACCAACCATTGCCGACCGGCTTGGGGGCGAGGATCTCCTGCAGAAAATCCGTCGCGCCCGGCACCCGGACGAGATGCGGGTACTTCAGTCCATCGTTGTAAGCGACCGTGTAAGTCGCGGTGACGCCATAGCTTTTCGCGATGATCTGCAGGGGTTTCCCGCTCCCCTGCGCTCCCGCAATCTCGTCGCGCAAGACATCGGTGCTCCAGGGGCGGCCATCGATGGAAACAATCTCCATGCCCGGCGCGAGCCCGGCCTTGAAAGCCGGTCCCTTCCACAAAACGTCCTCGATCTTGCCCTGGTGATCAAGGAACAGGCCCACCGAGAACATGAGGTTGACCCCCTTCCGGCTGAGTTCCTCTTCGCCGACGTTCTCGACGGCGTTCTCGTATCGCGAAGGCTGATTGGAGTAGACCAGTCTCCAGCCGCTGGCTTCGATCCCTGACAGCAGCGGAACCTGTTCTCCCACACCCTCCAGCCAGTGATGCAGGAAGCTCGCCCAGTCATACGGCTGGACCGCATGGAGGGCGTCGACAAGGTCCTTGAACGTGTAAGTACGAGTGACGAAACTGCCGTCGTCAACGCCGAAAAAGCGTTGCGCAAAATCGTCGATCGAGCGCTGGCCCTGGCTGAGCGTGCGGATTTCCATGTCGACGGCGAGCCACAGGAGTTGGCCCTCACGATAGAAATCGGTCTGCCGGCGCCAGTTCGCCCAGGCGGCTGTCGATCCGTAGAGCAACTGTGCGCCGATGGTCGTGTCGACCAACGGCCGCCACGCGCGGCCGGTTTGGTGCGCCATGTCGGCGGCCCTGTAAGCGACCGCCTGACGCCAGGTATCCGGTGACCATAACCCGCTGCGCACTGTCAGCATGTCACCCAGATAAACCGTGAGACCTTCGTAGACCCACACCATTTCCGTATGTTCGGGACTTTCGAAGTTGGGCTGCCACAACTCTGCCGGCCGCATGAACTTGCCGTTCCAGGAGTGGGTATATTCATGCGGCAACAGCGAGGCATCCAGCATGAAATGGTCGGCGTCGGCGAACATCTGCGCGCCGCCGCGCGCGCGGTCGTCGCTCGACTGGTGATGCTCCAGCCCACCCTTCGAGACGTAATCGCTCAGCGTCAGCAGAAAGTGATAGTCGTCGTAGTGATGGGAGTGAAACAGCGCCTGTGCCTGCTCCACCAGATGCCGGTAACCGGTGAGCTGCGCATTGGAAATATTTAGCGCCGACGCATCGTCACCCGCCATGTCGAGGTAGCGATGCACGGAAGAGCCAGCGGGCGTCAGATCGATCTCCCGGAAATATTTTCCGGCAATCACCGGTGAATCGGCCAGGGTGTTGAACGGCACGGGCCGGAAGGTGATGCTTCCGCCATTGCGCGCTTCGGTTCTCAGCGCACTGGCGTATTGCCAGTCGGCGGGGATCACCAATGTAGGCTGAAAGACCTGGAGCTTCGTTGGAGAACCTGCCTGATACAGCGCCAGGGCATTCCACTCGACGCCTGCCAAATTCGGCGTGACTCTGTCGCCGGCGGGAAACTGGAAGCGAATGTCAATCTTGTCGACACCAGCCGGCACCGTCAAGTGGAACGTGAACATGTCCACTGCATCGCGAAGCCATGCGATCCGCTGGCCGGCGGCTGTGATCTCCAGGCCCATCATGCTGTCAATTGGCCCATCCGGCGCGTGATCACCGGGGATGAATTTCGGGTAGTAAAGCGTCAGGGGACCCGGCCTGACCGGCATCGCCTCATCCACATAGAGAATCTGTTGCTGCGGATTCGATAGTCGCACCGTCAACGCTACAGGGCCGGCGAGACCTGTGGCGGCCGTCTGCCCAATGCAGGATGTGAATGCGGCGAGAGCCACCATGCCTGGAAGCAAGAACCAACGTTTCATCCGTCATCCCCAAAGTTTCGGACCCAAGGGCCCCGGCTGCGGCCTTGAGCCACCAATGCGTGGTTTTATCAACTCGCCTTCGGCCACCTGTCAACAGGACAAATCGCCTCAAAGCCCGGCGTGTTGAAGCAGCACACAAGATATCAAAAGGCTATCCTTCCGGTGACCGCCCGCGTCGGCCCCACGCATCCCAATAGATCGGCATCTTATGCAAGTACGAGGTGATCCTTATGGCTGCACATCCGAAAACCACGCCCGAAGACTCCGAACTGGCCGCCGAGCGCAACCGCAACGCCGATCCCTGCAACAGCCCCATCGATCGCAATGCCCCCGCGGGCAGCCCCGGTTCTCTTGGCGCGAAGAGCGACTGCAACGGCCGTCCCACGACGGATGACAGCGTGGTCGAAGCCAAGGATGAGCAGGGGCCGCTGCCGACGGCGCCTACCGCGCCACGGGAGCGCGGCCGTCAGTAAGCCGAAATCCAGAGTCTTCGATTCTGCGGAGAGAAGCGTCTCCGCCCACGTTGTCGCCTGAATGATCTCGTTCTGAGCGGTGCAGAAGGAAATGCGCCGATCAACGTACCGGCGATGCAGGCATCCGGAACCTAGAGCAGGTGCAGCAGCGCGCGCACGCCGGCGATCAGGCCCACCCAGAGCAAGCCGCCGAGAACCACTCCGAGGACTGCGCCTCGAGCCGGAGAGCCTTCGTTTTCCGAGGAGTTCCAGCGGCCTGCAGCCCAGCGGATTGTCCTGGCTTCGTGCCACCGGCCCGCAGCATCGAAGCCCATGCCACCGCGAATTGCCTCAATAGGTGTCACCATGTCCCAGCTCCTGATCGTAGGCTCGGTATTCAGCGCGAGCCATCGGAATAAGCCGATGGTCGCAAAGTTGCTGAGCCGGTGGATGTGACATGAATCACTCTGGTTGTTCATCATGCGCTCAAAGCGGATGTCAACTCGCGCCCGGAACCCGCCATGACAACAGGCTGCGGGGGCACGTAGCCGCCCTCGGCAGGGGTAATCCGGCCCAAACACAATGTGCGTCCCGGAGGACGCACACACGAAACCATAATGTTGTGACGGTGTCGAGTGCCGCTGCGGCTAGGCGCGAATCCGGCTGCGCAGCTCCTCAGGAATCCGATCCTGAAGAACCCGCGCCTGCTCAATGGCTACGCCTGTCAGGTAAACGGGCGCCGGGGTGGCTACCGCGACCAGGATCCACGCCACTAATGACGCCAGTAACCCCAGCACTGCCGCTGCCTGCAGAGTCAACACCAGCTGCGTGTGCTCCAGATGCATCACGACAGCTGCCGTCCGCAGCGGCTCGATGTGGTGGATGATCGCCAGGGCGAGCAGAAACGCGAGGATCGACACGGTGCTCAGCGTAATCAGCGTGACATCGATGACGCGATGCATCCGCTGGCGGGTGCGGCAGTGGTTGCACGTTGCCAGATGCTGTTCGTAATCGATACGCATCTCGGGGGATATGCCCGAAATGTCATAGCGCCAGCTTGAAAGTATGTCCCCGACGACTGTATCGGTGCATGCAGTACTCATCGTTCAGGTCCCCACTCTCTGCCATCCCCCACACAACTCCGCGCCCAGTGACCCGTTGGTGGCATTGCAATGAAAGGGGCGGCAAATTCCATTATATGCTCGATTTAGCCGAGGACAATAGGTTCCATGGGCCGGCTCTGCTCTGCCAATACGAGCCGATTGGCCAGCAGGTTCATTTTGTCGCAAAGCGCGCGCTCGGCCGAGATACGCGCCAGTTCGGGCAAATTATTGCTCTCAGACAAATGCGCCAGGACGATATAGGCCGCCTGGCCGTCATAGCCGCGCGCCAGAAACTCCGCCGCGGCGTCGTTCGACAAGTGCCCCACCCGCGACATCACGCGCTGCTTGACAGACCATGGATAGGGGCCGTCGCGCAGCATGTCGAGGTCGTGATTGGATTCCAGCATCAGCACATCGCATCGCCTGAGGTGGATATGAAGATTAGATGGCATGTAGCCCAGATCGGTCGCTATGCCAAGTCGCGTCCCCTCTGCCTCAAAGACAAACCCAACAGGATCAATAGCATCGTGAGGGATGGTAAATGGCGTTATGGCGATGTCGCCGATGCGGAACGCGTTCCCTGACTGGAAATACTCGACCGCGGGCAGCATCGTGGGGTCCCTCTCCGGCTCGCTCAGCGATTCCTCGGCCGCGGCTTTCTCTTCGGCATCCGGCTCAGGATCACCGTCCCTCACTGCGCAGATCATGTGTGCCGCCCCGATCTCGGAGCCGGCCTCCGGGCTCTGGGCTCTGAGCTCTGCACTCTGTTTCCTGCGCTGCTCCAGCCACTCGGCGTAGGTGATGCGCTTGCGCGGGGTCATCCACCGTACCCAGGCCCGGTGCGTTGGCTCCGTGAGGTAAACCGGGATGCCCAGTTTGCGCGCGGTCACTGCCAGCCCCTGCACATGATCCTGGTGTTCGTGCGTGATCAGGATCGCGTCGATCGACTCGGGATCCTCCCCCGCCATCCGCATCCGCTTCAGCAGCTCGCGGCACGAGAGCCCGGCATCGACCAAAATGCGCGTGGTGGAACTGGCGACAATGGTGCTGTTGCCTTTCGAACCGCTGGCGAGCACCGTCATCCGCACCATAGTCAGCAGAATACGCTCGAACCGTGTGGAAGGCGGGGATTTGCGGGTACGACAGTAACTGGACAGTTACGAGCGAAGCGACGAGTCGAGCCGGTCCCTATTCGTACCGGTAGAAGCCGCGCCCGCTCTTTTTGCCCAACCATCCGGCATCCACCATGCGGATGAGCAACGGACAGGGACGATATTTCGGATCGCCCAGGCCATCGTGCAGCACGCGCATGATGTCGAGGCACACGTCGAGGCCGATGAAATCGGCCAGCGTCAGCGGTCCCATCGGATGCGCCATGCCCAGCCTGAACACCTCATCGACTGCTTCCGGCGTGGCGACCCCCTCCATCACGGCAAACATCGCCTCATTGAGCAGGGGCATGAGCACGCGGTTCGAGACGAACCCAGGCGCATCGTTCACTTCCACCGGAGTCTTCCCCAGCTTCTCCGCCAGCGTCTTCACCGTGTCGAATGTCGCCTGCGTCGTCGCCAGCCCGCGAATCACCTCCACCAGCTTCATCATGGGGACCGGGTTGAAGAAGTGCATCCCGATCACCCGCTCCGGCCGCCCCGTCTGCGCCGCCAGCTTCGTAATGGAGATGGACGAAGTATTCGAGGCCAGAATCACCTCTGGCCGCGCGATCCGGTCCAGATCGCGAAAGATTTCGCGCTTCACATCGTACCGCTCGGTCGCCGCTTCCACGATGAAGTCCGCATCGGCCAGTTCCTGGCGGTCCAGCGTTCCCTCGATCTTCGTCAGCGCGTCGTCGACGTCTTCGGGCTTGATCTTCCCCTTTTTGGCTTCGCGCTCCAGATTGACCCGGATCGTCTCCAGCCCGCGATCGAGAAAGCGCTGCTCGACCTCGCACAGGCTTACCCGGAAGCCACTTCGCGCGAAGACGTGCGCGATGCCGTTGCCCATTGTCCCGGCGCCCACGACGCCGACGGTCTGAATCTCAGTCATGAAATCCTCTGAAACCTCTCACCTGTAACCTGCAACCTGTCCTCACGGCACCCGCACCAGCAGGCAAGTCACGTTGTCGCGGCCGCCTGCGTCATTGGCCGCCTCCACCAGACGCTTCGCCGCCCCCGTCAGCCCGGATTCGGACGAGAGAACTGCGGCGATGTCCACTTCGCTGACTTCGCGCGTGAGCCCGTCACTACAGAGCAGGAATACATCGCCCGGCTCAACCGGCATCTCCTTCACTTCTTCGCTGACGGACTGCTGCGTGCCGACGGCGCGCGTGATCACGCTGCGGAATGGCGACCGGTCCGCTTCTTCTCGCGTCATCGTTCCCAGGCGCATTTGCTCGTCCACAAGCGAGTGGTCATGCGTGCACCGCCGCAACTCCTCGCCGCGAAACAAATAGCATCGGCTATCTCCCGCATGGGCGATCAGCGCAGTTCCGGTAGCCGCCCTCCGCGAGTGTGCGGAGCCGGAGCGCCGGGACGTTGAAGAGTCAGCCTCCGATTCGCTCTGTGCCGCGCAGCCGGAATTCGCGCCGCCGGGCCCGGGCCGCAACACCAGAGCCACCAGCGTGGTTCCCATCCCGTAGAGGCCGGCGTCTCGCTCGCCGCGCTCATGCACCGCGCGATTGGCGTCGGCGATGGCGGCGCGCAGCGTTTCGCAGCCCGCCTCAGCCGCGGCTTCGGTGGCCATGCGCTCCAGCACCATCTTGACGGTCATCTGGCTGGCGATTTCTCCGCCTGCGGCCCCGCCCATGCCGTCGCAGACGATAAAAATGCCGCGCTCGGCAAGATAGCCGAAGGAGTCCTCATTCCGGCTGCGAACGCGCCCAGTGCTGCTCTCAGCGGCTGCTTCCGGCAGCCATGGATTGGCAGGTGTCATTGCCCCCGGATTCAACCAAAAAACACGATACACGAGGCAGGGCACCTGTTGTATTGGCCGTCACCGGGTCGGGCCGCACGCATCTTCTACAATCGCTCTGAGGAAACCGCTGATCATGTCCCGCAAGCCGCTCATCGCCGCCAACTGGAAAATGTACAAAACTCCCGCCCAGGCCCAGGAATTCGTGAAGAATTTCCTGCCCCTCGTTGCCAAACACGAACGCGATGAAATTGTGCTGTGCCCGTCGTTTACATCGCTTTCGGTGGTCATCGCGGCGGTCACGGGGTCCGGCGTCGCCGTGGGCGCGCAGAATATGTACTCTGCCGACGAAGGCGCGTTCACCGGCGAGACCTCTCCGCTCATGCTCAGGGCGATCGGAACGACCCACGTGATTCTGGGGCACTCCGAGCGGCGCCAGTATTTCGCCGAGACCGACGAAACGATCAACAAGAAACTGCACACCGCGCTGAAGCACGAACTCGTGCCTATCGTCTGCGTGGGCGAAGTGCTCGCCGAGCGCGAAGCCGGCAAGACAGAAGAAGTCCTGCTGCGGCAGACGCGGGGCGTTCTCGCCGGCATCACGGCAGCGCAGGCCGCGCCCATCTCCATTGCCTATGAGCCGGTGTGGGCCATCGGAACCGGGAAAACGGCAACCCCGCAGATCGCATCCGACGCGCACAAAGTCATCCGCGGCGAAGTGGCGAAGCTCCTCGGCGCGGAAGTGGCCGCTGCGCTGCGCATCCTGTACGGAGGCAGCGTCAAGCCGGAGAATGCCACCGCGCTGATGAACGAGGAAGAGATTGATGGCGCGCTGGTCGGCGGCGCCAGCCTCGATCCGCAATCCTTCGGGAAAATCGTCAATTATTAGTCAACTGGCAAAAGACACAGGGCGCCGCGCACTTCCAGCGCCCGATCGAACGTCACGACCAGTCCGCCGGCAGCCTGCGCCGCAGCCAGGAGCCAGGCATCAGCCCAAATCTTCGGGGAGGCTCCGCGGCCCGCGGCCAGCTTCCTGAAGCGCTCTTCCGATCGCGGTGCTTCCGGCACGAACTCAACCCGATCGTCGCTGAAGAACCGGTCGTGGACCCTCCAGGCCTCATTGACCGAGAGCGGCTTCCCGTCCATCGCGGCAGCCGTTGTCATCAGCCGCAGAAGACCCAGTTGCGTGAAGCGAAGGAACGCGATCCGGCCGTCTTCCTGTTTCCACCACGCACGCGCTACTCTCGCATGGACGTGCTCGACGGTAGCCAGGGCCAACCAGACATTGATGTCAGGGAAGCTCAATGAGCTCATAGATTCTGTTGTTCGTGAGATCGATGCGCCTGCCGGCCGGACGAATGAGCGGCGGGTCCAGCCGCAGCCGCCGCTTCGGCTTCCTGCTTTCGCGGGATTGCACCGCCTGTTCGATGCCGCGCAGGATCAGCCTGCGGGCCGAGCAACCCTGGCGCGCCGCCGCCTCATGAATTTGCCGATGCAGATCCCGCGGCAAATCAATCGAGGTGCGAATGGTCTCCGGCTTCATGCTCTCAGTCTCCTCTCGCGACTTAAATAAGTCAAAGAAGGCCGGGCGCCGCACCCTTTACCCTGAATGTATGAATGAACCCGCGATCATCCGCGAAATGCTCGACCGCGCGAAGACCATCGCCGTCGTCGGCCTCACCGACCATGACGGACGCGCCAGCTATGGCGTCTCGCGCTTCATGCAGAACCAGGGATACCGCATCGTCCCCGTCAATCCCCTGATCGAAAGTTCCCTGGGTGAAAAAGCCTGGCCGGACCTCGATGCAGCCTACGCCGCCCTCGATGGCAAGATTGACCTTGTGAATGTCTTTCGCGCGCCCCGGCACATCCCGGCGATCGTCGACAGCGTCATCCGGCTCAAAATCCCATGCCTCTGGCTGCAGGAGGGCGTCGTGCATCCCGATGCAGCTGCTAAGGCTGAAGCCGCCGGCGTCAAAGTCGTGATGGATCACTGCATCCTGAAGGAGCGCATGGCTGCTGGCTGGCGGAATCGCGGCTGAGCGATGCCCAGCCGCATGCGTAATCTGTGGACGCTTGGCGGCCTCTCGCTGCCGGAACTTCTGCGCCGCACCGCGCGCGAATCGTGGAATGACGACGTTTTCGGTCAGGGCGGCCGCATGGCCTTCTACCATTTCCTCGCCATCTTCCCGTCGCTGCTGCTGTTCATGGCCGTCTGCACCCGTGTTCCCCATTTTGGCGAGCAAATGAAGCATGCGCTGGGAGAACTCTCCGGCCAGATGATGCCCGGTCAGGTGTCCCACCTCCTCACGGAGATGACCGGCGAAGTCAACCAGCGCAGCCGATTCGGCCTTGGGCTCATTTCGCTCGCCGCGGCAGCCATCTGGGCTGCGCTGAACGGCACGTGGGCCATGATCGCCGGGCTCAACGTCGCCTACGAAGTGAAAGAGCATCGCGACTGGCGGCGGATGGCGGTCACCATCGCGGGCATGACCTTGTCTCTGGCGGTGGCCGGATCGGTAGCCGTCTTCCTCATCTTTTGCACCGCGTATCTCCAGGTGCGGCTGCACGGCGGCGCAATTGCCCTCCACGCGCTGGAGTGGCTGGTGGTCGCCGGCACGCTCTCGCTATCCTTCGCGCTGCTGTATCGCTACGCGCCCAGTCTCCCAGATCCTGCGTGGCGCTGGAGCACGCCTGGCGCTGTGGCGGCTCTCGTGCTGTGGATCGGTTCCACGCTTGGCGCCCGTATCTACTTCAATCACGTGAACAACTACGCCATCAGCTACGGTCGCCTCAACGGCGCGGTCATGCTGCTGCTGTGGCTGTACGTCTCCAACAGCGCCATCCTCATCGGCGGCGAAATGAACTCGGAGATCGAAAAGGCTGCCGCCGGAAGCAACAACAAGAGCGCGGCCAACCAGCGCCGCCGGAATCCCGCATAAGAGCCTTGAGACGCTGATGCAGCCGGGCCGCTTTCATTCATCTGAAGACGCGAGCCGCAGCCGCGGTCGAGTTCATCCTGGGCTGCCGAGTTCCTCGATTCGCTCCGCCAGATACTCACGCACCGCCGGATCGCTTTCCAGCCCCATCGCCAGTCGATATGCCTGCAGCGCCTCACCGCGCTGATTCGTGCGCGCCAGCAAATGCGCCCGCACAGCCCAGTACGGCTGATAGTTCTCCATGCGTCGATCCGCCGCAACCGCGTCCAGCGCAGCCAGTCCGGCCGCTGCTCCCTCGGCTTCGGCTACAGCATAAGCGCGATTGATCGCTGCCACGGGCGATTCGGTCAGGTGCACCAGTCCGTCGTACAGACGAACAATTTCCCGCCACGGCACCACTCCTGTCCGGGCGCCGGCCACGTGCGCTGACTGGATCGCCGCTTCGAGCTGGTAACGCCCAATCTGTCCGGCCTCGCTTGCGCGCCGCAACAGCGTTTCTGCTTCCTCGATCATCGCTTCGTCCCACAGCGATCGATCCTGCCGCGTCAGCGGAACAAAACGGCCCGCCGGGTCGCGACGCGCGCGCCGCCTCGATTCCGAAAACAACATCAGCGCCAGCAGGCCCCGCGCTTCCGGCGCATCCGGAAGCAGCTCCACCAGCAGGCGCCCAAGAAAAATCGCTTCTCCCGCGAACTCCCTGCGGCCGGGATCGCTGCCCGCAGGGTCCCCCCATCCCTCGGAAAAGCACGCATAGATTGCCTCCAGCACGGCTTCGGTTCGTTCCGGGAGTTCTCTGCGTTCGGGAATGGTGAAGGGAATGCCCGCATCACGAATTTTCGTTTTGGCCCGCACCAGGCGCTGCGCCATCGCTGCCGGCGACGTCATGAAGGCCGAGGCGATCGATGCTGCCTCCAGGCCCAGTACCACCTGCAGCATCAGAGGCGCGCGAACGGCGGCGTCGATGGCCGGATGCGCGCAGGCAAACAGCAGGGCGAGACGCCGATCCGGAAGCTCGTCCTCCGAACTGAGCGCTAGGCTGCCTGCCAGTTCTTCCAGTTCGTCACTGGCTGCGCTTTCATGCCGGCGCAACTGGTCGATCAATCTGCGCCGCGCCGCCGTCAGCAGCCACGCCTCCGGATTCGTGGGACATCCCTCGTGCGGCCAAACCGCCAGCGCCGCCGCGAATGCCTCCGACACAGCATCCTCCGCGGCTTCAATGTCGCGGAAACGCGCCGCCAGCAGCGCGACCAGCCGCGCCCGGCTGCGCAGCGCCACCTCCTCCGCGACCGCGAAGCTCGTCTCGTGTTGAGGGAGGCTTGTCATCGCATGGTGAAGCAGGAGCGCGGAATGTTTCCATCTGCAAACTCTGCACCGTCGCAGTCAGGCAAACCCACGCTCCTCGAGCCCGCTACATCGACCAGATCGCCCGCACCTCGACAACGCCGTGCTGCACGCCCGGGCACCGTGAAGCCCACGACATCGCCGCATCGAGATCCGGCACATCGATCAGATAGTACCCGCCCAATTGCTCCTTCGAGTCTGCATAGGGGCCATCGAGCACCTGCGTCTTTCCGTTGGCGGTGCGCAGCGTGGTCGCTGTCGCCGAAGGCCGCAGCCGGTTCGAACTCACCAGCAGTCCGGCCTTCCTGAGCGCTTCCGTGTAGGCTCCGTATGCCGCCATGCCCTGCTGCTGCTGTTCCGGCGTCATCTGTTCCCAGCCCGATTCATCCGCATAGAGTGTCAGTAAATACTGCATGGTCGTCCTCCGTCATGAATTGTAGGCAGCGAACTGCCTCACCATGATGACGCGGGAGCTTCGGCTCAATCGACAAGCTGGGAGAATTATTTTGCCTGGAGTTTCGGGGCGCACGTGGGACAACGGGACAGCAGCCTCACACTTCTACGCCTTTCGCCTTCACGTTTTCGCGGATGTACTGCACCACCGCGTCCAGCGAAGTCCCCGGCCCGAAGATCGCCGAGACGCCGTTCTCTTTCAAAGCGGGAATGTCCTGCTCGGGAATCGTGCCGCCCAGCACCAACAGAATGTCGCCGGCGTTTTTCTCCTTCAGCAGCGCGGTGATGCGCGGCACGATAGCGTTGTGCGCGCCCGACAAAATGCTGAGTCCCACGCAGTCCACGTCTTCCTGGATCGCCGCGTTGACGATCATCTCCGGCGTCTGCCGCAGACCCGTGTAGATGACCTCCATCCCGGCATCGCGCAGCGCCCGCGCGATCACCTTGGCGCCGCGATCGTGGCCATCAAGGCCCGGCTTCGCCACCAGCACGCGTATTGGAGTGGTCCGCTCAGTCATGCGAGAACGCTGAAGAATAGCACAGCCCCGCACCCCGTGCCTGACCCGCCGGTAATGGCCCGTCTATGCGGCCGCGCCATCAGAAGATGCGAACCCCAGCCGCCGCAGCAGCCGGTCCATCGTCAGCCCCTGCACCGTGATCGAGAAGATGACGACGATGTACGTGATGGCCAGCACGCGATCGTGTCCCGTTTCTCCGGCCAGGGCCAGCGCCAGCGCCACGGCCAGGCCGCCGCGCAGTCCGCCCCAGGTAAGTACCGTAATCGCTCCACGCGCCGGCTTGTGAAACGCCCGCACCAGCAGCAGCGAACCGGTCACGCTCACCCATCGCGCCGCCAGCACCACGGGAATCGCCAGCAGCCCCGCATAGACGTAATGCCGATCCCACGGCATCACCAGCAGCTGCAGCCCCAGCAACAGGAACAGGATCACGTTGAGCATGTCGTCGATCAGCTCCCAGAAGCGATCCACACGCTCGCGCGTCAACTGCGACATCGCCAGCTCCCGCGCGCGCCCGCCCGCCACCAGTCCCGCCGCCACGGCCTCCAGCGGGGCCGACAGGCGAAGCCAGTCCGCCAGCGCATAGCCGCCCATGGCCAGCGCCAGCGTCAGCAACTCCTCCACCCGGTAAGCGTCGACCACCCGCATCAGCCGATAAGTCACATAGCCGAGGCCCAGCCCCAGTGCGATGCCGCCTCCGGATTTCACCAGCAGCATCCAGGTAAATCCCGCCAGTGTCGGCCGCATGCCGTGGCTGAACGACTCAAACAGGGTGAGAAAGAGCACCGCGCCCACGCCGTCGTTGAACAGCGACTCGCCTGTGAGCTGCGCCTCCAGAATCGACGGCGCGCCGACGCGCCGCAGCATCTCCAGCACGGCAATCGGATCGGTGGGCGAGATAAGCGCGCCGAACAGCAGACAGGGCACCATGCCCAGACGCAATCCTGTCACCGTAAGAATCACTTTGAGCAGCGCGGCGACAAACACCGTCGAGAGCAGCGTTCCGAAGATCGACAGCGACGCCACCGCCGACTTTTGTCGCGAAAGATCCCGCCAGTTCAGCTGCAGCGCGCCGGCGAACAGCAGAAACGCAAGCATCCCGTGGAGCACAACCGTCGAGAAATCAATATGGCCTACCAGCTGCGCCGCGCGGGTCTGCAGCCACGGCACTTTCCGCCCGGTCAGCAGCAACACGGTCGAGGTGGTCAGCGACAGCAGCATCACGCCTACTGTCGTCGGCAGGCGCAGCACACGATGGCTAATCAGGCTGAAGAAGGCAGCCAGCGTCACCAGCGCGCTCAAAAGGGCAAAGACAGCCATGTCGCGGGGAAAGATGCGGCGTCAGCCAAATCGTAGCAGGAGAACTATTCGTCGCCGTCGTGCCGCGGATCATCGGCTGACTCGATCGCTGTCACCGCCGCACCGTCCACGTCCCACTTCTTCAGAATGCGCACGATTGCGCCCGTCGAAAATCCGGCGCGCATCAGCAGCCGCGCCACGCGCGCCGTTTCCTTCTCATTTCCAGGCTTGCGAATCCGCTTGCGCTCCAGATGCCGCCGCGCCAGTTCCTCTTCGCTCACGCCCTCGTAGGCGGCGTCGAGCGTCTTCGCAATCACTTCCGGCTGGACGCCCTTGTGCATCAGGTCCTGCTGCACGCGCCGCCGTCCCAGCTTTGCATTCTCCTGGCGCAGCTTCGCGTAATCCTGCGCGTAGCCGGCGTCGTCGAGGTACCGGTGCTCCTTCAATCGCGCGACCGCGGCGTCGATCCGTGCCTCGCCCGCTTCGCCCGGCTCGACTCGCCGCCGCAGCAGACGCTTCACTTCCGCGACCGTGCGCATCTGCTGGCCCAGCAGCTTCACCGCGTAGTTGTACAGCGAGTCTTCGTCAAGCGGAGCCGATGGTTTGCGGGTGCGGCCGAACATGGTCAGGGCTCCGATGCGACCAGCAGGTGAAACGTCCTGGTTCCGCGCCATCGATAAGTCCGGAAATCGCTGTCCAGTGTCAGAATGTCGCCGGTGTCGAGTTCGTCCGCCATCCGAATGAGGCACGCATCCGCAAAATCGACAGGCTGGTCGCTGTATTTCCGCATAATGCCGCGAACCGCCGCGACGGAATGGACGAGCTGAAAGCCGATGTTGAACACTCCCGCCTCGACGTTGGCAAGAATCGATTCCTTCGCTCCCGGTACGCGACGCAGTAGATAACAACTCTCCGAAATCACCGCTTCACACGTCACCAGCGGCCGATCCACGATTTCCATTGCCGCCACACAGTCTGAATGGCGCCGGTCGCGACGGTCAAGCAGGGCAACGATGAAGCCGCTGTCGAGCAGGACGGGGTTCACCGCCCGTAGCCCTCCAGATGCTTCTTATTCGATCCGAGGTCGGGGATGCCCGAATCAAATTCGCCCATGCCAATGATCTTTCTCTTCTTCCTTCGCGGGGAGCCGTGGTGCTTCGCCATCAGACGCAGCCCTTCGCGCACCACGCGCGACGGACTCCAGCCTAATTGACTGGTTAACTGATGGAGAGCAGCCTCGGACTCCTCGTCCAGGCGCGCCTGCACGGTCTTCATGGAGCCATTGTAATACAACTCATAGTTTGTATTACAGATGCTATCCCCGCCGCCGGTACCGGATCTCAAACTCATACCCCGGGTTCGGCGGAAACAATTCGGCCATATGCCGCAGCCGCTCGGCCAGCGCCGGCGGGGCCAGCAGCGGATACTCGCGCTCGCGCAGGTCTGCGTAATCGAAATCGATCGTCAGGGAGAGCATATAAATTGCCAGCACGTCGGCAAAGGCGGCCTCAAAGTAGGTCGTCTTCGCCTTCTCGTCCACGGCGTTGCCGCGGTTGCGATCGAGCGCGCGCCGCCGGTTTTCCCACGCATCGTGGCTGGTCTCGCCGCGCACATCCGCCTCGGCCTGCGACCATACCAGATCGGTAAAGCTCTGCGGCACCCCGATCGCATCCACGAAATGATGCCCCACGTTGATGAGGAACTCAAACGCCAGCGCGAACCGGTCCTGCATCAGGCGCGTCGAGATGAAGATGCACTCCGATCCGCCGAAGCGCACGTTGCGATGACAGATCGCCCGGTCGCTCAGGTCGACGGAGTAGTCCCGCGCCACCACGGTGTCGTCATTCTCGCCAATCGCCAGCGGCACAAAGTAGTACGCGCGCTGGCGCAGTGCCACCGCAATCACCGACGGCACCGCCTGGATGATGTGCTCCAGTTCTCCGGATTCGAAGTGAACCTCGCCAAAAGTCGCGTAGCACATGCCGTTGTCCGCCTGGCGCACGGCGGACTCCTGCGCCACTTTTGCGGCGGAAAATAAGGGGATTTGCGCTGCCTCAGCCATCTGCCTGTATTCTACGGCGTTTCCTGCGAAGTATACTTCTCTTCAGATTCCGGCGATTTGCGCGTTTCTCCAGGCCTGCCGCGCTGCGGAACGCATTTGCCGGACAAACTTCGTCGACCAGGGGAGTTTCTTCGATGGCTGCCAGCGCCCAGCCGGTCCGGCTCCTGGGCATTCCGCTCGGTGACTTTGGTCTTTTCTCCTGCCTGCTGCTTTCGCTGGCTTCGGGCTTCCTCGCCTTTTTCGGCAGCTGTTTCCTGGCCATCGTGGCGCTGCTCTTCTGGAACTCGATCGGCCACCACACCGTCAACTACGCTGACTCGTACCGCCTCGTCGCCTTTCCCCTCGGCGCCGCCGTCCTGGTCATTTCCCTGTTCTTCTTCACCGGCACGTGGCTTCGCCGCAAGTTGGCCGGAGCCCGCTGATGGCGGTCGTCCCGGTGGCCAGCCAGCCGGCCACGCCGGAGCAGGCCCGCGCCTGGTGCGCCCAACTCGAAGCCGGCGACATCCTCTACTTCCCGCATTCGCCGGTCCCGCTTGCCCCTGAGGACACCGCCTTCCTCCTCGGCCAGCAGCAGACCGATAGCTCGCTGCACAAAAACATCGCCTACAAGCCGAACATCGATAAGCTCAGCGGCTTCGACGCAAAGACCGCCAGCCCTGCAGCCGTCGAGCGCCTGCACGGCATCATGCGGCGCTATTCGCAATCGGTCGTTGCCTTCCTCAGCCAGTTTCTGTCGCCCTACGACGCGAACTGGCAGCTCGACTACGCCAGCTTCCGCCCTCAGGAAGAGCAGGGCCGCGACCTGCCGCTCCGCCGCCGCAATGACCTGCTCCACACCGATGCCTTCCCCACCCGGCCCACCTATGGCGCGCGGATTCTGCGCTTCTTCAACAACATTCACCCCTCGCGCACCCGCGACTGGGTGGTCAGCGATCCCTTCGCCGCGACGGTGAAGCAGTTCGCTCCGCATCAGATTGCGCCACAGCCCGATACGCCGCTCTCACGCGTTGGCAAAGGCGCGGCCCGCGCTATCGGTCTCGGCTCTGCCATCCCGTCGCTGAAACGCTCGCCCTACGACGACTTCATGATGCGCTTCCACAACTTCCTCAAGGAGAATCCCTCCTGGCAGGCCGCCTGCCCGAAATATCCCTTCCAGTTTCCCGCCGGCTCCAGCTGGATGGTCTACACCGACACCGTTCCCCACGCCGTTCTCGCCGGACAGTACGCCCTCGAGCAAACCTTCCTGGTGCGTCCTGAAGCGATGGTCCGGCCTGAAGTCTCGCCCCTGCGCGTGCTCGAACAGATCGCTCACGCGCCGCTCGTCTAGCGGCTCACGCCCATGCCCTTACGCGAGCCGCAAAAGACCATCCGCAGCCTGCTTGCAGCGACAGCCCTCATCGTCGCCGCTCTCTTTCTTCGTCGCTCGCCGGCCGCGATGCGCATCATCCAGCCGTTTTTCCGGTTCACGCCGCCCATGCTTGCGGCCATCTTCATCATCTGCATCTTTTCTGTCTACTGGAGTCTTGAAGCGAAGAACAGTAAGCCGGCTGCCTCTTCGGAATCGAAAGTTTCGCGCCTCTTTCACCTCACCGTGCTCAACGGCGGGTTGCTGCTGCTCATTTTGTCCGTTCCCGGCCTCACTCGCCGGGTCCTGCCTTCCAGCCCCGTCATCGCCTGTCTCGGCGTTGCCATTGAGATCGCCGGTTTTGCTCTTGCCATCTGCGCCCGCCGCGCTCTCGGCAGCAACTGGAGCGGTGAAGTGCGCGTGGCCGCCGGCCACCAGCTCGTCCGCACCGGCCCCTACCGGCTGGTCCGGCACCCCATCTATACGGCGGTTCTCACCATGTACGGCGGCGTCATGCTGGTCTCCGGCCAACTCCATGCGTTGCTGGCGCTCATTCTCATCCTGCTGGCCTACCTGCGCAAGGTTCGCATGGAAGAGCGCATTCTCTCCGAAGCGTTCGGCGATGAATTCACCGCCTGGAAACGCGATTCGTGGCTCCTGCTTCCACCCGTTTATTGAATTGTGCTGGCCCCGGGCTTCCTGTGCCGCATTTTCGCAACCTGTAACCCGGAATCCGCAACCTGCTCCCTCCCTGTGGCATCCTGAACGTATGGGATCCCGGTCCCCAGCCAGATCATGATGCAAACCTCGCTTGCTCCTCCCCGCCGCGTGCTCCGCTTCGCTGTGCTGGCTCTGCTGCTTTCTCTGCTGAGCGGCGCGTCCGCCTTCTGCCAGATGCGCAACATCTATGACGAAAGTGCCGACGCTCATGCCCAGGTCCGCGACGCCCTCGCCAGAGCCGCGCGCGAGCACAAGCGCGTCCTGCTCGACTTCGGCGGCAACTGGTGCGGCGACTGCCAGGTCCTGAACATCTACTTCCATCGTGAGCCGAATGCCGCGCTGCTGGCCGACAACTACATCCTCGTCGATATCGACATCGGGCACATGGACAAGAACCTCGACATCGCGCGCCAATACGATGTTCCGCTTGCCAAAGGCGTGCCGGCTCTCGCTGTCCTCAACGCACATGGCCGTTTGCTCTACAGCCAGACCAACGGAGAGTTCGAAGCCATGCGCCGCATGGATCCGAATTCCGTCACCGAGTTTCTCGAGCGCTGGAAACCAGCCGGCAGCTGATCCTGGCTCGACGGTATCCGAACGATAGCGCACGATTCCTCATCCGGACGGGTACACTGTGAGCGCTCATGCTCCGCGCCGTCCAGCATCTTCGCCGGGCTCTGTGGTCGGCCTTCGGCCACAGCGCTCTGTCCAACGCCAAAGCAGCGGCGTACTCGGCGATTTTGAGCATTTTTCCCGCCCTCCTGGTGGTCACCACGCTGGTCGCCACCATGCCCTCCAGCGACGATGTGCGCGGCGTGCTGCGGGGAGCTCTCGAGCAGGTGCTTCCGGCTGACACCATGCAGCTGGTGCAGTCCTATTTCATCTTCAATCACGCCCGCTCCGTCCGG
Organism: Acidobacteriaceae bacterium; assembly: GCA_036521315.1. Taxonomy (GTDB): domain Bacteria; phylum Acidobacteriota; class Terriglobia; order Terriglobales; family Acidobacteriaceae; genus Palsa-343. The sequence continues at coordinate 147,988 of DATDHZ010000020.1, forward strand.
ATCGTCTCCGGCTCGGTCTTCGTCAGCGTTTTTGCGGCCATGGGCGTTCTGCTGTCGCTGATGGACGGCTTTCGCCGCGCCTATCGCCTGCCCCGTCACACCTGGGGATTCTGGCGCGAACGCGTCGTCGCGCTGCTGCTGGTGCCGGGCAGCATGATCCCCATGGCGGCGGCCACCATCTTTCTGGCCTTCGGTCACAGCATCGAGCGCTGGATGATCCTCAACTCCGACCACGAGCTCCGCTTTTACGTGATTCTCCTGTGGCGGCTCATCCGCTGGGGCATCGCCCTCTTCGCCAGTGTCGTCGCTCTCGCCGTCGTCTATCATTTCGGCGTTCCCCGGCAGCGGCGCCCGGTCGGCTCCGGCAAAATGGCACTCGTCCGCCTCCGCTGGCGCGAAACCATGCCGGGCGCGGCCATTGCCACCGGCTCCTGGTTTATCGCGACCATCGTCTACGGGTTTTATCTCACGCGCTTTGCCGACTATTCCCTCGTTTACGGTTCGCTGGGCGCGGGCATTGCCACCATGGTGTGGCTCTACATGGTTTCACTCAGCGTGCTCATCGGCTCGGAGTTCAACGCGCAGTTGTTCCCTCTGGCTCAGGCGGCCGACAGCGTGCCCGTGCCCGTTCCGCTTGCGGAGGCCGAACAATTTGCTGCGCAGGATGAAAATCCCGCCCGCGTGCAGGCACGATGAAACCCTGCTTCCCACGATAAAATCAAAAGCGGCACCTTAAACTCAAACGAGTCCGAAATCTCGGGGGATGGATGAACTTTTCGCTGTCAGGACCCGGCTTCGCGGGAGGTGACCCGCGCCGCGCCAAGATCGTTGCCACGCTGGGACCCTCTTCGTCTCACGAATCCACCTTCCGCGAGTTGCTGCGCGCCGGTCTCGATGTCGCTCGCCTCAACTTTTCTCACGGCACTCATCCTGAAAAGCTCAAGCTCGTCGAGATGGTGCGCAAAGTCAGCCGCGAAGAGGGCAAGCACATCTGTATCCTCGGCGATTTGCAGGGCCCCAAGATTCGCACCGGGCGCCTCAAAAACCGGATTCCGGTGCAGCTGAAAGCCGGCCAGCGCCTCACCATCACCCCGCGCGACCTCCTCGGCACCTCGACGCTGATTGCCACCACTTTTCCCACGCTGGCGGAGAACCTGGAGCCCGGGGCGCGCATTTTGCTCTCCGATGGCCTCATTGAGCTGCGCGTTGTCGATATTCCTGGCGAAGATGTCACGTGCGAAGTCATCAACGGCGGCATGCTCGGCGAGCACAAAGGCATTAACCTGCCCGGCATTGCGGTGCGCGTGCCCTCCCTCACCGACAAAGATGAAGAAGACCTCGAGTGGGGCATGAAGCACGGCATCGACGCAGTTGCGGTATCGTTCGTGCGCACTGCGGAGGATGTCCGCCACGTGAAGTTCCGCGTCGCGGCCCTCGGCCTGGAAACCTGGATCATCGCCAAGCTGGAAAAACCCCAGGCGATCGAGAACCTCGAGGCCATTCTCGAAATCGCTGACGGCGTCATGGTCGCCCGCGGCGATCTCGGCGTTGAAATGCCGCCCGAGAAAGTGCCCGCCATCCAGAAGCACGTCATCCGCCGCGCCGCCGAATACCGCAAGCCGGTCATTACGGCGACCCAGATGCTCGAGTCCATGATCGAGAACCCGCGCCCCACGCGCGCCGAAGCTTCCGACGTCGCCAACGCCATCTACGACGGCACCGACGCCGTGATGCTCTCAGCGGAAACCGCGGCCGGCAAGTATCCCGTGGAAGCCGTGAAGATGATGGCGAAGATCGTCAGCGAGACGGAGACGCACCTCCGCGAAACTGATTCCTGGGATTCTCGCCCCAGCCGCGTACGCCTCTCCATCGCCGAGACCATCTGCGAGTCCGCCGCCCATGCCGCCGAAGATCTCGACGTCGCCGCCATTGCCGTCTTCACCGAAACCGGCACGACCGCGCGACAGCTTTCCAAATACCGGCCCAGGCCGCCGATCTATGCGCTTTGCAGCATCGATCAGGCCATTCACCGCATGGCACTCCTCTGGGGCGTGCATCCCATCCGCTGCCCGAAGCTGCACACCGCCGAGCAAATGATCGATCAGGCGGAAGAGGTCCTCGAGCAGGGCGGTTTTGTCCGGCCCAAAGAGATTCTCGGCATCGTCGCAGGAACGCGCACCCGCACCGGTTCGACGAACTTCCTGCGCCTGCACGTGCTCGGCGATCGTTTAACCGAACCGCACGCGCATCGAGCCGAGAACGGACAGGCGGCCAAATCCGCGCGCAAGGCGGCGCCGCGCAAGGCGGCTCGGACCAAATAGGAGTGCCGCGCGGGCCAGGCGCTCCCCGCAAGGGCGCAACTGTTAGACGGTATGCTGGCGAAGAGGAACAAGCGGCCGAGCTGACGGTTTTCGGGAGGGCGATCTCTGGGTTCCCGGCAGAAAACTTGGGTCCTGGCCTTGAGCGCGCTGGCGCTGAGCGGCCTGGCATGGTTCTTCGGAACCGGGCTGCATCCGCTCTGGACGCTAACCTGGCTGGCGCCGCTGCCGGTTCTGCTTGCCGCGCCCCGCGTCCGCGCCTGGCCCGCCTTCGCTCTTGCTTTCCTTGCTGTCGCTCTCGGCGGCCTGAATTCCTGGGTCTATCTTCGTGAGCTGACACCCCTCCCAGTCACCCTGCTCGCAATCCTCGCCCCCGCCCTCCTCTCCGGTTGGTTCGTGGTCATCCATCGCGGGCAGGTACTTCGCGGACACCGGCTGCGCGCGGCGTTCTCGCTGCCCATCCTGTGGACGGCCTATGAGTTCGTCGCCGAGATTCAGTCCGTGCACAGCACCTGGGGCAACCTGGCCTATACCCAGATGGACTGCCTGCCCATCCTGCAAATCGCCTCCGTCACCGGCATTTGGGCGATCAGTTTTTTCGTCTTTCTGCTGCCGTCGAGTGTGGCGGCCCTGGCTTCTTCCGGGCCTCCGCGGCATCGGCGCGCGCTCGTGGCCATCCTGGCCATGCTTTACGCCTCCGTCCTGGGATTCGGCATCGCCCGCCTGCATACCACTCCCCGCGCACCCGGGGTCGCGGTCGGCCTGATCGCGTCGGACGAACACGAGACTCTCTTCCCGCCCAGCGCGGGCACCGTCCGCTTGATTGCCGCGTATGCGAAGCAAATTCCGGAGCTTGCTGCGCAGGGCGCCCAGGTGATTGTCATTCCGGAGAAACTCGGCCGCATCGAGGGCAACGACCTGCCGATCGCCGATTCGATCCTGGAACAGGCCGCCAAAACCAGCCATGTCTGGATCCTCGCCGGCTTCCAGCACATGCCGAATCTCAATGAAGCTCGCCTGTATTCCCCCCATGGCTCGCTCGCCGGAACCTACGAGAAGCACCACATGTTGCCCATTTTTGAGGGAAATCTGCTGCCCGGCACCACGCGCCTGCTCATTGACCAGCCCTCCAGCCGCTGGGGTGTGGAGATCTGCAAGGATATGGATTATCCCGGCCTGGCCCGCCAGTACGGCCGCGACGGCGCCGCGCTCATGCTCGTTCCGGCCTGGGATTTTGTCGCCGACGGCTGGCTGCACGGCCGCATGGCCATTCTGCGGGGCGTCGAGGACGGCTTCAGCCTGGCCCGCGCGCCGAAGCAGGGCATCCTCACCGTGAGCGACGACCGTGGCCGCGTGCTCGCTCAGCGCAGCAGCGGAGCGGCTCCCTTTGCCAGTCTGATCGCCTCGGTTCCCGTCCGCCACGACGCCACCGTCTATGACCGCAGCGGCAACTGGTTTCCCTGGCTCGACCTCCTTGCCGCGGTGATCCTGCTCTTCAGCCTGCTCATCGTTCCTCCCGATCCTGATCCTGTTGAACCCGCCGAGCGGCATTCCGCGCCGTCCGCAACGACCGCGGCAACGTAAAACGCCGGTTGCCGCTCCAAGCAGGTTGAGCCGATGCGGATCAGGTTCGTCCGGCGATCCGCGGGGGCTTCCGCAACTCCCGCCGGGCGGCAAACGGCAACCCAAATCTGTCGCGATCCGCTGGCTATTGCCAATTCCGTCAAACGGGGCCATGCTGTTTAAGTCGGCAACACCCCGCACAAGGGGGCCTTATGTCAGGGTCCACACGGTTCGGTCGTCCCCTCTTTTCCTCGGCGCTCTGCACCTCCCCTCTGCTCTGTACCGCCCTGTTCGGTTTCGCGCCTCCGGCCCCGGCTCAGGTGTTCATCGTCCAGCCCGAGCACATCGAGCAGCACTACGCCCAGATCGACCCCACGAATGTGACGCTTCCCGCCGAGCCGCTCACCACCATCGGCCGCGAGCAGCTTTATCGCTTTCTGCAGTCGGAGCAGGGTTTCGCCATGCGCCCTCTGCCCGTCGGCAACGTTACCCTCCAGGCCAACGGCCCCATGGAGCCTGGCGGCGAGAAATATATTGACGAACTCCATTCGAAAGGGGTCAGCGCCAAGCCCGGCGATCGCGTCGTCGTCACCAACATCCGAGTGCGCGACAACAGCATCGTCATCGACCTGAACAACGGGCCCGAGCACAAGCACAAATACCTGCGCCACATCTCCGTCGGCATGGACCCGACCGCCACCAACACGATCGTTCCCGACGACGGCACGCCGCCCACCGGCTCGCGCATCACGTTGGTCTTCGCTCAGCATGTGCCCGACCTCAGTGGCGAACAGATCGAAGCGCTGCTGAAACCCATGATCGACTTCGGCGTGAAGTCACCAGCCGAGGCCTACGCCGAATCGCTCCCCGATTTTCTGCGCAAAGCCATCCTTGAGCACCGCGTCCTGGTCGGTATGGATCGCGACATGGTCCTCTACGCCAAAGGCCAGCCGGTGAGAAAAGTGCGCGAACCGGACGATAAGGGCAAGATGATGGAGATCTGGATTTACGGCGAGTCTCCGCAGCCGGTCGAGTTCGTCCGCTTCGCAGGCAACACGGTGGTGCGAACAGAAGTGGCGAAAGTGGGCGAGCCGATGGTCGTCCAGACCGCCAATGAGATGGGCGATTATCGCGGGGCCCAGCCCGCCGTCGCCGCCAACCAGCATGAGGTGCAGCTCGGCGACCCCACCGCCGCCGACCAGACCGAGGAGAACGCTCCCAAAGCGCCGCCCACCCTCCGGCAGCCCGGCGAGAAGCTGCCCACCGATGACGACAAGGATCATCCCGTCATGCAGCCGGTGAAGTTCCCTCCGGGGATGCAGCGTCCCGGCGATCCCGGCTATTCGCCCACCGTCTCCGCGCAGCCGCAGCCGACAACGGGATCGGCTCCGGCCAGCACGCAGCCGTCTTCGACTTCGACCACGCAGCCGAGCGGGGCAGATGCCCAACAGAAATCCGGGTCGGGATCGGCCCAGCCGAGTTCAACGAGCGGCTGCGGCACGAAGACTCCAGCGCAGCCGCCCGCGAATGCTCCCGCGCCGAGTTCCGCGCCTTCGCAGCAATGCGTCGCGTCCTCGCACTGAGGCGTGCTCTACCATAACCGGTGGAGACCACCGGTTATGCCTCACTCCTTCGCTCACTCCAGGATTACGTTTCTTGCGCTCGGGCTTTCTGCCTGTCTCATTGCGGCCCTTTCGCTGGCCGCGCAGGGGAGTGCGCCCTCGGCGCCTCTCGTGGACTGGCATCCACCCGCAGACAAGCCCACCCTGCCGCTCTGGCCGAATGGCGCGCCCGGAGCGAACACCACGACTGGTCCCGAGCACGACACCACGAGGCCCACCGATCCCCTGATTGCGGGCAAACCTCTGCTCCGCATCGGCGATGTGGCAACGCCCACGATCACGCTTTACGCGGCGAAGTCCGCAGGCAAGGCCAGCCCCGCGGTCGTCGTGTTTCCCGGCGGCGGCTATTCCATCCTCGCCATCGACCTCGAAGGCACCGAAGTCTGCGACTGGCTCAACTCCAGCGGCGTGAACTGCGTTCTGCTCAAATACCGTGTCCCTGGCAGCGGCCCTTATCCAAAATCAGCAGCCGCGTTACAGGATGCGCAGCGCGCCATGGGACTGGTGCGCGAGCACGCGGCCGCGTGGCGCATCGATCCGCAACGCATCGGCGTCCTCGGATTTTCTGCCGGAGGCCACCTGGCCGCAGCGCTCAGCACCCACTTCGATCAGCGGGTGTATCCCGCCGTCGATGCAGCCGATCAGCTCAGCTGCCGCCCGGACTTCGCCATCATCATTTACCCAGGCTATCTCGCGCTCTCCGAGAAGAACTTCGAGTTCAACCCGGACATTCCGGTCACCGCCTCCACACCGCCCGCGTTCCTGGCGCAGGCCGAGGACGATCCCGTGCACGTCGAGAACGCGATCGAGTACTTCATGGAACTGAAAAAGGCCGGCGTTCCCGCGGAGCTGCATGTCTACGCGAAGGGCGGCCATGGCTACGGACTGCGCCCGACGGACCTTCCCGTCACCACCTGGCCACACACAGCAGCGATCTGGCTGCATACGATTGGGGTGCTGCCCGGACCCGCTGGCCAAGCGCATTAGCCAGGCCTTTGGGGGTTCGAAATGCAGGGAATTGCCGGCGAATTCTGTCGATCGACGCGGGCTATGGCCGCAGCTTCCGGTTGCGCAGCCACTTCGCGAATCCCAGCCCAAACAGCATCAACCCGAACGGCAGGCACATCATCGCGACCATCAGCGAGAGCCAGCCCGCATTCGTGTGCGGCCCCTGCCGGCTGATGCCGCCGAAGACCGTCTCCGCCAGCAGCGCCGCCAGCACGCCCGCGACCAGCGTCCCGAGGCCGGTGAGCAGCAGCGCGCGTGTTCCGTCGTCGCCCTGCTCCGTCTTACTGGCCGGATTTGCCACAATCCCATCCACCAATTGCCGTTCGCCCTTTCAGTAACGTTTCGCTAACCGGTTTTCAGCTGACCGGTCCTTAGCTGGCCGCCCTTCAGCTGCCCGCTTCTTAGCGGCCCTGCTTCATCGCTGCCACCAGCATCACCCGCACCACCACGCCGGTCACCGAAACATACAGCCACAGCGGAAACGTGAACCGCGCCACTTTGCGATGCATGCGAATCCGCCCCGAGAGCGACAGGAAAAACGTAATCAGCACAATGGGCAGCGCCAGCGTAGCCAGCACAATATGGCTCACCAGAATCGGAATGTACGCATCGTGATACGTCGCATCGTGCACCGGATAGAGCGTATCGCCGTGCAGCGCATGATTGGCGGTGTAGCTCACCAGAAACAGCGCGCTGAACACAAACGCCGTCATCATCGCCGTCCGATGCGCCGCAATGCGGTGCGTCCGCACGAAATAAAACCCAAACAACAGAGCAATTGCCGCCAGGCCGTTCAGCAAGGCATTCAGGTTGGGAAGAAACGTGTAATGAGCCCCGCGCGCGTCCGACGCCGGATGCACATAGATCAGCCAGAACAGGAATAGCGTGGCCGCCACGCTGACGCCGACGATCCCGGCAATGGCCAACCCCGCCGACTTATTCGGCGTTGGGCTAAGTTTCGAATTCGTCGTTGCCGTGGTCATGCTTTTCCTGGTCGCTGCTCGCTGTACGCTGCTTCACCGCGCATTCAGCATCAGCGCTGTCAGCAGCAGCGGCAGGTAGATCACGCTCACCTTGAGCAGATCGCGGGCGTACATTCTCGAATCCGTTTCGCTGCGGGCTTTCACGATTTTCAGGAAGCGAATCGTGTATCCCAGATAGCCAGCGCCCAGCACCAGCGCCGCCACCAGATAGATTTTTCCGTCCATATGCAGCCAAACGGGCAGCAGGCTCACCGGGATCATCAACACCGCGTAGGTCAGTGCCTCAAGCGCTGTCGACCAGCCGTCGGGCTGCACCACCGGCAGCATGCGGATGCCGGCCTTCCCATAATCTTCGCGGTAGAGCCACGCGATCGACATGAAGTGCGGGAACTGCCAAATGAAAAGAATCGCGAACAGCGCCACACCCTGCCATTCGATCACCCCGCGCGCGGCGGTCCAACCCAGCAGCGGGGGCATCGCGCCGGGAAACGCGCCGATGAACGTCGCCAGCGGCGTCACCCGCTTGAGCGGCGTATAAACGGCCACGTACAGAAACGCGGTCAGCAACGTCAGCCCGCCTGTGATCAGGTTCGTTTCGCGCGTGAGCCACAGGGTTCCGGCAACAATCGCGAACAATCCCACCGCGATGCCGTGCGCCAGGCCAATGCGTCCCGCGGCCATCGGCCGGTTCGCCGTACGCGCCATCTTGGCGTCCAGCTTGCGCTCGATCGCCTGATTGAGGGCGGCCGATCCGCCCGAGACGGCGGTGATGCCGATCAGCGTCTCCAGCAATCCCGGCTGCAGGCTGCTGATGCCGGACCGCATCGAGCCGAGGAAAAAGCCTGCCCAGCCCGTCAGCGTCACCATCAGCGTCACGCGCACCTTAAACAGTTCGCGGTAGTCCACCAGCAGTGACGCCGTCTCGCCGGCCTCGGGAACGTGCAGGTGCGAATGCGGGCCGCCGGCCCACGTCTGCGCCGGCGGCTCCAGCGACACGGCGCCGCGCTCGATTGAGTTCATCGGCATGCGGCTGCTGCCGAGCCGGTCGGTTGATGCAGATTGGAGATCATTGCCTGAGACGAAAGCGGGGAACAACCCACTATTGATGATAACCGCCGCGCGCGAGGCTGGCGACCCGCGGCCATTCCGCCCGCAGAAAAGAGCCCTCGCCTTATTATTCCAGCGTGATCGTCGTGGTCGTCACCGGATGCGGCTCCTCGATGATTGCCTCGTCGTGCACCGCGTATTCGTTCAGCACGACGGCTACCAGCACCGCCGTCGGCACGGCCACCATCGCGCCGATAATCCCGGCCAGTGACGAGCCGATGAGCAGCGCAATCAGGATGGTCAAACCGGCCAGATCCACCTGCGTCTTCATGATGCGCGGCGTCAGCCACGAGTTCTCCACCTGCAGATAGATGACGAAGAAGATCGCCACGCCCAGCACCCGGCCCCACGAATCGAGCGCCGCGATCAGCAGCGCCAGCGACATCGACACGATGGCCCCGGCCACCGGAACAATGTTGAACAGCCCCATGATCACACCCAGCGCCGCCGCGTAGCGCACGTGCAGGCTGTAAAAAACAACCGTGCTGGAAACGCCGAGAATCAGCATCAGCGTGCCCTGGCCCAACAGCCAGCGGCCCATGCGCACCGAAGCCCGCGCCAGCGTCTGATCGAGGCGCAGCCGCCGCTCCACCGGGAACAGCGAGAGAAACCATGCGTAGGCTTCATCGCCTTCGATGATGAAGTAAATCGTCAGCACCATGCCGGCAATCACCCGCGCCGCGGCTCCCGCCCAGTCGCTCGCGAACTTCACGGCATAGGTGGCCGAATTGCCCACCAGATCCTGGATCTTTTCCTGCAGCGAATCGGTGTCGATGTCGCGCAGGAACGGTATCTGTTGCATGCGCGCAAAAAACTGCGGCCCCTTCTGCGGCAGTTCCTTAAAGAATTCGCGCAGATCACGGAACGCCGGCGCCAGGGCGAAAAATCCGAAGAGGGTCAGCGTGCCTGCCGTGGCCAGCAGCATGATCAGCACGGCGCTCCCGCGGCCGGGATGCCACTGCCGGATGTGCAGCCGCATGATGCTTCGCACCAGCGGCATCAGCACCACGGCAAACAGGGCGCTCACGTAGAGCACCACCAGCACGTCCTTCAGCAGCCACGCCAGGTAGATCGCGATGCCGACGCCAAAGGCAAACAGGACCGCGCCCCGCGCCCCGAGCGGCCGGCTCATGCGCGCGCTCCTGGCGCAGAATGCGCCTGGACCGGCGCGCCCACCGGCTCACCAGCGGGATCGCCGAAGAAGGCGGCAACGATGGCAGCCGCGACCGCTTCCGGTGCGCGATCGGCGGTGCCGACGGTCAGCTTCGCCTGAGCGTACCCAGGGAGCCGCGTTTTCCAGCGTTCCGCCAGCCGCTCCCGATCGCGCAGCACCGGCCGCACCGGGGCATCGGGCTGGCCGGCACAGCGCCCGATCAGCGTTTCCAAAGGAGCATCCAGGAACACCATGTGCCAGCCGGGAAGTGAGGCCAGGAACTCCCGGGTCGTCGCGCTCTCCAGCGCACCCCCGCCCAGCGCCAGCACGATGTGCTCATCCTGAGTTGTCTCCCTGATGACTTCGGCTTCGAGGCGCCGGAACTCCGGCTCGCCCCGGCGCTCGAAGATCGCGGCGATGTTCATGCCGGCCCGCTCTTCCACAACGCGGTCGGAATCGACAAAGCGCCAGCCCAGACGGACTGCCAGGAGCGCGCCGGCGGTGGTCTTGCCCGCTCCCATGAAGCCTGTGAGAATGATGCCCGCGATCGGGGGCGTCTGGCCGCTCATTCGTTCTCTGATTATAGGCAGCGGGCCCGGACGCAGGGCCTTTATTTTCTGCCGCTCTGGGCGTGGCCCGACGACGGCGGGCCGCCCGGCGTGCTCCGGATCGCCTGCTGGATGTTGTCCCAAACCGCGGGGCTGGGATCGTGCATCGGCAGCAGCAGCTTCGCCTGCGACGCGATGTACTCCAGATCCCGCACCAGTGCCGCGCAGTTGTCGCAGGTCCTCAGGTGGTCCTGCGCTGCCATCTCGGCGTGGGCCTCAAAAAGATCCGGCAGAGACTCCTGAAATTCGGAACAGGTCATCGTTTTTTCCATGGCGCGGAGCACACTCACGCGATCTGCTCCTTCCGCTGTCCGCTGTGCAGCAGGTCCCGCAGCTTCATGCGTGCCTTGTGCAGCTGCGACTTGCTGTTGCCGATGGAGCAATCGAGCATTTCTGCTATCTCATTATGCTCGTATCCCTCCACGTCATGCAGCACAAATACCAGCCGGTACCCCGGAGGCAGGTTCTCGATGGCCCTTTCCAAAGTCACGCGGTCGATGGACCCCGACAGCGTCAGGTCCCGCGCTCCAATGTCCTTGCGCGGTCCGTCGTCCTGCGACGGCTCCAGCGTTTCTTCCAGCGATACCTGCGGCAGCCCCTTGCGGCGCAGGTGCATCAGCACCACGTTCACCGCGAGCCGGTGCAGCCAGGTCGAAAACGCCGAATCTCCGCGGAAAGTCCCGATCTTGCGGTAGAGCTGCAGAAACGCTTCCTGGGTCAGGTCCTCGGCTTCGGCCACGTTGCCCAGCATGCGCAGGCACAGCGAGTAAACCCGCCGCTTGTGCATGGCATACAGCGTCTCGAAGGCGCGCGCGTCGCCGTTGCGTGCTTTTTCAATCGCCTCTTCCTCGCCCGCGATTGGCGGATTGCGACGCATGTGCTGATTGGCCGGACGAGGCTGCGTAGGACCCGCGTTCATCAATACAAACCTTTCCATGCCAATTCTTCCATGGGTTAGCGCTCCTGTCGGCCTGCTGTTCGAACTTTTCGGCGCGGTCAGATTCATAGCAGAGAATTTTTCCGGGGATACAGGCAATATCCGTCAGACGCAGCCAGGGCGAGCGGGGTTGCTCGCAGAAGGGAAGACAGAACCGAAAGCGGGAACCCGGTGGACGCGCGGCCTGGCGCGGCGCGTCCGCGTGCGGAACGACAAAGGAGGAGGTTAGCGGCCGAAGTAGGCTGCGTTCTTCGCCTGGAAGCTCTGCCACTTCTCGGGCAGATCGTCGGCGGCAAAGATGGCGGATACCGGACACACGGGCACGCAGGCGCCGCAGTCGATGCATTCCACCGGATCGATAAAGAGCTGGTCGGAGTCGGCGTGCTTCGCCTCGTCCTTCTTGGGGTGGATGCAGTCCACCGGGCACGCATCGACGCACGCGCTGTCTTTGGTGCCGATGCAGGGTTCCGCAATCACATAAGCCATGGAGTTCCTCTTCGGAGTGAGAATGTTTCGATCAGCCGCTCCGTTCGGCGCGACTGTCGTTGCAACCGATCATTCTAGCAGGGGATTTCCGCGCCGGAACGCTGCGCACGCGGAGGAGAATGACTTTCGGAACCGGCCAGGCGTGTCAGGTCTGGCGCCTCGCGCGCATGGCGGCGAATTCGGCCGGCGTCGGAATCGGTGTGAGGTCGCGCCCGGCAAACAGATCCCCGAAAAGACTCGTCAGCTCGCCGCGCAGCAGCCCGTTGCTCGCCAGAACTTCGCGGCTGTTCAGCTGGAAGGGCGCGTCGTCGAAGCGCGTCATCGCGCCTCCGGCTTCGAGCACCAGCACCGCGCCCGCGGCCGTGTCCCAGGGATTCAGGTTGAACTCCCAAAAACCGTCGAGCCGCCCGCAGGCGGTGTAGGCCAGGTCGAGCGCGGCCGATCCGGCGCGCCGCACGCCGTGCGAGCGCAGCGTGACCTCGTGGTAGAAGTGGATGTTTGGGCTGGCGTGGCGCTTGCGGCTGGGAAAGCCCGTCGCCACCAGCGCCTCAGCCAGCGTCTTCGTGCCCGACACGTGCATCCTGCGCCCGTCGCGCCACGCGCCCATCCCTTTCTGCGCCGAGAACAGCTCATCGCGCGTCGGGTCGTAGATAATGCCGGCGATCAATTCGCCATCCGCTTCGGCCGCGAGTCCGGCGGAACGATGCTCCAGCCCCATCGAGACGCAGAAGACGGGGAATCCGTGGGCAAAGTTCGTCGTGCCGTCGAGCGGGTCGATGTACCAGCGGTATTCGGCCTCGATTTGCCGCCGCGACCCTTCTTCGCCGTAAATGCCATGCGCAGGGAAGGCAGCGCTCAGCCGCTCGACGATCAGCTTCTCCGAGGCGCGATCGGCCTCGGTCACCAAATCGACATCGCCCTTGTATTCGGTGGCGACGCCGCGGTCGAAGAACTCGCAGAGCAGCGCGCCCGCTTCCAGCGCAATCGGCGCCGCAGCGTGCGCCCACTCCATTTGTTGCGGAACCCGCGTCGGGTCCGGGTCGCCAGGTGGCTCCGCGGTCACTGCGCTTCCTCAGTCGCGGCCGCCGGCGCGGGCATCCGCCGCTGCCGCCGGCGCGGATCGCGCCCATGCTCGGTGATGGTGCGAATCTGGTTCTTATAGATAAAGAGGTTCGGCTTGCCCTCGCGCGTCAGCCGGATCATGCGGTCGTCGAAGTATTCGATCCAGCCAGAGACGGTTTCGCCATCGCGCAGCTTGACATGCACCTGGACCTGGCGTTCGCTCAGCGAGCGCAGGTAGAGCGCTTCCTGGCCGGTTTCGCCCGGCGGAGGCGCCTTTTGCCGGCGTCGCGATGCATTGTCGAGGGGCATACCGTCATTGTATCGAACCACAAACGGGCCAAAGCGCAGCATTGTGGGAGCACCCTTTCAGTCGAGAATGAGCTTGAAGAGAATCTGCAGGATTGCCAGAACCAGCGCGCCCACCAGCGCTGCCCCCCACGTCAACACCAGGAATCCGGGAACCACGCCGCTGGCCAGTTTGAGGATGAACGCGTTGATGACCAAAAAGAACAGGCCGAGCGTCAGGATCGCCAGAGGCAGGGTGATCAGCTTGAGCAGCGCGCCCAGCGTGACGTTGAGGAGTCCAACGACCAGCGCCGCGACGAGCGCGGCGGCCAGGCTGCCGACCACGAATCCCGGGACGAGGTAAGCGGTGATCAGCAAAGCAATGGCGTGCAGGAGCCACTTCACGAGCAGTCGTACCATATCGTTCGTCATTCAGCCTTACCGGATTGCAGCCTACGCTATGATCCGCGCAGGAAGACACATGTTGCTTTTCCTTCGGAAAATGCCGGCACTGGCGCCGCCCCTTCTCGTATTCGGGGTTGCGCTGGTTGGGCAGGCCCAAACCTCTCCGGCGCCGGCGAACTCCTCGGCGCCGATCCCCGATGTGCCGACGCTGATGGAGCAGGTACGCGCGCATCAGCGCCAGCTCGACGCCGTCCAGGAGAACTACACCTTTCACGAGACGGACGCAATCGACACGCTGAACAAGGACGGCAGCGTGAAGAAGACCGAGACCGAGACCTACGAAATCTTCTACGTCAACTCGCACGAGGTGCGGCGGCAAATCCAGAAAAACGGCAAAGACCTCGACGCGGACCAGCAGAAGAAGGAGCAGGAGCGGGTCACGAAATACGTGGAAAAAGCGCAGCAGACGCCGCCCGGCCAGTCGCCGAACGGCGAAATCGTGATCAGCGTGAGCAAGATCCTCGCGGTCGTGCGCGTGTCGAGCCCGCGGCGCGAGCTGCTCGACAACCGGCCCACGCTCACCTTCGACTTCACCGGCGATCCGCATGCCAAAGCCCACGGCGTGGCGGAAGAGGCGGCGAAGCGCATGTCGGGCACGGTGTGGATCGACGAGCAGGACCGGCAGGTGCGCCGCATGGCCGCGAAGCTCGACGAGAACCTGCACGTCGGCTTCGGCATGGTCTCGCTGAGCAAGGGGAGCCATCTCACCTTCGACCAGAAGCTGGTGAACAACGAACTGTGGCTGCCCACCAGCGCCGAAGTCTTTGTGAGCGCGCATGCCTTCGGCGTGATCGGCGAGCGGGCCGACGTGCACGTAACCGACAAGGACTACCAGCGCTTCCACGCCGAGGCCGTGCAGCAGGCCGGGGCGACGGTGGCGTCCCCGGCTGCTTCACACTGAGGCGGCGGCGTCGCTGGCTGGCTCACGGCGCGCGCTAAAAAATAATTTTTCGGTAAGAAATTGCGAACTACTTCAACTGCTGGTACTTATCGATTTCTTTTGAGACCTCCTCGAGCTATCTGCCGGGTAACAGGGTACTTGCTGACGCCTTCAAAACCGCTCTTTTCCGCTGCCGAGCGGAAACAAGGTACTTAGCGGAGGCCTGGGCAGGTTGCATTTTTCAGGTGACGGGTTCCAGGCCACAGCCTGGGTGGAATCCCAGGTTTCGAGCGAGAAAGTCGCGCAGCCCAGGGGAATCCGGCCTTCGTGATTTTCAATTTCTCGGGGGTCCGGAAGTCCTTGCAACGAGTTGAGTTGCAGGATTCGAAGCTCCGGAGTTACCCTCCATCGCGTTGACTGGGCGTCGGTTGCGGGACAAAGGAGAATAGCGGTCACCCTTGCGCCCCGGCGATTCGGGCGAGAGAGGGTTTGTGGCGGCCAATCCGTGCCTCCGAGAATTGAAAAAGCCTCGCCGCGGAGCGAGGCATTTCTTGTTTTTTCCATCTAAGTTCAGAATACCAAAGTTAGAGCCAAAACCCGCCAACTTTGTTGGGCTCGGTTGGCTTGTAAGTCTTGTGTTATCCGGTGGAGTTACTTTGGTTTGATGGGGTGCCTCTTGACAAATTCTAGAGGATGGGCGGCGTGGATGGCTTGGGCGGTCCATCGCGTGGACGGCGGGCACGATTCTTGTAGGGATTGAGAGGTTCAGGGCCGCTTTCAGGGCTTCCTGCGAGGCGACCGGCCAGAACGGTTGCCGGTCTTCCGCCAAAACCGGTTAGCCATGGTATCTTTGCCGCGTGAGAAGCGCCTCGGCCTTTGTCTTTCTTTTGCTCGTCATCCCTTTCGCATATGGCCAGCAGTCGAGCGGGATGACAGGCGCAATCTGCGGCTCAGTCTTCAACGAGAACGGCACACCCGCTTCCGATGTTCGCGTGGTTGCCATGATCCAGAGCCCCGGTGGGCATTCCGGCGGATATCCCTGGAGGTATACAGACGCGAGCGGCCACTACTGTTTTGATGGACTCGCTTTCGGTCTGTATGTCCTGTCTGCCGATGATGAGAGGAAGGGTTATCCGCAAAGGGGGCCGGCATTCTATACCTGGAGTTCTCCGGCACCCCGGATTGCGCTCACTGCGACGCATCCCCACGCCGCCCTCGACTGGCAAATTCCATTCAAGGCAGCATTCCTGAGGATTCATGTGTCTCCAGGTCAGTTGACCGATCAAGCCACGCCGATAGCCTTTGATCTTGTCGTGCTCTCTCGTCCAAAGCTCGGTATTAATTCGCTGGTGAGGCCGCTTCAAATGGCCGCGGAAGGTCCCACTACGGTCCTCCTTCCGCCGGGAGAGGATGTAGCCCTGACCGCGACCTCGCCCGGCTATCGGCAACGGCCGGGGTCCGGAGAGGAACATCTGAACCTGCACTCCGGCGAAACCAAAGACATCACGATCCGCCTGGCTAGAGCCGCTCCCTGACGCGGAGGTGTCTCTGGACAGTCGGCAATCCGGGAGTTTCATGCCGTGAAACTTCCGAGAAGCCAGTAATACTGCAACTTCACGCCAAACTACGGGTCTCTGTGATGTCGAATAGCACCTAATCGGCATGTTTCTTTGTGGCTGTCTCCGGTAAGGTGTGTGATGGGTCTGTCGGGGGCGCTTCGGATGAGATCGACCGGCATTTTGGCAGGTGCGGTTCTGCTGAGCGTTGTTGCATGGTGTGGATGCGCATCGGCGCAGGCGCCGATTCCGCAAAGCGTCAGCGGGTCCAGCCAGCCCCTCGGTCCGCTGGATCCTCCTGCGGCGACCAGGTACCCGCAGGCAATCCCGGAGTGGGATGCGCTGGTCGCGCTCTTTGAGGCGCATCGGCCGGTACCGGAGGCTCAGATCAATGCGTTCGTTCAGGCCGTGACCGATGGCCTGCCGGATCGTCTCCCCCCCGCCGAACCCGTGTGCAGTGCTGCTTTCGCGCGGCTTTCGGAGGACGGCGCCCCTGCTCTGGTCGCGTCTATGGACGTCAACGGGCGCTATTTCTGCAACGACTTCTTCGTCATCACGCGAAACGAAAAGACCGTGATGACTCAGGGTCTGCGGGTATGGGAAGTGGACAACGCGCGGGATGTGCTGGTCGATCTCAGGCACGATGGAAACCTCGAATTAGTCGTTCCGACGGAAGCTTCGGATTACGAGGGCGCGAACAGTTGCATGGAGTACTGGACGAGGATCCTAGCTCTGGAGCACGGGAAGCTCACTGATGAAAGCAGTAACTTCACTGGCTTCTATCGCGCGACTCTCGACAGCCACATGAAAGAACTCCCGACCGTCAAGGCCGAAGATGAGGGCAACGGGCAGGACAGCGCCGTCTGTATGCAGATGGAGGCGAATCGAATCAAGCGGTTCCTCGGCACCGACCCGACCGCCGGGGAAGACAGCGCCATCGAGTGGGTAAAAAGCTCGAATCAGTTTCTCCGCAGGAAGGGAGTCGTCGTGCTGGGTGAGATCGGGGATAAGAAGTCGAACGCCGTCCTCAGAGAACTGACTCGGGACGGCGATGGGGTAATCTCCCTGATGGCTAAAGAGGCTCTCGGAGCGAAGGTCTCAGAGCCGTAGCCGAGCTGGCTGCGAAGAGCATGCGTGCGGATGGCAAACGCCCTGTCGGGCCGCCTGGGCGGCGGGTCGGCGTTCGGGGTACCGGCCCTGTGGGCGCGCATTCGTTTAAAGATCGTGCCTTTTTGCGGGCCGATCTCTGCTCTGCGTGAGCCCAAACCTCCCAAGACCTCGAGAATCAATCGCTTGCCCGCTTCCAGCCGACGCTGATCGGTGCTTTTGCGGAGGCCAGCGTTGGCGGGTGACGCGGGGTCCCAGTTCACTCCAAACTTCGACTCCGTCATTAGATCTGCTTTAGAAACAGCCATTTAATCGATTTTCGCAGAATATGATACAAAAACACTCATATTTTATGCATCCTGTGTGCTATAGTGTCCATCAGATGAAGTGATGGCGCTGCCTGGGGGTGGCGCCCCAATCTCAAATTTTTCGGTAAAGGTACGGAGGAATATCCATGGCAATCACTCGTTGGGACCCGTTTCGTGACGTGCTGGCGCTGCAGAACCGCATGAACTCGCTGTTTCAGGAATACGGCCGCAACCAGGCCGAGGGCGATGTCGCGACCGCGGCTTTCGTTCCGCCGGTGGACATCTATGAGGATCAGCACCACATCATCCTCTCGCTGGAAGTGCCGGGCATGAAGCAGGAAGACCTGGACATCCAGCTCGAGAACAACGTGCTGACGGTGAAGGGTGAGCGCAAGTTCGAGAAGGAGCAGAAGGAGGAGAACTTCCACCGGATCGAGCGGCGCTACGGCAGCTTCTATCGCTCGTTCACGATTCCGAACACTGTGAATCCGGAAGGCGTGAAAGCGAGTTATGATGCGGGCGTGCTGAAGCTGGAGCTGGAGAAGCGCGCCGAAGCCAAGCCGAAGCAGATCAAGGTGCAGGTGGGCAGCAGCAACTCGCCGAGCATCGAAGCAGGCAAGAAGGATGTGAAGCCGGCCGCGTAGAGACAGCGGTCAGCAGTCAGCAGTCAGCAGTCAGTGGACAGCGGTCAGCGGTGAGACGGCCGGCCAATCCGCTGAGCCCGCTGATGGCGTACGGAGGATAGGCGATCGCGGGAACACTGTCGCGATCAGGTTTCAATGCTGCGGGAGGGGGATGCCCTCCCGCTATTTTTTGGGGAAAGACAAGGGGGTAGGGTGTAGGGGCCAGGGTGTAGCGGCCAGGCGTCGGGTCAGCGCTAGCCCACCCAAGCCAAAACCGGGCTTGGATGGGGCACCCAGTTCCGCTTGAATCCCTACACCCTACCCTCTATCCCCCTATCCCCTGAGGTTTTTATGGCTATTCGATGGGACAAATTTACGGTGAAGTCGCAGGAGGCGGTGCAGAACGCCAGCCAGCTTGCGGCCGAGAACGGCAATCCGGAGATTCTGCCGCTGCATTTGCTGGCGGTGTTGCTCGCGGATGCGGAGGGCGTGATTCCCGCCGTCCTCGAGAAGATTGGCGTGCCGGTGCAGCAGCTCGAAGCGAAGGCGCAGGATGCGGTGAGCCAGCTGCCCAAGGTGAGCGGCGCGAGCGCGCAGCCGGGCGCAGCGCACGCGCTCAATCAGGTCTTTGACCGCGCGTTTAAGGAAGCGGAGAACTTTAAGGACGAGTACGTTTCGACCGAGCATCTGCTGCTGGCGCTCACGGCGCAGAAGAATGACGGAGCGCAGCTGCTGCTCGCGTCGCTGGGAGCGACGCACGATGCGGTGCTGAAGTCGCTGGCCAGCGTGCGCGGGAATCAGCGCGTCACGGATCAGAATCCCGAGGCGAAGTATCAGGCGCTGGAGAAGTATGCGAAGGACCTGACAGAGCTGGCACGGCGGGGGAAGCTCGATCCCGTGATCGGACGCGACGAGGAGATTCGGCGCGTGATCCAGGTGCTGTCGCGGCGGACGAAGAACAATCCGGTGCTGATCGGCGAGCCGGGGGTGGGGAAGACGGCCATCGTCGAGGGCCTGGCGCGGCGCATTGTGCACGGCGACGTGCCGGACGCTCTGCGCGAGAAGCGGGTCATCTCGCTCGATCTGGGATCGATGCTCGCCGGTGCGAAGTATCGCGGCGAGTTTGAAGACCGGCTCAAGGCGGTGCTGAAAGAGATTGAGGAGTCGAATGGGCAGATCATCCTGTTCATCGACGAGCTGCATACGCTGGTTGGGGCGGGCGCGGCCGAAGGCGCCATCGACGCGAGCAACATGCTCAAGCCACCGCTGGCGCGCGGCGAGCTGCGGGCCATCGGCGCCACCACGCTGAACGAGTACCGCAAATACATCGAGAAGGACGCGGCGCTGGAGCGGCGCTTTCAGATTGTCTACGTGGGCGAGCCGAACGTGGAGGACACGATTGCGATCCTGCGCGGGCTGAAGGAGCGCTATGAGGCGCACCATAAAGTGCGCATTCGCGACTCGGCCATTGTGGCGGCGGCGACGCTGTCGCACCGCTACATCTCCGACCGCTTCCTCCCGGACAAGGCGATTGACCTGGTCGATGAGGCCGCGGCGTCGCTGGCGATCCAGATTGGCAGCGTGCCGCAGGAGATTGACGAGCTGGAGCGCGAGGTGACGTCGCTCGAAATTGAGCGGACGGCGCTGAAGCGCGAGAGTGACTCCAATTCGAAAGAGCGGCTCGAGCAGGTGGAGCGCGAGATCGCGCAGCTCCGCGAGAAAGCGACGGGCTTGCGCGCGCGCTGGCAAAAGGAGCGCGAGGCGATCACGCGGCTCAGCGACCTGAAGAAGCAGGTGGAGGCGCTGCGCTTCGAAGCCGATGAGCAGACGCGGCGCGGCAACCTGGAGCGGGCGGCGCAGATCCAGTACGGCGAACTGCCGCGGCTCGACGCCGAGCTGAAGAAGCTGGAGGCGGTGCAGGACGGCGTGGCCGGCAGCGCGCAACGGCTGCTGAAGGAAGAGGTGGACGAAGAGGACATCGCGAAAATCGTCAGCAAGTGGACGGGGATTCCGGTGTCGCGGATGCTCGAGGGCGAGGTGAAGAAGCTCGTCCAGATGGAAGAGCGGCTGCGTGACCGCGTGGTGGGGCAGGACGAAGCGCTGGCGACGGTGGCGAATGCCATTCGGCGGTCGCGCGCTGGCTTGAGCGATCCAAAGCGGCCGATTGGCTCGTTCATCTTCCTCGGGCCCACGGGCGTGGGCAAAACGGAGACGGCGCGGGCGCTGGCGGAGTTCCTGTTCGATGACGAGCAGGCGATGGTGCGGCTCGACATGAGTGAGTACATGGAGAAGCATGCCGTGGCGCGGATGATCGGCGCGCCTCCGGGGTACGTCGGCTACGACGAGGGCGGGCAGCTGACGGAGGCGGTGCGGCGGCGGCCGTACGCGGTGATCCTGCTCGACGAGATCGAGAAGGCGCATCCGGATGTCTTCAACGTGCTGCTGCAGGTGCTCGACGACGGGCGGCTGACGGATTCGAAGGGACGTGTGGTCGACTTCAAGAACACGGTGCTCATCATGACGTCGAATTTGGGCGCGGGCTTTTTGCAGGCCGAGGCGCTGAAGGACGAGACCACGTTTGCGCATGCGACGGAGAGCGTGATGAAGGTGCTGCGCGAGCACTTCCGGCCGGAGTTTCTGAACCGTGTCGACGATGTGGTGATCTTCCGTCCGCTGGGCGACGAGCAGTTGCAGCACATCGTGGACCTGCGGCTGAAGGACCTGGAGAAGCTGCTGGCCGACCGGCACATCACGATCGAGCTGACAGCGGCGGCGCGGAAACAGATTTTCACGGCGGGGTACGACCGGGCTTACGGAGCGCGTCCGCTGAAGCGGGCGATCCAGCGGCTCATTCAGGATCCGCTGGCGATGAAGATCCTCGACGGCGAGGTGCTGCATGGGGATCACGTGCGCGTCGATGC
The DNA here is from genome assembly GCA_036521315.1 of Acidobacteriaceae bacterium. GTDB lineage: Bacteria > Acidobacteriota > Terriglobia > Terriglobales > Acidobacteriaceae > Palsa-343. The sequence goes on from DATDHZ010000020.1 coordinate 168,980, forward strand.
GGGGAAGGGCGCGCTGCAGTTCAGCGTCGTGAGCCGGGCGGGGATTCCGATGGAGAGCGGGGTGACCATTGGGCAGGCGTGAGAGCAGCGGGTAGCCGTTAGCTGCTAGCCGCTAGCTGTTAGCTAAAGAGGCGGTCAGCGGTGAAGCTGTCAGCGAAAAGCGGTTCGCTCAAAGCCGGTCAGGCAGGCGTCACCCGCTACCCGTTTTGCGCTTCGGGGGGGTACCTACCCCTCTGCATCTGCTGGAGTTGCGGAATCGGAAGCCCCCGGGGGCGGGCTGAACTCGCTAATCACGCGGAGTTTACGCACCTGCGCTCGGGGGCGAACCGCGCGAGGCCCGATTTTTCAGTGACCTGGGCGAGGGTCGCTACACCCTCCTTGGAGGTTGCGCCGTGGCAGCGCACGTCCGCCGAGGAACAAGATTGAGCGGTGGGATTGGAGCGAAACCGCGGCGGGCGCCGGCGAGCCGAGTTGGGAAAGAACGGGAAGCGTGGTCCTGGGACCCGAAAAGAAAAGGACTCGCGAGCGGCGAGTCCTTTCGTGCTTCCATGTCCAGTGTGCGGGGGCCGGGGGGCGGGTGCAAGAGAAATCGGCGGGGGCGGGAGTACGAAGGTCATGGGCGGATCCCTGGTAGATCGAATGCCGAGATAGGAGGCGTCTACGTCGCATGTTGGGGAACGTCCCGTCTGTCCCGTGTTTCCT
>DATDHZ010000021.1:0-15513 GCA_036521315.1 Acidobacteriaceae bacterium
GAGGCGCTGGCGGCGGTCGATCCCGGCGGAGTCGATGTCATGTCCTGCGACCTCGCGGCCTTCCGCGTCGCGCTGAGCGCAGAGAATCACACCATCAAGCGCGCCCTCACCGATCCGCGCCTGGTCAGCGGCATCGGCAACGCCTACTCCGACGAGATCCTCCACGCGGCGCAGCTCTCGCCGGTCGCGCTGACCCAAAAGCTCGCCGACGCCGACTGGCAGCGCCTCTTCGACGCAACGCGCTCGACGTTGCAGCTCTGGATCGGCCGCCTGCTCGCCGAAGCAGGCAGCGGTTTCCCGGAGAAGGTCACGGCGTTCCGTCCGGAGATGGCCGTCCACGGCAAGTTCGGCCAGCCCTGCCCCCGCTGCGGGGAAAAGATCCAGCGCATCCGCTACGCCGACAACGAGACCGACTACTGCCCGCGCTGCCAGACCGGCGGCAAGCTGCTCGCCGACCGCGGTCTGTCGCGCCTGCTCGGCAAAGACTGGCCGAAGACGCTGGACGAGCTGGAGCTGCTGAAGCGCCAGTGAATGCGCGCCGTTTTCCACCCGCAGCTTTTGCTCCACGCCGAATGAATGTGCCACCATAAGGGCGCAGGCCCGGCCGAGCCGCATCGAGCCGCGCAAACCACCTTCCTCAACCTGAAAAAGGGGCAGAACCGTGAAGAAGATCGGCGTTCTTTTCGGCATGGAGAACACCTTTCCGGGCGCGCTCGTCGAGAAGATCAACGAGAAAAACCTGGACGGCATCGCGGCGGAGTTTGTCGAGGTGGGCGCGGTGCGGCTCGACCGGCCGCCGGACTATGCGGTCATCGTCGATCGCATCTCGCACGACATCCCCTTCTATCGCGCTTTTCTCAAGCATGCGGTGCTGCAGGGCGCCACGGTCATCAACAATCCCTTCTGGTGGTCGGCCGACGACAAGTTCTTCAACTACTCGCTGGCGGCCAAGCTGGGTGTGGCCGCGCCGCCGACGGTGATCCTGCCGCACAAGCACTACCCGCCCGGGACGACGGACCGCTCGATGCGCAACCTGCAGTATCCGCTGGACTGGGACGGGGTCTTCGCGTACGTGGGCTTCCCCTCCTTCATGAAGCCGGTGAACGGAGGCGGCTGGCGCGACGTGTATCACGTCCATAATCGCGAGGAATTCTTCCGCGCCTACGACCAGAGCCGCGATCTGTGCATGATGCTGCAGCGCGCGGTCAACTTTAAGGAATATTTCCGCTGCTATGTGGTCGGCCAGGAGAAGGTGCACATCATGCAGTACGACCCGCGGCGTCCGCATGCCGACCGCTACGTGCTCGACGCGCCGCCCGCGGACAGGCATCTGCTGAAGCGCGTGGAGCAGGACGCGCTGACGCTGTGCCGCGCGCTCGGCTACGACCTGAATACGGTGGAGTTTGCCGTGGAAGACGGCGTGCCTTACGCCATTGACTTCATGAATCCGGCGCCCGATGCGGATTTGCACTCGGTGGGCGAGGCGAACTTCCGGTGGATCGTCGATGCGGTCGCCGATCTCGCGGTGAAGAAGGCCAAGGCGGCCAAACCGAAGGTGCCGGACTTCCACTGGAGCGTGTACCTGAGCGGGAACGCGGGTTCGGGCGCGATAGCAGCGCCGAAGAAGGCAGCGAAGAAATCCGCAAAGAAGGCAAAGGCGGCGGAGGCCGCAGCCGAGGACCCCGTCGCCACGGTGAGCGCGATCGAGTAACGCTGCGGACCTCCGCGCCGGAGTTGCGCAGGGAGCCAGTCCCGTCTTACAAAGAACAGCAACCTCCATGGGGGAGTCGGAGCATGCGGCCTTCGTTCACGATTGGGATTGAAGAGGAGTATCAGACCGTCGATCCGGTGACCCGCGACCTGCGCTCGCACATCGCCACCGAGATGCTGGCGCAGGGCAAGATGCGGCTGGAAGAGCGCGTCAAGGCGGAGATGCACACCTCGGTAGTGGAAGTGGGCACGCGCATCTGCGGCAGCGTCGAGGAGGCGCGCAAGGACATCTACGAGCTGCGGCGCGAGATGATCAAGCTGGCGCAGGAGCACGATCTCCTTCTCGTCGCCGGCGCGACGCATCCCTTTGCGGACTGGCGCACGCAGGAAATCTACCCCGATCCTCGTTACCACCAGGTGGTGAAGGACCTGCAGCTGGTCGCACGGGCGAATCTGATCTTCGGGCTGCACGTGCATGTGGGCATCGAGGACCGCGAGGCGGCCATTCGCATCATGAACTCGATGCGGTATTTTCTGCCGCATATCATGGCGCTTGCGACGAACTCGCCCTTCTGGCTGGGGCTGAACACGGGCTACAAAGGCTATCGCGCCAAGGTGTTTGAGAATTTTCCGCGGACGGGCATTCCCGATGCGTTCTCGAGCTACTCGGAGTTTGAGAACTACGTCGCGCTGCTGGTGAAGACGAACTGCATCGATAACGCGAAGAAGATCTGGTGGGATATTCGGCCGCATCCGTTCTTCAACACGATCGAGGTGCGGGCGTGCGATATTCCGCTGCGTGCAGAAGAGACGGTCGCAATTGCCGCGCTCATCCAGGCGACGGCGGCCTATCTGCACCGGCTGCATGAAGCAAACCAGGATTATCGGCAGTACGCGCGGCCGCTTCTGATGGAAAACAAGTTTCGGGCGGTGCGTTACGGGCTCGATGGGCAGCTGATCGATTTTGGTAAACAGGCGGAAGTGCCGGAGCGCGAGCTGATCGAGGAGTATCTGGCGCTGATCGATCCCGTGGTGGACGAGCTGGGCAGCCGCGCGGCGATCGAATCGATCCGGACGATCCTCGAGCGCGGAACAGGGGCCGACCGGCAGCTCAGGGTCTTTGAGGAAACGAAGGGCGACCTGAAGGCCGTGGTCGATTACATGGCCGAAGAGACGCGGGCGGGAATCTACCAGCCGGTGGGGGCGGAAGCGGCCTGAGAGGCTGCGAAATTGCCGCTTTTGGCCCTCGTCCGATTCAGGTAGCCTGAAAAGATGAGTGGCTGGTCCCCTGTGCTTCTTTCACCCGATTCATCTGCCCGCACGCTGTTGTTGGAGTCGCCGTATCCGGCGGAGTTCCAGCCTGGAGCGCACGCCGCGATCGCGACCTGCCTGCGCATCGAGCCGTCGGAGAAGGTGACGCTGATCGCGGATCGGGCCACTCTGCCCATCGCAGCTTCTCTCGCGGCCGAGCTGGCCGCCAACGGCTGCCGCTGGAATGCCTTTGTGCTGGAGGACCTGGCGCCGCGTCCGCTGACCGGCATGCCGGCGAAAGTGCTGGCCGACATGGAGACTTCCGACGTGAGCATCTTCGCGGTGCAGGTGCAGCGCAACGAGCTGCGCTCGCGCATGCAAATGACGGACGTGGTGAACCGGCGGCGCATGCGCCACGCGCACATGGTCAATATCACGCCCCAGATTATGTGCGAGGGCATGCGCTCCGATTACGAGCGCGTGGACCGGCTCTCGCAGAAGGTGATCGAGAAGGTGCGGAAGGCGCGATACATCCGCGCAACGACGGCGGCGGGCACGGATCTGCGCGCCGAGCTCAACCCAGACTACAAGTGGCTGAAGACGTCGGGCATCATCTCACGGGATAAATGGGGCAATCTGCCCGGCGGCGAAATCTTCACCACGCCGGGCGAGGTGAACGGGACCTTCGTCGTCGACGGAGTGGTCGGCGATTATCTCTGTGCGCAGTACGGCCTGCTCGAAGCTGCGCCGCTGACAATCGAGATTCGCGGCAACCGCATCGTTAGCAGCCACTCGGAGAACGCGCAGCTGCAGTGCGATTTCGAAGCCTACACGCACACCGACGAAAACTCCGACCGCGTGGGCGAGTTCGCCATTGGGACGAATATCGGCGTTGAGCGCGTGATCGGCAACATCCTGCAGGACGAGAAATTTCCCGGTATCCACATCGCGTTCGGCAATCCCTATCGCGAGCACACCGGCGCGCCGTGGACCTCGACGACGCATATTGACGTGGTCGGGCTGAAATTCAATATCTGGATTGAGGACGAGCCGCTCATGCGGGAGGGGCGATTTTTGATCGAGCCGTAACGGCTCTCTCTGAAGCGCACCGCGCGCGTCTCGCATCGAAAAGAACATGACGACAACCAGCGCACCGGCACAACTGCCCACTCGTGTTCTCGGCAACTCCAGCCTGCAACTCACGCGCATCGGATTCGGCGCGTGGGCCGTCGGCGGCGGCAACTGGGAGTTCGGCTGGGGCGGCCAGGACGACAGCGAATCGCTGCGCAGCATTGAGCATGCGCTCGACAGCGGCATCAACTGGATCGACACCGCCGCCATCTACGGGCTGGGCCACTCGGAAGAGCTGGTCGGCAAGGCGATCAAAGGGCGCACGCACAAGCCGCTGCTCTTCACCAAATGCTCGATGCGCTGGCATGCGGATCGCAGCATCTATCGCAGCCTGAAACGCGAGTCGCTCGAACAGGAAGTGGAGGCATCGCTGCGGCGGCTGGGCGTCGACGCGATCGACCTCTACCAGATCCACTGGCCGATGCCCGAAGAGGAAGTCGATGAGGGATGGGAGACGCTGGCGCGCTTCCAGGAGCAGGGCAAAGTGCGCTACATCGGCGTATCGAACTTCAGTGTGGAGCAGATGAAGCGCGCGCAGGAGATCGCGCCGATCACCTCGCTCCAGCCACCGTACTCCTTGCTGCGGCGCGCCATCGAAGCTGAAATCCTGCCCTTCTGCCTGAAGAACAACATCGGCGTCATCAACTACTCGCCCATGCTTTCCGGTCTGCTGACCGGCAAAATGACGGCTGAGAGGATCAAAAATCTGCCCGAGGATGACTGGCGCCGGCGCAACAAGAGTTTCCAGCCGCCAAACCTCGAGCGCAACCTGGAACTGGCGAATCTGCTGAAGGAGATTGGCAGGAAGCATGGCGTGGAAGCCGGAGTGGTGGCGATCGCCTGGACGCTGCGGCATCCGGCCATTACAGCCGCGATCGTGGGCGCACGGCGGCCCGATCAGGTGGATGGAGTTCTGCCGGCTGCGACGTTCCGGCTGCGCGACGCAGAGGCCCAACACATCGAGCAATGGCTGGCGGAACATCCAGCTTAAAGACATTCACAGGTAAGATTATTGTATACAGCGACTTACAGTAGAATCATGAACCTGCGCATCGACTGTCCGTCAATTAGCAGGATTCCATCCCTAAACAAAGTATGTCTCGCGTCAAGCCTCGCTCCCCGCGAGGCTTTTCCTTTGGTTCCTCAGGGAGATATCAACCCGATGCAGGGAAGAATGCTAAATTCTTAATACAAATAAGGAGATATATTAAGTTTATTAATTTCTCCCTTGACATTCATTCTGATCTGGGGCATTGTTATTTCTGTTTGGTGAGGTTTTGATGCCCGATGACAGAAAACGCGCAACCGACTGGCAGGAGTTGACCCGGCTGACCCAAGGGCAGCCCATGGTGGTAGAACGGGTCCGCCTGGCCGATCGCGAGCTCGCGATCGAGGGCACCTTCGAGCTGCCCCAACTCGCTCGGCTCAGCGCCGAGGATCAGGTCTTCGTCGTTGCCTTCCTGCGCAGCCACGGGTCGATCAAGGAAATGGAGCAGGTGTTCGGCGTGAGCTACCCGACGATCAAGGCGCGGCTGACACGCATCGCCGGCAGCCTGGAGTTTATCGAGACCAATCCCGCGCCGCCGCGGGCCGAAGTGCTGGAACGGCTCGATCGCGGCGAGATTACCGCAGCGGAAGCGATTGAGTCGCTGGAAAAGATGAAGTGAGGCCGAGTAAACGGCAGATAGCAGTTAGCGGTTAGAAGATGGCAGTAAGAGGCTGGCACCCGGCGGTTAGCAAGCAGCAATGAGGACGAGTGGGGCGGAGCGATGATTCCCAACATTGCCATCGTGCATATCGACACTCCGGGGTGGCGGCGGATTTGGCGGCGCAATCACTTGTGGATCCCGATATTCCTGCTCTGGATTCCGTTCCTGATCCTCCTGCCGTTCATTCTGCTGGTGGTGATCATCGCGGCGCTGGTGGGACGTCTGAACCCCTGGACGGTGATCCGGACGTTGTGGGGCCTGTTGTGCGCGCTGCCCGGAACCGATGTGCGCGTAGTAGCGGAAGGCAATCTCGTGATGGTGAGGATCCTGTAGAGGCGGTGATGAAAGAACGTCGGCAGAAAATTCTCGAACTCGTTGCAAGGGGCCGGATGACTCCGGCGGAAGCGGAGCAGCAGTGGGCTGCGTGGGTCGAGGCGACGGTCAGCGACTGGATGGCCGTGGTGGCCATCGGCATGGGGTCGCTGGCTACCCTGCATGCGTGGTTGGCCAATCCGGCCGGGGCAGGAACACTGCGGGTGATTCATCAGTTTTGGGGAGGGATTTTATGAGTGAAGGCCGTCGTCAAATTCTGGAGATGCTGGCCGCGGGCAAGATCACCGCGGAAGAGGCCGAGCGGCTGATCACCGCGCTGGAGTCGCCGGGCAATGCAGCGCCATCGTCCGGTGCGGGCGGCGGCGCGGCGACCGTGACGAAGACCCGGCCGAAGTATCTGCGCGTTCTGGTGGAGGCCGACGAATCCATGACCGGCCTCAAGGGCGGCACGACCACGGTCAATGTGCGCGTCCCAATGCAGCTGCTGCGCGCGGGGGTGCGGCTCGCCGCGCTCATCCCGCAGCAGGCGCACAACCAGGTGGATGAGGCGTTCAGCAAGCACGGCGTGCCGATCACGCTTTCACAGATCAAGCCGGAGAACCTGGAGGAGCTGATCGACCACCTTGAGGATCTGACGGTGGATGTGAGCGGAAAGGACGGCAACCTCACGAAGGTAAAGGTCTACTGCGAATAACAGCTGGTTATAGGTTGCTGGTTACACGTTGCAGGAGAAGCGAGTCTGCAAGTTATTGAGTTAGCTGGTTAGCGTTTTTATGCCTGGTCCGCGAGGATCGGCAGACGGGCGGAGATCACAGGCCAATAGCAAGGTCCATCCCCGATCCTGTTGCACTGCGCGACAGGGCACAGGAGAGCCTCGCTCAAAAACAAGCCGGAGGAAATGCGATGAGCAACACAACAGCAACGACGATGGCGATGCCGAAACCGCACCGGGACCGCGGCATCGAAGGGCGACTGGCAACCTGGTACGCGAAGACCACGGCAAAGTCGATGCGCGAATTTCAGGAACTGGCTCAGCGTGTCGCGGGACTGGCGCGGGAAGGCGGCAGCGTGCTGGAAGTCGCGCCGGGGCCGGGATATTTCTCGATTGAGCTGGCGAAGCTGGGGCGGCAGCACGTGACGGGAGTGGACCTGAGCCCGGACATGGTGAAGATTGCGCGACGCAAGGCGGCCGAGGCCGGCGTTTCCGTCAACTTCGAGCAGGGCAACTCCTCGAACCTTCCCTTCCAGGGTGAGACGTTCGACTTCCTGCTGTGCCGCGCGGCGTTCAAGAACTTTGCGCAGCCGGTGCGGGCGATCGAGGAGATGTACCGCGTGCTGAAGCCCGGCGGCGCGGCGCTGATCATCGATCTGCGGCGGGGCGCATCGTGGCCCGAGGTGAGCCAGGCCGTCGACGCGATGGGCCTGGGCGGCGTGAATCGCGCAATCACCAAGCTGACGTTCCGGTTCATGCTGCTGAAGAATGCCTACACCCGCGAGCACCTGGAACAGATGGCGGCGCAGACGTCGTTCGGCACCGCCAAAATCACGGAGAGGGGGATTGGGATGGAAGTGGTCCTGCGCAAGGGGACTGGCCGTCCAGGCGATTCGCCTTCGGCGTGAGGATCGAACGTCCAGGCAGGTGCGCCTTTGGCGCACCCGGCAGAACCGCCAGCAAAGCCCTGACCTGGGTAAACCGTTCTGTGAATTTTTGGCCGGCAGCAAGGGGGCGGCGGAGGAAGAACCATAAACTTCCGCCGCAATTTTGTTGATGCGAAAGGACCGAACAAAATGACATCTGCACGGAGTTGCCGAAAGTGGTCCGCAGAGGCAAAGGTGTGCGATTCCCTGCATCTCGAATGAGAGCCGCGCCAATCAACGCAGGGAAGAACAGCAGGCATCTTACCCAGCGAACGTCATGTGGAGGATTCACCGATGAGAACGTTCGCCCCCGCCATCATTTGCACGTCCGCATTCACCCTTCTCGCCAGCAGCGCAATTCCCGCGCTGGCACAAACGGCCGGCAGCGCTGGAAGCACGACATCGTACGTTTATCTGAACCAGGATGACGCATCGGGATCGGTGCCGCTGATCAACGGCTACGCTGTGAAGGCGAACGGAGCGATCCATTCCCTGCCGGGCTCGCCGTACAGCACATCGACGACCGGCTGGCTGGCCGCGGCCGGCAGCCAGCTTTTCCAGAGCAACCCGCAGAGTGCCAGCATCGATGGATACACGATCGTGAGCAATGGCGCGGTTCGATTCGAGACAGCGACCGATGTGGGCGCCGATCCGCTGGGCACCTCGAGCGAAGGACCGCTGTCGCTATCGATCGATCAGACGGGCAAAAACCTCTACGACCTGTGGGCGCTGAACGACGGGTATCAGTCGCTCAAGATCGAGAACGACGGCGCTCTGCGCTTTGTGAACTTCGTGCAGGTGAACAACCAGTCGTCGAGCGCGCTGTCGTTCACGGCGAATAACAAGGAGGCGTTCCAGTCGGGCTGTTATGAGGGCTCGCCGACAATCGAGGGATTCACGCGGGCGACGAATGGCGCGCTGACACTCGAGTGGAATCCGGAAGTACCGCCTGAGCCTTCGGGCGCGCAGTACGGTTATTGTCCGTATGGCGCTTCGGTTTCGGGCAACAAATACGTGGTCATCGCCGAGCAGCAGAACAATGAGATGGCGCCGGTAGGCCCCAATCAGCTGGTGGTGTACACGATCAATGAGAACGACGCGAGCCTGAGCACGACGAACACGGCGGCAAATGCGGCGAACGCGAATGTGGGGCAATATGTGAGCGCCTATGCGTTCGATCCGACGGGCCGTTGGCTGGCGGTGGGCGGATCGTCGGGCATCGCGATCTTTTCGTTCCGCAACGGCGTGCTGCACCAGACGGGCGGTTACTCGATCAGCGTGGGCGCGCAGCAACTGGACTGGGATAACGCCGGCCACCTGGTGGTGTATGCGTCAACCTACGGGCAGCCCTCCGACCTGTACGTCTTCAACGTGCAGTACGGCGTACCGACGGTTGCGCCGGGATCCCCGGTGGCCGCGCAGGCGGGAGGTTACCTGGCGGTGAAGCCGCTCTAGAATGCGCAACAAGAAAGCCGGGCCCGCAATGGGTCCGGCTTTTTCTTTTTGGAACGGATGCAGTTACGATTGGGCGGGCACGGCCGCGGCTTCGAGCGCCTGATTGTCGATCTCAGCGGCACGCTTGTGCAGTTGATGGTGCAGGCAGTAGAGGGCGAGCTCAAGCCGGTCGGAAACGCCCAGCTTGTCGTAGATCTTGCGCAGATAATTCTTCACCACCTGCTCGGTGGTACCGAGCTGATAGGCGATCTCTTTATTGCGCTTGCCCTGCGTGATGCCGGCGATGATGAGCATTTCTTTCTGGTTCAGGCGCGGCTGATTCCGCGGATTCACCAGAGAGGTGGCCTGCGAGCGGTACGCTTCGATGACCCAGTTGACGGACTGATTGTCGATCCAGGTTTCGCCGGCGGCGATTTTGCGCACGCACTTGATGAGCAGGTCGGGGGAGATGGAGCGAGGAATGATGCCGCGAACTCCGCGGCGATACAACTCCACCGTGTGGGCCTCATCGGTAGAAGCAGCCTGCACGATGATTTTGAGGTGCGGAGCGTGGCGCACCACGGCCGGCACCGCATTGGCCGTGCCGGTGATCATGGCGCCCTCGAGAAGGAGAACGTCGGCAGGGCACCGCTGGACAAGATCCTGCAGGGCCTGGAGGCTGTCTGCCTCACCGGCTACAACGATGCCGGATTCCGGACTAAAGACCTTGCGCATGCCCACGCGGTAGATGGCCTGGGAATCGGCAAGGATCACGCGAACCTGAGCTGTGGACTGCGCCGCAGGGAGGAGTTCGCCGTTATTGTGTCCGTTGGTAGGGTTCATAAACTCTGTATGACTCGCTTATTGAAATCGGTACTCATCAATGACAGCGGCTGCGTACGGATGCCCCTGCTTCCAGTAGGACCGTACAATCCTGCCGGAGCAGTGCACTGCAGCGGTTGCGGAGGGATCCAGCGCGGCGGCTGGAATCTCCAGGAGAAAATCAATCTGTTGCCCCACCTGCAGCGGCTCATCGAGCCGGAACAGCACACCGCTCGCAGAGAGGTCCTCGGTCTCGGCCTCACTGGCACAACCGCCGTGCAGCAGTGTGACCCGGAGATGCAGCGCGTACCGGACGGCCCCGCGCAAGGGACGCCAGTCCCGCACCCCGGAAATCGGACAAACTGCGAATTCCATAGGTGTTTAACTCCTGCCGTTCCATCCCTACAGTACCCGCAAAATGCCAGTGGAGATAATTACCAAAGTTTACCCGCGCGATTTCATTTGTAAACCTGAAAATTTGCGGATGCAATGACCTGAAAGGGTTACCAAGGGGGCAACCAAGGTCGCGGTACTTTCGTCGATGAGAACCGGTCCATGAATAGCAAACTTAGTGTTATCAGCTACTTAGATTCGAAAAAGGCCGCCGAGGCGCCCACCCAGCGGTGCCCTTTGTTGTGGTCGACACCCATCATTTTTCCACGGCCCAGACGAACCAGGCCGATTACGGGGGTCAAATGTCCCCTGTCCGGCCACGCGTACAGGATGCGAATCTCAGCCTGGGTCGGGCCTTCCGGCGTGTCGATGACAGGCTCAAACGTGACGCGCTCCTGGAGCAGGTAAAGGCCGCGCTCGGCAGGGGGAATGGCGGCAAGTTGTTGATCCGTCGGGGCAAAGACGATGCCCTGCCCCGCGAAGGAATACAGCGGTTTCAGAATCCAGCGATCGCGGTCTTCGGGCAGCCGGTTCCGGACCGCTGTGGAACGGCGTGGATCGAGCCAGTCGCTGAGGAAGACCGCGGGGGGCACCGCGGGATGATCGAGCCAGGGCAAAGCAAATTTGCTGACATGAAAATACCAGTTGGGATGGCCCGCCCATTCGACATCGAACGACTCGCGGTAATCGAACTGGAGGTGGATCCGCTTCGCGACCAACTCGTCGACAATCGCCCGGTTGTAGATGCGGCGAATGGGAACGCGGCGCCGGCCGTTGCGGTAGCAAAGACGTGAGGGCGGGCGGGCCGAGCCCGCATCGCGGCGATCCTCGGGCGAGAGGTCGGCGATGTCGACAATGCGGATGCCGAGCCGATCGGCGGTGATATTGAAATCAGTCAGAGTCTTTTGCGCGGCGGGTTCGGCATCGGTGAGCACGACGTTCTCAGGATCGTGGCCGGCGACAATGACCTGCCTGAGCAGCTTCCAGTAGGCCGCTTCATCAAGGCCGCTGAGCAGAAACCGCAGCGATGGGTCCAGATCGAACGCGGAGCGATATGCCTCGCTGAGCACCCACTGAAAACCGAAGACCGAGGGGAAGGCCTGCATCTCGACGAGGCGCGGGGCCACGCGTCCATCGGATTCCCGCACCAGGCCGAAATCCGCAGTGAGGAAATGCGGATGCGCATCCTGATCGGCGGCGCGCCACCTCTCGGGGATCGCGGCCAGCGATTGGCCCAGATAGTCGGGATCGTCGATGAGGCGGTGGGTGAGATCGGCGCCGATCTGAGCCATCTCGTCGAGCAGCGCTTTGGGAAAGAAGCAGGGCGTCTCCGCGATGGGAAACGCGACGTGGGCGCGCGCGACCGCATCGAAGCCGTGGAGCATCGAGCGATACGCCTCCTGGCGGAAACGGCGATTGAAGTCCTGGCGCAGGGCGGGAATCACAGCATGAGGGTACTGCCGGCGGAACGGCGGCGGCAATTCGGTGCGTTGGCGGGATGAAGGCCGTGCGCGCATGGAAGCGCTCCGTATCAATCCGTTGGCCCGGCGTGGATCAGCAAAGCGCGAGCAGGCTGCGACGCAGCCGGTCGGCGTCGCTGGAATCGCGGCCTTCGTCCGCTAGCTGAGCCTCCACTTCCCGATGAGCCTTCTCCCAGCTGGGCACGGCGCGCGCCAGCAATCCCCTGCCCTGCGGCGTGAGGCTCAGCAATCGGCTGCGGCGATCGGAAGGATCGCGGCCGACCTTCAGCAGACCGCGCCGCTCAAGGGGCTTGAGAGCTGCAGTGAGCGTGGTGCGGTCCATCGCCAGCAGATTCGCGACCGATGCCATGCTGGGCGGTTCGGGGCGGTTGAGCGACAGGAGCAGCGAGAACTGGCCGTTGGTCAGGCCGACGGCGCGCAGAGCCTCGTCGAAGCGGCGCGCCAGGGTTCGGGCTGCGCGTTGCACATGCAGGCAGAGGCAGCAGTCGCGCACGCGCAGAGTAGTGGCGAAATCAACAGGAGTGGCCCTTGACATCGGTATCATTATGTTGATATCAACGTATCATTGTCAAGCCGCCCCAGCGGCCGACCTGCTCCAAACGCAACCTGTCGTCGCTCGCGCCTGGGGACAAGGCCTGCACCGCCTGCTGGGACCCTGGCTGAGATGGAGGCCGTCCGATGTCCTTCTTCCGTGATTTGAGAATTGCGGTGCGCTCGCTAAGCCGCGTGCCCTCGCTGTGGGTGACCGTTGCTCTGACGCTCGCGCTGGGCATCGGCGCGAACGCCGCCATCTTCAGCGTCGTGCAGGCGGTGCTGCTGCGTCCGCTGGCCAATCGCGACGAAGCCCGTCTGCTCTACCTGCGCCAGAGCGCCCCGGGCATCAACGAAGAAAATGCGACGTTCTCCGTACCTGAGATCGACGATCTTCGTCCCGGGCTGAAAACGATCACGAATCTGGGAACGATTTCATCGATCGACTTCACGATTGTCGGGTTGGGCACGCCACGCGATGTTCCCGCCGGCGTGGTGGACGGCCATTATTTCGACGTGATGGGTCTGCGTCCGGTTCTGGGGCGTTTGCTCGGCCCGAGCGACGATGGGCCGAATGCCGCCGGCGCCATCGTGCTGACCTATCAGTTCTGGAAAACGTCGCTGCACTCCGATCCCAGCGTGCTGGGCAAGCACGTCCGGCTCGAGAGCGTCAGCGGCGCCCGCATGGCGACCATCGTCGGTGTGCTGGAGCCGTCAATTCCCTACCCCGTCGAGACTGAGATCCTTGGCAACGTGGTCACCAGCCCGCATCATTTGTCGGCGACGATGGTGACCGGCCGCTCGCATCGCATGACGGAAGTCTTTGCGCGGCTGGCTCCGGGCGCCACACTCGAAGCAGCCCGCAATGAATTGCACACACGCTATGCGGCAATCCTCGCCGCCCATCCGGACGTGTACAAATCCACCGAGCGCTGGCAAATCGGCGTGACGCGAATCCACGACCAGATCAATGCCCGGGCCAACACGATTCTGTGGGTATTGTTCGCGGCATCGGGACTGCTGTTTGTGATCGCGTGTTCGAACGTGGCCAATCTGGTGCTGGCGCGAGCGGTCCGGCGCGAGTCGGAACTGGCGGTGCGCTCGGCGCTGGGGGCCGGCACCATCGCGCTGCGGCGCTCGCTGCTGGCCGAGGGCGTTGTTCTGTGCGGCAGCGGCGTGGCCGCTGCGCTGCTGCTGGCGTGGCCCATGGTCCAGATTCTGGGCCGATATGCCGCGCGCTTCTCGGTGCGCGCCGATGGGTTGAAGCTCGACTTTAACCTGGTGTGGTTCGGCATCGGGCTGGCGCTGGCGGCCGCGGTGTTCCTCGCACTGATTCCGCGCCTGCCTTCGGGCAGTGCGCCGCTGGGCGCTGGCCTCACGAGCGGGGGAACACGTGTGACCGGCAGCGGCAATCGCCGGTTGCGCGTATTCGCCGTGATGCAAATCGCAGCTTCGTTCCTGTTGCTTACCGGAGCCGCGGTGCTGATGCGCACGCTCTACACGCTCGAGCAGACGCGGCCGCCGTTCGACACCTCGCATGTGCTCGCGGTGAATCTGCCCGTGATGTCGTACGGCAAAACGCCGGACCAGATCCAGGAATTCTACCGTGAGGTGCAGCGGCGGGTGAGCGAGCTGCCCGGCGTCGCGCATACCTCGACCGGATTCAGCGTGCCATGGCGCGACGATCAGGCTCTGGATATCAGCTTCACCTTTGCCGCGCAGGGCGCCCCGGCCAGAAATGGCATCGACTGGCGTGCGAAATTCCGCAGCGTGTCGCCGGATTACTTTGAGACGCTGGGCTTGCCGGTGCTCGGTGGCCGCGATTTCCGCGACACCGATAAGGACGGCGCCGAGCGCGTTGTGATCATCAGCCAGAGCCTGGCGAATACGCTGTTTCCCGGCGAAAATCCCCTGAACCGCGAACTCCGCTGGACCGATCCGGTGATGAAGTTCATCGGCATCAGCTATGAGCCGCGGTGCATTGTGGGCGTGGTGCCCGATCTGGACGACGAAAACATCATTCCGGAACCGGCGATGACGGTCTATCAGCCGGTCGACCAGGAAGGCTGGCAGGGCCGGCTCTTTGTACGCACGCATGGCGATGCCTACGCGCTGGTCCCCGCCATCACGCGCACCGTTCATGAAATTTCGTCTGAGGAACCGGTGGAACGCGCGAGCACGCTCAGCGACGTTCGCGCTGAAGTGCTGACGCCCGACAAGCTGAACGCCGTCGTCTTCGGCGGATTCGCCGCTGTGGCGCTGCTCATCTCCGTGGTGGGCGTCGCCGGCGTGCTGGCATTCTCGGTGAGCGGGCGCACGCGCGAATTCGGCATCCGCATGGCGCTGGGCGCCCAGCCGCGCCACATCATGAACGATGTGCTGCTGCAGGGGGTTACGATTGCCGGGATTGGAGTTGGGGCAGGCGCCGTGCTGGGGTTTGCCTTTGCCCGCGGCATTGCCCGTTACGTCGCCGAAGTTCATCTGCCGGGGCTACTCGCGTTCGCCGCTTCGGCGTTCGTGATTCTGGCGGCCGCGGTGATCGCGTCAGCCGTGCCTGCGGCGCGAGCCGCGCGCGTGAACGCCGTGGAGGCGCTGCGCTCTGAGTAAGCTGCGTTTTTGCGCCAGGGTAAAAGGGCCTGTGTCGCGCAGTCTATAGCCTGATATTAACTTTCGCGTGGGTGGCGTTCTGCCCCGCCACGCCAAAGGCAACGCGCCGGGGACCTCGTTTTCGCCGCAACCCTGGGCTGGGGCCGGTTTTCCCCATTTCGTCGTCGCTCGTCGCTCGAAGGTTCCCGATATTCGTCGCTCCTCGCTTCTCGAACTGAGAAAAACCGGCACCCAGCGCCACCCCCGGGAAAGCTAATAAGAGGCTCTGATATGGAGCGACCTGTCAATCCCTGCGCGGCTGTGGGGTGGTTTTGTCGTTTCGAGAACAGGGCCAGCAGCTGATCCTGTTTAGCGGCTTCGCGAGCACGCACCAGATCCCGCAACGCCTCCGTGTCCTCATCCGGCACCCAGACCCGGGTCAGATCGCCTGCGCGATGGCAGCGCGCCAGCTTCGTCGCATCCCGCCGGTCCGT
>DATDHZ010000022.1:0-3505 GCA_036521315.1 Acidobacteriaceae bacterium
ATGTGCTGCGTGATGCCGCCGGCCTCGCCGGCCGCAACATCGGTTTCCCGGATCGCGTCGAGCAGCGAGGTCTTGCCGTGATCGACGTGGCCCATCACGGTGACTACAGGGGAACGCACCACTTCGATGTCGCCGACGTGCTCGGTTCCGAGCAACGTTTCGAGCGCCTCGTTCGCCATCTCGTCTTCGAAGCTGATGATGGTGGTGTCGGCGCCAAACTGGCGCGCCACATCCTTCACCAGCTCGCCGTCGAGCGACTGGTTCACCGTGACAAAAACGCCCCGCATCAGCAACGACGCGATCAGGTCCTTGCCACGCACGCCAAGCTTCTCCGCAAGGTCTTTTACGCTGATGCCTTCCGTCACCGTGATGGTCCGGGTGATGGGCAGCGGCTCTTGGGGGACCTGCGCTCCACCGAACCGCGATGGCGGCGCAAAGCCCTTCATCGGGCCTTCCTTGGTCTTCGGGTACTGCTGGCGTCCACGGCCGCGGGGCGGACCGCTCGGACGCTGCGGACGCGGCGCTTCACCCGGAGGCGGCACTAGACCGCCTGCGCCTGCTCCGGGGCGCGGGCCAAAGCCAGGACGGCCACCCGGGCCACCTGGACGCGGACCGAAACCGGGACGACCGCCCGGCGCGCCGCTGGGCGCGGAGCGCGTGGGATGCATCGGCCGGCGTCCTGCTGCGCTGCCCGGACCGCCTGCGGGGCCGCCAGGGCGCTGCGGATAGCCCCCAGGACCACCGGGCCGCTGGAAGATGGGCCGGCCGCGCTGGATTGCGCCCGGGCCGCCAGACGCGCCGGGAGCCTGGGGCGCCACGGGACGCGGTGGCGGAGCACTGTAAACCGGACGTGGGCCAGTCTGCGGCATAATGACGCGCCGGATGGGCGGAGCGGCTACGGCAGAGACTTCCGGAACCTCCGCGGCTGGCAAAGCCGGCGCGGGTGGCGGCGCAGGCGATGCCACCGCCGGAGGAACTGCTGGTGCCGGCACTGGTGCCGGCGGAGCCACTGCAGCAACGGGCGGCCGGGCGACCACCGGATTCGTGGGGGCCGCGGTGGCAATCGCTGGACGCTGTTGCGCTGTCGTGGATGCAGCGGGGGGCGCTGCCGTCACCGGAGGACGGGCAACCACTGGCCCGGCAGGCGGCTTCGCAGCAATGGCCGGGGGCTGCGCCGGTGGGGCAGTCACGATCGGCGGCGCCTGGCGCGGCTGTGGCATAACCACGCGGCGCGCCGGGGCTTCCGGCTTGGGCGGTGCAACTGGAGCTGCGGCTGCGGGCGCCGGGGGGGCGCTGGCTGCGGGCTTCTGCGGAGCAGCCTCGGGCTTTGCGACTGCCGCCGGCGGTGCAGCCTGCGCACGCGGCGCCGGGCGCTCTGCCTCTTCCTTGCGCTGCTGGATCGCCTTCAGAACGTCGCCGGGCTTCGACACCCGCGACCAGTCGATCTTCGGGGCGGTGCCGCTCTCTGCCTTGGCCGACGAGCCGCCGTTGCGGCTGCTCCCACGCTGGAAGTGCGAGCGCACGCGCTGCGCCTCATCCGCCTCGAGCGAGCTGGAGTGCGTCTTCGGCTCTGTTACGCCGACTTCCTTGAGCACATCCAGAATGGCTTTACTCTTGACTTCGAGCTCTCTTGCTAAATCGTTGATGCGAACTTTACTCATCCGTCCCTTTACGTGGCACTCTGCCTGCCGTCCCTCAGCTGTTCATAGCAACCTCTTGGTCTGCGGGTTCACATGCCGTTCTATTTGATTATCGCCTGAAAACCGGAAATCCGTGCCGTGTGTTCGTGAAGATACACGCGGCACAGACGCCGCCACTGCGGCACGGTTCCCGTTACACACCTTCGTCGTCGCTGAGCGACCGGTCATCGGGAAGGACGGCCTCTTCCTCCGCCTCTCCGCTCGTGGCCGGCTTCTGCCTGCGAATGCGCCGGCTGGTATCGTCCTGGCCCGCGTCCTGTGGCAGCACACCCACCTCTCCGGCCTCTCTGCCGGACTCGGTCAGCTCTTCCATCCGCTCCCGGGCAATTTCGTCCACCACATGGCCCGACCCGTCTTCGGCCGCCCGTTCCTCGCCACCATCCGCCTCGTCTACCTCCAGGGCATCCAGCTCTTCGCCTAGTTCGGCATCAGCCTTCGCGCGCTCCTCATCGAGCGAACTATCAGCCTCGATCGCTTCCAGGTCTCGCCGGCTCGGCGACCGCTCGCGGTCCCCGCTCGCCTTGCCGGCGACATCCTCCGCACCGAGAACAGATGCCTCGACAGTGTCATCTCCACCCGGCCGCTGATCCACCAGGGTCTGCTCCGGCCGGCTTGCCTCATCGCGCACATCTTCATCGGCTCGCATCGCATCTCCCTCTTCGGATTCAGATGCGGCGGCCTCGGGCCGCTCTTCGCCCTCTTCGTACTGGCCGAAGTAGTGACGTACGGCGACGGCGATCTTTTCGAGCGTCTTCTCGCCGATGCCCGGGATCTCTTCCAGCTGCTCCGGTGTCATATCGGCCAGCGATTCGACCGTCGTAATACCGGCGGCCACCAGCTTCTGGATGATCGCCTCGCCCAACTCCATGACCTGCTCGATCGGCGTCGAAGGTCCGCCGCTGAGAGCCTGCATCTGCTGCTCAACCTCCTGGCGCTTCTCCTCTTCGCTCTTGATATCGATCTTCCAGCCCAGCAGCTTCGCGGCCAGGCGTACGTTTTGCCCCTTCTTGCCGATGGCCAGCGAGAGCTGCGTGTCGTCCACGATGACTTCAAGCTGCTTCTCGGTCAGGTCGGTGATGCTGACGCGGCTTACCTTTGCGGGCTGCAGCGCCTTCTCGGCGAACGTCGTCACTTCGTCGGAAAACTCGATGATGTCGATCTTCTCGCCGCGGAGCTCGCGGATGATGGACTGCACGCGCATCCCCTTCATGCCCACGCACGCGCCCACCGGGTCCACATCCTTGTCGCGCGACTGCACCGCGATCTTGGTGCGCTCGCCGGCTTCGCGCGCAATGGCGCGGATCATCACCGTGCTGTCGTAGATCTCCGGCACCTCGCTCTGGAACAGGCTCTGCACCAGCTCCGGCGCCGCGCGCGAGACCACCACCTGCGGCCCTTTAGCCGCGCGATCAACCCGCAGCAGAATGACGCGCACGCGCTCGCCCACGCTGAACTGCTCCAGCCGGCTCTGCTCGCGCCGTGGCATGCGCGCTTCCGCCTTGCCCAGGTCGAAGATCACGTCCTGCAGTTCCACGCGCTTCACCATCGCGGTCAGCACTTCGCCTGTGCGGTGCGCGTATTCGTTGAAAACGGTGTCCCGCTCCGCTTCGCGCACCTTCTGGAAAATGACCTGCTTGGCCATCTGCGCGGCAATGCGGCCCAGTACGTCGGTGGGCTTGTAGTAGCGGATCTCGCCGCCGACTTCGACATCCGGCGCCAGCTCTTTGGCTTCTTCGAGCGCGATCTGGTTCAGGTCATCTTCAATCTCATCGTCGGTAGCGGTGACGGTCTTATAGACATAGGCG
>DATDHZ010000023.1:0-4818 GCA_036521315.1 Acidobacteriaceae bacterium
GGACACAAAGGACGGCCAGCCCTCTACTCAGAACGGAGGGCTGCCAGCGGATCGACGCGCACCGCGCGGCGTGCAGGAAGATAGCATGCGATGGTCGCCACAATCGTAACCAGCACTGTCGCTCCCAGGAATATGGCGGGATCTGTGCTGCTGACACCGTAAAGAAGGCTGGACATGAGCCGGGTCATGAGCAAGGCGCAAAGCAGGCCGGCCGCGACGCCGAGAAGAGTCAGCGTGGTTGCCTGACGCATCAGCATGGACAGGATCGCATTCGGCGGAGCGCCAAAGGCCAGTCGCACGCCAACTTCCTGCGTTCGCTGGCCGACGTTATACGAGGTCACGCCGTAGATGCCGATGGCCGCCAGAATCAGGGCCACCAGCGCCAGGATGTCGAGCAGGATAAAGGCAATTCGGGGAGCCGAGGTGACATTCCCCATGATTTCCGGCATGGACCTGATTTCGAATACAGGCTGATTCCGGTCCACCGACCAGATCGCCTTGCGAATTCCGGGAAGGATCGCGTTCGCGGGAAGCGCCGTACGCACGACCATGCTCATGGTTTGGTCCGGGCTTTGCATATAAGGGAAGTAGATGGTGGCCTCAGGCGCACCGCTGAGCGATGAGTCGCGCACTGCGCCGACAACTCCGATGACCTCTCGCGGAACGGGTGAGCCGGACGGCAGGATGACATGTCTTCCCAAAGGATTTTCGGTTCCGAAATACTCTCGCGCGAGAGTCTGATCGATGACGACCACGCGAGGATGCTTCGCGTCGTCGCTGTCCGCGAAGCTCCTGCCTCGCAGCAAAGGAATCCGCATGGTTTCGAAGTACGCGGGGCTGATGTCCCGATAATCGGCAGAGGGTTTGACGTCGGATCCCGGCTTTTCCGGGATGACGAAGGGCCCGCGGTCCATGTCGTCCTGACTGAGCGGCACGATCTCGGTCAAAGCAGCAGACTGCACGCCGGGTACGCCGCGAACTTCTTCCAGGAAGCCATGAAACGCCGCGGCTCGCTTCGCGGGATCTTGATACGGTGAACTGGCGGCATCCTTGGACAACTTGATCCGCAGGGTCAGAAGGTCGTTCGGTTCAAAGCCGGGATTGACGGACAATAGGCGCGAGAAGCTCTTGATCATCAGGGAAGCGCCAACCACCAGGACCAGAGCGAGCGCTCCCTCCACAACCACCAGGACGGTGCGTGTTCCCCGTCCCCGCACTTCGCCGATGGTCCCGCGTCCTCCATTCTTCAGCGCATCATGCATGTTGCCGCCAAACAGCCGGAGCGGAGGAATCAGCCCAAACAGGATCCCCGTCGCCAGCGACACCACCAGCGTGAATACGATCTCGCTAACTCCAAGATGGACCACTGGCAGTGTCACTTCGGAAGCCGCATTAGGAACAGGAATCTGGGTCGGTCCATATAGGGCCCAGAGATGTATGCCTCCCAGTGCCAGCAGCAGGCCGAACACTCCCCCCAAGATCGCCAGCAGGGAATTTTCCACCAGGAATTGCCGGACGATTTGCTTTCGCGTGGCTCCGAGCGAGATGCGTACAGCCACTTCCTGGCGTCGGCTCATGCCGCGCGACAGCATCAGATTCGCGACATTCGCGCAGGCGAGGATCAGAATGAATCCAACGGCGCACTGCAGCACCAGCAGTGCCGGCCGAATGTACTCCATGCGCACAGAATTCAGCGGTACCAGAACTGTGCCGAACCCCTTGCGGTCGGGCCGCTGGCGGGCAATGCGCGCCATGGTTGCGCTCATCTCGGCCGCCGCCTGACGGACACCTACGTGCGGCCGGAGCCGGCCGAAGACACCAAGATCGGAATCGGCCCGGTGCAGCCATCCATCGTCAAAAGGAACCACCACATCTATCGGGAATAACTCGTCGAAAGAAGGGGGCAGCACGCCGATGATGGTGTAATCCTCGCCGTTGAGCGTCATGCTCTGCCCGCAAACCGCCGGATTTCCCTGGTATTTCCGCTTCCAGTAGCGGTAGCTCAGCATCGTCAGCGTGTGCCGCGCTTTTTCCTCTGTGGGCAGAAACGTTCTACCCACCACTGGGACGATTCCAAAAAAATCTCCGAAGTTGGTGGTGACGCGCAGTCCGCTCACCTGTTCCGGGTCTCCGTTCCCTGTAACCGTGCCGGTGCCGTGTTCGAAGAGAAAGAGATCCTCAAACGCGTGGAGCTTCTGCTCTCTCCAGTCGAGATAATCCTGTCCGCTCGGTCCAACCCGGCTTAACCCCACTCCTGGATTGCTGTCCCAGATCACAACCAGGCGGTTGGCGGCACGGACCGGCAATGGTCGCAGAAGAATTTCGCGCACCAGGGTGAACAGCGCCGTATTTGCCCCGATCCCCAGCGCCAGGGTAAGGATGGCGGCGGCGGCGAACGCCGGCGACTTCTTCAGCATCCGCATCCCAAATCGCAGGTCCCGCAAAAGCGTTTCCGCCCAATGCCAGCCCCGCGCTTCATGCGACGCTTCCCGATAGTGTTCGAACCCGCCAAATTCAAGGCGCGCCTGCCGCTCGGCATCCGCCCGTGGCATTCCGCTGCGTTCGAGATCGTCCGCGCGATGTTGAAGATGGTTCCGCAGCTCTTCCTCGAGCTCATCGCTCATTGCCGAACGGTGCACCAGGGCGGACCAGCGGGCACGCATTGCGTCGAGGAGTCTCATAGCTCTTCCGGTTGTGCGGAAAGCGCACTGGCAATGGCCGCTGCCAGCCGGTTCCAGCTTTCTGTTTCATCCTGCAGCCGTTTTCGTCCCGCAGCCGTCAGTTCGTAAAACTTGGCGCGCCGATTCGTATCGGAAACGCCCCATTTCGCCCTCAGAAGGCCCTGGCGAACCAATCGAAACAATCCCGGATACAGTGCGCCCTGCTCGACCATCAGAGCCTGTCCTGAAATCTGCGCGATGCGCAGCAGGATGCCATATCCGTGCAAAGGACCGAGCGAGACCGCCCGCAGGATGAGCAGATCGAGAGTTCCCGGAAGAAGCTGAGCCTGATCGGGCATGCCGTATCTCTCCTAAACAAATTAGGAATCTAACCGTCTTTCTCCTAAGCTGTCAAGGGAAGTGAGCAGCCTCGCTTTTGTACGGTCGAACGGGACCCCGAATCCGCCGAGGCAGGGACGGCGTGGTCATCCAAGCCAAGTTGGGGAATCTCCACTGGCGCCAACAGGGCAATGCGCTCATCGGTCACGCGCGGCGATGCCGACCTTACTGCTGCACGCGCTGCAAGACCATCGACACACTCTTCGGAATCCGCCACGAGCCTATCGACGGGTCGGACCCATCCGGGGCAGGCCCAACTGCCGGGCGATTGGCTGACTCTTTCGCCGGTTGCGGCAGCTTGAACGGGAACACGATGTTCCGCTCCAGCTCGATCCGATCCCCCTTCACCGTGCCGGAGAAATCATTCCTGCCGGCCTTGAACGAGACCCGGTCGCCCTCGACCTTTCCCTCCGTAATGGGCGTCGGCACATCATTGCCTCCGGTGAAGCCCCTTCCCGTTCCTTCCACAGTGCCGGTCAGGCTGCTGCCATCCTGGCGCAGCGTGAACACCATGCTCCCGCCCGCTCCCAGGAACGACATGAGCTCGTTCGTCTCCTGCGGCATTGGCCGCCACAGGCCGGTGATGCCTGAGCCCGTCGGGACTTCGCGCTCCCACACCGGCGCCTGCGGGCGCAGCTTTGTCTCTTTCGCCGTAATCGTAACCGTCGCTGGAGCAATTCCCGGAGATGTCGCCTCGACCGAAATATCGCCCGCTGTTTTCGTAGCCTGCACAACCGCCATGCAATAGCCGGAGAACGCTTTTCGCGACGAGCCCTTGTCCGACTCATGATCCGTGGGATCGCCATTGCCCACGCCGATGAGCTTTCCTGATCCCGAAACCCGGAACGTCACCTCGTTGTCCGTGATCGGCACCACGCGTCCCTGCGCATCCTGAACGGCAATCGCGAACATCGCTACGTCCTCGCCGTCAGCTGCGATCTCTTTGCGATCCGTGGACATCACCAGCTTCGCCGCTGGCCCTGTTGTCTCGCGTTTCTCCGTCATCACGACCTGGCCGCCCTTGAAGCCGCGCGCCTCAATCGACCCCGGAGCATAGGGCACATCCCACGCCACGTGCGAATCCTTCTTCACGTCCTTCGCGCCCAGGCTCTTGCCGTTGACGAACAACTCCACCTTGTCGAGGTTCGAATAGACCCAGACCGCGATCTCCTTGCCCTCCATCCCCGGCCAGTTCCAGTGGGGAAACAGATGCAGCACCGGCTTCGCCGTCCACCACGACTGGTAGTAGAAAAACGAGTCCTTGGGAAAGCCGCAGGTGTCGATGATGCCGTACTGCGAGCTGATATTCGGCCAGTGATTGGGCGACGGCTCGCCGCGATAATCGAATCCGGTCCACACAAAGCCGCCCGGCATCCACTCGCGAGCATCGCAGAAGCGCCACCAGCCCTCCGCCGAGGCACGCCCCGTCGTGGTGTAAGGATCGTAGGAGCTCACGTAGCCCTTCGCAAAATCGGTGACGTACATGCCGCGTGTGCCCACCGCGCTCACTGTCTCCGTGCCAATCATCGGCTTGTCGGGATGCGACTTGTGATACGCCTCGGCTTGCGGGTCCATGTAGTTGTAGCCCATCACGTCGCATTCGGCGAGTCCGCCCGTACCGATCGCCCCCGTGGGCGCGATCGATACCGGTCGCGAGCCATCGAACTCCTTCGCGACCGCTTTCATCGCGCTCAGGATCAGCACGCCGCGCTCGGTATTCGCCTGACCTTCCTCATTGCCCATGGACCACATGAAAACG
>DATDHZ010000024.1:0-55336 GCA_036521315.1 Acidobacteriaceae bacterium
AAGTGCACCAGCAGCTTCCCCTCCACGTATACCGACCCGGTTTCGGGCAGGACCGATTCCTACTACAACGGCGGGAGCCCGAGTTCGGGAGGCTACGGATACACGTCAACTCTGCAGGCCACCTGGTCCAGCAGTTCCGGCTGGTCGGGGACGAACATGGTTCCCTACTCGGGCGTGGCATGGGGTATGCCGTACACGTTTCCCGCGGTTCCCAGCGGATCGTCCGCCACCTATTCGCCGGCCAGCAATGGCGCAACGTACGAGGTCGTGGGATTCTCGAGCGATTACCGCACCTCTGACGCTGCAACGACGCTGAATTCCAGTTCGAATCTCGTGAAGGCTACGGGATTCGTGAGCGGCTGCGGCGGCCTGGCGCCTTCCAACTACGATGGCAACTACGGCACCTACTATTCCGGCGCTCTGTACGCGGCACAGGCGGCCCTGGTTGCCGAGCAGAAAGTCAACGGCTACCCGAACGTGATGATCATCCTCGGCGACGGCAATAACAACGGCCCGGGTGACACGCAGTCCTACGATAACAACAGTCCCTCGGTCTTCAATTCGGCTACAGTCAGCGAGGTGACCTCGACGTATAAGTCAAGCACACAGCTTACGTTCGCGAAGGCCGGAAACACGGCTGCCTACACGTATCCGTCCGGCTGGGTTCAGGGGGGCTCAAGCAATGGCAACTATCCCTCCTGGGTGGCAACCTGCAGCCAGGCCGTGGTGGCGGGAACGGCAATCAAAACCTATTCGCCGCGTTCCACGGCGGTCTATACGGTAGCTTATGGTTCCCCATCGACTTCTTCCAGCTCGAACTGCGGTTATGACAGAACCAGCACGGCAAAATATGAGGACATCACACCATGCCAGACGATGCAGTGGATGGCGACTGGAGGAAGTCCCGGAAGCTCGTCGGCAACACCGTCGAATTACTTCTACTCGGACTACAGCGTCTCCGGCGGTGACTCAGGTTGCCAGGCGAACTCCACCAATAACAGCGTCAATTCGCTGGTGGACATCTTCCACTCCATCGCTTCTTCACTCACGCGCGTGAGGCTCATACCCAACAGCACGACATAGAGCGGCGCGGTCAACCGTCAACACAAAGGCCGGAAGAGAATTCTCTTCCGGCCTTTGTGTTTCTGCCGGCGGCCCCTTGCGGGCCGGCTTACGGGGACTTCCTTTCGCAGAGCCCGCTCACGGAGAGGTTTCGTGGTTTGCGGCGCGGGATGGTATACCGGGTAGCGATGCCGGTTGATTCCCATAGGACAGATCGATTTCGGCTCGACGGCAAGACTGCTTTGGTTACCGGCGCTGCCAGCGGGCTGGGCGCGGCGATTGCTCTGGCTTTGGCCGAGGCGGGCGCTTCGGTCGCCTGCCACGGCAACCGCCGTCCAGCCGAGCAAACCGCATTCAGGATTCGCGCGATGGGGCGAGCGTCGCAGAGCTTCGCCGCCGACCTGAGCCAACCGGAGGGCGCGGATCGGCTCTATGCCGATGTGGTCTCCACCATGGGCGCGCCGGACATTCTGGTCAACAACGCCGGCACGATTCACCGCTCTGCCGCTGAAAACCACGCGATGGAGGCCTGGGCGCAGGTGCTGCAAGTGAACCTGACGAGCGCGTTTCGGCTGTGCCAGCTGGCGGGGCGGCCCATGCTGGACCGGCGGCGCGGCAAGATCATCAATATCGCCTCGATGATGTCGTTTCAGGGGGGCATTCGCATTGCCGCCTACGTTGCCTCGAAGGGCGGCATCGCGCAAATGACCAAAGCGCTCGCCAACGAGTGGGCCGCGCACAACGTGCAGGTGAATGCGATTGCGCCCGGCTACTTTGCTACGGAGAATACCGCGGCGCTCCGCAGGGACGAGACGCGGAACCGGCAAATCCTCGAGCGGATTCCGGCCGGGCGATGGGGCGAGCCAGAGGATCTTGCGGGCGCTGCCGTTTTTCTGGCTTCGCCGTCCAGCGATTACGTCACGGGCACCGTTCTGGTGGTGGATGGCGGCTGGTTATCGCGATAGAGGAAAACCAGAGGCAGGCAAAAGCGCCTCCGTTCTCCAGCCCTACCTCGTGAAGATTTTGATCACAACCGCGCCATAAATGACATTGGGATCGAGAAGGATCTGGTGCGGCGTACCGGCGGGGACGGTGACCATGTCGCCGGGGGCAATCGTCTGAGATTGTCCACCGTCGATCTTTGCGCCTTTCGTTTCGCCGGCCGAATCGGTTTCGCCTCCAACGACCGTTCCGCCTGTGATCAGCGAGGCGGTACCCTGTTCCACCATCATGACGTCGTCCCAGTGGGCGTGGACCTCGGCTCCTCCGCTGACCGTGCGCACCGAGAGCTGAATCTTGTAGCGGCCGTAATCGAAAAGCGTCGTTCCGGCACTTCCTTTCGACTGTGCCTCGGGAATGAGGTTCTGCAGGCGATACTGCAGGCCCGCGCTTTTGTGCACAAGTACCGATAACGCCTGGCTGGCGGGCGGGGTGGGTTCGGCCTGGGGAACAGGCGCCGTGCTTTGTGCCGGGGCGGGCTGCTTCGTCTGCGCGGCGAGAGAAAGCGCCAGCAGCCCTGCGAACGCGAGAATCATCGATCTCTTCATCAGTGCATTCCTCCTGAATCCCGGCGAGCGGGGCATCTGCCGAATCAGCGCAGGCTCGTCACCGGCACTGGATCCATATCGGCGTAGTCCTGGTTTTCACCGCCCATGCCCCAGCAGAAGCTATAGGTGCGGGTGCCCATTCCGGCGTGGATGGACCAGCCGGGCGACACGACAATATCGCGGTCGGCCAGGACCAGATGCCGCGTCTCACCTGCGGGACCCATCAGGTGAAACACCCGCGCACCTTCAGCGACATTGAAGTACATATATATTTCCGAGCGCCGCATGTGCGTGTGCGGGGGCATGGTGTTCCACGCGCTGCCTGGCTGCAGGTGGGTTACGCCCATGACGAGCTGGCAACTGCGCGCGCCCTGGAGATGAACGTATTTGCAGACCGTGCGCAGGTTGCAGGTCTCCGCGCTGCCAAGCTGCGTGGGACTGGCGTCGGCCTTCTTCACCAGCGCGACGGGATGGCCTGTGTGCGCCGGATAGCTGAGCAGATAGAAGACCGCGGGGTGGTCGCTGCCTTTCGACTCGAAACGGACATTCGGATGGCCGCGCCCGATGTAGAGAACGTCGAGATTGTCGAGCGCATAGCTGTGGCTGCCCACGTGGACCACACCGTCGCCTCCGACATTCAGAACGCCGAGCTCGCGCCGTTCGGTGAAGTACTCGGCGCGCAGCTCGGGATACGCGGGCAACGCGAGAGCGTTGTCCGCCGGCGCAGCAAAGCCGGCAATGGCGCGATCCAGATCGATGTACGCCAGGTGCAGCATGCCTGGCTCGCACAAGCGTTCCAGAAGAAAGGTCTCCCGGAGCTCTGCGGTCGTCATGCGGGGATAGCGGACCGGATCGGCCATCAGCACGGTTCTCATGTCGCTCAACTGCCTCAGAGGGATTATTGCAGGTGCGGTGATTCAGGAAAGGTGGTTGAGGATGGGCAGGGGATTGGAGGCGGCCGCGGGATGGAAATGCGTGTGAATCGCTTCCGCCGTACGCGGGGGAACGACGGCGGCCAGGGCTTCGAGACTCGCCGCGGCCACGCTGCGCTGGCTGCCAAAGTGCTCCAGGAGCCGTTGGCGCGTGCGCGCCCCAACGCCGGGAATCTCGAGCAGCTCCGATTCGCGGTCGCGCATTTCGCGGCGCTTGCGGTGGTAGGTGACGGCGAAGCGATGCGATTCGTCGCGAATCATCTGGATGACATGCAGCACCGGCGAGCGGCGATCGAGCACGACTGGGTCGTCTTCCTGCCCGTAGAGGTAGATAATCTCCTCGCGCTTCGCGATGGAAGCCAGCGGCTGCGTGGTCAGGCCCAGCTCTTCCAGCGCCGCGGCCGCCGCGTGCAGCTGGCCCAGTCCTCCGTCGATCAGGATGAGGCTTGGGGCCTCCAGTTGTTCCTCAACCACGCGGCGATAGCGGCGGGTCACCACTTCGCGCATCGCGGCGAAGTCGTCGACGCCCTCAACCGATTTGATTTTGAACTTGCGATAGGCGGACTTCTTCATTTGGCCGTCTTCCCACACCACCATTGAAGCGACAGTTTCCGCACCCTGAATATGCGAGATGTCGAAACACTCGATGCGCCTGGGAGGATGTTCCAGCATCAGAGCGTCCTGCAAAGCAGACTGCATCGCCTTGTGGCTGGGCTGCAGCACGCGGAAACGCTGATCGTAGCTCTGCTTCGCGTTCTGGCCGGCCAGATCGACGAGCGAGCGCTTTTCGCCGCGCAGCGGCACGGCGATGTCGACCCGATGCTTCGTCTGCTCGGCAAGCAGTCCCCCCAGTGACGCGCGGTCGCTGAAGTCCACCGGGACATAGACCTGCGCGGGAACATATTGCTGCTCGATGTAAAGCTGCTTGAGCAGGGCAGAGAAGAAGGCTCCGGGATCGAAGGCCGCTTCGGCTGCATCGGTCTTCGGCTGGGGCGACGGCTCCTCTGCGATTTCGGCGACGACGAATTCCGGCAAGTCTTCCCAGAAGAATTCGCGCCGGTCGACGATTTTGCCGCCGCGCATGTGGAACAGGTTGACGGCAATCATCTTGTTCTCATAGTGGAAGCCGAAGACATCCGCATCGTCGTCCTCCGCCGAAGCGATGCGCTGCTTTTCCAGCATCTGATCCACGGTGATGAGCAGATCGCGATATTTGGCTGCCAATTCGAATTGCTCGGCAGCGGCGGCTGCGCCCATGCGCTGATGCAGCGATTTGTTGAGGTCTGCGGTTCGCCCCTCCAGAAACAACTGCGCATCGCGCACGGCCTCCGCATAGGCCTCGGGCGTGGTGAGGCCCTTCACGCACGGCCCGAGGCAGCGGTGGATGTAGTACTGCAGGCAGGGCCGCGGATGATCGCGCTCGAGATCGACCTTGCAGCTGGGCAACAGAAAGCTGCGCTGGATCACGTCGGCGACGCGATACGCCAGATTGCCCGGAAAATACGGGCCGTAATAAGCGCTGCCATCTTTGCGCAGGCGGCGCGTGACAAACACCTTGGGATAGCGATCGGCGAGCGTGAGCTTCACATAAGGGTAGGTCTTATCGTCACGCAGCAGGATGTTGAAGCGCGGTTTGCGCTGCTTGATGAGGTTGTTCTCAAGTGCCAGCGCCTCATGCTCGTTGTCGACCAGAATGTAATCGACTTCGACGGCCTCGCGCATGAGCGAGCCGGTCTTGGCGTTCGCCTGGGAGGCCTCGAGCAGATAGGAGCGAACGCGCGACCGCAGGTTCTTTGCCTTGCCAACGTAGATGACCTCGCCATCCGCGTTCCTGTACAGATACACGCCGGGCCGCGCTGGCAGTGTGCGTATCTTCTCGTGTAAATCCATAGGGCCCTGCATTTATTTTACGGGCTGCAGCGCCGGGTATACTCGCGGTCACAGGAGCTCATGCCATGCTCGACAGCCAGAAGCTCGTAGCCTTTGTGCCAGTCACGAACGCCGATCGTGCCCGTGCCTTTTATCGCGATACGCTCGGTCTCTGCCTCGTCTATGAAGACGGCTTTGCCCTGGTGTTTGACAGCCAGGGCACGATGCTCCGCGTGACGCTGGTGCGCGACTTGAAGCCGCAGGCGTTCACGGTGCTGGGATGGCAGGTGAACGATGCGGCAGCCGCCGCTCAGGAACTAGCGGCCGCGGGCATTGGCTTCGAGCGGTTCCCGGGGATCGAGCAGGACGAGCATGCTCTGTGGCATGCTCCCGGCGGGGCCGTTATCGGCTGGTTCAAAGATCCTGACGGCAACATCCTCTCCATCAGCCAGCACCCGTAACCGGATGGAGCAGGGCTCACGCCGCAAGTACTAATCTGAGAGTCATGCGTGCCGCGGTCCTCCATCAGCCGGGTCCGATCGCCACTCGGCCATTGGCCGTCGAAGACCTGTCGATTCCTGAGCCCGGCCCGGGCCAGGTTTTGCTGAAAGTGGAAGCCTGCGGCGTTTGCCGCACGGATTTGCATATCACCGCAGGGGAACTGAAACCGCTGCGCGATGCGGTCACTCCTGGGCACCAGATTGTGGGGCGCGTCGAAAAAGCGGGGGAGGCAACGGATCTGCATCACGGTGCGCGCTGCGGCGTGTCGTGGCTGGGCGGCGTCGATGGGACGTGTCCTCTGTGCCGCAAAGGGCGCGAGAATCTCTGCGACCATCCCACCTACACGGGCTTCTCGGTCAACGGCGGGTATGCCGAATATGCGGTGGCCCGGGCCGACTTTCTCATCCCGCTGCCGGAAGACCGGTCCGCGACCGATCTTGCGCCGCTGCTTTGCGCGGGAATTATCGGCTTTCGCAGCTTGCGCGTTGCGGAGGTGCAGCCCGGCGACCGGGTGGGACTCTTCGGTTTTGGAGCCTCGGCGCATCTGGCCATCGAGGTACTCAAGCACTGGCAGTGCGAAGTGTACGTTTCCACGCGAGGCGCTTCCCATCAGCAACTGGCCCGCACCCTGGGCGCTGCCTGGGTGGGCGATGCCACGGAGCGGCCTCCCGTACCACTGGACTGCGGCGTGACGTTTGCGCCGAGTGGCGATGTGGTGGTGTCTGCGCTGGCTTCGCTGCGTAAAGGCGGCGTTGTCGCGATCAACGCGATCCACCTCGACCGCATCCCGCAGTTCGACTACGACTCGCTGCTGTGGGGCGAGCGGCAGATGCGCAGCGTGGCCAACATGACGCGCCAGGATAGCGGGGATTTTGTGAAGCTCGCCGCGGAGATTGGCATGCGTCCCAGGACGACAGTGTTCCGGCTTGAAGAGGCGAATGATGCGCTGCTGGCGGTTGCGAATGACGCCATCGATGGGGCAGCGGTTATCGTGCCGTGATCCGGAATCAGCTGGTCACCAGAGCGAGCGTGAATCCGTCGTATCCTTTGCTGCCCACGGTTTGAACGGTCGTGGCTGTGACGCGCGGCTCGGCAGCTAATGCCTCATTGAAGCGGCGGATCCCCTGGACGCGTTCATCGACGGTGTTCGGATTGACCACGGCGCCCTCACGGATCACGTTGTCGACGACGATCACCGATCCGGGCCGCGTCAGCCGCATGGCCCAGTTGAAGTAGGCGGGCGTGTTCTCCTTATCCGCGTCGATAAAGACCAGGTCAAAGGGCTCCAGGCCTTCTGCCGCCAGCTCCGGCAGCGTATCGAGCGCGGGCCCTTCACGCAGGTCGACGATGGCTGCCAGATCGGCGCGATCGACGTTGGCGCGCGCGACGTCGCAGTGGCGGCGATCCAGTTCGAGAGTGACCAGACTGCCGTCCTCGGGGAGGGCTCGAGCCATCCAGATGGTGCTGTAGCCGGCCAGTGTACCGACTTCGAGAATGCGGCGGGCCTTGTGTATGCGCGCCAGCAGATAGAGCAGCTTGCCCTGGCTGGGCGTGACCGCGATATCGGGCAAGCCGGCGGCCTCGCTGGCGGCGCGGGCCGCTTCCAGCACCGGATCGGAGGGGATCAGCAGACCATCAGCGTAGGTTTCGACCTCAGTCCAAAGTTCTTCTGCCACGCAGACTCCCGGCCGCAGGCGCGGCCCATCTATGATAGCGAGCCGCTGCCGTGGAAGGCACAGTGTCGCTGAATGGCGCGATTCGGTTAACTGGAGACGAGCTCGGAGAAGTCGGCCATGGAGGAGAATCCACCGAGTACCCAGGCAATCAACGCCAGTCGATTGCGCCGCACCGATTCGTCTTCGGCCATGACCATCACTTTGTCGAAGAAGAGATCGACATGGGGGCGCAGAGTCGCGATGTGTTCGAGAGCCTGGCGATACTCGCGCCGGGAGCGAAAGCCCTCAACAATGTGAGCCAGCCGGTTCGCCGCATCGAAGAGTTGCCGTTCGCCAGGCTCGGCGAAAGCGTTTTGGTCGAGCTTGCCATCGACGGCAATTCCCTTTTCACGCGCCTGGCGCAGGATGTTCTTGATGCGCCTGAAGGCGGCGGCAATTGCCGCCAGATCTTCCGAACCGCGCACCGCCGAGAGCGCCTCGGCGCGAGCGATGGCATCGCGCACGTCGTCCGCGTCCGCAGCCAGCACGGCATTCACCACGTCGTAGGCGAAGCCGCGCACTTCGCGCAGGTAGAATTCGAGGCGCTCGCGGAAGAAGCCGCGCAGCTTTACCTGAATGTCCGCTCTCACTGGCTCGGGAGCGGTCGAGAGCAAATCGAAAATGCTTAAGGGCAGGACCGACTCCGCCAGGATTTTCACGATGGCGTTCGCCGCGCGGCGCAATGCATAGGGATCCTTCGATCCCGTTGGCTCGAGACCGATCCGGAACATGGCTGCGATCGTCTGTGCGCGATCCGCGATGCCGAGGACCTGACCTTCCGCCGTCGGAGGGATCGGGTCTTCGATTCCCGCGGGAGAATATTGCCAATAGATTGCCTGTGCCACGGATTCGCCTAATCCCTGCGCGCGCGCGTAGAGGCCGCCCACGATGCCCTGGAGTTCGGTGAACTCCTTCACCAGCTCGGTGGTGAGGTCGCACTTGGCCAGACGGACGGCCTGGAGAAGCGTCTTTGGATCGAGCCGCAACTTCTGTGCATGGTCCGGATTCGCGCGGGCATCAACAATTCTTGCGAGGCTCTCCGCGACGCGGAGGTTGGCCTGGGTTTTGTCCCAGTAGCTGCCCAGCTCCTTGTGGAAGGTGACCGACTTGAGCGACTCCACGCGGTCTTCCAGCGGCGTCTTCCGATCCACCGTCCAGAAAAATCGCGCATCGCTGAAGCGTGCGCGGAGCACCCGCTCATTACCGCGGCGGATCGTTTCGATCCCGTTCTCTTCGGGATGCGTATTCAACACGGTCAGGAACCAGGGTTCGAGCCGGCCCTCGGCATTCTCGACGGCGAAATATTTCTGATGATCGCGCATGACCGTCACCAGAACCTCTTCCGGCAGTTGAAGGAACTCGCGATCGAAGCTGCCCGTTACCACCGAAGGCCATTCGGTCAGGTTGGTCACCGTGTCGACGAGCGCCTCGTCTTCGCGCCAGCGCGCGCCGGCGATGCTGCGCGTTTCCAGATCGAGAGCCTTGCGGATGCGATGCCGCCGCAGCGCCACGTCCGCCGTCACTTTGGCTGACTCCAGCGCGCCGACATAATCGTCAGGATGATCGATGGTCACGGGCGCGGAGCCGTGCAGGATGCGATGGCCCATCGTCCAGTTCGCTGCCCGCGCGCCGCCAAATTCGACGGGAAGAATCGAGTGATCGAGCAGGGCAACGATCCACCGCACCGGCCGCACGAAGCGCTCCGGCTTGAGCGCGCGCCAGTACATATTCTTCGGCCAGTAGAGTGCGGCCAGCTCAGCCGCGAGGAGTTCGCCCAGCACCGCTGCGGCGTCGCGGCCGCGATGCGTGGCGGTGGCGGAGACATATTCGCCCTTCGGCGTGGCCAGCTTTTTCAGAGCGCTCACGTCGACGCCCGCCTTGCGCGCGAAGGCCTGCGCCGCCGCTGTCGGCTGCCCATCCTTAAACGCGACAGCCCAGGACGGCCCGGTCATCTCCTGCGTCGCGTCTGGTTGACGCGCCAGCACGCCATTCACCTGGACGGCGAGGCGCCGCGGCGTCGAATAACTGTGGATTTCGTGTTCCTGGGCCAGCAGACGCTCGCGCCGCAGCAACTCCACCACGCGCTCTCTCAGTTCGAGTTCCGCCGGACCGATCATTCGCGCCGGAATCTCTTCCATTCCTGCTTCGAAGAGGAGATTCGGCATGGCTAAGCGGCCCCCGTTTCCCGAGTTGGCATGGCGAGTTTTTGCGCCGCATACGCTTTCGCGACACCCACTACCATGTTGCGAATGCGCGCCATCACGGCTACGCGTTCCGTGACGGAAATCGCTCCGCGCGCGTCGAGCAGGTTGAACAGGTGCGAGCACCTGAGGCACAACTCATACGCGCCGAGCAGAGGAAATCGCCGAACGGCCGCACGCACATCTTCCGCGGGCGGTGCGGCGCCATCGCGTACCACGCGATCGTGTATCTTCTCGTGCCGCTCCCCGGCTTTCTCGGACTTCTGGATGCTGTGGAATCCGTCCAGCAGCGCCTGACATTCGGATTCGTAGAGGCGAAGGTGTTCCCATAGTTTGCCGATGTCGGCTGCCTCGAAGTTGTAGACCGAGAGCTGCAGTTCCTCCTGCAGGCGAATATCGCCGTAGGTGACAGCGCGGCCGGTTTTCGGGTCCCGCGCCCACACCACGTCGTAGAGCGAGTTCACGCCCTGCAGAAACGCGGCAATGCGCTCCAGGCCATAGGTAATCTCACCGGAGATGGGGTCGAGATCCATGCCGCCGCACTGCTGAAAGTAGGTGAACTGCGTGATCTCCAGCCCATCGAGCATCACCTGCCAGCCCACGCCCCAGGCACCGCCTACCGGCCATTCCCAGTTGTCTTCCTCGAACTTGATGTCGTGCTCGCGCAGCCGAATGCCGATGGCCTCGAGCGACTCCAGGTAGATTTCCTGAATGTCGGCCGGCGGCGGCTTCAGGATCACCTGAAGCTGGGTGTGCTTGTAAAGCCGGTTGGGGTTCTCGCCGTAGCGGCCATCCGCCGGGCGCCGCGAGGGCTGCGTGTAGGCGATGGCGATGGGATCGGGCCCCAGCACGCGCAGGAAGGTGTCCGGGGACATGGTGCCCGCGCCGACTTCCACGTCATAGGGCTGGGCGAGCACGCAGCCGCGCTCTGCCCAGAAACCCTGGAGCCGCAGCAGAAGTTCCTGAAATGTAAGCGCAGTCTGCGCAACAGATAGTGTCGAAGCCGTCAAACAATGCACCTGGCTGTTGAATCCAATGCTTGCTTCGATTCTATCGGCAGAGTCGGCCGATCGCACAAGTCCGCTCGGCCGGTCCGCCATGCAACCGCTTTGCGGGCGGGGGCATTCCATGTGTGCGTGACTCATGGGAACGTCCGCATCGGCATCTCCGGCTGGACCTACGAGGGATGGCGCGGCGTGTTCTATCCAAAGAAGCTGCCGCAGAAGCAGGAATTGAGGTTTGCGGCGCAAGCCTTCTCCACCATCGAAATCAACGGCACATTCTATTCGCTGCAGCGGCCCTCGAGTTTCGAGAAATGGGTTGCGGAGACGCCTGAGAGTTTCGTGTTCGCCATCAAAGGCTCGCGATTCATTACGCACATGCGCAAACTGCGCGATATTCGCAAACCGCTGGCGAATTTTTTCGCCTCGGGAATTCTGAAGCTGGACGACAAGCTGGGCCCGTTTCTCTGGCAGTTTCCTCCCATATTCTCGTTCAGGCCGGGCCTCCTCGAAGAATTCTTCACGCTGTTGCCGCGCACTACGGAGGAGGCCGCAACGCTGGCCGTGGAACATGATTCCTGGATGAAGGGGCGTGTCTTCCTGAAGCCGCCGGTAAGCAGGCCTCTGCGGCATGCCATCGAGATTCGCCATCCCAGCTGCGTTGCGCCGGAATTCATTCGACTGCTGCGGCGTCAGCGTATCGCGCTGGTCTGCGCGGATACCGTCGAGTGGCCGCGGCTGATGGACGTTACCGCCGATTTTGTCTATGTCCGCCTGCACGGCTCGAAGGAACTGTATGCCAGCGGCTATGGGGATGTGGACCTCGACGCGTGGGCTGAACGCGTCGCCGACTGGGCCGAGGGCGGGCAGCCGCCCGAGGGAACCACGCATCGAGGCGTGCCACCCTGCCAGTACGCCTCGCCGATTGCGCCGCCGAAACGGAAAAAGCGCGACGTCTATGTTTATTTCGACAATGACGCGAAGGTCCGGGCTCCCTTCGATGCGCAGGGTCTGAGGGAACGGGTGAATCGGATTCTGGAAGAGTGACTACTGCCCGGTGGCGATTTTCTCGGTTTGCCGCGAAAGCCGCGCGGTCCTCTCGATTTTCTCCCAGTTGAAGGGCCTTCCTTCGATCGCGCGCTTGAGCGTGCGAAACAGGACGATGGAGAAGAGCTGGCGATAGCAAAAGCGCTGCAGCCAGACATGCGGCAGAAGCCAGATTTCGCCCTTGCTGGCCGGGAGGCGCGGTTCGAGACTGAACGCGAGCACGGACGTGACGAAGTCGATGATGAGGAACACGAGGAAATACGTCACCAATTTCTCGAAACTCGCCGCGCTGGCAGCTCCCGGATGGAAGTAGCGATCGAGCAGGTAGTGAATCACGCCGGCGGCAAACATGATGTCGATGAAGGGGGACACCAGCGGCAGCAGGATCTGGAAGATGAGGATGTTGGGCAGGGCAAAGAAGCCCATCGCCCGATTGGTGCGCGCTCCGGCGCGATGCTTGAAGACGGCTTGCAGGATGCCGAACGACCAGCGGAACCGCTGCCGCATGAGGCTGCGCGCGGTCGCCGGAGCTTCCGTGAAGGCCAGCGCGCGATCGTCGTAGATGACCTTGTAGCGCTGCTCGAGGAGGTTCATCGTCAGATCCGCGTCCTCGGCGACCGTGTTGACGGGGTAGCAGCCGCCTCGCTTCACCGCGCTGGTGCGCCATGCGCCAATGGCTCCCGGCACGACGGTGACGACGTCGAACAGGTCCATGGCGCGGCGTTCAAAGTTCTGGCTGGTGATGTATTCGAGCGCCTGCCAGATGGTCCAGAGATTGATGCGATTGCCGACCTTGGCATTTCCGGCGACGGCGCCCACTCGCGGATCGGCGAAGTGGCACACGAGCTTCGAAATTGCGTCGCCGGCAATCACCGTATCGGCGTCGATGCCGATGTAGATTTCCTCATCGACATGGTCGAGTCCGAGATTCAGGGCTTCGGCCTTGCCGGCATTGACTTTGGTCAGGACTGTGAGCCGGCCCTGGGCAATCTCTTCTTCGTAGGCCTCGCGCGCCACATCGAAAGTACGGTCTGAGGAACCGTCGTCAATCACGATGACGCGAATGTTTCTGTAGTCCGACTGCAGTACCGATTTGATGGTGCGGACGATGACCAGCTCTTCGTTGTAGGCCGGAATCAGAACGGCGACGCGGGGTTCATAGACCCCCGCAGGGACATGACGCTTGCGGAAGCGCTCGACCAGGGCAAAGATGCCGATGAGGATGAGGCGCACGCTCATCAGCACGTCGCCGATGAAGAAGATATCGACGACGAAATGCGCGAAAAAGCCGAAGAAGAAGAACGCCACCCAGTCCACGCGCGCCTGCCAGCGCAGTTTGGGCGCGATGGGCGGCATCACCTCGGCGGTTGTCTTGCCCATCAGCTCGCTTACCGGAACAATCTGGTAGCCCTTTGCGCGCAGCGTTGTAATCAGCAGGGGCAGGGCATCCACGGTCGGCTGGCGATTGCCGCCGCCGTCGTGCATCAGGATGACGCTGCCTTGCATCCACGACCGCGTCTTCATCTCCTGCAACTGCTGCAGCACGCTGTCGGTGATTTCCTGCGGCGTTTTGCGCGGGTGCTCGTTCCAGTCGTCGGTGTCGATCTTGTCGCCGATGATCGTGTAGCCCATTTGCTGGATGCGGTAGGCCGGGGCGGCCTCGTCGTTCGTATCCGGCTCCTGGTCGATGGAATAGGGCGGGCGGAAGTAGAGCGGCTGGATGCCCAGTTCCGCGCCGAACAGCCGCTCCGTCCAGTTCAGCTCTTCCTGCAGCTGAAACGGCGAAATTTCGCTGATGTCCGGATGCGTAAACGTGTGGTTGCCGATCTCGTGCCCTTCGCGGATGTAGCGCTTCAGCAGACCCACGTTCTCCTGGGCCTCAGCGCCGATCACCATGAATGTGGCGTGGACGTGATACTGCTTCAGAATGTCGAGAATCTTCGGCGTCCACACCGGATCCGGGCCGTCATCGAAGCTCAGCGCCAGCTTGTGCGGATCGTATCCGTGCTGCTCCACCGTGTAAGACTGGGGTAACTGGACCATGTTCTCGTCGGTCACGGTGAAGTTGTCCGAGTCCATTTCAATCGAGCGAAGGCCCACCTGCGGCTTTTCCGTGATCCGCAGAATGTCGCCCTCGCCCTCGGAGTTCACGTCTTCACCCGGAGGCACGGTCTTCAACAGGTCCTGCGCATTTGGCGCGCTGGGGCGATCCCAGATGGACCACAGCGAAGGATCTTCTTTCCCCGGCACCCACAGCGCGAAGGTCCGCAGCCCGATCTGCCGTCCGAAGCGCATCTCGTTCAGCGCCGTCACGCCGTCGAGGAACCAGACCTCATGCCGCAGATGCGCATCTTCATCGTCGTACGCGAAGTGCGGGTTCAGCTCGTCGCCTTCCAGATGCACGTCCGCCCCGGCGTCCGATGCTTCCTGCCACGCGTCCTGCACCGAAAGATCGGTCACATCCACCACCTTGCTTGAGGGCTTTTGCCCCTTTTGAGGCAGCGGCAGGGCCCAGTCGAATCCATAGTTGCCGATGCCGCAGATCAGCTTGTCCTTCGGCACTACCTTCAGCACCCGCGTCAGATTCGCCTCGAACCACGGCTGGCTCGCGACAGGACCCGGCGCGCTGGTTTCCTCATGCTCGTCGTAATTCATCAGGATGACGCCGTCGCTGTTGTGCGCCACCCGCGCCAGATAGGCATCGTCGGCGCTCACCTGGACGTTGACATAGATCCGCAGGTTCTTCTCGCGGAAGTCGTTGTGGAGCTCGCCGATCCAGTTCACATACAGCTGCAGGTCTTCATCCGGAACCTGCTCGAAGTCGAGGCAGATTCCGCGATACGAGGGATTGGCGTAAAGAACCTTATCCAGCTGGACGTGCAGCCGTCCGCGGGCTGCCGCGCTGTGCAGCATCTTCCCAATCGTGTCGCCGTCCCACTCCCCGCTCAGGGTGTTGTAATCATTCAGCATCGGGAAGACTTCGGTGTCCTCCTTTGCTGCTTCAATGGTCGTCTTAACCTTGTTTTCCGGATCGACGCCGTGCACGCCAGCTGCGTCCACCACGGGGTAAAAGTGCACCGGATACATTGGCGATGCACCCACGAGGTTGCCGTCGGGTGAAATCACGTGCAGCCAGTCCGGGAACAGCATGTCGATCTGGTGGATGTGCACCTTCAAGGAGGCGTAATCCGACTCGTCATTGGTGTAGAAGGCCGCGCGCAGCCCTTCGTCCTGGTTCAGCTCGATCTCGGAGGGCAGCCGATGAGTTTTCCGCCGCGGATGCACCGCCGCCCTGCGCGCCAGCTCCGGCTGCCGCTCCCGGAGCGCAACATAATTCCGTTTCTGGGCGGGCAGCAGCAAGTCCGGCAGGGTCTGCCGCGAAATGACGCTGAAAATGAACACCACCAGGACGATGGTGAGGGCCACCAGCGACACGTCGGTGATTCGCCGGATGATCTTGCGGCGCCTTTGTTTGGGGTCGTAGAAGACTTGCTTCATTCGTTGAGGGCGTACAGCATCAATCCTACGATACGGGTCTCATCGCTCGCTGCTGTGCCGACGTCGGCGTCGTGACCTGTTCTAATGATTTTCATGCGCTCGGCGCGCTTCAAAGCCTGGATCTTCGTGACGCTCGCGCTGGTTTGCGGAGCAGCTCTTCGCCTCTGGTTTATCCATGCTTACCCTGAGGTTCAGGGCGACACCTTAATCTATGGCGACATCGCGAAAAACTGGATGCTGCACGGGGTCTACGGCCTGTCTGGCTCCGGCGGCATGCATTCCACGCTGATCCGGCTGCCCGGCTATCCACTATTCCTGATCCTGGGTTTCCGGCTCTTTGGGATGGAGCACTACAACGCCGTGATGTTGCTGCAGACGGCCCTCGATCTGACGACCTGCCTGCTCATCGCCGGTTTTGCGCGGCGCATCTGGAGCACGCGCGCCGGCTGGTGGGCTCTCTGGCTTGCGGCGTTGTGTCCCTTCACCGCGAACTACGTCGCCGCTCCTCTGGCGGAAACGCCCGAGCTCTTCTGCATCGCCCTGGCGTTCTACGCGCTGGCTCGATTTCTGGTGTGTCCGGGGTGGACCTGGAGTCTGGTTCTGGCGTTGTCGTGGAGCTATGCGACGCTGCTGCGCCCGGACGGCGCATTGCTGGCCGTCGCGCTTTGCCCGGCGATGGTGATGTACGGTTCCCGGCGCTGGGGATTGGCGCCGATGGTTCGCTGGGCGGTCGTTTGCGGCGCGATTTCGGTGCTGCCGTTTGTTCCCTGGACTGTGCGAAATGAGCGCACCTTTCATCTTTTTCAGCCGCTTGCGCCGCGCCATGCCGTCGATCCAGGAGAGAGCACCGATCCCGGCTTCAATCGCTGGACGAAAACGATTTGCGTCGATCTCACCTGCACGTCCGACGTCTACTGGAATGCCGGCTCCGGCCCGATTGACATTGCCAATTTGCCGGCGCGCGCCTTCGACTCCCCCGCGCAATACGAGCAAACTCGACAGCTTCTGTCGCAATACAACGCCACCACAACGATCAGCCCGGCGATCGACGCCGCTTTCGCCGATCTGGCGTCGGCGCGGGTCCGCGCGCACCCTGTCCGCTACTACATCGAGCTGCCGCTGCTGCGCCTTGCGGACATGGCGCTTCGGCCGCGCACCGAGATGCTGTGGATCGAGCTGCGCTGGTGGCAATTCGATCAGCACGAATCGGAGACAGAGTTCGCCCTGGCTTACGCGGGCCTCAATCTCGCGTATTTCATTGCAGCCATCGCTGGATATCTCAAACGGCCACCGTTGCGAGGAGCCATCCTGGCATTCGTCGTGTTTCGCTGTGCCCTGCTGCTGAGTCTGGAGGCGCCGGAGCCGCGCTACACGCTGGAGTTCTTTCCGCCGCTCATCGCGCTGGCTGCGATTGCGCTGAGCGGCAAGACGCCGCAGGTCGAGGTGGCGCAATCATGAAAGCAGGATGCCAGGCGGAGAGCTCGTCCGATCAGGTATTGCCTTCGTCGAGCCGCAACTCGGTCACCTGGATGCGTCCGGCGCAAATGCTCATCGGCTGAGCAATATCGAACGCGCGCGTCGATCCCGGAGCGCTGACCACAATGCGGGAAACGCTGGAGCACCCCGATCCGGTCGTCCACACCACCTGAAAGGCCGCAACTTCCTCCGGCATCAGAGTCACCTCAGGGGTATCGCCCAGCGGCGTGTGGCCTGTCTGCGAGAGCTCCGCAATCACCTTCTCCGGCGTGATTTTCTCGGTGACGATGCTCCCGATGTTTGCTCCGCCGCGATCCATGAGCGAAACCGCAGGATATCCCCCCAGGGTGCAGGCAACAGCCCCGCGATTCATGAAGGCGAGCTTGATGGAGCGCAGGTTCCCGTGAGCATCACCCGCAATCTCTTCAACCGAGAGATTCTCTGGATCGCAGGGCATCGCATTCTTCGCGTCTTCGGCAGTAGGCCGCGCAACCAATCGCGGCGATTCGCCGGCAAGGAGATAAGGAGCATTGGGATTGCCGTGCAGGGCCACATCGTCAGGCGCGACGGCGTGCGCCGCTACGTTGACGGTTCGAGGATGAGACCCAGCGCATCCGGCGACGAAAGCCAGCAGCACCGAACAGCAAACCAGCGGGAGAATCCGGGGCGACACGGCGGGGACGTCCTTTCCGGGCGTTCATTCAGCAGCTTGGATGGGGTCTGGAGGCGGTGAGTTGCACGGATGCGGAAAATGGTTGCCCCGATCAACATTTAAAATCGAGACATGAAATCCCTGGAGGGCAAGGCCGCGCTGGTGACGGGCGGGTCCAAAAGAATTGGGCGCGTCCTCGCCCTCACGCTTGCCAAAGCCGGCGCAGATGTGGCCATCACGTGGCGCGAATCCGAGGCTCAGGCCCGCCAGACGGTCTCCGAAATTGAGGCGTTCGGCGTGCGGGCGCTGGGATTGAAGCTCGACGTGCGCGACCCGGCGGAGGTTCGCGCGGCAGTCGAAGCGGCTGCCGCGCACTTTGGACGCCTCGACATTCTGGTGAACAACGCGGGACGCTACGAAACCGCCGATTTGGAGAAGATCACCGTCGAGCAGTGGGATGCGATGTTTGAGACCAACACCCGAGGGCCATTCCTCGCCGCGCAGGCGGCGCACCCCCACCTGAAAGCGGCGCACGGGCGCATTATCAACATCGGCTCACTCGGCGGCATGCACCCGTGGCCCACCCACGCCCACTACAGCACGTCGAAAGCCGCGCTGCACATGCTGACGCGCACCATGTCGCGAGCGTTTGCGCCGGAGATTAGCGTCAACTGCGTTGCCCCAGGGATGATCGTGAACGGCGAGGTCGGTCCCGAGTACGAATCGTTTGCGCGCCGCACGCCGATGAAGCGCAACGGGACGGCGCAGGATGTGGCCGAGGCGGTGCTCTTTTTCGCTACCGGACCCCATTTCATCACCGGGCAAATTCTCAGCGTGGATGGCGGCCTGGGGCTGTAGGGACCTCTGTGTTGCCATGCGATCAGTCAATCCCCAGCCGTCATGAGCGGTGAATCAGGCCAGCCCGATCAACGACCGAAAATGCGCGCCCAGAAGCCCTTACGCGTGGCCGCCGAATCCTCGTCCAGCCCCTCCGGCGGCGGCTGCGGAGGCAACGCCTGACTTTGAAAGGCAGCCATGGGATTCTCGACGCACAGCCGTTCCGCGGTTTCGCGGCCAAGCCGTTTTGCGACCGCCTGGTAGGCGTCGCTCAGGCATGGCCTTCTGCCATTGAGGTTGTGGGCGTCGGTGGCGATGAAATGGACCCAGTCCTTCTCGAGCATTTGCCACACCGCAGCCTGGGCGCGCCTGCCAAACCGCTCTCCGAGCGAAGCCGCGGTCACCTGCACGAGACAGCCACTGCGCATCCAGTCGAGCAGGCGTTTCGGATCCCGTTGCAGGATGGGGTTGCGCTCCGGATGAGTAATAATCGGCTGCATTCCTCGCAGCAAAAACTCGGAAAAGATCTGATCGATGCCCCTGGGAATCATGAAGTCCGCAAACTCGACCAGCAGATAGCTGCCCTGGTTGATCGTATACTTCGCGGGGTTCTCCATCGCGGCTTCAATATTCTCGTGAGACAGATGGAAGTCGCAGCCCAATCCAAGCGTCAGCTTATCGCCGATGCGGTCGCGAATGGCTGCCAGCCGCTCCTGATTTGCCTCTGGGTTGAACTCGAAGACCTCATTGGCGTGGGGAGTGCAGGCAATATGCGTAATTCCGTCGGCTGCAGCGGCCTCCGCCTGGGCAACGGCGC
Organism: Acidobacteriaceae bacterium; assembly: GCA_036521315.1. Classification (GTDB taxonomy): domain Bacteria; phylum Acidobacteriota; class Terriglobia; order Terriglobales; family Acidobacteriaceae; genus Palsa-343. The sequence continues at coordinate 19,156 of DATDHZ010000024.1, forward strand.
TCTCGATGTCCTTCGGGCCGTCGTCGATGCCGTAGAGAAGATGGTGATGGATGTCGATCATGCTTTTTGCGCCAATGCACCCACCAGCGACTCGAAAATCCTGAAGCCATCCGCGGAACCCAGCAACGCCTCGCTCGACCGGTCCGGATGGGGCATCATTCCGAGCACGTTTCTGCCTTCGTTCAGAATGCCTGCGATATTGTCGAGCGATCCGTTCGGATTCGCTTCCTTCATCACCTCGCCCTGGGGCGTCACGTACCGGAAAGCTACGCGGTCCCGCCGGCGCAATTCGGCCAGCGTTGCCTCGTCACAAAAGTAGTTCCCCTCCATGTGCCCGATGGGAACCTTCAGAACCTGGCCAGGATGAAGCGCCCCGGTAAAGGGGGAATCCGCCGTTTCGGCGCGCAGATACACCTGCTTGCAGATGTAGCGCAGCCCTGCATTCCGCATGAGAGCTCCTGGCAGTAATCCCGCTTCGCAGAGGATCTGGAATCCGTTGCAGATCCCCAGGACCAGACCGCCATCCGCAGCGAACTTCTTCACCGACTGCATGACGGGAGAGAAGCGCGCAATGGCGCCCGTGCGCAGGTAATCGCCATACGCGAAACCACCCGGAACCAGGATGGCGTCGCAATTCTCAAGATCCGGAGAATCGTGCCACAGATACACAACCGGCTGATGCGCCAGTTCCGAGACGACATGCCAGGTGTCGTGATCGCAGTTGGAGCCGGGAAAAACCAGGACGCCGAATTTCATGATTCTTCTATCAGGTTAACAGGTTAGCCCTGCCGAAATGTCAGTCTCTTGTCTCTGGAGAGCCCGCTGCCGCTGACCGCTCAAGAATCGGACAGTCCGGCGGTTGCGGCTCGCATCCAAGGCTGCTGGGGGATTCGCTTATGCCTGTTTTGAGCCATTCATCCATCTGCGCCAGCGCCGCCTGACACTGGATGCGGTGGCGCTCGCGCTTGTCCCGCACGCGCCGCCGCGTCTCATCACTGACTGGTTCCAGCAGATCGAAAGTGATGTTCGCCGGCTGAAACTTCCTGGGGTCCGCGTGGGTGATGTAGTTCACGAGCGAACCGAGGGCCGTTGCCCGGGGAACGGGCTGCGGTGTCTCGCGCCGCGCCAAAGCTGCCGCATAGATTCCCGCCAGCATTCCCGTCGCGATCGACTCCGTGTATCCCTCGACGCCCGCAATTTGGCCGGCAAAGAAAATGCCGGGATGGTCCCGCAGCTGCAGCGTCGGCGTCAACACCTGGGGAGCATTGATGTAGGTGTTGCGATGAATCTGCCCATAGCGCAGGAACTTTGCATGTTCCAGGCCCGGGATCATGCGGAGAACGCGAGCCTGCTCGCCGTATTTCATGTGGTTCTGGAAGCCAACGAGGTTGTAGGAGTCGGCGCGCAGGTTCTCGACGCGCAGCTGAACGACCGCCCAGGGCGTTCTGCCGGTCCGCGGATCGCGCAGGCCTACCGGCTTCATGGGACCAAACCGCAGCGTGTCCTTTCCGCGCCGCGCCAGCTCCTCGATGGGCAGGCAGCCCTCGAAATATTCGAGCTTCTCCCACTCTTTCGCCTCGACGCTTTCTGCGGTCATCAGTGCGTTGTGGAACGCCTCATATTCGGCCTGATCCATCGGGCAATTGATATAGTCGGCCGTTCCTTTGTCGTAGCGTGCGGCGAGGTAGACCTTGTCGCGGTTGATCGAATCGGCATCGACGATGGGGCTGATCGAGTCGTAAAACGCCAGATGCTCGCTGCCGGTCAGGCGCGCGATTTCTTCCGAGAGCGCGGGCGAGGTTAGCGGTCCTGAGGCGATGATGGTGATGCCAGTTTTTGAATTGAGCCGGGTCACCTCTTCGCGATGAACGGCGATCTTTGGCTCGGATGCGATCATCTCGCCAATGAGCCGCGAAAACTCCACGCGATCGACGGCAAGCGCATGCCCGGCGGGCACCGCAGTCGCATCGGCGCACGCGAGGAGCGGCGAACCTGCTCGCCGCATCTCCTGCTTCAGCAGCCAGGGCGCTGTGTTCTCACTCTCCGATTTGAGGGAGTTCGAGCAGACCAGTTCGCCGAAATCTTCAGTGTCATGCGCGGGCGTTGTCCGCACCGGGCGCATCTCGAACAGGTCGACTTCGATACCAAGGCGGGCAGCGACCAGTGCCGCCTCCGGTCCCGCGAGCCCGCCGCCGATGACACGAATTCTCATGCCGGGATCTCGCTCATGGCTCCGACCCGGGCCAGCGCCTCATCAGCCAGTTGCATGCGAGTCCATTCATCCAGCGGGGTTGCGCCGAGGGAGCGATAAAACTCGATGGCGGGCGCATTCCAGTCCAGCACATGCCAAAAGAGCTTCGCGCAACCTCGTTCCACCGCCAGGGCCGCGACCTTCGTCAGCAGCGCTTTCCCGATCCCGTGGCCTCGAAAAGGCGGCCGCACGAAAAGATCCTCCAGGTGAAGGCAGCGCCCCCGCCAGGTTGAATAGACGGGAAAGAATATAGCGATTCCAGCCGGTTCACCGTTGTCTTCGGCAATGAGGCACTCGAACCAGCGCGCGCCACCAGGGTCAGGAAACCCGTCGCGAATCAGTTCGGCGTCGCCGATCTTCACGGCATCGGGCTCCCGCTCGTAGACAGCCAGTTCGCGAACGAAGGCGAGGATGAGGGCTGCGTCGTCCGGTCTCGCAGCTCGAATGGTCGTCATAAGCCATTATAGAAAGGCTAGAGGCGGGCATCTTCAGACACTCTTAAGGTGCGGTTGTTAGTCTGTTTATCAATGTTAAGGAGACTCGCGGCTGGCCATCGCGGCTGCACGGCATTGCTGTTTGCCTGCGTGGCGATACCGCGCCTGTGTGCCGCGAGTCCGGTGGTTCAGGACCAGACGCCGGTCAGCGCCGCGCCAGCCGTGCCGAGCCTCACCCTTGATCAGGCCATAGCCGCCGCCCTCGCCAACGATCCTGCTTACCACGCCGCCGCTGCGAATGCCGGTTCTGCGCGCCTGGACGCCGCCATCAGCCGCTCCGCGCTGTTGCCCAACGCGAATGGCCACGGCGAATACCTCTACACACAGCCCAATGGCGTGCGCAACCAGGCAGGTCAGGTTGGATCCCAGGCGGCTCCGCGGTTTATCGCGAACAATGCGATTCGCGAGTACGCCGCGCAGGTGATGGTGAATGAGACGCTGAGCGTGGCGAATGTTGCCGACTACCGCCGCGCGCGCGCCCTGGCGGCGCAGTCGACAGCCGATCTGGAAAGCGCGCGCCGGGATTTGGTGGTTCGCGTGGTAGGAGCCTATTTCGGATTTCTCGGCGCCGGGGACAAAGCCGAAGTGGCGAAACGCGCCGAAGCGGAGGCCCGGAATTTTGTGGACCTCACACGGAAGCTGGAAACGGGCAGGGAAGTAGCGCATGCCGATGTGGTGAAGGCGCAGCTCGCGTTCGACCAGCGCCAGAGGGAAGGGCAGGATGCCGCGCTGGCGGCGGATAAGGCGCAGCTCGATCTGGGCGTACTGCTGTTTCCCGATCCGCGCACTCCGTTTACGCTCGCCGCGACGGCGGACGCGCCGCTTCCGGACCAGGCCGCTGTCGAAGCAGCCGCCCAGCGCAACAATCCAGACCTGCGCAGCGCCCTCGAAGCGCAGCACGCTGCCCGTGCTGAGGTTCAGGCGGCGCGAGCGGGGTATTTACCCACGCTCAGCCTGAATTACACCTTCGGCATCGATGCTCCTCAGTTGGCAGTCAACGGGCCGGACCATGCTCGCAACCTCGGCTATTCCGCTTCCGCTTCCATCGATCTGCCGGTGTGGGATTGGTTTGCCACGCACGATCGCGTCCGGCAGGCGCAGCTTCGTGAAGAAGCCGCGCAGGCTGCCCTGACCACCACGCAGCGGCAGCTCATCGCGCAGTTCGAAGAGTTCTGGCAGGAAGCGTTCACAGCGGACTCGCAGGTCGCCTCGCTTCGGACCAGCGCCGATATGGCGCGGGAGAGCCTGCGCCTTACACGGCTGCGCTATTCCTCCGGGGAAGCCCTGGCCCTGGAGGTGGTGGATGCCGAATCGTCACTCGCACAAGCCGAAGGCGCTCTCGCCGACGGGATTCTGCGCGCTCATGTGGCGCGCGCCAACCTGCAAACCCTCACCGGAGTCCTCTGAACGATGACGCCGCTCCGCAAGATTCACGCCACGTTTCTCGCATGCGTCCTGCCGCTGGCGCTCGCCGGCTGCTCCAGGGAGAAGGAGCAGGCGCCGACGCCGGTCGCGGTCGAGGCTGCTCCGACAGCAGTTGCGTCGATCACCGAGCATGTTGTCGCCGATGCGGTGCTTGCCCCAGTCGCGCAGGCTGCCATTTCGCCGAAGATCACGGCGCCGGTGAAGAAGTTCTACGTCCAGCGGGGATCGAAAGTGAAAGCCGGCGAGTTGCTGGCCGTGCTCGAGAACAATGACCTCGAAGCTGCCGTCACCGACAACAAAGGTGCGTTCGATGCGGCGAATGCCACTTATCAAACCGCGGTGAAAGCCCAGGTTCCCGAGGATTATCAGAAAGCCGAACTCGACCTGGCCCAGGCAAAAGCCAATCTCGAACTGAATCGCCAGATTGTCGCCAGCCGGCAAAAGCTCTTCGATGAAGGTGCCATTCCGGGACGCGACCTCGATACCTCCAAAGCCGCGCTGGTGCAGGCCCAGGCGGCGTACGACACAGCGAACCAGCACCTTGCCTCCATGAAGCAGGTCAGCCGCGCGGCCGCGCTCAAGGCCGCCAAAGGGGAACTGGAATCCGCCCGCGGAAAATATCAGGGAGCCCAGGCAGAACTCGGCTATTCGGAAATTCGCAGCCCGGTCGCCGGCGTCGTAACGGATCGCCCGCTCTATGACGGCGAGACGGCTGCTTCCGGCACGCCGCTGATCACGGTCATGGATACCTCCGCGCTACTCGCGAAAATTCACGTGGCCCAGGCCGAGGCGCAGCTGCTGAAGACCGGCGATTCTGTATCGGTGGAAGTGCCGGGCCTGTCTGATCCCATTGCAGGCAAAATCACGCTAGTCAGCCCGGCGCTCGACCTCGGAAGCTCGACGGTCGAAATCTGGGTTCGCATCGCGAATCCTGGAAGCGAGCTGCGCCCTGGCACTGCCGTCCACGTGACGATCGCCGGCCGAACTGTGCCGCACGCTCTGGCCGTTCCCTCTGGAGCGATTGTCGTGGCCAGTTCCGGCAAGCCAACCGTGATGGTGGTCGGCAGCGACGGCGTTGCGCATCAGGTCGCTGTGACCACCGGCATTGCCGGCGATGACCAGACGCAAATCCTCTCCGGACTCTCGGCGGGGCAGCAGGTGGTGACCACAGGGGCAGCCAGCCTCGATGACGGAACGCATGTGAAAGTGGTGAAGTCGCTCGAGGATGCCGATGAAGCCCCGGCGGGCGCCGGGAAGGACGACAACCCGTGACGGAACCAGCCACGGAAAGGCCATTCTGGCTGGTGCGATGGTCGCGGAGCATTTTCTTCTTCACCATCGTGCTCGCGGGCGCCGGAGTCTTTCTGGCGTTCCGGGTTCCGGTTGCTGTTTTTCCACAGACGAATTTTCCACGTGTCGTGATCGGGGTCGACAACGGCGTGATGCCTGTCGAGCAGATGGAAGTCACGATCACGCGGCCACTCGAAGACGCGGTGAACAGCGTGCCTGGACTGGAGACCGTCCGATCGACGACGAGCCGCGGCTCTGCCGAAGTGAGTCTCTTCTTCGGCTGGGACGTGGACATGTTCCGCACCCTGCAACTGGTTAATGCCGCCGTCGCGCGCGTGCAGCAAACCCTGCCGTCCACCGCGGTCATCACGACCAATCGGCTTACTTTTGCCGTTCAGGACCCGATCGTCGGGTATAGCCTCACCTCAGACACCGTGTCCCAGACCCAGCTCTGGGAGCTGGCGACCTACGAGCTCAAGCCTCCCCTCAATCGGCTGCCCGGCGTCAGCAGGGTACTTGTTCAGGGCGGCCAGGTGCCGGAGTACCACATTGTCCCGAACATGGCGAAGCTGATCGCCGCGCAGCTCACCATTTCCGATCTGGTCAATGGGGTCCAGCAGACGAACATGGTCGAATCGCCGGGCCTCTACACCGGCAACCATCAGCTGATCCTCGGGCTCGTGGGCGACCAGGCCCACAACCTGGCGCAGCTTGCGGCCATTTCCGTCAAGGCAACACCTGCCGGCGTGCCCATCCACCTTTCCGATGTGGCCGATGTGGTTCCTGCGACAGAGCCGGTTTACACCATTGTGACCGCAGACGGAAAACCGGCTGTCCTGCTCAATGTCTTTCGGCAGCCCGATTCCAATACGGTCGCTGTTGCGGATGAAGTGATCGCCGAAATGTCGCGACTCCAGGCCAATCTGCCGACCGGTATCAAGGTGAGGCCGTTTTATGATCAGTCCCACCTCGTCCGCCAAAGCATCTCCAGCGTCCGCGACGCCATTTTGCTCGGCCTCATTCTTGCGGCCGCCGTCCTCTTGCTCTTCCTGCGCGACTGGACATCCTCGATCGTTGCGGGCCTCGTCATTCCTGTCACCATCGCGGTTACGTTTATCCTGCTCTGGGCGCTGGGGGAGAGTTTCGACCTGATGACCCTCGGGGGCCTGGCCGCTGCTGTCGGCCTCGTCATCGACGACGCGATCGTGGTGGTCGAGAACATTACCCTGCACAGGGAGCACGGCGAAAGCCGCGTCGAGTCGGTCCGCAAGGCAATCCACGAAATCACCGGTCCTCTGGTGGGTTCGACCATCACTCCGATTGTGGTTTTCGTTCCGCTCATCTCCGTCACCGGGGTCACGGGCACCTTCTTCCGGGCCCTGGCGCTCACGATGACGGTTGCCCTGCTCACGTCACTGGCTCTGGCGCTCACCTGGACGCCTGCCCTGAGCCTCACTTTCCTGCGCAGCAAAAACCACCAGCCTCCCGCTGCGCCGGCGCTGGATGCAGCGCGCGACGACTCACACCTGCCTGAGGACGCAGGGGGAAAGTCCGGCCGCGGCAATTTAATGACGCCCATCCTGCGCTTCCATGAGCGGGTGCTCCGCGGTGCTCTGGATCGGCCGTGGTGGCTTGCCGCAGCCTGCGGCCTGCTCATCGTCGGCGTTTACTTTGCGTACCAGGGCCTCGGTTCCGACTTGCTGCCGGAGATGGATGAAGGCGGCTTCGTGCTCGATTACGTCATGCCCGCCGGCTCCTCGCTTCAGGAGACGAACCGCGTTCTGCTGCACGTCGATCGCATCCTGCGCCAGATTCCCGAGGTCGATACCACCTCGCGCCGCACCGGATTGCAGATGGGCCTGGCCGCTGTCACCGAGTCGAACACGGGCGACTTCACCGTCCTGCTGAGGGACAAGCGCAGCCGGGGCATCGATGAGGTGATGGAGGACGCGCGCCAGCGCATTCGCGCTGCTGAGCCTGAACTCGACATCGAGTTCACCCAGGTGCTGCAGGACATGATCGGCGACCTCTCCAACTCGCCGGAGCCGGTCCAAATCAAGCTCTATTCCTCCAGCCAGGACCTGCTGAACCAACTCGCCCCGCGCGTCGCCGGCGCCATCTCCAAAGTTCCCGGGGTGGTCGATGTGGAGAACGGCATCGACAACACGGTCAGCGGCCCCGCCACCAATTTTCAGGTCGATCCCGGCATCGCCTCCCGTTTTGGCTTTACCACCGCCGAAGTGGCCGCCGACGCCACGTCCATCCTGGACGGGATTCCGACACCGGATCCGCTGATCGAAAACGGACGCCCCTATACCGTCCGCATCCGGCTCGACGATTCGCACCGTGCCAATCTCGACGCCATCCAGAACACGGTGTTTCTCAGTTCCACCGGGAAAATGGCCACGCTTGGATCACTGGCAAAGGTCGAGCGGCTTCCTCCGCAGAATGAGATCCTTCGCGAAAATCTTCAGCAAATGGTCGCCGTCACCGGGCGGCTCGAAGGCTCCGATCTTGGTTCGGCCATTCGTCGCGTGCAGCAGGCTGTCCGCAATCTGCATTTGCCATCGAGCGTCCACGTCACTTACGGAGGCACATATCAGCAGCAGCAACAGTCCTTCCAGGAACTGCTGCGCGTCCTCATCCTCGCCATGGTGCTGGTTTTCGGAGTTCTTCTCGCAGAATTTCGCAATTTCTCCGCGCCCGCAGCGGTCCTGGTTTCTTCCATTCTCTCCACCGCCGGGGTGATTTTCGCGCTGCTCATCACCGGCACCACCTTTAACGTGGCATCGTTTATGGGTGTGATCATGGTGATCGGCATCGTCGCGAAAAACGGCATTCTGCTGCTTGACGCCGACCAGCGCTTCCGGGCAAGCGGTCTCAACGCGCACGATGCGATGTTGCAGGCCGCGCGCCGCCGCCTGAGGCCCATCGTCATGACGGCGCTGGCCGCGATGACGGGCATGCTGCCTCTCGCTCTGGCTCTGGGCGCGGGATCGCAAATGTTGCAGCCGCTCGCCATCGCCGTGATCGGGGGTCTCCTGATCTCCATGGCGCTTTCGCTGATCGTCACGCCGGCCGTTTACTTCTTCCTTACGCGCTAAGTATTGCTATCCAGAAACATAATATCCGGCAATTTTTTGCGCATTGTGGGCGAAGGTAACCGCTCATACAACCCCGCGTCCCGCAATCCTCACTAAGTGTGTGAAGCCTGGGTCCAGGGCTCTGGCTGAATATGAGAATGAAAAACCATAACAGATCGACTTCCTGGTACGACTTTCAATCTGCCTGTGTTCCTGCTGGTAATGGCTGGAGCTAGTCCAATTTTTTTTCAACGTGCTCACCAGCGATGTGAAGGACCACCCGCCCTGAATTACACCGCACTATGAAAAACACCAGTTGCGCATGGATGAATCCGGTGACAAGGAGTCGCCGCGCTGCAGTTCGCCTTCTTCTAACTTCCTCGCTGCTTTCCGTCCTGGCGGCCATGTGTGGATGTGGGTCCGCGGTCGGTACAGCGACCGGAAAGACCGTCACAGCCGTTCACGTGACGCCGAGCACAGCCTCCGTTGCGGCAAGCGCCACCCAGCAGTTCACTGCGACGGCCACCTACAGCGATGGGTCGACGTCCGACATTTCCGGTACGGCGACGTGGACCGTGGGCAATTCGGGGATAGCCAGCGTGAATCCCAGCGGAATGGCAACCGCAGTCGCTGCGGGCTCAACGACCATCACGGCGTCGCAGAGCGGTGTCAGCGGAAGCGCGACTCTGACGGTTACGGCCTCCGCGCCGACCCTGACTTCCATCGCGGTTACGCCTGCGGCCCCGAGTATCACGGCGGGTGCAACCCAGCAGTTCACCGCAACGGGAACCTATAGCGACGGCACCACCGGAAACATCACCAGCACGGTGACGTGGGTCAGCGGCAACACGAAGGTTGCGACGATTACAGCCGCCGGCCTCGCCACCGGCGTGGCTTCCGGATCGGCAACGATCACCGCATCGCTGATTGGCGTGAGCGGAAGCGCGACGCTGACGGTGACGAGCACCGCGCCGACTTTGACATCGATTGCCGTTACGCCTGCAGCCCCGAGCATTACGGCGGGCGCAACCCAGCAGTTCACTGCGACGGGGACCTACAGCGACGGCACCACAAAGAACATCACGAATTCCGTGAACTGGACGTCGTCGAACACGTCCGTCGCCACCATCAATGGCTCGGGCCTGGCTACTGCCGTCGCGGCCGGCACTTCAACGATCACTGCTTCGAGCGGCAGCGTGAGCGGAACCGCGATGCTCACGGTAACCGCCAACTCCGTCACCTCCATTGCCGTCATGCCGAATCCCGCTACGTTTGCCGCCGGTTCAACGCAGCAGTTCACCGCGACCGCGACCTACAGCAATGGCACCACGGGGGACGTGACCTCGACAGCGAGCTGGAAATCCTCGAATACATCCGCCGCAACCATTGATTCCTCCGGTTTGGCTACCGGTGTTGCCGCTGGAACGACTACCATCACAGCGACCATCAACACCGTGAGCGGGACCTCATCGGCTACTGTCACTGCGGCCTCGACGTCGGGCGTCAACATCACGACCTGGCACGTCGACAATAACCGCAGCGGTCTTAATTCCCACGAGAGCGAGCTCACGCCGACTACGGTCGGTTCCACCGGTTTCGGGAAGCTGTTTTCTTATCTGGTGGACGGCTATGCCTACGCAGAGCCACTCATCGTCTCGAACCTGGCGATCAACGGAGCGACCCACAACGTGCTGTTCGTCGCCACCGAACACGACAGCGTGTACGCGTTCGATGCCGACAGCGGCAACCAGACCCCGCTCTGGCAGACGTCTCTGCTCGAATCGGGCGAGACGCCGCTGACCAACGCACCGATCGAGCCGTATCAGGGCATCACCGGCACTCCGGTCATCGACACCGGTTCGAACACACTCTACGTGGTATCTGTGCAGAAGGGCGCCTCGGGTAATACGTTCCGCCTGAATGCTCTCGACATTACGACCGGCAAACAAAAAGCCGGTTCGCCGGTCACCATTACCGGGTCGGTTCCTGGCACCAACACGAGCAACGGCATCGGCAATGGCACAACCGTCACACTCAATGCCGGATGCATGCAGCGCGGCGCTCTGCTGGAAGCGAACGGCAACATTTACATTCCCATCGGCAGCTGTCCCACCGGCTGGCTCCTCGCTTACAACGCGACAACCCTCGCGCAGGTGGGCATCTTTAACGCCAGTCCGAACCTGGCGGGCGAAGGCAAGTATGCCAGCGCGGGCGGCGTGTGGATGGGCAGCGGCGGACCTGTGGCCGACAGCAGCGGGAACGTGTACATCACGACCGGCAACGGCCCATGGGATGCAAAGACCGCATGGTCGGATTCGGTTCTGAGGTTCCCGCCAACGCCGACCTCCGGTCCCAACGGAACGATGCAGCCGGAGGACTACTTCACGCCGTCGACCTATCAATACATGGACTGCGCGGATTCCGACCTGGCAGCGGGCGGCTTGATGCTCATTCCTGGCAGCACGACGCTGGTCGCCGGTGGGAAGATGGGCAAGCTTTATCTGACCAACTCCGGGAATCTGGGCCATGAAGACGCAACAGATTCGGGAGCGGAGCAGGAGTTGTGGTTCGAGGCCGATCTCAGCGCGCCGTATCAGTCGAATCCCTGCCAGGACGCCAATGGCAATACGTACACCGCTGAGGTCAACGCGTACCAAATCTACGGAACCAGTGCGTATTTCAATGGCTACGTCTACCTGGGCATTTCGCAGACAGGGTCGAGCACAGTCGCCCCGATCCGGCAGTTCCAGTGGAACAGCTCTGCAAAGACGCTGACGCCTGGAGCCTATACCTCGCCCAACCAGCCGGAAAACACCCGTGGCACCACGCCGTTCATCTCGTCGAATGGCAGCTCGGATGGCATCGTCTGGATGATCAATCAGGGAGTGCCCCTGCAACAGGGAACGCCGACCGCGGCCACGCTGTATGCGTATGACGCGCAGAACTTCCCCAATGTGCTCTACAGCAGCTCCAATCACGCCGCGGACACGGCGGGATACGCTGTCAAGTTCACCTCGCCGGTGGTTGCCAACGGTAAGGTGTACATCTCCACGGGTCACGATAACTACACCGTCAGCAATCCCCAGGGTGAAATCGATGTCTACGGTATGAAGTAGCAGCGCCGCCTTTTTCGTTCCGACGCCGCACTTCGGAGCCGCAGGGAAGAAGCCTCGCATCGCGCGAGGCTTTTTTCCTGCGCGCCGGGCGCCCCGCATCGTTTTGTCCGAAGTTCTATAGTGGAAAACGACAATCCACACGGGAGACAAGCGCCTGGCCTGCACAGACCTGAGAGACTGGATCAAACTGCTCGAGAAATCCGGCGAGTTGAAGCGCGTCCGCGAAGAAGTGGATCCGATTCTCGAGATGGCCGAGATCGCGGACCGGGCGGCGAAGTCGGGCCGCGGAACGAGCTGTGCCGGTGGTCCCGCGCTGCTGTTTGAATCCGTCAAAGGCTATCCGGGGTCACGGGTCCTGATAAATCAGTTCGGCAGCGAGCGGCGGATGAAGCTCGCGCTCGGCCTCGACGGCGACAAGGGGACGCTTGACGAAGTTGCCGGCCGCATCCGCGCGCTGATGGAAGTGAAGTCGCCCGAAGGTCTGCTGGAAAAACTGAAGATGCTGCCGATGCTGGCGGAAATGGGGAAATTCTTCCCAAAGACGATTGCCGCGAAAGACGCGCTCTGCAAACAAGTCATTCAGCGCGACCACTTCTCGGTTTTGGATTTTCCTGTCCTGCAAACGTGGCCTCTGGATGCCGGACGCTTCATCACGCTGCCGTGCGTGGTCACGCGCGAACCGCGCACCGGCAAGCGCAACATGGGCATGTACCGGATGCAGGTCTACGACGGCCAGACCACCGGCATGCACTGGCAGCGGCAGAAGAACGCCGCCGAGCATCTGCGCGAAAGGCTTCGCGGGGCGGCGGGCGGCGCATCGGCGCGAGTCCAGGCAATGGCCGAAACGGCCGGCGGTACTGCGAACATCACCCTGGGCAACATCGTGGGAGAGGGAACTGCCGACGCGCGACTGGAGGTCGCCGTCGCCATCGGCACCGATCCGGCTACCACGTTTGCGGCGATTGTCCCCGCTCCGCCGGAAGTCGAGGAATTTCTCATCGCCGGATTCCTGCGCCAGCAGCCGGTCGAGCTGGTGAAATGCGAGACCGTCGGGCTCGAAGTGCCCGCGCACGCCGAGATCGTCCTCGAGGGCTATGTGCGGCTCGACGAGCTGCGCGCGGAAGGCCCCTTTGGCGACCACACCGGCTTCTACACCATGGCCGAGGATTACCCGGTCTTCCACATCACCTGCATCACGCATCGCAAAGATCCCATCTGGTCGGCAACGGTTGTCGGCAAGCCGCCGCAGGAGGACGCGTGGATGGGCAAGGCCGTCGAGCGCATTTTTCTGCCGCTGTTTCGGCTCACCCTGCCAGAGATCGTCGACATCAATTTGCCCGTCGAAGCCGTCTTCCACAACCTGATGATTGTGTCCATCCGCAAGAGCTACGCGGGCCATGCGCGGAAGGTGATGAACGGCATCTGGGCGATGGGCCAGGCCATGTTCACCAAATGCATCGTTGTGGTCGATGAGGACTGCGACGTGCAGGATCATGCCGAAGTGACGCTGCGCGTGGCCAACAACATCGATCCGGAGCGCGACATCCAGTTCACACTGGGGCCGGTCGATTCGCTCGATCACGCCTCGCGCCTGCCGAATTATGGGAGCAAGATGGGCATCGATGCGACGCGGAAATGGGCTGCCGAGGGATTCACGCGTCCCTGGCCGCCGATGATCGAAATGGACGCTGTAACCAGAGCGCGGGTCGATGCGATCTGGAAGAAGCTGGGCATCGAATAGCCGTTTCGACAACTGCGCGACTTGCCATCCAGGCAACTGCGCGACTCGCCTCTCCTCCTCCTGCTTTCGTTGAGTTCCCGGACGTGCGATGATGAAATCGCGAATCGACGCTACTATGGATCGAAGATCCAGGGAATCGTAATGTTCACCGTCGACGGCATCCGCAAATTGCACAGTTGGACCCACGCCTCACTGGACATCCTCTTCGATCATCTCGCTGCGCTGTCGGAAAGTGACTACACGATGGAGCTGCCGGGCTTCGGCTACGCGTCGACTCACGCCCAGCTGATTCATCTGCTCGGCTGCGAAGCCCGCTGGGTTCGCCGCCTGGAGAATCAGCCCACCGGCGACTGGAATCCGGCACAATGGCCATCCCTCGTCGACGCCCGCACGCTCCAGCGCGAAGTTGCAGGGCAGACGCTCGATTACCTGGCAGCCCTGACCGATCAGCTGCTCAATACTGGCACGCCGCTGCATTTTCCCGATGGGGACACGGCAGTCCGCACCCCGGCGCTCATTCTCCATCACGTCTTCACGCACGCTTTCCATCACAAGGGCCAGGTCGTGGCGATGTGCAGGATCCTGGGGCATCCCGCGCCGGACACCGACCTGAACCAATTTGAATGACGGTACGCCAGGCTCGCAACCTGCAAGCCGAAGACTGATCGATTCCCATCTGCGCTTGAAATCCAGAGGGCCTGATTCTTATTTCTCGATCGCGTGGTTCTCCCGCACGCAACCCGTATAGGTCGTGAGAAAGCGGTCGCGCAGACGCTCGTACTCGTCCATGGTCTGGAACTTGCGCCGCCAGCTCTCCTGATTGAGAAACAAGACGCTGGAGACCATGTGGGCCGAATTGTCGAAGATCAGATACATCCCCAGCACCGAGCCTTCCAGCGTCGGCCGATTGTTCCCGCGCACCTCAAAGCCGTGCAGATTGGCCGGCAAGGCACGCGCCGGTGCAGGGCCCCCCGGCTGCGCCTCCAAATAATGGAGATTGGCGAGCAGCGCCTGCTTTTCCTGCGCGTACGAATTCTCCGGCAGCTCTTCCACCTTCACGTTCGCGAAGAAATCGGTGAAGGGATACGAGAACAGCACGCGATCGCCGGCCACAAGATCGATGTGCTGCACACCCTGCGCGGTTTCCACGTCGCTGGTGCCGCCCTCGGGCGCCAGGGCATCTACCGATGCGATCTCCAGCCCATCCGGAAAAAAGCAGGACGTGTAGGGCTGCAGGGGATTCGAGGCACGCTGCGGGCTCGACGCACTCTTCGGAGCCGGCGCTCGGGTTGCTGCCCTGGCTGGATGCGCAGGGACCGTCGCCCTGGCCGGGGCAGGAGTGGGCGTGGTTCGCGGCTTTGCGGGTGCGGGGTGTTCCGGTGCTGGAGCGGCTTTGCGGCCCAGTGCCACCTTCAGCGTCTCGGCTGCCGATAAGTCCACGTGCTCGGCAGCAACGGGCAGCCCGTGCGCCTCGATGCGCAGATCGTGGGACCCCGGCGCCAGCACGATGGTCACGTTGCCCTGGGCATCGCTCCGGTAACGCGAAAAGGGGGCATCCGCGCCATTGGCAATGCCGATGGTCTGGTTGCCGACAGGTTCTCCCGTCCTGCCGGTGATGTGCAGCGTGAGCGCGACCGGCATCTGCTGCGCACCGCACCACGCGCTCGAAAACGCTCCGAATAACCCCATTCCCACCAGAACCCCGCTCGTCTTCATCACCCTCATTTCGCCGCCCTGGCGACAGACCTCTTTCCGATCCGTCGCCATTCGTGGTGCTCCCGCGCTCACCATCGTAATGCCTTACCGCCAGCCGAGTGTTCGCAACAGCCTCGCTCCATCTACACTGGAACCAGATGCCGCACCTCCAGGACCAGCTCGACGCAATCACCGCCAACACGCGGTCGCTCGTACAGCCCGAGCGCCTCGCCATCGGCGAACGCGCCATCGAGGAGCTGCTGCTCTCCGGCATCGAGAGGCGAATTCTGCCCGTCGGGGCAACGGCGCCTGACTTCGCGCTGGCGGACATTTCCGGCCGAATCGTGCGATTGACAGACCTGCTCGCTCTTGGCCCGCTCATCATCAAGTTCTTCCGTGGGCGCTGGTGTCCGTACTGCGTGACGGAGCTGGAAGCCTGGCGCGATCTCTATCCTGCGCTGCGCGAACGGGGCGCTCTCGTCATTGGCATTTCCCCGCAGGCGCAGCGGCAGTCGGACTTCACCGCGACCCAGCATGCCATCCCGTTTCCGCTGCTCCAGGACGCTGGTTCCAAGCTGGCTGCCGGGTTCGGGCTCGTGTGGACGATCCCGGATTATCTCCAGCGCTACTACCGCGGCATTCTGGTCAACATTCCTTTCATCAACGGCGAGGAGAGCTGGAAACTGCCGCTTCCGGCGACGTACCTCGTCGGCCAGGAAGGAAAAATCCTTTACGCCGAAGCGCATGCCGACTTCCGCGTTCGTCCGGAGCCCCAGGAAGTGCTCCGCGCGCTGCCTGCTTTCGCGCGATCCGAATAGCGGCTGCGTCTCTTACGCGAGCCGTGTTCAATGCCAGTCGACCAGGCCCCGGCAACCGATCTCGGTCGTTCCCCTGCTACCCTAGGGAACTTTGTCCGTCTAACCGGCGTATCCCTTCCTGATTCGCGATTCACCCGATTCAAAGTCCCCAGGAGTTACCAATGCACACCATCCACCACGTGATCGTTCGGGCCAGCCCTGCCGCGATCTGGAACGTCCTCGCCGACGTTGAGCGCTGGCCTGTGTGGACGCCGACGATGCTGCAGGTTGACCCGCTCACGCCCGGCGGTCTGCGCGTGGGCGCGCGCTACCGCGTGACGCAGCCAAAACTGCGCCCTGCCATCTACGAGGTCACCGAGTGCAAGCCGAATACGGCATTCACCTGGGTCCAGAAGGCGCCAGGCGCGACGCTGGTAGCCGACCATCGTTTCACAGCAGCCGACGCTACGGGTACCGAACTCGAGCTTTCTTTTGCGACGGCGGGACTTCTGGGAGGGATCCTCGGGCGCAGGTACGGGAAGCTGATTGCGGAATACGTCGCGACCGAGGCGCTCAGCCTCAAGACGCACTGCGAGGCGGTCGTGCGGGAAGGGAACGCCCTGCGGGCCTGAGCAATCCCACGGTTGATGCAGCGCAAAGCGAAAGGAATTTTCAATCGGCCTGCGATGAGAACGACACCCAGTTCGACCAATCGGCAATCGCAAGCCCGCAAAGTGCCGAACACTGCGCGCCGAACGTTGAATGCTGTTTTGTTACCCCAGCGGCAGAAAATACTGTGTGCCGTGCACGGGCTCGCTCAGCCGCTTCAGCAGCGCCTGCAAGTCGCGGTTGTTATTCACAAAGTCGATCTCGCTGGTGTTGACCACCAACAAATCGCTCGCGCTGTAGTGAAAGAAGAAGTGCTCGTAGGCCGCGGCTACCTGTTCGATGTATTTTTCGCTGATGGCGCGCTCGCCGGGGGCGTTCTTCCTCTTCAGCCGCTGCTTCAGGACGTCGGGGCTGGCCTGCAGATAAATGACCAGCTCGGGGGTCGGAAGCTCCGCGCGCAACATCTGGTAATAGCGGTTGTAGAGCGCCAATTCCGCGTCGCTCAGGTTGATGTACGCGAAGATTTTGTCCTTCTCGAACAAATAATCGGCCACGACCGGAAAGCTGTAGTCCGCCACGTCTTCCAACTGTTCGTAGCGCTGGTGAAGAAACCACATTTGCGTGGGGAAGGCCATGCCCGGCTGGCCCTGATAGAACCGGTCCAGAAACGGATTGTCTTCCGGTTCCACAATCCGCCGCGCGTGCAGCCTATCGGCCAGCACCTGCGCCAGGCTCGACTTACCGGCGCGGATGGGTCCCTCTACGGCAATAAAGTGCGGCTGTTCGAAAAGATTGGCCATCGTCCCTGTAACATTAGCGAAGGAAATACGAAGATATCACGCTCCGGGCCATAGTCAAACCCGGCTTACACTTAACGCCATGCTCGCAACCCTTGCATCGGTCACGACTGCCGCAGGCCTCTTTGCCGGAGGCTGCGCCTATGCCGCTCTCTCGCCCGAATCGCAGATCTTTGGAAAGACGGTTGTCGCCGGCTCCGACCCCGCAGAGTTCGCGCTGACCTTTGATGACGGTCCCAACGACCCGTGGACACCGCGGCTGCTGGAACTGTTGGCGCAGCACAATGTGCGGGCGACCTTTTTCCTCATTGGCGAATTTGTGCGCGAGCGCCCGGCGCTGGTCCGGCAGATTGTCGCCGCCGGGCATTTAATCGGCAACCACACGGCCACGCATCCCTGGCTGCCATTGCTGAGCAACAAGCAAGTGCGCAATCAACTCGCCTTCTGCAACGCGACCATCGAAGAAGCGACGGGGCAGCGGGTGCACTACTTTCGCCCGCCGCACGGAGCGAGGCGTCCTGGCGTTTTGCGCGCAGCGCGCGGGCTGGGTTTGACGCCGGTGCTGTGGAATGCGATGGGCTATGACTGGAGGCGCCCGCCCGCGGAGACGATTGCCGGGCATCTGGCGCGCGGGATCGCCCGTAACCAGCAGCGCGGGCGCGGATCGAATCTGCTGCTTCACGACGGCGGCCACACCGGCGTCGGAGCCGACCGCTCGCGTTCCGTCGAGGCCGTTCGTCTCATCCTGGCGCAGTACCCTCCTGGGGCAACGCGGTACATCACCGTTGATGCCTGGAGGTGAGCCGCTGTGCTCTGCGGCGGTCACAAATTCGACGACCCTCGCCGCGTAATCCCGTATAACTATCGGAAACGGAGAAACTCGCAACTGCATGCTCCCTGACGATATTCGCTATTCTCTGCGGCAGTTCCTCAAGACGCCCGGCTTCACGATTACGGCGGTCCTGACGCTGGCGCTGGGCATTGGCGCGACGACGGCGATCTTCACGCTGATCCACGCCATTCTTCTCAAGTCTTTGCCGGTCACCCGCCCCAGCGAGCTGATTCGCATCGGCGATACCGAGGATTGCTGCATCAACGGGGGGCTGCGAGACGACTGGTCGATCTTCTCTTACGAGCAGTACAAGGAATTTCGCGACCACACTGCCGGCTTCTCCTCGCTCGCCGCCTTTCAGGCGGGCCGCAACCAGATCGCCGTGCGCCGCATGGGGAGTCAGCAAGGCGCTCAACCCTTCGTTTCTGAGTTCGTATCCGGGAATGCCTTCGATACCTTCGGACTGCGTGCCTGGTCCGGGCGCCTTCTTCGGCCATCGGATGACAGTAAGGGCGCGGCTCCAGTGGCCGTGATGAGCTACCGCACCTGGCAACAGAAATTCGCTCAGGATCCCTCGGTTGTCGGCGCATCCTTCCTGATCAATGGACAGGCCTATACCGTGGTGGGGATCACTCCGCCGGACTACTATGGCGACCGCCTCACGAGCGATCCGCCTCAGTTCTGGATTCCACTCAATGACGAGCCCCTCGTTGCCACCTCCAGCAGCGTGCTGGAGAAGCCGGAACTTGACTGGCTCCTCCTCATCGGACGCATCCAGCCCGGCGCCAGCCAGAAGCAAATTGAGTCGCACATGCAGCTCGAGCTTCGGCAATTCCTCTCGAGCCCGGTCAGCAAGGTCGAACCGCGCGACGCTGTGTCGATCCCGAAACAGACCCTTCACCTTACTTACGGCGGCGGGGGCATCCAGCAGATGCAGAGCCAGTACAAAGACGGCTTGCACCTGCTCATGTGGATCTCCACCTTTGTTCTGCTGATCGCGTGCGCGAATATTGCCAACCTGATGCTGGTCCGCGCGACCTCTCGCAAGGCGCAGACATCGGTGCGGACGGCTCTCGGCGCGCCGCGCAGCCGCCTGGTGCGCCAGGCGCTCACAGAAAGCGTCGTGCTCGCTCTCCTCGGCGGCGTCGCCGGCATCGGGGTCGCTTACCTGGGCGCGCGCCTGCTGCTCAATCAGGCCGCAGGCCACAGCTATTTGCCGGTTGATCCGTCGCCCTCGCTTTCGGTGCTGGCCTTCGCGTTCGGCGTCTCGCTGCTTACCGGGGTTCTGTTCGGGACGGCTCCTGCGTGGATGACCGCTCATGCCGATCCCATCGAGGCGCTGCGGGGGGCGAACCGCTCCACCAAGGTCAGCGGCCTCTGGACGCAGAAGATCCTCGTCATTGTGCAGGCCGGCATTTCGCTCGCATTGCTGTGCGCGGCGGGACTGCTCATCCGATCGCTCATCAACCTGCAGCATCAGCACTTCGGTTTCGACCCGAACAACGTCTACATTCTGCACACCGACGCGCAAATGGCCGGCTACAAACCCGACCAGGCCGCGGTTTTCTATCACCAGTTGCACAACTCGCTGGCGACAATTCCCGGTGTCAAATCGGTCGCCTACTCGCTGTACAGCCCCATGGAGGGCAACAACTGGGGCACGGGGGTCTATATCGAAGGCCAGGCGCCCCCGCCGCCCGACAGCGACATCAATGAGGCCTCCTGGGATCGCGTGAGTCCGGGGTATTTCGGCACCATCGGCACCCGCCTCGTCGCCGGCCGCATGTTCACGGAATCGGACAACGCAGCGGCTCCCAACGTCGCCCTCGTCAACCAGACGTTCGCCCGCAAATTCTTCAAAGGCTCGGCGATCGGCCACCACTTTGGCGATCTCAGCCAGAAGTATGCCGGCAACTTTGACATTGTGGGCGTGGTCGAAGACGCGCAGTACTGGGATCCCACGGAGCCGATCCGGCCGATGTTCTTTTTGCCCGCTGATCAGTGGGCGAAGTACGACGAGGCGACCGGTTCGATGTTTGAAGGCGTTTCTCACATCGAAATGGATTCGGTCGAGATCCGGACAGTGGGCCACATTCCCGGGCTCGAAGCGCAGGTGCGCAACACGCTGGCCCAGGTCAACCCCAACCTCACCATCAACAGCTTTGAGAGCTTTGCGGTTCAGGTGAAGGATGAGTTTATCGGTCAGGAAATCCTGGCGCGCCTGACAACGATTTTTGGACTGGTCGCGCTCATCCTCGCTGCGATCGGTCTGTATGGCGTCACTTCGTATGCGGTTGCGCAGCGGACCCCGGAGATCGGCATCCGGATGGCACTGGGCGCGGACCGATCCGGCATCATGCAGATGGTTCTGCGCACTGCATTCATGCAGGCCGGGATCGGTCTCCTCATCGGCATGCCCGCGGCGATCATCGCCGGGCACTTCATGGCCGCGGAGTTGTATCAGGTTCAGCCGTCGGATCCCGCCGTCCTGTTTGGAACGACGGTCATTCTGGCCCTGGCTGCCTTTCTGGCTGCCGTTGTTCCCGCGCAGAGGGCCGCCGGCGTGGAACCGATGGTGGCCCTGCGCGTGGAGTAAAGTGTTAGCTCTGCGGCGCGCCCTTCTGCGCCTGCAGATACTGATCGACATTGCCCGCAGTCACGAACGCTGCTCCGGTATCGATGAACGCCGGAACTGGCGCGAAGGGATCGGGCCCATACGGCTTTTCCAGCGAGGGCAGGGGATTGTGATGGAGGATGTCCAGCATCTGCACCCCCACATAGGCCATGGTGAAGGGCTTCTGCGCGACTGTTGCGGCAATCACGCCCTGCTTCACGAGGTCGAGCGTGTCCTTGTCCACATCCATGGCGATCAGCACGCGATCGTTGGCATTCGCGCGCCGCAGCACCTCGCCGACCTCCTTGCCGGCTGAGGCTTCGAGGCAGACGAAAGCGTCCACGCGATCCTTTCCCGTTCCTGCCAGCAACTGCTGTGTTTTGTCGAAGGCCACGGTTCCCTGGCCGCGGATGTCGACGATTTCTTTGATGTGAATGTCGGGCGAGCTGTTCAGCACGTCCTGGTATCCGCCCAGGCGCTCGTCGAGATTGGGCTGACCGGGCATGGTGAAGAACACGACATTGCCTTTGCCGTGGAGCTTTTCGTTGAGCGCCCTTCCGCCCAGTCGCCCTGCCTCGCGGTTGTTCGTTCCGATGAAGAACAGCCGCCGGCTGGTTGGGGCATCCGAATCGACGGTGATGACCGGAATGCCCGCGGCGACGGCCGCATTGATTTCTGGAGCCATCAGCTTCGGATCGAGCACCGAGACCATGATGCCTGCTGGCTTGAGCGCCACTACGGAACGGAACTCCTGGACCTGCGCCTGAGGATCGAAGGTGTCCGGTCCTCGCAGGTCGGCGTGCACGTCATATTGCCCGGCGATCTTGTCCAGACCCGCTGCCGCGGACTGCCAGTAGGGAAGCTTGATATTGGCGGCGACCAGGTAGTAATGTTCCGCGCTGCTGTGGCGCGCGCATCCGGCGAGCGATGCGACGCATGCGGCAGCTGCGCAGGCCGCGAGAATTCTGCTGGACTTCTGCATACCCCACCTCCGGGCCGGGACCTCGCTCCGGCTGGGGTGGTTGATTTCAGCGCCCGCTCGTCCGGATACGCCTGGCGGCCAGCATTCTACGCCGTCCCCAGGTTCCCGGCTCAGGCATTTTGCTAGCCTCGCCCCAAACTGGCGGGTGCAGGCATCCCCCTTTCGTAACATGGGAGGCGCACCCGGTCCGGCGGTATGATCGGGTGAATATCATGCGCACTCCTGGAGATATTTCCGATGTCGCTGGCAAGTTTTGATGAATTCGTACAGCGCGAACAGGAAGCCGCCCGGCGGGCAGACGAGGCTTCGATCGACTGGCAGGCCGAAAAGGAGCAGTGGCTCTACCAACTCGATTTACTCTATTCGCGCATCAGCGCGTTTCTGAAGCCCTATCTCGAAGCCGGCCAAATCACGATGACCGAGATCCGGATCGAGCTCAATGAGGAACACCTCGGGCTGTACGCGGTGCAGCAGAAAACCATCACCATCGGCACGAAATCCGTGACGCTTGAGCCGCTTGGCACCCTGCAGGCCGGCTCGCGCGGCCGCGTGGATGTGGTTGGCCCGCTGGCGCGCGCGCAAATGTCGCTGCTCGACAGCGGCACGGAATCGATGTTGATCCCGTCAACGAATGCCAAATCACGCTCGGCCATCCAGCGCCTCACGGAAGGCCGGTGGAACTGGAAGATCATCACCCGCGACGTGCTCGATCTGAACCGCGACACGTTCCTCAATGTGCTGCTGGAAGTGGCGAACGGGTAGAGCCTAGCGGTCCATCGTTTTCAGCGAGGGGCTGACGATCAACCGTGCTTCCGTCGCCGTCTGTACATCGTCGACGCTAAGAGCCGGGGCCAGCTCCTCGAGCACCAGACCCTGTGGGGTCACCCGAATCCAGGCCATCTCCGTCGCGATCGTGTCGACCACGCGCACCCCGGTGAGCGGCAGCGTGCATTTCTTCAGGATCTTCGGCGCGCCGTCCTTCGTGGTGTGCTCCATGGCGACGATCACACGCCGCGCGCTGGCGACGAGATCCATCGCGCCGCCCATTCCTTTCACCATTTTCCCGGGGATCATCCAGTTGGCCAGCGTGCCTTCTTCGTCTACTTCCATCGCGCCCAGGACGCTCAGGTCGATGTGGCCGCCGCGGATCATGGCAAACGAATCGGCACTGGAGAAATAGGCGGTGCCCGGCATCGCGGTCACCGTTTCCTTGCCCGCGTTGATGAGATCGGGGTCTTCTTCGCCTGGCAAGGGGTACGGCCCCACGCCGAGCATCCCATTCTCTGACTGCAGCACGACTTCGATGCCTGGCGGAACGTGGTTCGCCACCAGCGTGGGCAGCCCGATCCCCAGGTTGACGTAGTAGCCGTCGCGCAGCTCGCGGGCTACCCGGCGGACGATGCGCTCTCTTTTTGCTGCTCCCGAGTTGGCAGCGGCGGACGCTCCGGAATT
Organism: Acidobacteriaceae bacterium; assembly: GCA_036521315.1. Classification (GTDB taxonomy): domain Bacteria; phylum Acidobacteriota; class Terriglobia; order Terriglobales; family Acidobacteriaceae; genus Palsa-343. The sequence goes on from DATDHZ010000024.1 coordinate 42,334, forward strand.
CGATACAGTAATCATGGCTGATGCATAACGCCGTCTTCAATATACGATCTTGCTCGCTGGTGCGGGGGACCCTGGTTGTTCTCATCAGCCTCATTCTGGCCCTGCGCTGGGCCGGCTTCCCCAACTTCCATCCGTCGCTGCTGCTCATACTTCCCACCCTCGCTGCTGTGTATGGCACATGGGAAACCACCCGCTGCCTCCGCCGCCGCTGGAGCCTCTACCACGGCGGAGTTCTGTTGCTGCTCTACGCCGATGTGCTGGCTCTGGCCCTGATCGTCTTCCTCCTTCTCTACCCCTACGCGCACTGGCTTCAGGCGCAGTAGGCAGGAAGTGCGGCTTTCCGCTCTCCATTGAATTACTCTGTTGTGCGTGACTCACACTGCCCTTCGCTCCCTCGTTGCGTCCGTCTGCCTTCTTGTTTTTTCCGGAGCAGCGCTCTGCGCTCAATCCGCCGGTTTTGTGCACGCCCGGGGCCCGGTTCTCGTCGATGGCCTGGGCAAGCCGCTCCTGCTGCGCGGCATCAACCTCGGCAATTGGTTTGAGCCGGAAGGCTACATGTTTCACTTCGACGGCGGTCCGCAGTCGCCGCGTGAGATCGAGGACCTGACGAAGGAGCTCCTGAATCCCGAGAAGGCTGAGGAGTTCTGGCATCAGTGGCGCGCCAGTTATATCACGCAGCCCGATCTCGACCTGATCGCGAAGTCCGGCTTTAATTCGGTGCGCGTGCCGCTTCACTACAAGTTCTTCACCTCCGACGACAGCGAGGGATTTCAGCTCCTCGACCAGCTCGTTGGCTGGGCCGCGCAGGATCACATCTACGTGATCCTCGATATGCACTGCGCCCCAGGCGGCCAGACGGGAACCAACATCGACGACAGCCGCGGCTATCCGTGGCTCTACCGGGACCCGCAGGCGCAGGCCGAAACCGTGGCCATCTGGCGGCGCATTGCAGCGCGCTACGCCGGCAATCCGACTGTGCTCGGCTACGATCTCCTGAACGAGCCCATTCCGCATTTTCCGCAAGACCAGCAATTCAACAAGGACCTCGAGCCGATCTACCGGAAGATTGCCGGAGCCATCCGGGAGGTCGATAAGAACCATGTGCTCATCCGTGGCGGCGCGCAGTGGGATACGAACTTCGGCGTCTTCGGGCCGCCGTTCGACGCGAACACGATGTACCAGCTGCACAAGTACTGGACAAAGACCACGGACGTGAGCACGATCCAGGACTACATCGATTTCCGCGCGAAGTACCATGTGCCGCTGTGGTGCGGCGAGACCGGCGAGAACACCGATGCGTGGGACGCGGGCTTCCGCCAAACGCTTGAGGCTAACAACGTTGGATGGGCGTTCTGGCCCTACAAGAAGATGGACGCGACCTCCTCGGTCGTCACCTTTGCGCGTCCGGCGCACTGGGACGAGATCGTCGCGTTTGCCAAATTACCGCGAGGCGCTGGCGACAACGAAGCTTCAAAACGTCTGGCAGCGCGTCCCGCGCAGGCCGACATTGACGGTGCGTTCGCGGATTTGCTGAGCCAGGTTCAGTTCTCGCACGAGAAGCTGAATCCCGGTTATGTGACCGCCCTCGGACTCAGGCCGGTCGAACCAGCGACCGTCGCGGGTCACTGACGGGACCCATCCGCCGCGCCTTCGCAGTCATGCCCCGGACCTGTTCGATTCCGAACAGATGATCTTGTTTGCGGACAACCAGTCCGCTGCCAATGGTATGTAAAGTCTCTGTTTTCAGGTATTCGTTCCTGTTGCGTGTGGTGGACAGCTTGCACCATCACACTGTTCCCGAATTCCACGCATTGAGGGTGAGGCATGCTGGCTGACGCAAAACAGGCATTGCGGCAACTGCGCAAATCGCCGGGTTTTACGGTGACCGTGGTGGTTACGCTGGCGCTCGGAATCGGCGCTACCGCGGCCATCTTCACGCTCGTCGAGCAGGTGATGCTGCGCTCGCTGCCCGTGACGCGGCCTGAACAGCTGTGGCGGATCGGGGATGAGGTGCGCTGCTGTAACTGGGGCGGCTACATGCAGGGGGACGACAAGTATCCCAACGACTTTGCGCTGTTCTCGTGGGAAGCCTACCAGCAGTTCCGCGCGAACACGCCCGCGTTTGAGCAGCTGGCGGCGATTCAGGCGGGGAACGCGCCGCTGGGCGTCCGCCGCGCGGGCACCAACGAGCAGGCGCAGACCAGGAATGGCGAGTACGTCTCCGGGAATTTCTTTTCCACGTTTGGCATTCATCCCTGGATTGGCCGCACGCTGACCGATGCGGACGATGTGGAAGGCGCGCCGGCGGTGGCAGTCATGAGCTATCGCGTGTGGCAGCAGAAGTACGGTGGCGACCCGTCGGTAGTGGGCGCGGTCTACCAGATCAACGGGCATTCTTTCACGGTGGTGGGTGTTACGCCGCCGGGGTTCTACGGCGCGAAGTTTGCGGGGTGGGGGATGCCGGATTTCTGGCTGCCGGCGACTACCGAGCCGATGATCGACGGAGCGACGGCGCGGCTGAAGTCGCCGAGCACGTGCTGGTTCGACCTGATCGGACGCGTCAAGCCAGGAACGAATCCGAAGGCGCTGGAAGCGCAGCTGCGAACGGAATTACACAGCTGGCTGGCGAGCCACGTTTCCGACATGGGGCCGCAGGAAAAGCAGGAGTGGCAAAAGGAAACGCTCAACCTCACACCTGGCGGCGCGGGCGTGGCGGATATGCGCGCCAGCTACGGCCAGGGGCTGCGCCTGCTGCTGGTGGCTGCAGCCTGCGTACTGCTGGTGGCATGCGCCAACATTGCCAACCTGCTGCTGGCGCGCGGGCTGAAAAATCGCCAGCAGACGGCGGTTCGCGTGGCGCTGGGTGCGTCGCGGCGGCGTCTTGTGCGCAAGGCGCTTGTCGAAAGCGTCCTGCTGGGGCTGATCGGTGGCGCGCTGGGCGTCGGCCTGGCCTATGCCGGTGCCCGATTGATCCTGCATCTGGCATTCCAGCCAGGGCCGAACACGTTTGTTCCCGTGGAAGCCACACCATCCACGGTGGTGCTGCTGTTCACGCTGGGCATTTCAGTGCTGACGGGGATGATTTTCGGCATCGCGCCGGCGTGGATGACCTCGCATGCCGAACCGGTGGAGGCGCTGCGCGGGGCCAACCGGTCCGTCGGCGGGCGCAGCACGTGGCCGCAGAAGTCGCTGGTGATTGCGCAGGCGGCGGTGTCTCTGGTGCTGCTAAGTGCGGCAGCGTTGCTGGGCGAAAGCCTGCGCAACCTGGAACACCAGAATTTTGGCTTCGTCGCGCAGGACCGGTACATCGTATGGATCAATCCGCTGCTGGGCAATTACAAGCCGGAGCAACTGGACACGCTGTTCAAGCAGATCGATGACCGGCTGCAGGCTATACCAGGAGTGCGCCTGGCAGCTCCCGCGCTGTACGCTCCGATGACCGGCGACAACTGGAACAACAGCATTCGCGTGGAGGGAAAGCCCGAACCGGCTCCGAAGGACAACGATTCTTCCGGCTTCACGCGCGTGATGCCTGGATTCTTCGAGGCGATGGGCGATTCGGTGGTGCAAGGCCGCGCCTTGACCGAGGAAGATACGGCGACAACGAGGCCAGTGGCCGTGGTGAATCAGGCCTTCGTGAAGCGATTCTTCAAAAAGGGCGAGAATCCCATCGGGCAGCACTTCGGTCCCAACCGCATGAAGTATGCCGGGATGTACGAAATCGTGGGCGTAGCCGCCGATATGCGCTTCCAGGGTTGGGGTTACGCTGACCCGATCGAGCCGATCTTTATGCTGCCCGAGGCTCAGACCACTCGCTTCGACGAAGCGAACATGCAGAGCGGAGAGACCTGGTCGCACTACCTGTACAACATCGTGCTCTGGGCGCCGGGCCATCCGTCGAACCTGGAGCAACAGGTGAAGCGCGCTCTGGGCGATGTGGACCCGAACCTGGTGAATTACGGGGTCGACTCGTATGAAACGGTGCTGAAGAACAATTTCACCCAGCAGAATATGATCGCCAATCTGGTGCTGCTCTTCGGTGCGATTGGCCTTTTGCTGGCGGCGATCGGGCTCTATGGCGTGACAGCGTACAGCGTGGAGCAGCGGACGAGCGAAATCGGCGTTCGCATGGCGCTGGGCGCGGATCGCGGGCGCGTGATCGGCATGGTGCTGAAGAGCGCCTTCCTTCAGGTAGGCATCGGATTGGCGCTTGGCATTCCGAGCGCGATCGGCGCGGGGTATCTGATTGCAAGCCAGCTTTTCGGAGTGAAACCGTGGGATGCCGTGATGCTCGCGATGGCGACGCTGACGCTGGGGCTGGCGGCTTTGTTTGCGGCCATCATTCCGGCGAGGCGCGCGGCGGCCCTGGACCCGGTAGTGGCGCTGAGAACGGAGTGAGGTAGCTGAGAAGCGGTTAGCTAAGAGCCGGTCAGCGAAACAGCGGTCAGAAGAACGGTTAACTGATCACGAAACCAGGGAGAAAACAAACGATGCTGAGCGATCTGAAATTCGCGTTGAGGCAGTTGCGAAAATCGCCGGGATTCATGCTCACCGCCGTGCTCACGCTGGTGATGGGAATCGGCGGCGTGACCGCGGTCTTCAGCGTGGTGGATGCCGTGCTGCTGCGGCCGCTGCCGTACCCGGACGCGGATCGCCTCATAGTGCTGCACGAAGGGATCGAGCACGTATTCGCGGAGTCGGGGTTGTCGGCGCCGGATGTCATCACGTTTGCGCGCGAGAGCAGGGCCTTTACCGGCGTGGGCGGCTTTATCGGCACGGAATTTGAGACGACGGGCGCGGGCGCTCCTTTCCGCGCGGCGGCTGAACGCATGACAGCGGCAACTTTTCCCGTGCTGGGCGTGCAGCCCGTGCTGGGACGCACGTTCACCCAGGCAGAAGACGACAACAGCGCTCCGGTCACGGTGATCAGCTACGCGCTGTGGCAGGAGCGTTTTGGCGGCGCAGCCGATGTGGTCGGCAAGACGATCGACCTTGACCGCCGGCCGTTCACGATTATTGGCGTGATGCCGGAGGGGTTCGAATCGCCGGTGGGCATCGGGAATGTGGGGTTGCAGGATCTGTTTGTGCCGATGAGCTTCACGCCGACCGAGAAAGGCGCCGAGGCCGACGACATGGATTACGGGGCGGTGGCGCGCATCCGGCCGGGCCTGACGCTGGGCCAGGCCGATGACGATGCGCATCGGGTGATGAGCATCATCCAGAAGCAGGTGCCCGACGTGCATTTTCTCATCACGTTGCGCGGGCTGAAGGAGCAGGCAGTACGCGACGCGCGTCCCCTGCTGCGCACGCTGCTGGCGGCGGTGTGCCTGATTCTGCTGATCGCGTGCGCGAACCTCGCGAATCTGCTGCTGGTGCGGGCTGCCGGGCGGCGGCGCGAATTCGGAGTGCGGCTGGCGTTGGGCGCGGCGCGGAAGGCGATGCTGCGGCAATCGCTCGTGGAGTCGCTGACGCTGAGCGTGGTTGGTGGCACGCTGGGACTCGGCTTGGCAGCGGCGTTGGTGCGGACCGCGCCCACGGCTCTGGCGAAAGTCTCCGACCTGCCGCGGGTGAACGAGATTGCGATTCACTGGCCGGTGGCCTTGCTGGCCATTTTTCTCACGGTCACGACTGGCGTGATCTGCGGCCTGGCTCCGGCCCTCGCCAGCATGAAAGCGGATGTGCTGGAGTCGCTGCGGGAAGGTTCCAAGGGCGGGGGACAGGGACGCTCGCAGCACCGCCTGCGCAATGTCCTGGCGGTGATGGAAGCGGCTCTCGCCATGTTGCTGCTGGTGGCCTGCGGTTTGCTGTTACGCAGCTTTGCGCGCATGCTCGAGACCAATCCAGGATTTCAGCCGCAACACGTGATGACGGCCTATCTGTCGTTGCCGCAACAGACTTATGCCACGCAGGACAAGGTAGACGCTTTCTACCAGAATCTCGGCGAGCGCGTACAGGCCATGCCCGGGGTACGGGCTGTGGGCTTTTCGTCGAATATTCCGGTGATCGGACGGAACTCCAGCCGGCTGGTGGCTCCTGAAGGGTACGTGCGGCTGAAGGGCGAGAAATGGCTGATGACGTCAAACTACGTGACGGCCGGCGACTATTTCGGAGCGCTGCGTATCCCGTTGCTGCGCGGCCGCGTATTCAACGCAAGCGACGACCGGCAGGATGGGCCGCTCAGCGTCGTTGTGAGCCAGTCGTTTGCGAAGCAGTACTTCGCCGGCAAAGATCCCGTGGGCATGCATATCCGCTGCGGCCCGAGCTACGACGACGGCATGCCGGCCATGACCGTCGTTGGAGTCGTGGGGGACATTAAGCCTGATCCATTCGACAGGGAACAGGTGCCGCAAATGTACGAACCGGTGTCGCAGGCGGCTCGCGATCTGGGCAAATATGCGGCGATGATCGGGGTAGTGGGCAGTATGCGCGCTGTTGTGCGGACCACCGGGGCCCCGCGAGCGCTGGAAGCAGCCTTCACCAGAGCCGTGCATGCTGCGGACCCGCTCTTGGCGGTGACCAATGTGCAGACGATGGACGAGGTGGTGACCTCGACCGAGGCGTCGCGGCGATTCAATACCGGCGTACTGAGCGCGTTTGCGGGAGTGGCGCTGGCGCTTGCGCTGCTGGGCATCTACGGCGTGCTGGCGTACTCGGTGAGCGAGCGCACGCGGGAGATTGCCATTCGCATGGCGCTGGGGGCTACGCGCGCGGATGTGCAGGGGCGTACGCTGCGGCAGGCCCTGCTGCTCGCCGCGATCGGCGTAGCGGCGGGACTGCTGGCCGCGATTGGACTGACACGGTATCTGGCGAGCCTGCTCTACGGCGTGCAGCCACTCGATGGTGTGGCGATTGCTGGTGCGGTCGTGCTGCTGTTGGCCTGCGCGGGCGTTGCGGGATGGATTCCGGCGAGGCGCGCCGCGATGGTCGAACCGATGGAGGCGCTGAGAACCGAGTAAAGACAGATGACTGGCTGCAGGAGACGTAACAGAGGTGGGATCCAATATGCTGGGTGATTTCAAATTTGCCGTCCGGACGCTGCGCAAGTCGCCGGGATTCGCTGCGACGGCGGTGCTGACGCTGGCGCTGGGCATCGGCGCCAACACCGCCATCTTCACGCTGGTGGACTCCATCATGCTGCGGCCGCTGCCATTCTCGCAGCAGAGCCAGCTGATGCGCATCGGGTACGCCAACAACAGCGGGAGCAATCCACTGATTGCGCCTTTCCCCAAGGGATGGATTCGGGCGCTCGGCGAGCACTCTTCATCGTTTCAGGCAGTGAGCGCGTTTGGCCCGGATGCCGAGTCGAATGTGGGAGACGCGAATTCGGCTGACCGCGTCTTCGGCGCCCAGGTGATGGCGAATGCTCTGGATACGCTCGAGGTGCATCCGGCGGTGGGACGCTTCTTTTCCGCGGATGACGCGCTCGGAAGCCATGACCCGGTGGTCGTGCTGAGCTATGGATACTGGCGGCAGCATTTCGCGGCGAACACGGACGTGGTGGGGCAGACGTTGCGCATCGACGGCATCTCGCGGCGTGTGATCGGCGTCATGCCGGCGGGCGTGCGTTTTCCCTATGCGGATACCCAGTTTCTGACTCCGGTAACGTTCAAGGGCGGTGACCCGATCGATCCCTGGCAGGATTTCGATCTGCTGGCTTTCGGGCGGCTGAGATCCGGGGTGACTCCGCTGCAGGCGCAGGGCGAATTGCGCGGGCTGTATCCGCGGATGCTGCCGTTGTTTCCCTGGCGCATGCCAGACAACTGGGCTCCAAATACAACCGTGGTGCCCCTGCTCGACGCGGTGGTGGGCGACATGCGCTCGCGGCTGATGCTGCTGTTTGCGGCTGTGGGACTGATTCTGCTGATTGCCTGCGCCAACGTGGCCAATCTGATGCTGGCACGCGCAGCCGGACGCGAACGAGAGATTGCGATTCGCAGCGCGCTGGGCGCTAAGGGAGGGCGGCTGGTGCGGCAACTGCTTTCGGAAAGCGTGGTGCTGGGGGCGACAGCGGGCTTCGTCGGGCTGATGGCCGCAGCTGCCAGTCTGCAGGCCCTCATCACGCTGCTGCCGGCGGATACGCCGCGGCTGGGAGACGTGTCGCTGCACTGGCCGGTGTTCCTGTTTGCGGCCATCGCGTCGGTGGTGACGGGCGTTTTGTTCGGACTCATCCCCGCGCTGCGCATGGCATCGCCTAACCTGCGCGAGTCACTGCACTCCGGCAGCCGCACGGTCGCGGGCAAGGCAGGGCAGTTCCGCGTGTCGATGATGCTGGTGGTGGGACAGATTGCGCTGTCGGTGGTGGTGATTACAGCGGCCGGCCTGCTGCTGCACAGCCTCTGGAGCCTGGCCCAGGTCAATCCTGGATTCCAGGCGGACCGCATTGTGACCGCGGAAATCTCGATGGACGCGACCGCCTGCCAGGCGTTTTCCGGAGCGCCGACCGGACCAGAGACGGCCAAAGGCCGCTGCTCTCAGTTTTTTGACACGCTGCTGAATCGACTGCACGGCATGGCGGGCGCAGAGAGCGTGGCGATGGCGGACACCCTGCCGCTGAACGGACCGCCTGGGAATTACGTATACGATGCGGAGGGCCATCCGCGCGATGCGAGGCAGGGAGCGGCGATGGCGACGGGACGTACCGTGACGCCAGGTTATTTCGCAACGCTCGGCATGAGTCTTGAACGCGGCCGCCTGCTCGAGGAGCAGGATGCTTCGGGCGCGAGCCGCGCGGTCGTGATCAACCAGCATATGGCGGCGGCGATGTGGCCGAATCAGAATCCGCTGGGCCGGCACATCCTCAACGTGAGCGACGAGGCGACGCCGGCGGTGTGGGTGCCGAATGCAGCGATGACCGTTGTGGGCGTTGTGAACAACACGCATGAGGGCAGCCTGGCAGCCGGCTACGGCGACGAAGTCTATTTGCCGATGACGCCGGATCACGAGCGCCCGACGATGTATGTGGTCATGCGCACGCGAACGAGCCTTGAGGAGGCGGCGGCGGAACTGAGGCGGACGGTTGCGGAGGTCGATCCGCTGGTGCCGGTGACGCGGGTGCGGTCGATGAACGAGGTGATAGCCGCGTCGGAATCGACCCCGCGCTCGCTGACGATCCTGCTGCTGGCGTTCGGTGGCCTGGCAGTCATCATCGGCGGCATCGGCGTGTACAGCCTCATCGCCTACATTGTGAGCTGGCGCACGCGCGAGATTGGAATCCGCCTCGCGTTGGGCGCGCAGCGCTGGCAGATCGTGCAGGGAATTGTGCGGCAAAGCCTTGCGCTGGCTATCGCAGGATGCGCCCTGGGCCTGACAACTGCAGCCCTGGTCGCGCAGCTTCTGCGCAGCTTTCTGTTTGGCGTGCGTGCGGTCGATCCCCTGACATTTGGCGCCGTGGCCGCGCTGATGATCGGGCTGTCTCTGGCGGCTGCGTGGATACCGGCGCGGCGCGCCGCCGGAGTGGATCCAATCCAGACGCTGCGCATGGAATAAAGGCAGAGCACAGGGCACAGAGCTCAGAAATCGGGATCGGACACGCGGAGAGGGGAACACATGCTGGACCATGTGAAATTAGCGATTCGGCAACTGCGGAAATCACCTGGATTTGCGATGACGGCGGTGCTGACGCTCGCGCTGGGCATTGGCGCCAACGCCATCGTCTTCAGCGTGCTCAACGCGCTGGTGCTCAAGCCGCTCAGGGTGCCGAATCCACAGAGCCTGTATATGGTGCAGCGCCCAGTGAACGGGCAGGCTCAGCCATCGCAGTCCTGGCCGGACTACCGCGATCTGCGCGATCGTAACCGGACCTTCGAGGATCTGGCTGGGTACGCGATCAATGGGCCGGTGGGAGTGGATACGGGCAACGGAAATCCTTCCACAGTGTGGCCCTACACGGTGAGCACAAACTATTTCGACGCGCTCAGGGTCCAGCCGTATCTGGGACGTTTTATGCATGCCGGCGACGACAAGGGGCCGAACAGCGCGCCCTATGTGGTTCTGAGCTACGCCTACTGGCACAGCCGTTTCAACGGCGATCCATCGGCGGTAGGGCGCACGATCCAAATCAATAAGCATCCGTTCACCATCATCGGCGTGGCACAACCTGATTTTCGCGGGACGGAGTTGTTCTTTGCGGCCGGCCTCTGGATTGCGATGCCAAATGTGGCGCAGATTCAGGACTGGAATCCGCTGGAACAGCGGGGCTCGCATTTCGCGTGGATCGTTGGGCATTTGAAACCAGGCGTGACTCCGGCGCAGGCCACGGCCGATCTGAACAGCGTCGCAGCGAACCTCACGAAAGCTTATCCGAATGACGATGACGCGCTGAGCTTCAGCCTGGCGCGGCCAGGTCTGGTCGGAGATTTCCTCGGCAAGCCGGCGCGCGCGTTCATGACGGGCATGATGCTGCTCGCGGGACTCATCCTGCTGGCGGCCTGCGCTAACCTCGGCAGCCTGTTCGCGGCTCGCGCAGCCGACCGCGCGAAAGAAATTGCCGTGCGTATGGCGCTGGGCTCGAGGAAAGGTCTGATCGTGCGCCAGCTTCTCACCGAAGCGGTGATCGTGTCGCTCGCTGGCGGCGCCCTGGGCGTGTTCGGCGGCATCACGATTCTGCGCTGGCTGAGCGCATGGCAGCCCATCCCCAGCATTCCCATCAATGTGCCGGTCAACCCCGACATCAACACCTACGCGGTGGCGCTGTTTCTGGCCCTCGCCAGCGGTTTCGTCTTCGGCATGGTGCCGGTGCGCCAGGTGATGCGCTCCGATCCCTGGCAGATCATCCGCGCCGGATCGACCGGCGTCGGCGCCATGCGCAAAATCACCGCTCGCGATCTGCTGCTGGCCTTGCAGATTTCGATTTGCGCAGTGCTCGTCACTTCGTCGCTCGTCGCCGTGCGTGGACTGGTGAAATCTCTCCACTCCAGTTTTGGGTTCGAGCCGGCAAACGTCATGCTGGTGCAGTCGGATCTGGCAATGGCGGGCTACCCGAAAGACCAGCGGACCGTGACGGAGCAGAAGCTGCTGGAAGCGGTAGCAGCCGTTCCCGGGGTGGACGCGGTGGGATATTCCGACCGCCTGCCGCTCAGCCTGGGCGGAAACGATTCGTCGGTTTACAAGGACAGCGTGACGGATTTTCGCCCGAGCAATGGCGCAGCCGACGCGCAGCAGTTCGACGTTTCTCCGGATTATTTCAAGGCCGCGGGTACGACCTTTCTGGAGGGGCGCGGCTTCACGCTGCACGATGATGCGAAAGCGCCCATGGTGGCCGTGGTGAACGCCGAATTTGCCCGCACGTTATTTGGCTCGGTCGATAAGGCAGTGGGCAGCTACTACAAGATCTGGCAGGGTCAGCGCGTGCAGGTGGTCGGCGTTATCGAAGACGGGAAGTATTTCGCGCTGACCGAGCAGCCGACGGCAGCGATGTTCTACTCGTTTCTGCAGCAGCCGAGCAGCAACGTCTGGGTGGTGGTGCGCTCACATCGCGATCAGCACGAGATCGCCGGCGCGCTGGAGCGGACGCTGCACGGCATCGATCCCGCCTTGCCCCTGGATATCAAAACCTGGGACCGCGAACTGAGCTCCGCGCTGTTTGCTGCGCGCGTGGCCACCGTTGCCCTGGGCGTGCTCGGTCTGCTGGGGGCGATGCTCGCCATTACGGGCATCTTCGGCATGGCCTCCTACGTCGTCAGCAAGCGCATGCGCGAGCTGGGCATTCGCGTGGCGCTGGGAGCGGGTGAGCGCAGGATTCTGGCCGCTGCCCTGGGCCGGGCGCTGCGCCTGCTCACCATCGGTTCTGTCTGCGGCCTGCTGCTCGGACTGCTGGCGACGAAGGTGCTGTCCTACATTGTGTATGAGGCAACACCGAAGGATCCGTGGGTGCTCGCCGGCGTGGTCTTCACCATGCTGATCCTCGGCCTGGTCGCTTCGTGGATTCCGGCGCAGCGCGCGCTGGCCGTCGATCCTATGATTTTGCTGCGTGACGAATGAGCGGGCGAAACTGCGGCGAGTCCGCTGGCTGAGCAGGGCAGCACGGTTACGGCGAATGCCTTCAGTACCGTCTGTCGCAAAATGAGATAGAACCGAATGCCCGCCTGCTTCGTATCCTGTGGCAGGCAGGCCAACATGACAGCCGATTGGACGTTAGCCGTCCGGCAACTGCGCAAATCTCCGGGATTTGCCGTTACCGCAATCTTTACACTTGCGCTGGGTATCGGCGCCAACGCCGTGGTGTTCAGCGTCCTGAACGCGCTGGTGCTGCGGCCGCTGAATGTGCCCCATGCGCAAAACCTCTACATGGTGCAGCGCGCCTACCAGAACGGCTACGCCCCCACACAGTCGTGGCTGGACTACATCGATCTGCGCGATCGCAACCGCACGTTCCAAAACCTGTTCGCCTACAACATCGCAGGCCCGGCAGGCGTCGATACCGGGGGGAATCCCACCACAGCGTGGCCCTACGTGGCCAGCGGCAACTATTTCGATGCCCTCGGGATTCAGCCTTATCTTGGCCGGTTCTTCCACCCTTCTGACGAGCACGGGATCGACAGCGCTCCTTATGTGGTGCTGAGCTACGATTACTGGCACAGCCGCTTCCACGACGACCGCAGTGTGGCGGGACGATCGATCCAGATCAATAAGCATCCGTTCACCGTCATCGGGGTCGCGCCGCGCGGATTTCGCGGCACCGAGCTGTTCTTCGCGCCGTCTTTCTGGATTCCCGCGGTCGAGGAGGGTGTCGTTCAGGGAACGGATTCGCTCAAATATCGCGGCGATCACAACTTTTTTGTAGTGGGACGGCTCCACCCGGGCGCGACCCCGGTGCAGGGCGCAGCAGATCTGAATGCGATCGGCGCATCGCTGGCGAAGGCGTATCCCGGCGACGATGACGGCCTCAAATTCTCGCTGGCTCGGCCAGGTCTCGTGGGGGATATGCTGGGAGGGCCGGCGCGCGCCTTCATGGCGGGGATGATGCTGCTGGCGGGTTTGATCCTGCTGGCCGCGTGCGCCAATC
>DATDHZ010000025.1:0-46895 GCA_036521315.1 Acidobacteriaceae bacterium
ATTGCCGCTCAGAAATTGCGTATGCGAACAGCTGGATCGCCTGCGCCTGCAACCCCGCCAGATCGGCGCCGAGCACGATGCAGACCCGTGCGTTCAGCGTCCCGGCCACCGCCAGCACAGCGCGCTGGCACGCCGACACACCCGACCAGAATTCTCCGAGAGCCGAAGGCGCTGCGAATGGCAGCAGAGTAACCGCCGAGTGACCGTTGCCGTTCCCGCTGGTCCTTGCCGGTTCACCCGGCGCTCCCGGCCACGCGAAAACCACCCGCAGCGACCTGCCGTTGGGGGTCAGTCCCGCGACAGCCTGCTCGGCGCGCTTATGCAGTTCTTCCGGCGCAACCGCTCCGGCGATGCCCACCACGATATCGGCTGAGCCGATGTGCTTCGCCTGCTCTCTCGTTTCTTCGCTTAGTTCAATCTCGGCCATGACTCAAAATCTCTTGTCACGATGGCAGCGACAAAATACCATGCAGCGGAATGCGAATCCAGGTGGGGCGGTTATTGAGTTCGTAGACCAGCTCATAGAGCGCCTTATCGAGCATATAGACGTCGAGCAGCGTGTCAAAATCCCGCCCCGCGGGCGGGACGATCGCCGAGCCGCTGATCGCCTCGCCGTAGGCGCGCAGAAATTCTCCGCAAACCGCGCTCTCCCACAGTCGCGCCCATGCTTCCAGCTGTGCGTAATCTTCTGGCCGGCGGCTGGTGTACTTCGTCAGCCCGACAAAGGCCGCATAACTAAAAGAGCGCAGCATTCCCGATACGTCCTTCAGCGGCGAATGCTTCGCTCGGCGTTCGGCGAGCGGGCGCGCCGGCTCTCCTTCAAAATCGAGGATGACAAAGTCGCCCCTTGAGCGCAGCACCTGGCCCAGGTGGTAGTCCCCATGAATGCGCGTCCATTGTCCGGCGCTCGCCAGTTCCACCAGCTTGCGGAACTTTGCCAGCAGCGCCCCGCGCCGGCTCAGCACAAGCGCCGCTGCTTCCACCGTATCGTCCGGGAGCCGTGAAAGATTGCTCTTCAGCACGTCAAAGGCGCTCGTTGCATGCGCAGCCAGCTGATCACGCATCGCTTCCAGATCACTGGCAGTCGGCGTGGACGGCAGAAACGCTTCGCTCTTCCCTGAGGCAAGCGCTCGATGCATCTCGCCGGTTCGGCGTCCCAGCGTGCCGGCTGCCTCCAGATAGATGCCCGCGTGTTGATGAGCTTCCGTGGAAGTGCTCCCGCTGGCCGCCGCAGGCGCCGGAGCAAATCGCACCGATGCCGCGCTTTCGTAATAGCGGTCGAGTTCCTCGAGCGTCCACTGCCAGCCGTCACCCTCGTTCTGCACCAGCCCCTGCAGCAGCGCGAGCGTTGCCGGTTCAGCATCGCCGCGCCCGTAATCGATGCATCCACCGTACGCAGGAATGTGCTGGAACTTGGCCTCTTCCGTCAGGAATCTTCCCACCTCCACATCCGGATTTGGCCCGTTCTGCTGGCGGCGAAAGACTTTCAGGATGAGCCGATCGCCGAAAATGGCCGAGGTGTTGCTCTGCTCAGCCCCGCTCACCCGCGCCGTCAGCGGACCCGCGCCACGCAGGGTGGGCAGCAATGCACCCGGCATACCTCGAAGAACGCCGTCGCGCGTGCGCAGTTCGTCGCCTCCGGCAAGAATTTCCAGCAGTGCCGCGGGCACGCTGGGACGCTGCAGTCCGTCGTGCAAAACGCCGGCTTGCATGGCCGATCCTGCTGTCGCCAGCACCTGCTGTGGAGCGGTCTCGCGCAGGTGGCTGGCAGCGTCGCCAAAGGTCATTGCCAGGCAAAGGAGCCACGTGTCCGGCTGCCCCTCGGAGTACTCTACATTGACCCACACCAATGCCGCACGATCGTCGTCGAACCGGACTGAATCCGCGATCTGCGCGCGCGTTATCGTCCTCGACTTGCCGCCGAACCAGCGCTGCCGCTGCAGATATCCAGGCAGAAGGGCTTCCAGTTTGCGCAGTCCCTCGCCGGTCAGAATGTTCTGCCAGTCGCGCTCATGCTCTACGTAGAAGGCCTGCTCCGCTCCGATTTCCACCGGCTCCTCGGCGGCCGTCAGGGCGGGCTGCAACTCCAGCCATAAAAACCCGTATGGTCCGAGGGTGAGCGAGTAGGGCTGCTTCGTGACCACCGGGAATTCGACATAACCCAGCATCTCCACCGGAATCATGCCTTCCATCCCGGCCAGGTCGAGTTGCATCGGCTGCGCGAAGCGTGACAGGTTCGCCACGCACAGCACCATTTCACCGTCATACTGACGGATGTACGCCAGCACCTTGCGATTCGATGATTCGAGAAACCGCAGCGAGCCGCGCCCGAATACCTGGAACAGCTTGCGCAGCGCGATCAGGTTGCGCATCCAGTTCAGCAGCGACGATGGATCGTTCTGCTGGGCCTCGACGTTGATCGCCTCATAGCCCCAAACCGGATCCATGATGATCGGGCTGTAGAGCCGCGCAGGATTGGCGCGCGAGAACCCCGCGTTGCGGTCCGGTGTCCACTGCATCGGCGTGCGCACCCCATTGCGATCGCCGAGATAGATGTTGTCGCCCATGCCGATCTCATCGCCGTAATAGAGAATCGGCGTTCCGGGAAACGAAAACAAAATGCTGTTGAGCAACTCGATGCGCCGGCGATTGTTGTCGAGCAGCGGCGCGAGCCTGCGCCGAATGCCGATGTTGATCCGCATGCGCGGATCGGCGCTGTAGGCCAGATACATGTAATCGCGCTCGTCGTCGGAAACCATCTCCAGCGTCAGTTCGTCGTGATTGCGCAGGAACAGTCCCCACTGGCAGCTCTCCGGAATATCCGGCGTCTGCGCCATGATGTCCGTGATGGGCAGCCGATCTTCCTGGCGCAGCGCCATGTAGATGCGCGGCATCAGCGGGAAGTGAAACGCCATGTGGCATTCGTCGCCGTCGCCGAAATAGGGCCGCACATCCGTGGGCCATTGATTGGCTTCTGCCAATACCATGCGGCCCGCGTACTGCTCGTCAATTGCTGCACGGATCTTTTTGATGATTTCGTGGGTCTCCGGCAGATTCTCGCAGTTCGTGCCGTCCCGCTCGACCAGATAGGGGATCGCATCAATGCGCAGCGCATCCACCCCCATGTCCAGCCAGTAGCGCATCACCGAGAGCACTTCCTCAAGGACCGCCGGATGGTCGTAGTTCAAATCCGGCTGATGCGAGAAGAATCGATGCCAGTAGTACGCCTGCGCCACCGGGTCCCAGGTCCAGTTCGATTTTTCGGTATCCGTGAAAATGATGCGGGCGTCTTTGTATTTCTGATCGGTGTCGCTCCAGACGTAGTAATTGCGCTCCGACGAGCCCGCCGGCGCATTCCGGGCCCGCCGGAACCAGGGATGCTGATCCGATGTGTGGTTGATGACCAGTTCGATCATCACCTGCAGACCGCGAGCGTGCGCAGCCTCGAGAAACCGCTTGAAATCGTCGAGCGTGCCGTAGCTGGGGTGCACGCTCATGTAATCGGAAATGTCGTATCCGTCGTCGCGCAGCGGTGAAGGAAAGAACGGCAGCAGCCACAGGCAGGTGACGCCCAGGTCCTGCAGGTAATCCAGTTTCTGCGTCAGGCCAGGAAAATCCCCGGTTCCGTCGTTATTGCTGTCGGAGAAGGCTTTGACGTGAACCTCGTAGAGGATCGCGTCCTTGTACCAGAGCGGATCGGCGGCGCTGCCCGGCTTGCGAACGATCGTCTGCGTTTCCGGCATGGCGTTGTTCACTGGTAGTAGTCGAAGTCTTTTTCCGAGCGCACGCGGCGCAGCACGCGAAATATATGCGCGGGGATGGCCTGCGGAGACAGTTCCACATAGTTACGCGGGCCCTGCCACAGATAGCGCGCGCTCGTCAGCTGGTCGAACACCTGAAAGGTTTCGCCCGCCCTGACATGCAGGCGTTCAAGATCCAGATCCACCCAGCCCATCTGCGTATGGAACGGATCGAGGTTGACCACAGTGAGCACAATGTTGCTGCCATCCAGGCTGCTCTTGCTGTACGCGATGAGATACGGATTATCCGTTGCGTGAAATCTCAGGTCATGGTTCGCATGCAATGCAGGATTCTCGCGGCGTGCCCGATTGATCGCCGCAATCGTGCCGGCAATGCCGTGCGGCGCCTCGAGATTCCAGCTGCGAATTTCGTATTTCTCCGAGTTCAGATACTCTTCGCTGCCAGGCCGGAACGGCGCATTCTCTTCCAGTTCGAAGGCCGGCCCGTAGATGCCGTAATTCGGCCCCAGCGTCGCCGCCAGCGCCACACGGCTCAAAAACGCAGGGCGCCCGCCGATCTGCAGGGGTTCCGGCAGAATGTCCGGCGTGTTCGGCCACAAGTTCGGACGCATATATTCGGCCGCGCTCCCCTCGGTCAGTTCCGTAAGGTAATCCGTCAATTCCTGTTTCGTATTGCGCCAGGAGAAGTATGTGTAGGACTGCGTGAACCCCAGCTTCGCCAGCCGCTCCATCACCCGCGGCCGCGTGAACGCCTCAGCCAGAAAAATCGCATCGGGAAAATCGCGTTTGATCTCGGCAATCGCCCACTGCCAGAACGCAAACGCCTTGGTGTGCGGGTTGTCGACGCGAAAGATCCTCACGCCTTGTTCGATCCAGTAGAGAAACACATCGCGCAGCGCTTCCCACATCGCTTCCCAGTCGCTGCTTTCGAAGTCGAGCGGATAAATGTCCTGATATTTCTTGGGAGGGTTTTCTGCGTACTGAATGCTGCCGTCGGCGCGGTGCCTGAACCATTCCGGATGCTCGCGCACCCAGGGATGATCCGGCGAGCACTGGAAGGCAATGTCCATCGCCAGCTCGAGGCCCTTCTTTGCCGCCGACCGCAGCAGGTGCCGAAAATCCTCCAGCGTGCCCAGCTCCGGGTGAATTGCGGTATGCCCGCCCTCTTTCGCGCCAATCGCCCACGGGCTGCCCACATCGCCAGCGTCTGCAGTGACCGAATTATTCTTTCCCTTGCGGAAGCTGCGCCCGACAGGATGAATGGGCGGCAGATAGAGCACATCGAAGCCCATTCCCGCTACGTAATCGAGCCGCGCTTCGCAATCGCGAAACGTCCCGTGCCGGCCGGGCTCCGTCGCCGCTGAGCGAGGAAACATCTCGTACCAGGCGGAGTAGCGCGCCTTCTCGCGATCTACCGTCACCCTCAACTCGCGGTCGTAGACCGTTTCCACCGCCGGATCGAGATGCTGCGCCATCATCGCGGTCAATGCCGGTTCCAGCGCGACGTCCCGCGCAACGGTATCGTCTTTGGCGTTGCGCAACTGCGCAGCCCATCGCCGCAGCGCATCCGCATCGTCGCGGCCCGCGCGCTCGGCAGCCTCATCCAGCAGCCTGACCCCATTCAGCAGGTCCACGCGCACGTCCTGCCCGGCGGCCAGCCGCTTCTCCAGATCGCTGCGCCAGGTGTCGAAGTGATCGATCCACCCTGCCACTGTGTACAGATACTCGCCCAGCCGAACGACCGGAAAGGACGCGCGCCATCGGTCGTTCCCCAGCGCCTGCATCGGAACGGCAGTCCAGGTCGGGATCTGGTAATAGCGGAACAGCAGGCGCGCCGCCACGTGATCGTGTCCGTCGGCAAACACGTCGGCTTCCACCGTAACGCTGTCGCCGATGACTCGCTTAATGGAAAAACGGCCCGCGTCGATCTCCGGCTCGACGCTCTCTATGACAACGCGCTTCCTGCCATCTGCGGGCTTCTGCATCATGTCGTTCGCTGCTCCGGCAAAGATCGGGGCCGCACGGAGGCGAGTATGCGGAATCTCACTTCCGTGTTGGTTCGGGCATCCTCACCACACACAGCGGCAAAGACGCCAGAGAGTCGGCGCCGGATGTTCAAAGGGAGTCGATGGGACGTGGATTGAATTGGTTGCCGGAGCGGCGCCGCTCGCAGCCACCGATTAATTCTCCGAAAGCATGCTGGGTTCTTCGGGTGCGCGCAGCCGCACCAGCCGATCGATCGTGTAAGGCGCCCGCTGGGTTCCGGCATGGTAATGGCGCACCTGCAACTCGCCCAGCAGCCCGATCGCCAACAGTTGCGTCCCGCCCAAGATCAACACCGCAGCGATGATGAACAGGGGGCCGTGCTGATCGAGCACGTTCTGTGCTGTAAAGATCTTCAGCGCCAGAAGGAAAGTCGAGATCAGCCCTCCGCCGAAAATGCCGAGCGCGCCAATCACCCCGAAAAAATGCAGCGGCCGCGTCATGTATTTCAGCAGAAACCGGATCGTCAGCAGGTCGAAGAACACCCGAAACGTCCGTCCGATGCCGTAATGCGATTTCCCTCTCTCCCGATTCACGTTCGTGATCGGAATCTCGCAAATGCTGGCTCCGTACCACGCCGCCAGCGCCGGAATGAACCGGTGCATTTCCCCATAGAGCGGAATGTTGTGGATCACTTCCCGGCGGTAAGCCTTGAACGTAGTGCCGAAGTCGTGGATCTCCACGCCCGACAGCTTCGCCATCAGCCAGTTGGCGCACCGAGACGGGAAACGGCGCATCACGAAGTTGTCGATGCGCTCCTTGCGCCAGCCGCTGACGACGTCGTAGCCCTCTTCCAGCTTCTCCAGAAACGCCGGAATCTCGCCCGGATCGTGCTGCAAGTCACCATCCATCGCCAGGATGTACTCGCCCTGCGCGTGATCGAAACCGGCCGCCAAAGCCGAAGTCTGACCGAAGTTGCGCCGCAGCTTCACTACCAGCACCCGGCTGTCGACCGCCGCAATCTCTTCGAGCAGGCGGCAGGTGCGGTCATTGGAGCCGTCATCCACGAAGACCAGCTCGAACGGGTCGCCCACCAACTCCATCACTCCCTTCAAACGGTCGTAGAGGACGGTGACGTTCTCTTCTTCGTTGTGGAAGGGGACAACAATGGAATATTTGGGCATGCTCCTATTATAGACTTCCGACCCTGCTTCTCGGTCATCATCCGTTGATTCTGAAGGGGGTAGCTCCTTCCAGCCGCATCTCGCCCGGAGGATGCCCTGCCCGGCCCCGAACTTCGGAACCGGATTCCGCCCGCCCTGGAACCGCCGCCTGTGGAGTCACACCCGCGCCTGGGCCAAAATCTCCGCTGCGATCCGCGCTGCCTCCTCGCACGCCGCCCGGCTTACATCCCGGTGCGTCACGAATCGCACGCCGCTGCGGCCAACCGTCCCTGCCAGAACGCCCCGCTTCTTCAATGGCTCGACAAAAGCAGCGGCATCGCTGTTTCCCCGCAGGCGGAAGATGATGATGTTCGTCTGAACGTCCTGAGGATCGAGCTCAATCTGCGGCACCTGCGCTAAACGCTCGGCGAGCATCCGGGCGTTCGCATGATCCTCGTGCAGCCGCTGCGGACCCTCTTCCAGCGCGATCAGCCCAGCAGCGGCCAGAATCCCCGCCTGCCGCATCCCTCCGCCGAGACCCTTGCGGATGATGCGCCCGCGGTCCATCTGCTCCCAGGAGCCCACCAGCATGGATCCCACCGGAGCGCCCAGCCCTTTCGACAGGCAGAACATCACCGTGTCGAAGCCGCGCGTCAGTTCCTGCACGCCCACACCCAGCGCCACCGACGCGTTGAAGACCCGCGCTCCGTCCAGATGCAGAGGCAGCCCAAGTTCCTTCGCGCCCGCCCAGATCTCTTCCAGAACCGGCAGCGGCATCACCGTGCCGCCCGCCAGGTTATGCGAGTTTTCGAGGCAGATCAGGCCGGTCCGCGCGCGGTGGTAGCTCTTGCCAACAATCCACGGCTCGATGTCTCGCCAGGTCAGGACTCCTCGCTCGCCGGCGACCGTCCGCAGCACGCAGCCGGAGAACGCCGCGGCCATGGCCATCTCCCAATCCATCACGTGGGAGCGCGCCTCGCAGATCACTTCCTGCCCGTGCTGCGTATGCAGTCGGATTCCAATCTGGTTTCCCATGGTGCCGCTGGGCACAAACAACGCAGCTTCCCGCCCGAAAATCTCCGCCGCCCGCGCCTCCAGGCGATTCACGGTGGGATCCTCACCGTACACGTCATCCCCTACCTCGGCCGCGGCCATCGCCGCGCGCATCGCGGTGGTTGGCTTCGTGACGGTGTCGCTGCGCAGATCGATCGTCCCCACATGATCGTCCGTCGCTGCAATTCCTTCCCCCAAGGCCGCTAATTCCGCGCGCATCTCCACTCCTCTTATCCCTTCTCTGTAACCTGTAACCCGTAATCTGAGCTATGCAACCGCCGGCTCGGCGAGAAACCGCGCGAAGACTTCATTCGAGAGCAGGCGTCCGCGGGGCGTGAGCACGACCCGATCTCCGTCAGCGAACCGGACCAGCCCTTCCTGTTCCAACCCTGAAACGGCCGGGAGGCATTCGTTCACCGCCGAGGCAGAGAATTGCTTTCGCAGCGCGGCAACGCTCACGCCTTCGTTGAGGCGCAACCCCAGAAACCAGGCTTCTTCCATTTCCTCCTGCCGGTCGAGTCGCCGTGGCGTGTCGCACACGGCATCGGCCAGGTAGGCCGTCATCTCATCCGCAGCGCCGAAGCGCAGCGCAGCACCGGTGCGGGCGCGCAGCATGGAGTGCGCATCGAGCCCCAGCCCCAGGTACGGCTGGCGCCGCCAATATTTCAGGTTGTGAATCGATTCGCTGCCCGGCCGCGCAAAGTTCGAGATTTCGTATTGCGCGAGACCGTGCCCGGTCAGAAACGCGATCGCCTCGTTGTACAGATCGGCGACCGTATCGTCGTCCGGCACCGCATGTGCGTGATAGCGCGCGCCGCTCGCCAGCAGCTCGCGCCCCAGCCGCGATTCGTCATCTACCTCCAGCATATAAATGCTGGCGTGATCCGCCCCGCTCTCTGCCAGAACGCCAAGCGATTCGTACCAGGAATCGAGCGTCTGCCCAGGCAAACCGGCGATCAAATCGACACTCACGCTGCCCACCCCCGCGTCCTGCACGCGGCGAATATCGTTGAGCGCAGTTGTTCGCGTTTGCAGCCGGCCCGTCCCGCGCGCTTCGCTGTCCACAAACGACTGCACGCCGAAGCTCACCCGGTTCACGCCGCCGTCGATGAATGCGTCCAGTGTCTCAGGCTGCAGCGTTCCGGGCGCGCATTCAATCGTGATCTCCGCCGTCGGCATCACGGCAAACTCGCGGCGCAAATCGATAAACAACCGACGGACCAGAGCCGGCGCCAAAAGTGTCGGCGTACCGCCGCCGAGATAGATGCTGTCTACTGCGTTGGGCAAAACGGCGCCCCACTCCTTCACGCGTGAACGCAGGCCGCGCAGGTCCTGCTCGACGCGTGCGATGTAAGGCTCGTGCTGATCGGCGGGAAAAACTCCGGAAGCAAAATTACAAAAGGTGCATTTGGAACGGCAAAAGGGAAAGGAAAGATAAACTCCCAGTTTTTCCATACACCTCTATTGTCCCACCGCACACGAATTTACCCTCATTTCGGCGTGAATCGGGCACATCTTCTCTGGTCACCTCGATGTGACCACCCGCTCCCCACTGCGCACCCACAGACCTCGCAGCTCGCGAAATTCATAGCAACAATTCGCGCGCCTTTGCGTTCATTTCTGCAGAGACAACAAGAGGTTCCGAAGCTCGAGAGCAGTTCGAATCGGAATCCAGGAGGTCTCCCATGAAACGGTTCCTTCGCGCACTTGCATGCACAGGTCTTCTGGGCGCAGTCGCGGCAGTTGCCCAGGCTCAGGCAAGAGTCTTCGTCGGCGTCCGCGCGCCCTTCCATCGGGAAGTCATTGTCGCGGCTCCGCCCTGCCCCGGTGTGGGCTATATCTGGGCGCCCGCGTATTATGTCGGAGCCATGTGGTACCCCGGCCGCTGGGTTTTCCGCGGCTACGATTTTGACCACGACCGTGGCTACGGCTACGACCACGATCGCCCCTACATTGTCCGCGACCATGATCGCGCCTATGTTGACCGCGGCTATCGTGACCGCGATCGCGACCGTGATTTCCGCGGGCGAGACGTTCGCTAACCGAACGTTCAAGGGGCGCGCCTCCCCGGTCGCCCCCCCTGAAAGGGTCTCAATAAAAATCGAGCAGCACTCAAACTGAGACCGCTTTCCACGCACCCGTTGCAAGCTCCCAGCTTCCGGGTGCGTTTCCTTTTTGCCGGATCGACATCCGCATCGATCGTCGCTACAGCCGCCACAATCTGCGCTACTCTGGCCATAGCTGCAGCCGGGAACCAGGCATCCGTCCGGTGCGTATACCCTGCTGTATCGTTCGCGGAGGCTTCGATGGCCGGCTTGATCGGTGTCGGAATCTATTTCCTGCCCTCGCTCATCGCAGTGGCGAAGCACGCCCACAACACGACGGGCATCTTCATCTTCAACCTGCTGCTGGGCTGGACGGGCATCGGCTGGTTCATCGCTCTGATCATCGCCCTCTGCTCCTCCCCGTATCCGCCCTACGCGTACTACTATGCGCCGCCACCTCCAGGCCCCTACCCTCCTCCTCCTCCTTATAGATATTGAAGTTCGCGCCGAATCGGTTCACCATGGTTACGGCTCAGCCGGGCCCTTGCAACCGGCTCGCCAATACGCGAATCACCGCAACATTTTGGGGCGTCTAACGTTAGTAGGTACAGAGACGCCATTCAGCCCGCTTC
Source organism: Acidobacteriaceae bacterium (assembly GCA_036521315.1). Lineage (GTDB taxonomy): Bacteria > Acidobacteriota > Terriglobia > Terriglobales > Acidobacteriaceae > Palsa-343. Next base: position 10,638 of record DATDHZ010000025.1, read on the forward strand.
GGAGGAGCTGAAGGCAGCGTCGGGTCGAGAGAACGTGAGAGCGGCCTGACAGGAGGTTTCATGATGCGCTTTCTGCGCTACGCACTGATGGTTGCACTGTTGGCCGTGCCCTTCGCCCTGGCGAAGCCCGCACAGGCTCAGGTCGCGGTGGGAATTGGGATCGGGCCAGAGGTCGCTTACCCCGCCCCCTACGCGGTGGCTGCTCCCCCTGTTTGCGAGTGGGGCTATTACTCCTATTACCCGTACGATTGCGCTCCCTATGGCTATTACGGACCTGACTGGTTTGCCGGCGGCGTGTTCATCGGCGCCGGCCCCTGGTTCGGCGGCTGGTATGGGCATCCGTGGGGCTGGGGATGGGGACACGGCGGTTACGGCGGCTGGGGCCGCGCCGGCTTTGGTTATCGAGGCGGCTACGGATATCGCGGCGGATTCGGCTATCGCGGCGGCTACGGCTTCCACCCCGGCTATAACGGCTTCCGCGGCTACACCGGCGGCAACCGCGGCGCTTATGCCGGCGGATTCCGCAGCGGCGCACGGGGCGGCTATCACGGATATGCCGGCGGATTCCGCGGCGGCTACTCGGGTGGCTTCCATGGCGGCGGCGGTTTCCACGGCGGAGCCGCAGGTGGTGGCTTCCATGGCGGAGGCGGCGGTGGCTTCCATGGCGGAGGCGGAGGCGGCTTCCATGGCGGTGGCGGACACCGGTAATCCCGCAACAAGCTGAACGAAAAGGCCTGCTCTTCGGAGCAGGCCTTTTTCTTTTCCCGCCGATCTGACTGGCCTTCAATGCTTTGCGGACGCCAGACTCACCGCCATCCCCGCAATACGCTGCGCGGCATCCGGATGCGCCAGCGATCGCGCTCTGTCCGACATCTGGGCCAGCGCGTTGCCATCGACGAGCAGCTGCGCCAGTATCTCCTGCAGCTTCTCCGGCGTCATCTCCGCCTCGATCAGCATCTGCGCTGCGCCCGCCTGCGCCATCACCTCGGCGTTCTTTCTCTGGTGGTCGTCTGCCGCCTGGGGAAACGGAATGAGCACCGCCGGCTTGCCCGCAGCCGCCAGCTCCGCGACCGTGGAAGCTCCGCTGCGCGCCAGCACCAGATCAGCCGCCGCAAATCGCAGCGGCATGTCATCAAGAAACGCGGCCACCTGCCAGCGCGTCGGATCAGCCCCGCTCCCCTGATAGGCCGCCTGTGTCATTTCCGCGTGACGCGCCCCAGCCTGATGCAGAATCGTCAGGCCAGGAACAGCTTCCAGCAGCGCTGGCGCGATCTTCGGCATCGTCGTGTTCAGCACCCGCGCCCCCTGGCTGCCGCCGAAGATCAGCAAATTTGCGGGCGCCCCCTGCGGCCGCACTGCCGCCCGGAAAAACTCCGCGCGAACCGGAATCCCGGTGACCTGCGCCCCGCGAAAATACCGCGCTGCCGGAGCAAAGTTCACCGCCGCTGCCCGCACCCATCGCCCCACCAGCCGGTTCGCCAGCCCCGGCACAGCATTCGGCTCAAAAGCCAGCGTGGGAACACCTGACAAGATCGCCGCGCCCATCATCGGCCCCGACGCGTAGCCTCCCACCCCAATCACCACCTGCGGCCGAAAGCTGTGCAGCAGCCCAATGCATTGCGCGAATCCCCGCGGCAGGTCGATCAGCGTTCGCGCTCGCGTCGCCAGCGGCACGCTGTTGAGCTGTCCTGCTCGAATCATCTCCAGGCGATAACCCGCCTGCGGCACCAGCCGCGATTCCAGCCCCCGCGCTGTTCCCACAAACAGAACCTCAGCTCCCTGGTGCGTCTTCAGTTCATCAGCGATCGCCAGCCCCGGAATGATGTGGCCGCCTGTGCCGCCTCCGGCAATCAGAACCCGCAACCCCGCTTCAGCCGGCATGCGAACCCTGCTCCGCCGGAACTTCCGCGGCGACGATTGCGACCGGAACGGAAAAGCGAATCCGCTCGCCTGCCCTTTGCGGCTGCACGTCCATGGCGTCGTCGGTGAGCGCCCGCTCGAACATTGCGCGAATCTTCGCCTCATCACCCTCGCGCGGATAGGACCGGCTCAGAAACTCGTCCAGTTCCAACCCCAGACGCGTGCTTTCCACCTGCGGCTCCGGCAATCCCGCCGCAACAAACAATTCCGTCATCTCCTCAACCGGCAGCGCCCGCGTGTGCGACGGATCCCGCATCGTCTCCATTGCGTTGAACGTCGCAGCCTTGTCTGCCGCCGGCGCGCTGTCTGCCACCACGATCCGTCCTCCGGCCCGGCAAACGCGCCGCATCTGCCGGAGCACCGCCAGCGGATCGGGAAAGTGATGGAACGCGAAGCGGCAGGTCACGATGTCGAAGGAGCCGGCGCGCCAGGGCAGCGCCGATACATCCCCCTGCCGCCACGTCACATTTTCGACTCGCTCTGCCGCCTGCGACCGCCGCGCCTGCTCCAGCATCGCCGGCGTCAGATCGATGCCCGTCGCGTGGCGAACCATCCTCGCCAGCGAGCACACCAGCAAACCCGGACCGCTCGCCACGTCCAGGGCCGTGTCCGCCGGCTGCGGCCGAGCCATCCGCACCATGCGCTCGAGGATGTCTTCGCTGCGCGCCGTCGGCGAACCTGCAAACCCCGCCGCCTGCCGCGTGAACTGATCGACAATCTCCTCGTGATGTCTCATGAACTGGATGAACCCGCGGACCAAATCCTGGCGGTGTTCTGAACACCAATCGCCGAACGCTTTCTACTCCACTTCCCGCGTGATGTTCAGGAGCACGCCCATCAGCACCAGCATGATGAACAGCGACGTTCCCCCGTAGGAAATGAACGGCAGCGTGATGCCCTTGGTCGGCACCAGCGCCAGCACCACGCTGATGTTAAAAAATGCCTGAATCAGAATCGTCGCGGTAATCCCGAACGCCAGAAACCGCGCAAACGGATCGCGCGAGAGAATCGCCGCGCGCATCCCGCGCCAGCCTATAAAGACAAACAGCCCCACGACCAGCACCGCCCCGAGCAGTCCCAGCTCCTGCGCCACCGTCGCAAAGATGTAGTCGGTGTGCGGTTCGGGCAGGTAGAACAGTTTGGCAGCGCCGTCCATATACCCAACGCCCTTTACCCCGCCCGACCCCACCGCGATCAGCGACTGCAGGATGTGGTACCCCTTGCCCAGCGGATCGGCGTCCGGATTCACGAACGCCAGCAGCCGGTCGCGCCGCCATTTCACGCGAAACAGCATGAAGTAGAGCACCGGCGCCGCTGCCAGAGCCGCATAGCCCAGGTACTTGAAATTCACGCCCGCCAGCCACAGCATCAGCGCGGTCACGCCGGCGCACACCAGTGCCGTGCCCAGGTCGGGCTCTTTCAGGATGAGTGCAATAAAGATCAGGCTTGGCAGAGCCGCGGGGATCACCGTCTGCCGCAGGTTCTCGATCGAATGCATGCGATCCTGCAGAAACCACGCCAGAAACAGCACCAGCGCCGGCTTGGCAAACTCGGACGGCTGAAACGACAGCGCCCCAAAGCGAATCCAGCGGTGCGTGTTATGCGAGTCGCGCATCAGGAACGCCGTGAGCAGCAGCAGGATCGTTACGCCCACCATCGGGAAGACAACGCTCGGCCGGTTGTATTTGCTGTAATTGAGCCGCATCAGCATCGTCATGCAGATCAGCCCAACTGCCGCCCACACCGCCTGCCGCACCAGGAAATAATAGGGCGAGCTGAACCGCTCGCGCGCCATGACCGCCGACGCGCTGAACACCATCGCCAGGCCGATGACCACCAGCCCCAGCGTTGCGAAGTACAGCCACTTGTCGACGCCTACTCGTTTTGCCATGAAATCAGCCCGTTATCCGGCCAACGCTTGAACGTCCCGCCGCGCAACCACTATCTCCTTAAACACTCTTCCCCGATGCTCGTAGTTCTCAAACTGATCGAAGCTCGAGCACGCCGGCGCCAGCAGAACGATCTCGCCCGGCTGCGCCGCCGTTCCTGCCCGCGCCACAGCTTCCTCCAGCGTCCCCGCGCCTACGATGGGCGCCGCTCCCTCAATGTGCGTCTGAATCTTCTCGGCCGCCGCGCCAATCGTGTACACCGCCTTCACCCGCTCGGTGAGCAACGCGCGCATCTGCCGGTAATCCGAGTCCTTGTCTTTACCGCCCAGAATCAGATGAACTCCGCCGGGAAAGGCAGCAATCGCCTTCATCGATGCGTCGACATTCGTCGCCTTTGAGTCGTTGTAGTAATCGACGCTGTTGATCGTTGCCACAAACTCCAGCCGGTGCTCGACCGCCTTGAAATTCGCCACCGCCTCGCGGATCGTCTCAGCCGGAACGTTCGCCAATCGCGCCGCGCACACCGCAGCCAGAACGTTCTCGACGTTATGCGCGCCCTTGAGCGGAATCTCATCCACGCGCAGCACCGGCTCCGCTGCCGCCTGCTCCGATGTTCGGAACTGAATGACGCCGTCGTGAATAAACGCGCCCTGCCGCACTACGCGCGTCCGGCTGAACCAGAAAATGCGCGACGTCGCCCGCGCCGCAGCTCTCTTCGTGGCTTCGTCGTCGGCGTTCAGCACCAGCGCGTCCTCCGCCGTCTGCCGCGCGAAGATCCGCTCCTTCGTCGCCCGGTAATTCTCAAACGTTCCGTGACGATCCAGATGGTCCGGCGTGATATTCAAAATCACCGCGATCTGCGGATGAAACTCGTACGTCGTCTCAAGCTGGAAGCTCGACACCTCCAGGACTGACCATCCGTCCTCGCGCGAATCCTCCACCAGCGCGATCACCGGCACGCCGATGTTGCCGCCCACCTGCACCGGCAGCTTCCCAGCCGCCAGGATTTCTCCGCAAAGCGTGGTCGTGGTCGTCTTGCCGTTCGACCCGGTAATCGCCAGCACTTTGCCGCGCAGGTAATGCGCCGCCAGCTCCACCTCGCCGATAATCGGCAGCCCGAATTTCTGCACCTGCAGCAATTCCGGCGTGTCGACCGGCACGCCCGGGCTCACCACGATCAGGTCCTGGCGCCGGAACGTCAGCAGGCCGTGTCCCCCGGCCTCGACGGCAATCCCTTCTTCAATGAGCGCGGGAATATCCTTCGCCAACGCTTCGGCGCTGCGCACGTCCGACACCGTCACCTGCGCGCCCTGCCGCCGCAAAAACAAGGCCGCCGCCAATCCGGACCTGCCCAGACCCACGACCAGCACTTTTTTCCCTTTGAGTTCCATGCACTCTCGCCGACAGGACAGATCATTGTCCCACGCCGGCTCTCCTCTTTATCTCAGCTTCAGCGTTGTGAGTGCAAAGAGTGCAAACACCAGAGCCGCGATCCAGAAACGCGCAATCACCTTCGACTCCGACCACCCTAAAAGTTCGAAATGATGGTGCAGCGGCGCCATGCGGAAAATCCGCTTTCCACCCCGAAGCTTATAGCTGCCCACCTGCAGGATGACCGACAGCGCCTCCAGATAAAAGACCCCGCCGATAAACGGCAGAAGCAGCTCCTGCTTGATGACGACAGCCACCGTAGCCAGCGCTCCACCCAGCGCCAGCGAGCCGACGTCGCCCATAAAAATCTCTGCCGGATGCGCGTTGTACCACAGGAACCCGATGCTCGCGCCCGTCATCGCCCCGCAAAAGACCGTCACTTCGCTCACCAGCGGCATGCGCTGCAGTTCGAGATAATCAGCGAACGTCACGTGCCCGCTCACGTAGGTCAGCACCGTCAGCGCCCCGGCGGCAATGATCGTGCAGCCGATCGCCAGCCCGTCAAGCCCGTCCGTCAGGTTCACCGCATTGCTGGTGAGCACCACCAGCAGCATGATGAAAAGGATGAACGGCAGGAACGCCAGTACGCCAAAGTGCGGAATATGCGTCAGCCCGGGTATTGCCAGCCGCGGCCGAAAGATTTTCACGAACGGCACCATCAGCCGCGTCGAATAGCTGCCCTGCAAATCCATCAGCACCAGCACCACCGCAACCGCCGCCGCGGCCAGAAACTGGTACATCAGCTTGGCGCGCGCCGTCAGCCCCAGATTTCTCCGGTGAACAACCTTGATGTAATCGTCAGCAAACCCGATCGCCCCGAACGCCGCCGCCGAAAACATCACCAGCCACACAAACGGATTCGACAGATCGGCCCACAGCAGCGTTGGCAGCAAAATCGCAATGCAGATGAGCACGCCGCCCATGGTCGGCGTTCCCGCCTTTTTCTGGTGCGCCTTCGGCCCTTCTTCGCGGATGTACTGCCCAATCTGGAACTCGCGCAGCTTCTCGATCACGTACGGCCCGATGATCATCGTGATCAGCAGCGCCGTCAACGAAGCAAATGCCGTGCGAAAAGTCAGATACCGGAAGATGCGGAAGGGTCTGAAATACGGGAACAGCTTCTGATACAGGAGCCAGTAAAGCAAACTTCCTCCGGCGGCGGATCGATTGCCGCTATCTTATATTGCGGGCCTGTGCGGATGGACCGTCTTTTCCCCGTCCGGATGCAAGATCGTTACTGATGCTCCCCGCATCACTGGCCTGAGCCTTGTGCTCTGCGCTCCGAGCCCGGTTCCAACATCGCCAGTGCCCGCTCCAGCCGCACGCCCCGCGATCCCTTCAGCAGCACCGCGTCGCCTTCCCGCAAGTGCTCCGCAAGCCAGGCGCCTGCCTCTTCCGGGGTCCCGACAAACAGCGCCGGAACTCCCCACTTGTCGGCCGCTTCCACCAGACTCTTCGCGTGCCCGCGCACCCCGATCACCACGTTGATCCCAGCCAGCACCGCCTCTTTGCCGCACGCCGCATGGAGCGACTCGGCTTCCGGGCCCAGTTCCAGCATCTCGCCCGCAATCAGGATCCGCCGCTTCGCCGGCGTCGCTGCCAGCGTCGCAATCATCGAGTGCAGCGCCTCTGGGTTGGAGTTATAGCTGTCGTTGATCACGGTCGCCCCGCGGAGGTGCAGCACCTGCCCCCGTTTCTCCTCCGCCCGCAGCTGCGCCAAAGCCGCGCAGCACTCCGCCAGCGGAATCCCCGCCTCGATGCCCACTGCAACCGCCGCCATCGCATTGGCGATGTTGTGTGCGCCAGGCAACTGCAGTTGCAGCTCGCACTGTTCTTTGCCGGCCCGCACCCGCGCCCGAACTCCGGTAGCTCCGAGCGCCTCAACGTTCTCGGCTCGAGGATTGGCGCACGGCCCGCGCCCGTAGTAAACCGCCTTGCCCTCAAATCCGCGCCCAAACTGCGAAACGTAATGATCGTCGCAGTTGAGAAACGCCACGCCCTGCCGTGGCAACGCTGCCACCAGCTCGTATTTCGCCCGGGCGATGCCTGCCACTCCATCGGTGAAAAACTCGGCATGCGCATGTCCAACATTGGTCACCACGCCCCAGTCCGGCGCCGCGATGCGGCACAGCGCCGCAATTTCGCCCGCGGCCGACATCCCCATCTCAATCACCGCCGCATCGTGTTCCGGCTCCAGCTTCAGCAACTGCAGCGGCAGCCCAAACTGATTGTTCAGGTTGCCCTGGGACTTCAGCACCTTGAACCGCGTGCCCAGAACCGCTGCGACGGCCTCCTTCGTCGTCGTCTTTCCCGCCGAACCGGTGATCCCAATGACCCGCTTGCCCCACTGCCTGCGCGTCGACGCGGCCAGCCGCTGCAGCCCAGCCAGCGTGTCCTCCACGGCCAGCAGCGGGCGCTCCCTGGTACTCGCCGGCAGCCCCGGCAAGCAGGCCCGCGCCACCACCGCAGCGCAGGCTCCGCGCTCGAACGCCGCCGCCACAAAATCGTGTCCGTCGAAGCGCTCGCCCTCAATGGCGATGAACAAATCTCCCGCCGCCAGCGTGCGCGAGTCGATCGAATACCCGGTCGCGGTCACAGCATCGCCGGTCGCCACCGGCTCCGCCGCCAGCGCTCGCGCAATCTGCGCCAGCGTCAGCTTCATGCCCGCGCTCCAGCCAGCTCGTGCAGAGCAGCTGCCGCTACCGCCGCATCGTCAAAAGGAATCGCCCCGTTCCGAAGCACCTGTTCCTTCTCATGCCCTTTGCCCGCGAGAAGCACAATATCGCCCGGTCGCGCTGCTTCCACGGCCAGCCGGATCGCCCGCGCGCGATCTACCTCCACCAGATATTCCGTTCGCGTTGCCAGCAGCCCAGGCAATGCATCCGCGATAATCGATTCCGGATCTTCGCTGCGCGGATTGTCCGATGTCAGCACGACAAAATCGCTGCCCTCACCCGCCGCGCGCCCCATCTTCGGCCGCTTCGCGCGATCACGATCACCCCCGCACCCGAACAGCGTAATCACGCGGCCACTCCTTCCAACAAACTCCCGCGCCAGCGCGGTCAAATTCCGCAGCGCATCGTCGGTGTGCGCATAATCCACCACCACCGTGAACGGCTGCCCCGCATCGACGGTCTGGAACCGTCCCGGTACGCAGGCCAGCGACGCCACGCCTGCGGCAATCTGCTCCAGCGTCAACCCGCGCGCCTGCGCGGCGCCCGACGCGGCCAGCAAATTGTAGAGATTCACCTTCCCCGTCAGACACGTCCGAATCTCCGCCGCGCCCTGCGGCGCATTGAGCCGGAAGCTCATACCTGACGCGCTCATCCGCGCATCCTCGGCTTCCAATGCGGCTCCGCTCAATCCGTAGGTGAAAATTTCCGCTCCTGCTTCCCGAGCGATCCTCACGAGCCTCGCTCCATACTCGTCATCACCATTGATCACCGCGATCCGCGGAGGCCTGCCCATCTCTCCATTGAAAAGCGCAGCCTTCGCGGCGAAGTAGTTCTCCATGTTCCCGTGATAGTCAAGGTGATCCTGGGTCAAATTGGTGAAGATCGCCACGTCATACGGCATTCCTGAAACGCGGCCCTGCTCGAGGGCGTGCGACGAGACCTCCATCACCGCCTCGCTCGCGCCCGCGTCCACTCCCTCGCGCAGCAGCGCCAGCAAATCGCGCGACTCCGGTGTCGTGTGCGCGGCCGCCCGCACGGCGCCTGCAACGTGATTCTCAATCGTCCCCACCAGGACGGTCTTCCGTCCGACGCTATTCAGCATCGCATCCAGTAGAAACGCCGTCGTCGTCTTGCCGTTGGTGCCCGTCACGCCGCTGAGCATCACCTGCTCTTCCGGATGCCCAAAGAAGTTCGCCGCGATGGTCGCCATCGAGCGCCGTCCGCCCCCGGCGGGAATCTCCGCGACTCCGATGGCAGGAAACCGCCGCGCCGTCTCCACGAACGCCGCGGCCGAATCTGTCACCACAGCAGCCGCACCCCGCTCGACCGCAGTCCCAATGTATCGATTTCCGTCCGTGGTGCCGCCCTGCATGGCCAGAAACAGCGAACCCTGTCCAGCGCGGCGCGAATCGTATTCGACGCCCGCCACTTCCGCGTTCGCACCCATGCGTCGCACCACCTCGCACCCGCGCAGAAGCTCGTCAAGACGCATATCAAGGTGATTGTAAGCTCTGGCCGTCAAGCCAGACCCGATGCGCAGATTCACTCCGGCTTTTAGAGGCTACTGCCCGAACCGCACCACAATCGCGGTTCCCGCTGGCACCATGGTCCCCGCTGCCGGAGCCTGATCGCGCGCCACGCCCGAGCCCACCACCTGCACAGCCAGCCCCGCCGCGCTGGCCTGCACCACCGCCTCGCGCAGCGACTTGCCCGCAAACGACGGCACCGCAACACGCTCATTCGCCACGCGCACTGACCCGCTGACCACCGGCAAGCTCATCGAGGTTGGCTGCAAAACGGCCGGCTCAGCCGGTCCCGCCGCTGACACGCCCGCCTGCTGTTCCGTGATCGCCGACGGTTGGACGCTGATCGCGGCATACACAGCGCGAGCCGTTCTATCGCTAACCGTCTTATTGCTAACCGTATTGGCGCTAACCGCCGTATCGCTGACCCCGGCAGCGCTCAGCGGATCATCCGGCGGCAAATGATTCGCCTCCGCAAACAGCGACTCCAGATCGGCCGGCTCCTCCTGCGGCGGCGCTTCTTCCGCGGGCTTGTCTTTCTGCGCGATCATTTTCTCCGGCTTCAGATCCTGATCGTGCGGTACTCCCAGATACTCCAGGATCTGCTGCGCCAGATCGTGGAAGAGCGGCGCGCTCGCCTCGGCCCCGTAATGCGATCCCTTCGTCGGCGAGTCCATTACCACCACAATCGTCACCGCCGGATCGTTGACCGGAGCAAACCCCGCAAACGACGCCACATACTTCGTCTTCGAATAGGTATGCGTCCTGGGATCGATCTTCTGTGCCGTCCCCGTTTTCCCGCCCGCGCTGTATCCATTCAGTTGCGCGCTGCGTCCGGTCCCGAAGAGCACCACACCCTCCATCATCTGGCGCATCTCCGCCGCGGTCATTTCACTGATCACCCGATGCGAACCCGTGGGTAGCGTCGCCGGCAGCGCATCTTCAGGGTGAAACACCGCCGGCTTCAGCGATCCGTTCGCCTTCGCCTCCGCGGTCGCTTCCAGGACGATGTGCGGCGGCAGATAGGTCCCGCCATTCGCGATCGTCGACACCATCGCCGCCAACTGGAGCGGCGTCACCGCAATTTCCTGGCCCATCGGAATCGACCCGATCGTCGTAGGCTGCCACCGGTTCGGCGGCTTTACCAGCCCGCGCGTCTCGCCCGGCAGTTCGATTCCAGTCTTCTGTCCGAATCCATACGCATGAATGTATTTGTAGAAGTTGTCTTTCCCCATGCGCAGGCCCATCTGGATGGCGCCGACGTCGCTCGATTCCTCGAGCGCCTTCGTCACTGTGACTTTGCCCATGTGCTCGCCCGGAGCATCGTGCACCGTTCTTCCCGCCACCTTAATCGCTCCGCCCAGGCAGTCCACAATGCTGTCCGGCGTGGCGACCCCCTGATCGATCGCCGCCGAATAGGTCACCAGCTTGAACGTCGATCCCGGCTCGTAAACATCGCTCACTGCGTGATCGCGCAGCAGCGACGGATCGGTATGGCGGAAATCATTCGGATCGAAGGTCGGCCGAATCGCCAGCGCCAGAATTTGCCCCGTATGCGGATCCTGCACCACCACCGTGCCATTCGCCGCGCCCGTCCGCTCCATGTTCGCTTCCAGCGCCTTTTCGGCCATAAACTGGATGTTCGCGTCGATGGTCAGCACCAGGTTCTCGCCGGGCTGCGGGTCGCGCTCCTGGCTGTCGAGCACATGCCGCCGCGCATCGACGGCAGTCAGCATGCGTCCCGGCGTGCCGTGCAGATCTCTCTCGTCCTCCTGCTCCACGCCGGCCAGCCCATCATCGTCCATGCCCACATACCCGAGCACCTGCGCCGCCAGGGCCTGATCCGGATAGAACCGCTTGAATTCCTTCTGCAGATAAACGCCCTTCAGATGCAGCCCCTCCACCTGGTCAATAATGTCCGGCGGTTCCTTGCGCGCCACCCACGCAAAATTCCGCGAATCGCGCAGCCGCGCGAGAATTTGTTTGTCGGACGTGAATCGATCCTCCGGATCGGCGTGCACCACCTTCGCCAGAGCCGCCGCAATCTGCGCCTTTTCCGCGTCGCTGTTCATCTCCGACGGCACGGCATACACCGAGTCCGACGTAACCGTCATCGCCAGCTCGCGCAGAGCGCGGTCATATAAAATGCCGCGCCGCGGAGCCACCGGGAACGTCCGCTCCTGCTGCCGCTGCGCCCGGTCGGACCAGTCTGCATGCTGGATCACCTGCAGCCACACCAGTCGTCCGCCGATCAGGCCGGCCCACGCCATAAACAGGCCGAGCACCAGCACGATGCGCAGACGCCGCATCGGCGTCACCAGACGGGGACCATCCTTTGGAGTTTTGGGGGAGGGGGGAGGACCGAATGCATCCAGCGAGCGTCCGCTCGCACGGTTCGATGAATAATCGGAGGAGAAATCGGGGCGGGTCACCGAGAAAATCTCTCCTCCCTGAAAATCAGTGCACTCCCGGCACCGGAACCGGGACCGCTTCCGCCATCGTCGCGGAGTTTCCATCTGCGGCGCCGTTCGGACGGACCACCTGGCCCGGATGCGGTGCCGTCAACCCGTACGCGCGTGCCATCGTGTCGATTCGCGAGGGATCGGCCAATTCCGCCGCCGTGAGCCGCAGTTCGCGATTCTGTTCTTCCAGCTGCTGCACCTGTTGCTTTTGCGCTTCCAGCCGATATCCATACTCAATGGCGGTGAAATGCTGCCATCCGTAGATCAGCGCCAGCGACAGCAGGAACGCCATGGCGCAGGCGAAGCTGCGCATCTCGTGTCCACGCGCCGGATCGGTGACCTTCACCAGCCGCGAATTGTCGATGCGCTTGGTAAACAGCGCCTCCGGCGTGGGACCACGGCGCGCCCGCCGCTGCGCCGCCATCCGCAGCGCGTTATGCTCAGCCACCCACTCGCTGCCGCGGCCGATGCCCGTCATTGTCTGCGCTGCTATCGCCTGTGTCGCCATCGAATCACTCCAGTTCGCGGTTCCCGATTGCTGGTTCCTGGTTCCTGGTTCTTAATTGCTCGCTCTCAGTCCTCAGTCATTGACGTCCAGCATTCAGCAACTGATCATCGTCTTCCTCTTCCCTCTCAAGCGACCGGGCCAGAGCCGCTAAAGTTTGGAGGGATGGTCTTGCGGGTCGTCCTTGAACTGCTTTCGCCGTAGTACGGTGGGACGGCCCCAGCCCGATCTCAAATGCAGGGTTTAAGGATTTGGGTGTCGGGTCTGCCAAAACTCTGCGATATCATCCGCACCGGCGAAACCCTAAACCCTGTTCCCCATAACCTCGCTGCCTTTCCTCTCCGCTGCCCGCAGCTTCGCGCTGCGTGCTCGCGGATTGCGATCCAAACCCTGCTCCTCCGCTTCCGCCGTCAACGGCTTCCGCGTCAGCATTTCCCAAATCCCCTTCTGCGCCCCATCGCGCAGCGCATCCTTCACGCGCCGGTCTTCGAGCGAATGAAAGCTGATCGCCACCAGCCTTCCGCCCGGCTTCAGCACTTCCGGCGCCGCTTCGAGCAGCGCTTCAATCTCGCTCAGCTCGGCATTCACATAAATTCGAAGAGCCTGGAAAGTCCGCGTCGCGGGATGAATCTTCTCGCCTTTCATTGACCCGGCCGCGCCTGCAACGATTCGGGCTAGTTGCGCCGTCGTCGTTACGGGCCGCGACCGGACAATGGCTCTGGCGATTCTCCGCGACCTCCTTTCCTCTCCGAATTCGTAAATCACATCGGCGAGTTCTTTTTCGCCGGTCTGATTTACCACTTGCTCGGCGGTCACCCCCTCCCGCGGATTCATCCGCATATCGAGGGGCCCTTCCGCCTGAAAACTGAATCCCCGGTGCGCCTCATCGAGCTGCATCGAGCTCACACCAAAATCCGCGAGCAGCCCATCCACACGTCCCAGCAGTCCGTCGCCGGCCAGCGCTTCCTTTGCCCGCGAAAATTCCACGTCGTGCAGCATGACCCCCGGCATCGCCGCGCCCAGCTCCTCGCGCAGCCCATCGAGCCGTTCCTGCGCCAGCTTGAGCGCCTCAGGATCGCGATCGAACCCGATCAGCGTTCCCTCTGCACCCAGCCGCCGCGCAATCTCGCTCGCGTGCCCGGCATATCCGAGAGTCGCATCCACCACCACGGCTCCCGGCCGTATATTCAGCATTCGGATCGCAGTTTGTAAAAGAACTGGCACATGTCGCGTTCGTTCCGTCATGTGCTCCCCCTGGGGGGCCTTCAACCTTTACAGTCCAAACTTCGAGAGTTCCGCCTCATCGTTCTCGGTCATCGGAAGCTCTGCCATCTCCCGCTCGTACGCCTCGCGGTTCGAAACCTCCAGGTGCCACTCGCTGCCGTGCACCACCACCTCGGCCACCAGCTTTGCTTGCTCCCGCAGAATCTGCGGCAGCAGCACCCGTCCCTGCCCATCCATGTCCGCGGTCTGCCCGAAATAGTTCAGCCGCTTCACCAGCTTCTTTTTCGCGGGATTGAAGCTCGGAATCTGCGCCAGCTTCTCCTCGAACTTCTCCCACTCCCGCATCGGGTGAATCTCCGCCACCTTCCCATCCCGGCTCGTGATGTAGAACTGCCCCCCGTACTCCTCATCGACCTGCCGTTTGAATTCGGCAGGAAGCTTGAGCCGGCCTTTCTCATCAACCCGGGTTATGTGGCTGCCGCGAAACATCTTGCCCGTCCCATGACCAGGGTGGCTCCCCCGCTAAAAGGTTCCGCAGCCACTCACCCGATTCGTGCTACTGTTGGCGCTGAAGAGCCCGAGGAATTTAAGTCTTGGACCACTTTGGACCACTTCCGACCACTTCACTGTAACCGAGTAGATGCCCCTTGCAAAGTGGAAAATCATTGCTTCTAAAAGGAATTTCGCGCGGGTTCAGGGGCTGGCTGCGGCACGCAGGACAAAACCTTACGCCTTGGGCCTTGACGGCCATCGATCCACAACGGCTAGTGTTTACAGATCGGATTCCCTGTTCCGAAATGTTGTGTGTCGCGCCCTTGTCACCCTGCGGCGGGTAGAGTAAGCGACCTAACACTTTCGGGTCATCCAAAGTGGCCCAGATCATCGCGATGATGGCAACCTTCCAGCCGGCTCCATGACCAATCCGAGATCAGCGACGTAGAATGTCCGCGATGCTTTCAGCGAAGCGCATTCTCTGGGCGACGTTGGGTACGATCGGACTGTTGGCGATCGCGGCCAGCTTCCCTGGCTCCGCGCTCGGAGAACCAACTATTGGCGTGACGATTTGTGCAGTTGGAGGGGCCGCTACCATCAGCGGCAACCGTGCCGCGCGAGAACGCTGGCAATCTTTACGGCGCCTGGATCAGGCGCTGCTGGCGACGGCCTGGTACGCCATCCTCGTCGCTGCCATCGTGTTTGGCAATCGCAGATTGCCGATGGCCACCGGGCTCGACGTTCGCGAATGCGCAGCGATTCCGATTCTGGGCGTGGCTCTGTTCTCTGTCTACAGATTGTTTTCCAAATCTATGGACGCTCTGTGGGCGCGGCTCACGCGGCGCTAAAACGATGTGCAACGAGCGCGCGGTCAAACTCTGGCGCGCGTCGTCTCTCCGAACGGGTTCATTGTCGACCGGTTTTTTCAGCTGGGCGATTTT
Source organism: Acidobacteriaceae bacterium (assembly GCA_036521315.1). Lineage (GTDB taxonomy): Bacteria > Acidobacteriota > Terriglobia > Terriglobales > Acidobacteriaceae > Palsa-343. Next base: position 25,700 of record DATDHZ010000025.1, read on the forward strand.
TACCTGGCCGGTGTCTGGCTGACCGGCCCTTCCTTAACCGCCTGACCGCTGACCGCATTTACGCTGGATTCATGCGCATCGACAAATGGCTCTGGGCCGCGCGCTTCTTCAAAACGCGCACCCTCGCCGCCAAAGCCTGCGAGTTGAACCGCATCCAGGCGAATCAGCAGCCGGCCCGCCCCGCCCGGGAAATCCGCATCGGCGATCGTCTTTCCATCCAGACCGAAGGTGGCCTCTTTGAGGTGGAAGTCGTCGCTCTCAGCGAGGTCCGCGGGCCCGCTTCCGTTGCACAAACGCTGTACCGCGAAACCGACGCCAGCCGCGAAGCGCGCCGCTTGGTCGCCGAACAGCGCAAGGCCGGATTCTACTTCGAGCCCGCCCCTGCCACTCGCCCGACCAAGCGCGACCGGCGCCTGATACACCGCTTCCGCAGCGGGTCCTGATGCGCCGGCCGAAGGCGGCTACGGCACAACGACGTTGAAGAGGTTCGATGGCGCGCTGGCATCGCCTGTGCTGTCCACGCTCACTACGTAGTAGTTGTACGATGTGCCGCTTACTGCGGTGGTGTCATCGTACGTCGTTGTGGGAACAAGCGAGGAATTCAGCATCTGGTATGTCGTGCTTCCAATGACCGCACGATAAACGTTATAGCCAGTAGGGGGATCCACCGTGGTGGTGGGTGGCACCCAGTTCAGCTCAACCCCGCTCGCGGGTCCGGTCCCCGTTCCGCTCACCGCGATACTGGCCCCTTCGCTGGATGTGTTGTCCTGCAGCGCGATCGTGCCCGTTGACGCCCCGGCTGTCGTCGGATCGAATTGGATCGCCAACGTCGCCGTTTGTCCCGGCTCCAACAGCAGACTGGTTTTCCCGGTCACGCTGTACCCCGGCCCCGTCACGGTTACCTGACGAACGTACAGCTCCACCGTTCCGGATGACGTCAGCGTGACATCCTGAGTCGCTGTGGTATTCGTCGCGACACTGCCAAAGGCCACCGAAGAAGAGCTCAGCGTCAGTCCCGCCCCCACGGAGGTCCCACTCAGGGCGATGGCCGTCGTACTCGGCGACGCGTTGCTGGTCAGAGTCACCGTCCCGTTCTTCACTCCCGTAGCCCCCGCATAGAAACGGATGGCCAGCGTCGCCGTCTGCCCCGGATTGAGGGTGATCGGAAAGCTCACTCCCGACATGTTGTAGGCCGGAGGGCCTTTCAGGGTGCCCGCGCTGATCGTCAGCGCGGCTGTGCCCGACGAGGTGAGGGTCACCGTTTTCGTAGTTGGCAGCCACAGCGCCACGTTGCCGAAACTCACGCTGCTGGTGCTGACGGTCAGGGCCGGCGTGCCCTGCGCGCGCATGGTGAACGGAAGGCCCAGAACCGCAATGGCAAGCATGGCAGCCCGGCAGCGATTCGCGCGCGCTCCACAGCCGAACCCCTCGGTTGCTGGTGCGACATCGAAGTCCGCATCCGCGCGGACCAAAGACGAAAAATGAAGGAACGAAGCCATCTGCGGCACCTCAACGGGTGCGCGGACACACGTCCACCGTTCGCGTCCAGGGCTCTCCCCGGCGCGCCACTCAGCTCAGAGACAAGTGGAGTGAATCAGTCCCGCGCTGCCCGTATCATCGGGCTAGTTGGGGCTATCTGCGAGTGACCACTGTCACATAGTCACCAAAAAATGATTACTTTTGTGCGACATGTTCCAGATTGAAATATGGCACTCAGGTGCACTTGTCACGCATGCCCGCCTCCCTCGTCTACAGTCGATTAAGGCAGGATTACCAATGGCTTCCTGATCATTAGGAGCAGGAAGAAAGTGACATGTTGCTGATGGCGCGCTCTCGTTCGATTGAAACCAACGCGCGCTCGATACCGATCTCAGCAAACGGAGATGTGATTACTAATATTATTACTGATTACCGTGGTTCATGAATTGCGATGGGGAATCGCCGAAGCTCGTTGGCTGCCATGTTCTGCCAATCCATTTGCGCCGAACGCTGCCGCGATGTCCGTCGAGTCAAGCCGCCTGGCATATCGAAACCGCCCCGGAATCCGCAGGCTCGCACTCCAGGCAATGCTCTTTAGCCGGCAGATCGAGCAATCGCGGCGGGGCTCCTCATATCACCTCGGCGAGAAGTCCGGCTCCTGTGCCTTTTGGCGGGTCTCTTTCGGACACAGCACCTGCAACTGGTCCAGCAGATCCTGCGGATCGTAAGAAGAAACGTGGTGATCCTCGGCTCCGCACGGGTCGTGTCCGGTCGGCGAAACGGTGATCACTGGAAGTTCCGCACGAATCGAGCGCAGCCGCCGGATCAGCTCGTTGCACGCCATGCCGCGCACTTCCGTATCGAGCACAACGCCATCCACTCCCGGAAAACGGGTCAGCATCTCGACGGCTTCCTGCCCGCTGTACGCCGTCAACACGTTGAGCATAGCGGTCTCGATCACCAGTTTGCGGGTGGAAATACTTCCCGGATACTGCTTATCGACAACGAGAAAACATGGTCGAGTCACACTTGTTTTAGATGCAGCGCCCCTTCCCGTTGTCGAGCCCTGCTTCTCGGTTAACAGAGTTTTTCCACAACGTCTTACCGCTCACCTTGTACTCTGTCGTCATGCAAAACCGCATCACCGGAACCACCATGCCGGTGCTCGAGTTCCTCCTCGAGCCCAACGACGTCATCATCTCCGAAGCGGGCGAGCTTTCCTGGATGTCTCCCAACATCCAGATGACCACCCATACCCAGTTCGCCGGGGGCGGCGGCATCTTTGGAGCCATCAAGCGCATCGCAGGCGGTGGCAGCCTCTTCATGACCGAGTATCGCGCCATGAGCGGCCAGGCAGAGCTGGCCTTCGCCACCCGCGTTCCCGGCCACATCCTTCCGGTTGAAATCAACCCAGGCTCCGAATACATGATCCACCGCCACGGATTCCTCTGCGCCACCGCCGGCATCAACCTGAGCGTCGGCTTTCAGCAGTCTCTCGGAGCCGGCATCTTCGGCGGCGACGGCTTCCTGCTCCAGAAGCTTGCCGGCCAGGGCATCGCATGGCTCGAGCTCTCCGGCGAGGTGGTCACCCGCGACCTGCAGGCTGGCCAAACGCTGCTCGTCCATCCTGGCCACGTCGGCGCCTTCCAGGGCAGTGTCTCGTTTCAGATCACCATGATCCGCGGCATCAAAAACCTCATCTTCGGCGGAGACGGGCTCTTTCTTGCTCAACTCACTGGCCCTGGCCGCATTTGGCTGCAAACGCTGCCCATCTCGCGCCTCGCTCACCAGCTGCAGGAGTACATGCCTTCGGAAGGCCGCCGCGAAACCCAGGCTGGAGTGCTGGGCGGCATCGTCGGTTCCGTACTCGACAACATGAACCGCTAGCCTGCCTTTCCCCGGAGCGTGCCCCATCCGGCCGCACGCTCCGCAGAACCCGCTCACCGTCGGCGGTTTCCCCTCGTGTCAATTCACCGCGAACGGGTCTTTCGCTAACCGTCTCACCGCTGACCGCTTCTACGCTGACCGCCTCCCGGCTGGCCGCTTTACTCCCGACCGTTTCGTCCCCGACCGTTTCATCCCGGCCGCTGTCCCATTACCTCCGTTCCCGAATCTCTCCTTCGGTATCTGTCTCTCGCTGCGGCAACCACCTATCCTCAGAGTCGGACGCGCAACTATGTCTCCCTTTGAGAAATTCGCGGAGTGCGCGCTGGTTTCAGCCGTCATTCCCACCCGCGGACGCCCCGACCTTCTCGTCTGCGCGATTCGCAGCGCGCTGCGCCAAACCTGGCGTCCGCTTGAAGTCATCGTCGTCCTCGATGGCCCCGATCCGGCTACAGAAGAACGTCTCGCCTCTCTTGCCGACCCGCGCCTCCGCGTCGTGATCCTGGCGGAGATCTCAGGCGGTTGCACCGCCCGCAATGCAGGCGTGCGCGCCGCCGCCGGTGATTGGATCGCCTTTCTCGACGACGACGACGAGTGGCTTCCCGACAAGATCGAGCGCCAGATGCGCGCTACCCGTGAGACCTCCGCATGGTTCCCCATCATTACCTGCCGTCTCATCGCGCGTTCGCCCACGGCCAGCCGCGTTCTGCCCCCGCGCGTCTACAACCCGGCGCAACCGGTCGCCGACTATCTTTTCTGCCGCAGCGGGCTCGGCGATTCCGGCGGTCTCATGCAGACCTCAACCCTGCTCGCGCCGCGCGACCTTCTGCTTGCCGTTCCCTTCCGCGACGGCCTCGCGGTGCATCAGGACTGGGACTGGATCATCCGCGTCGCGGCCTACGAAGGCGTTGCGATTTCGATGCTCGCCAAGCCCCTCGCCATCTGGCGCGTTGAGGATGGCCGCGCAACCGTGGGCCTCGGCCTCGGCTGGCAATTCTCCCTGCGCTGGGTGCGCGAGATGCGTTCTCTCATCTCCCGCCGCGCCTTCTCTTCGTTCATCGCCGTCCAGTGTGTCTGGCGCGCCAAAGCAAGCCATGCCGGACCCATTGCCCGCCTCAAAATCCTCTGGGCTTTTCTCTTTGAAGGCCGACCGGACCAGCTCTCTTCGCTCCATTTCCTCGTCTTCGGTCTCATCCCGGCAACTGTCCGCCGAACGCTTCGCGACGTTTTCCGTTCAGACCGCGTCCCAGGCGACTCCGGGTTGCGTCTCGCCTCTGCGCGGAACCCATCCTCCGCGCTGCTTCGCAAATCTTCGCACTGATCCGGAGCGCGCCGTGACTCTCCCTAACCCTCTTCTCGACAGCCTGCCCGTTGCCCCGGTGTCGGCCGCCGGCTACACCCGCGCCTATCTCGCCCAGGTCCAGGTGCTCGCCGCCATGCTCGATCCCGGCATCATCGACCGCATGATCGCCGTGCTGCTGGAAACCCGCGAGCGCGGCGGCCGCGTCTTCTTTCTCGGCGTCGGCGGCGGAGCCGGTCATGCCGGCCATGCCGTCAACGACTTCCGCAAGATTGCCGGCATCGAGTCCTACGCGCCCACTGACAATGTTTCCGAGCTCACAGCCCGCATCAACGACGAAGGCTGGGAGTCCTGCTTCGCGGCCTGGCTGCGCGGCAGCCATCTCAGCCCGCGCGATCTGGTCTTCGTCTTCTCCGTCGGCGGCGGCAATCTCCAGCACCGCCTTAGCCTCAATCTGATCGCCAGCCTCGATTTCGCCCGCTCCGTCGGCGCGCGCATCCTCGGCATTGTCGGCCGCGACGGCGGCTACACCGCTCAGCTCGCCGATGCCTGCCTCGTCATCCCCACCATTGATCCCGAAGCCGTCACTCCGCATACCGAAGAGTTTCAGGCCGTCATCTGGCACCTCATCGTCTCGCACCCCCTGCTGCGCACCCACGAGATGAAGTGGGAGTCAAACAAGTGAGCCGCCCCGCCGTCTTTCTCGATCGCGACGGCGTCCTGAATCCTCTCGTCCAGAATCCTGCAACCGGACGCATGGAGTCGCCGCTCACGCCGGCCGATCTCCGCCTGGCCGAGGGCATCATCCCCGCGCTGCATCGTCTGCAGCAGGCCGGTTATCCCCTCATCCTCGTCTCCAACCAGCCCAACTACGCGCTCGGTAAGTCATCTCTCGACACGCTCGGCGCCATCCACAATAAGCTCGCTGCCGAGCTCATCTTTGCCGGCGTCCATTTCGCGCGCTTCAGCTATTGTCTGCATCACCCGCGCGGCGTCGTCCCCGGCTATTCCGGCCTTTGCATCTGCCGCAAGCCTTCTCCATGGTTTCTCCTGCGCGCGCGCGATGACTACGGCTTCGCTCTCAGAGATTGCTGGATGATCGGCGATCAGCCCACCGACACACAATGCGGCCGCGCTGCCGGCGCCCGCACCATTCGCGTCGACTCAGGGTATCTGGGCCCTGCTGGAAAACACGCTCCACCCGCCGACTTCTTCGTGGCCCACCTGACCCAGGCCGTTGAAATCATCCTGGACCGCAAGCCCTGTTGAATCTCTCGCTGCGTCCGCCGGCGCTATCCTGTCCGCATCGATCTGGTAGCCCGCGCTGCGGGCATCGCGATAAAACATCTCCACTGTCTCGCGTGAATACGCGGTCAGGTCCTTCCCCACCAGTTCTAGTTTGCGCAGAATCTCGGGCGCAACGGTGATGATGTCGCATCCGGCATCGCTGGCCTGAAAGATGTTCAGCAGCTCGCGCGGGCTGGCCCACAGCAGTTGCGCGCCCGGCCGCCCTGTCAGCATCCGCTTCGCCTCCGCCATCACGGGCACCGGATCGACCCCCGTATCCGCGATCCTCCCCGCAAACACCGAGACAATCGCCGGAACTCCTGGCTCCAGTGCCTCAGCGACGCTCTGCACCTGCTCCAGCGTCAGAATCGCGGTGATGTTCAGGCCGACACCTGCCTGCCCCAGCCTGCGAATCAGCGGCCCCATGAAACTGCCCGCGCGATTCGTCACGGGGATCTTCACATTCACATTGGCGCCCCACGTGGCGATCGTCAGAGCCTGCCGCTCCATTTCGGCCTCATCGTCCGCAAACACCTCCAGCGAAATGGGGCGGTCCGGTACCGCCCTCAGCACAGAGCGCGCAAACGCTTCGTAGTCCACCACTCCCGCCTTGCGCATCAGCGTTGGATTCGTCGTGAATCCCCGAATCCACGGCTTCGCGTACATCTCCAAAATGCTGGCCAGATCGGCCCCGTCGCTGAACAGACTGATGCGCAGGCCTTCGACGCGTCGCATCGCTCAGTCCCCGCTCTCCGCCGGAATGCCGGGCTCCGATACTGGCGCCCGCCTCGCGATTCTGAGCGTCTGCGCCGCTGTTTCGTGCAGCCACTGGCGCAGCGTCAGACTCACAAATTTTGCATTCCCGATCAGGTACCGGCGCCACAGCCGCCGCGGCTCCATCGCCAGGCGAAAGCCCCATTCCATCCCCAGCCACTGGATCCACCTCGGCGCGCGCCGCCGCAGCCCGGCGTGCGTATCGAACGCCGCCCCTACCGGCAGAATCGCGCCCACGCGCACCTGATCCCGATTTTCCTGCATCCAGATTTCCTGCTTCGGCGCTCCAAACGCAACGCACAGCAGATCGGGTTCAGCCGCATTAATCTTTTCGCGTATCCGCGCCAGCTCCCTGGGGTTGTTCTCAAATCCCATCGGCGGGCAACAGGTCCCGCAGATATTGAGCCCCGGGTACCGCTCCTGCAAATTGCGGGCAGCCATGATCGCCGCTCCCGGCAGACCGCCAAGAAAGAACACGCTGAATCCATAGCGCGCCGCCTCGGCGCACATGCGTTCCATCAAATCCCCACCCGTCACGCGTTCCGGGATCGGCGACTGCAGCAGCCGCGACGCCAGGACCACCGAAATGCCATCCGGTACCGACAAATCCGCCGCCTGCATCGCTGCGGCAAACCGCTTGTTCTCCTGCGCCAGCGTCACCAGCTGCGCATTGGGCCCGACAATGGTGAGCGGCGGAAATTCCCCGCGCATCAGCAGCGCCTCCGCCACCAGAATCGCCGCATATTCCATCGAGATCCTGTGAATGGGCACACCCCCCAGCACAAATTGCGGAGGACGCGGCAGCCGCACCGCCCTCTCGACCGTCGCCCGCGCAGCCATTGTCATTTCTTCCTCAACCGTCACCACAAAGCTTCCTTTCTTTCCATAAACAAACGCGGCTCGATGCCATTGGCATTCGCCGTACTGCCGAACTCATCGCGCAGCCGCCCAGCCACATATCCCGGCGACGCCAGCAGAGCACGTGCCAGTTTTCCCGCGGCTGCCAGGCGCCGTCCCTCGGCCAGTTTCATGTTGAACGCGCGCAGCAACTCCTTCGCCGCCAGCCGCGATGGCTTCAGGAACTGCACCAGCGTGCGCGCCACGCTCGCCAGCGGACGCGGCTCCATATCCCATAACTCCGAAAGCAGCAGATATTGAACGTAGAGTCCCGCCAGTTGTTGCTTTCCACCGTTCTGCGTGCTCACGCTCTCCGCATTCTGCCGAAATCCCACCAGCGCCTCCGGGATGAATCGAATCTCGAAGCTCCGGGCCATCCGCCACCACAGATCCGCATCCTCCGCGTGCAGATCCATCCGGTATCCGCCCGCCGCGCGCGCCTTCTCCACATCCAGTGCCACCGTCGAATGACAGATGGAGAGCAGGTACCCGCTCTCTACAATCGACCGCAGTTCGTCCGGGGTTCCGCGCGAGCACCGGAACCGTCCCGCGCAGCGGTCCCGCGGGTGATAGTCCGCCAGGGAATAGATCATCCCCGCTTCGGGATAACTGCGAATCGCTTCCACGATCTTCTCAATGCGTTGCGGATACGACACATCGTCCGCGTCCTGCCGCACCAGCCATGGCGTCCGCGTCTCGCGCAGCAAGCGATTCAGCGTCGCGGTCACGCCGGCATGAGGTTGTTCCAGCACGCGCAGCCGCGGATCGCGAATGCTTCGCAACCAGGCACAGCTTCCATCCGCGCCGCCATCGACAATGGCCAAAATCGTGAAATCGCTGACCGTCTGGTGCAGCAGGCTCTCAATGGCTTCCGGCAGCCACGGCATTGCATTCGAGACCGGCATACCGACGGTGATCCGTGTGTTCAGCTCATTCATCGCAGGTATCCCACTACCCTACTGCGGAACTTCGCCGTCTTTCTGCGGGCTCGCAGCAACGCTCACTTATATCCTTCTGGCAATTTCTCCCATCCATAAATCTCGGTGGCTTTCCATAACTCCGGTAACGCCTGACTTAAGTAATGGCGGACGCGGCGCAATAGTGTTGCTATCCCGCGCGCCTCACGAAACGATAGCTTTTGCTTCCCGCAATGGGCAGGATGGCCTGAATCCCCGCTCATGTTCGCAGTCGCTGCACGTGCTCAGGCGGAGGGCTCTCCATGCTGCTGCGCGAAGGCAGTTACTTTCTTGTGGGCGGGGCAGGTTTCATCGGCAGTCATTTCACCGATGCCCTGCTCGCCTCGCCTCTCACACGCCGCGTGACAATCTTCGATAACTTCTCCTCCGGGCGCGAATGGCACTTCGCCGCCCATGCCGGAGATCCGCGGCTGAATGTGGTTCATGCCGACGCCGCCGACGTGCACGCTCTCGCCGTCACCATGGAGGGCCACGACTGGGTCATCCACCTCGCCTCGAATCCTGATATCGCCCTCGCCGCTGAGGATCCGCAGATCGACTTCTACCGCGGCACGCTGCTCACCAACAACGTGGTCGAAGCCATGCGCCGCGCCAGAGTAAAGCGCCTGCTCTATGCTTCCGGCAGCGGCGTCTACGGCGATGCCGGCGACACAGTCGTCTCCGAGGACTATGCTCCGCTGCTCCCAATCTCCACCTATGGAGCCAGCAAGCTCGCCGGCGAATCCCTCATCGCCAGCTACTGCTCCATGTTCTCGCTGCATGCCTGCGCCTTCCGTTTCGGCAACGTCGTCGGCCCGCGCCAGACCCATGGGGTCGGCTTCGATTTTCTCCGGCGCCTCATCGAAGATCCAGGCCATCTCTGCATTCTGGGCAATGGCGAGCAGAGCAAGCCCTACATCCACATCTCCGACGTCGTTGCGGCCGCCCTGTGCGCCGCCCAAAAAACCACGGCCCCCTTTTCCGTCTTCAACGTCGCGACCGACGACTTCGTCACCGTCACGCAGATTGCGGAGCTCGCCGTCGAAACCCTCGGCCTCAACAGACATCCCGCCTTCGAGTACACCGGCGGCCGCAGCGGCTGGCGCGGCGATGTCCCAGTGGTCCGCATGGATTCCAGCCGCATCCGCTCCCTTGGCTGGTTCCCGAAATGGAACAGCCGCGAAGCCGTTCGCCAATCTCTGCAGGAATTGATCGCCGATGACCGTGCCCTCAGTAACTGAACCGCTCTGGCCTCCGCGCCTCGCGCTCCTCGCAGGCGGCTTCGCCACCCGCCTGCGTCCGCTCACCCTCGCCACGCCCAAGTCCCTGGTTCCCGTCGCCGGCGAGCCATTCCTTGCGCACCAGCTCCGCCACCTTCGCGCCCAGGGTCTGTGCGAGGTCGTCATTTGCTGCGGCCACCTCGGCCGCCGGATTCAGGAATTCGCCGGCGACGGCGCTCGCTTCGGCCTCTCCTTGGCTTACAGCCATGACGGCGCCCATCCTCTGCGCACCGGTGGCGCGCTGCGGGCTGCACTGCCCCTGCTCGGCCCGCGCTTCCTGGTTATGTACGGAGACAGTTGGCTCCGTCAGCCGATCCTGCCCGTCTGGCGCGCCTTTCTCAACTCAGGCAAGCCCGCTCTCATGACGGTCTGCCGCAACGACAATACCTCGGATCCAGGCAATGTCGAATACCGCTCCGGCGCGGTGATCGCCTATAACAAGCACGAACCATCCCCCGCGATGCGCCACATCGACTACGGCCTCGAGGCTCTTGACGCCGCGGTCCTCGGCAACTGGGCCCTCCCCGCCTTCGATCTCTCCCTCGTCTGGTCCGGTCTCGCCAATTGCGGACAGCTCGCCGGCTACGAAGCCGCCGAACGCTTCTGCGAGATCGGCTCCTTTCCCGGCCTCCGCGAAACCGACGCCGTTATCGCGGCGCACGTTGCGACAGCCGCGCGCCGTAAAGTTTCTCCTCCCCCACTCAAACCGATGGAGGTGCGCCTGTGATCATGACGCGCACTCCGCTGCGCATTTCCATCGGCGGCGGCGGCACCGACCTGCCCTCCTGGTACCAGGAACACGGCGGCGGGTTCGTTATTTCCGCCGCCATCAACAAATACGTCTACATCAGCGTCAATCGCAGCTTCCTGCCCGGCTACATCCTCAAGTATTCCGAAACGGAGCATGCCCGGACCTGCGACGAAATTCGCCATCCTCTTATGCGCGAAGTTCTCCGCATGCATCGCGTCACATCCCCGCTCGAAGTCGTCAGCGTTGCCGATGTTCCCGCCGGCACCGGCCTGGGGTCCTCGGGAACTTTTCTGGTCGGCTTGCTGCACGCCATTTATGCCATGCGCCGCGAGCCCGTCACCGCCGAAGCCCTGGCGCGCGAGGCGGTCGATATCGAAATGAATCGCCTCTCCCAGCCGGTCGGCAAGCAGGATCAGTACATCGCCGCGTACGGCGGCCTGCTTTGCCAGGAGTATTTGTCCGATGGCAGCGTCCGCATTTGTCCGCTGCGCATCCCCGATGACTCTCTGCACGAATTGCGCGACTCGCTCATGCTCTTTTTCCTCGGCAGCACGCGCGACGCATCCGCGCTCCTCGGTGAGCAGAAGCGACTCTCGGAAGCCAACGACGCCGCCATGATCGACAGTCTCCACTTCGCCCGGGAACTCGGGCATGAGATTCGCGACGTTCTCGAAGGCGGCCACATCCGGGAGTTTGGCCGCCTCCTGCATGAGCACTGGCTGCGCAAACGCGGCCGCTGTTGCCGCATGAGCTCATGCGAAATCGACCAGCTTTACACCCTCGCGTGCGGCCCCGGCGGCGCCACCGGAGGCAAACTGGTGGGCGCCGGGGGCAGCGGCTTTCTGCTCCTCCATACTCAGAATCGTCGCCGCCTGCGCGACACCATGCTCCGCGCCGGCCTTGCCGAAATGGACTTCAGCTTCGACTTCGATGGATCGGTGGTGCTGTTGCGCAATGCGTGACTCTGGCGCGATCACGAGGGGTCGGCTGTGAGCGCCCGCGCTCTCGTCTCGCCGCACGACGCCTCCGGCCCTGCTGTCGAGTGGACCCTCGCCGACCTGATTTCCGTTTTCGCTCGCCGTCGCGCCTGGATTTTCGCCCCCCTCGCGGTCTCCTGTTCCCTCGCGCTCCTCTTCTGGGCCTGCGCCACGCCTCGCTATCGAGCCACCACGGTCATCGATGTGGAAAAGCAATTCCGAGGCGCCTTCGGCCTCGACAACACCACCGCCGACGCTCAGGCCAACCCGGTCAGCGACTCCTTCGACGAAAACCTCACTCTCCAAACCCAAATCGGCATCCTGCGGTCTGACGCCCTCGCGCTTGAGGTCATCCGCCGCACCGGCCTCGAGAACACGACCGACTACTTCGCCCCGCGACCCAGCCATCTTCCGTGGCTGCACAAACTTTTCTTGAGGAGCAAGCCTCTCGAGCCGCTGTCTCTCCCCATCGACCGCGCTCCGAACCGCCGCTACGTCGCGCTGAAGATCTTCTCGAAGCACATCAAGATCGCCCCCGCCGCCGGCACCCGCCTCATCTCCATCAGCTACTCCGATCCGGATCCGGCACGCGCGGCCGCCGTCGCTGAGGCGCTGGTCCAGTCGCTCTCCGATTTCAGCTACCAGTCCCGCTCCTCAGCAGCCGAGCAATCGGCCACTTGGCTGCGGTCGCAACTCACTGGACTGAAGCAGCAGACCGACGCCCTCGACGCGCAGGCCGCCGCTCTCGACCGCGACGCCGGAGCGTTCGGCGACGACGACGCGCACAACGTCGTGCTCGCCCGCCTGGACGCGCTCAACGCAGCGCTCTCTGCGGCGCAGTCCAGCCGCATTGTCCGCGAGGCCATCTGGCGCGCCGTCCAAAACGGCGATCCCGAAGCGCTCTCCGGACTGGCAGGCAGTCCCGGAGCGGGCCCCGGCACGCAGAACTCTTTCGCCCTGCTGCAGTCACTGCGCGCCCAGGAAGCCGTCGCGCAATCCCAGATCGCCGAATCCGGCGATCGCTACGGTGAAAACTGGCCTGCTCTCGCCGAGCAGCGAGCCGGTCTGGCCACCATTCAAAAATCCGTTCAGGACGAAATCCATCGCCTCGGAGACCGCGCCCACTCTGATTACGAGGTCTCCCTCCAGTCCGAGAACTCCGCTCGCGACGCCTTCAATCAGCAGAAGGACCTCGCCTCGCGTCTCACCGGCAATGCCGTCGCTTTGCGCCTCGCCCGCCAGGAAGCCGACGAAAGCCGCACCCTCTATACCACGCTCCTCGGCCGCCTCCAGCAGGCAGGCGTACTCGAAGGCCTGCACTCCGCCAACATCACGGTCGTCACGCCCGCGCTCGTCCCGCCGCTCAGCCATCCCGCCAGCCCCAGCCTGCCGCTGCTCGCAGTCGTCGCCTTGAGTGCGGGACTCCTCACCGGATGCTCGGCAGCCATCCTTCGCGAAGTCACCGACGAAGCGATTCACTCCACCTCCGATCTCGAATCCCTCCTCGATACAACTGTCTTCGCGGCCCTCCCCGCGCCCGAGCCCGCGCAGCCTCGTATCCGGCAATGGCTCCGCCGCCGCCTGCCTGCGCCTCACCACCTCGACTTCGCCCTCGAAGCCACTGCAGCCTCCGATTTCGCGATTCCCGCCGCGCCATCCGCTTACGTGGAGGCACTGCATCGCCTGCGCGCCAATCTTCTGCTGGCTCACAGCGACCATCCGCCGCAAATTGTTGTGCTCGTTCCCGCAACCGCGAAGCAGACCACTACTCATGCCCGCGCCGCCGGATCGTCCGCCCGCGGCTACGAAGAGCCCGAACCCTCCCTCGCCCTCTCGCTTGCCGCCGTACTCGCCCAGTACGGCGCGCCCGCTCTCTACGTCAATGCCAACCTGCGCGCCGCCCCCGCTGCCGGAGCCGGTCCCGTCGCCCCCGGCCTCAGCGATCTGCTTACAAGCGACATGCCGCCCATCTACGACCACCCTGGCACAACACCGTCTCTGCTTTCCGTAATCTCCGCGGGATCGCGCCCGCCTTGTCCCTCCGAGCTGATTGCCTCCGCTCGCATGACCGCCCTGCTCGCCCGCTGGCGCGACGAATTCTGCTTCGTCGTCATCGACAGCCCCAATGCCCGCTTCGCCGACGCGCTCGTCCTCGCGCAACAGGCTGACGCCGTGCTGCTCGCCGTTCACGCCGGAAAAACCACGCGCGACCAGGTCCTCCCTGCATTCCACGCGCTTAGCCGCCAGGTGCCCGATCACGCCATGCTCGGCGTCCTCATGGAAGACGTCTCCGGCGGAGGCCCCTATGCGCATGCTTAGGACCCTCCTCTGGTTTCTCCTGGCCTTCTGTGTCATTGCGGCCGCTGGCGCACAACAACCACTCGCTCCGGCCGCGACTTCTCCCGCAACCAGGCAGCCGGACCAATCCCCTCCGGAAACCTCTGCGCCATATCTGCAGGCCGCCTCCGCCGCGGCCCCGGCCACGGAGCCCACGTCACAGGAAAGCCTCCTCATCGGCCCCGGAGACCTGATCTGCATCACCTTCGTGCGCGAGTCAGAGCTCGATCAGCATATTCGCGTCCTCGATTCCGGTGAAATCGTTCTCGCCCTCGCCGGCACCGTCATTGTCCAGGGCCTCACCCCCGCGCAGGCCGCAGCGCGCATCGCAGACAAATACCGCGACGGCAAATTCCTCCTCCACCCCGAAGTTTCCGTCTTCGTCGAGGAATACGCCACTGAGACGGTGACAATTCTCGGCCAGGTCGCTCACCCAGGTAATTTCCGCCTCGCCGCCCCGCGCAGTCTCATCGACGTACTCTCCCTCGCCGGGGGCCTCACGGATCTCGCCGACCGCCATATCGTCATCGAGCGCGGCGCCAAACCGCGCCAGAGCCCCGGTCCCGGTCCCGAACGCATCCGCGCCTTTCTCCCCAATCGCGCCGACGATGCCCTCAACGCCAACGTCCTCGTCCGTCCCGGCGACACCGTCATTGTTCCCAGGACAGGCATCGTTTACGTCCTCGGCGATGTCGCCCACCCAGGCGGCTACGTCATGCAAAACGACTCGCAACTCACCGTTCTGCAAGCCATCGCGCTCGCCGCCGGCGCCTCCAAAACCGCCAGCGAAAAACGCATTCGCCTCGTCCGCAACGTCGACGGCCTCACGCAATCCATCGACCTGCCTCTGCGCGACATGGAACGCGGCCGCGATCCCGACGTTCCTCTAATGGCCAACGACGTCCTCTACGTCCCCTTCAGCCTCGCGAAGAACCTCTCCCTGGGAATCGCCAACATTACCGCCGCCGCCAGCTCGGCCCTCATCTACGCCACCCACTGATGATCAGGTCCTCCCCGCCAACAGACCGCGTACCCCACGCTTCCCGCGCCTCTCGCGGGATGGTGGGACTGCGTCATCGCATTCTCGCGGCCGTCCCGCTGGAGGACCTCGCCTGCGCCGCCCTATTTGCCTTTTTTTCCATGCAGGGGTTTATCCCCGGCATCGCGCCCACGACCGCCCTCGAAGTGACCGGCTCCGTCCCCACCAGCCTCACCACCGTCGGCGGCATCGCCTCGCAGGCCGTCGCAAACGGTGTCATCCTTTTTCTCATCGCGCGCCGTCCCCGCCTGCTCCTGCGCAGCCTTCCTGCCCTTCCCTGGGTGGTGCTCGCCGCAGGGCTCGCCATCGCTTCCACCGCGTGGTCGCTCGATCCCACGCTCACCCTCCGCCGCTCCATCCCTTTCGCGCTCGCCGCACTCTTCGGACTCTATTTCGCGGTCCGTTTCCCGGCCTCGCGGCAACTCGCCATCCTGCGCCTCGCCATGATCGCCGTTGCTCTGGCCACCGTCGCGCTTGTCGTCCTCGCGCCTTCCCTCGCGCTCGACCACACCCCTGGCCACGCTGCCGACTGGCAGGGCGTCTTCACCCAGAAGAACGCCTGCGGCCGCATCATGGTCCTCGCCACCGCCGTCATCCTCTTCGGACCGCGCATCTCCCCAGCGCGCGCCGCCAGCCTCGCTCTCTTCGTGTTCGTTCTCGTCATGAGTGGCTCCCGCGGCGCGTGGATCATCGAAGCCGCCATCCTTCTCCTGGCGCCTGTCCTTCATCTTGCCCACCGTTCCGGTTCCCGCTTTCGCCTGCTTCTCGGCGCTGCCGCGCCGGTCGTCGTCGCCATTTCCTCTGTCGCGAGTGTGCTCTACCTGCCGCCGCTGCTGCGTCTTCTCGGCCGCGATCCGACGCTCTCCGGGCGTACTGCCATTTGGGCCCAGGTCGCGCACTTCATCTTCCAGCGCCCATGGTTCGGCTATGGCTACGATGCCTTCTGGCGCGGCATGACCGGCCCTTCGCTTGAGATCGATGCCGCCGTCCACTTCATCGTCGAGCACGCCCACAACGGGTTTCTGGAAATCGCCCTTGAGCTCGGCCTCGCCGGTCTGGCGTTGTTTCTCGCGAGTTGGTTCGATGCCTGGCGCCGCCTGTGGCCGCTCTGGCACGCCGGCAATCTCGCGCCCATCGCCTTCCCCATCGCCTTCCTCCTCCTCATCGCCCTCTACGACATCGATGAGAACACTCTGCTCATCTACAACGGCATCTTCTGGCCCCTCTACGTCGCGGCGCTCGGCAATATCGCCGGCCTCGCGCGTCAGCCGATTCCAGCCTCGCCTCGCCCGTCGACCGAAGCAGCCAACCCATCGCCGATCCCCGCCCCACCCGAGCTCTCCCTCCAGGAAACGCTATGAAACCCAACGTCCTCATCTTCCGCGCCGATCTGCTCCCTCCATCTGAAACCTTCATCGCCGCGCAGGCTCACGCTCTGCGCCGTTATTCCGCCACCTTCGCCGGACTCCGCCGTGCCCAGGCCGGCCTGGAACTGGACCCCGAACAATGTGTCACACTCACGCGCACTAATACTCCTGCCGACAAGCTGCGCCGCCGTTTCTTTCTCCGCACCGGCATTGCCCCGCAATTCCTCCGCAAAACCGTGCGATGCCGGCCGGCGCTGGTCCACGCCCACTTCGCCATCGATGCCGCCATCGCTCTGCCCCTCCAGAAGCATCTCGGCGTCCCCCTCATCGTCACTCTCCACGGCTACGACGCGACCTCCATCCCCGATGCGCTCCGCCGCACCGCTCCCGGCCGCACGTTCCTGCGCCGCCGCGAAGACCTTTTCGCGCGCGCCGGCCTCTTCCTCTGCGTCAGCGAACACATCCGCGCCCAGGCCATCGCCCACGGCTTTCCCAGCGCCAAACTCCGCACTCTTCCCATCGGTATCGACCTCAACCTCTTCGCGCCCGATCCTCTCCGCTCGCCGCAGCGCGACCCCATCATCCTCTTCGTCGGCCGCCTCGTCGAAAAGAAGGGCTGCGCGCACCTGCTCCGCGCCATGGCTCTCATCGAGCAGCGTCATCCCACCGCCAGGCTCCTCATCCTCGGCGACGGTCCCCTCCTCGAGCCCCTGCGTCTCCAGGCCCGCGCCTCGCTCCAGCGCTGCACCTTTCTCGGCCCGCAGCCGCCCGCCATTGTCCGCGACCTGATGCATCGCGCCACCGTCCTGGCCGCGCCCAGCATCGTCGCCGCCGACGGCGACACCGAGGGTCTTCCCATCGTCCTCTGCGAAGCGCAGGCCATTGGCCTGCCCATCGTCGCGTTTCGCGGCCCCGGCGTTGACGAGGCCGTTCGCGACCAGAAGACCGCTCTCCTCGCACCGCCCGCCGACCACCACGACCTCGCCGATTGCCTCTCTGCGATCCTCACCGACTCCGCCCTCGCCGCCCGCCTCGCCGCCGCTGGCCGCCGCCGCGCCGAGCAGTACTTCTCCCTTGCCACGCAGACCGCGCTCCTTGAAGACCTCTACGACGAGGTCCAGCACGCCCGCGTTCCGGTCCCGGAATGCCCAGTCCTCGAATACCCGGTTCTCCAATGAAAGAAGAATCCCTGCGCCAGGGTTCGCTCTGGATGATCTCCGGCCAATCCGTCTCGCTGGCGGCGCAGGCGCTCTACTTCGTTCTCATCGGTCGCGCCCTCGGCAGTCGCGAATACGGCGCATTCATCGGCGTTGTTGCACTCACCGCCGCGCTGAGCCAGTTCTCCTCGCTGGGTATGGAGATGATCCTCGTCCGCAATGTCAGCCGCGATCGCAATTCCTTCGCAGCCACATGGGGACAGGCCCTGGCCATCCTGCTCGCCGGATTTGTCCTGCTCTTCGCCGCCCTCACACTCTTCGCGCATTTCGCCCTGCGCCCCGATCTGCGCCCACTCGTTCCATGGATCGCCCTCTCGGACGGTCTCCTCGGCAAGCTCGTCCAGCTCGCCTCCCGCGCATTCCAGGGAGCAGGCCGTCTCGCCTGGACCGCGCGCCTCTCCGCCCTCACCAACCTTTGCCGCACTGTCACCGCCGGTGCCGTCTTCGCATGGGCCCACGCCCACCACAGCCATCCCACCGCGTATGCCTGGGCAAAGATCTACTGGCTCTCGACGCTGGCCGTCGCCCTGGCCGCCTCCCTCCTCGTCACTGCGCGCCTCGGGTGGCCGCGCTTCCGCCGCATCCGCGCCCGCGATCTCTCGGAATGCCTCAGCTTCTCCTGCGCCGCTTCCTCCATCTCCGTCTACAACGACATCGACAAGACCTTCCTCGTCAGCCTCGGCCAGACCGCAGCCGCCGGCATCTACTCCGCCGCCTATCGCGTCGTCGATGCCGCCACCATGCCCATCTACAGCATCTACGCTGCCGCCGCACCGCGCTTCTTTCGCGCCGGGGAACACAGCGTCGCCGAGGCCGCTGCCTTCGCGCGCCGCACCATGACCCGCACGCTGCCCTACGCCGTCCTCGCAGCCGGCGCCCTGTTCCTAACCGCGCCGCTGTTGCCCCTCGCCTTTGGCTCCACCTTTCGCGAATCGGTCGCAGCGCTCCGCTGGCTCTGCCTCCTGCCCATCTTCCGCGCGCTCCACTGTGCCTGGGGATCGGCCATCACCGCCTCCGCCTCCCAGTGGAACCGCACTGCGACGCAGTTCGCCGCCGCCGCTCTCAACCTCACTCTCAACGCTCTGCTCATCCCCCGCTGGTCCTGGCGCGGAGCCGCCGCCGCCAGCCTGCTCACCGATGCCGCCCTTGCCCTGTTCAGCTGGCTGGTCCTCGCCCACCTGCTGCGTCGCGAATCCTGCTCAGCAAGTCCGCACCTCGCTCCGCACCGCGCCTGAAACCGCAAAGGCCGGCGTCTCCGCCGGCCTCAGCCCTTCTGCCCGAATTGTTCCTCACATCCTTTGAGCGCAGGGCCCGTCCGGCTATCACCCTCAGGCAGGCGCCGCGGAACCTCGTTCTCCGCCCCGCGCGAAGCGCGTTAAGCCACTACGCCCAGTTCCCGAAGCAAGAACGCAAAGTCCAGCGCGATTTCCTTCAGATAGTCGTACCGCCCCGAAGCCCCGCCATGTCCGGCCGTCAGATTCGTATGCAGGATCGCCGTCGGAGCGCCTCCGTTCCGTTCCCGCAGTTTCGCCACATATTTCGCCGGCTCCCAATACATCACCTGGCTGTCGTGCAGCGACGTCTTCACCAGCATGGCCGGATACGCTGCCTCGCGTAAGTTGTCATAGGGCGAGTAGCTCAGCATGTATTCGAACGCGGCCTTCTCGTTCGGATCGCCCCACTCCTCGTACTCCGGCACCGTCAGAGGCAGGCTCGGATCGAGCATGGTGTTCATCACGTCGACAAACGGAACCACCGTCACAATGGCCCGATACAGATCCGGCCGCATGTTCGTGATCGCGCCCATCAGCAGCCCGCCCGCGCTGCGCCCCTCCGCCGCCACGCGATTCGGCGCGCAATACCCGCGCGTCACCAGCGCCTCTGTCACCGCGATAAAGTCGGTGAACGTATTCTTCTTCTCCATCAGTCGCCCGGCATCGTGCCACGGCTTGCCCAGATCGCCGCCGCCGCGCACATGCGCGAACGCCAGCACCATGCCGCGATCGAGCAGGCTGAGCCGCGTGCTGCTGAACCCAATCGGCAGCGAGTAGCCATACGATCCATAACCGTACTGCCATAGAGCGTTCTTCCCCGGCTCGCGCTTGTCCCGGCGCCACACCAGCGACACCGGAATCTCCACGCCGTCCGCCGCCGGCACAAAAATTCGCTCCGACTCATACTGCGTCCGGTCGAACCCGCCCGGCACTTCCTGCTGCTTCAGCAGCTTTTGGTCGCCTGTCGACACGTCGTACTCGAACACCGAGCTCGGCGTCACCAGCGACTGATACGCGTAGCGGTATTTCCCCGTCTCGAAAACCCGATTCGAGCTCGGATGCACGCTGTACACCGGCTCCGGAAAGGCAATTTCCCGCCCCTCCGCCATCTCCGGCCCGCGGCCTGTGAACGGACGCACCACCGCATGCTGCAGTGCCCGCGTCCGCTCCCACACCACCGCAAACTCCGCGAACAGATCGATCTCCTCCAGCATCGTCTCCGCCCGATGCGGAATGAACTCGCGCCAATGCTCGCGCCCGGGCGTCTCCAGCGGCGCCGTCACCAGGCGAAAATTGCGCCCCGCATCGTTCACGCGAATGTAGATTTGTCCAAACCGATGATCGACGTAGTACTCAATGTCATCGCGCCGCGGCTCAATGAGAGTCCACGTGCCCCGCGGATCATCCGCTCGCAGGTACCGGTTCTCCGTCGTCGTGTGGCTCGCGCTCTCCAGAATCAAATACGCGTCGTCGCGCGTCCGCCCCACCCCGATGTTGAATCGCTCGTCCGCCTCCTCAAACACCAGCTCATCATCGCCACGCGCCGCCCCCAGCACATGCCGATACATCTGAAACTGCCGCTTCTGCTCCTCGTCTTCCACCGTGTAGAACAGCGTCCGATGATCGGCCGACCACACCACCGATCCCACCCGCTCCGCCCGATCCGCCAGCACCGCGCCGGTCCGCAGGTCCTTCACGTACAGCGTGTATTGCCGAAATCCCTTGTTGTCGCACGAGTAGGCCAACAGATACCCGTCGTCGGAAACGACCATCGTCCCCAGCGCCATGAAGGCCTCGCCCTCAGCCATCTGGTTCACGTCCAGCAGGATCTCTTCCTCGCCGGTCGGCGCTTCCGCTGTCCCGCGTTTCCGGCAGTAGATTTCGTACTGCTTCCCCTGCTCGGTCCGCGAGTAATACCACCACATCCCCTCGCGAAACGGCACCGACTCGTCCGTCTCCTTGATGTGGCTCAGCATCTCGCCGTAGAGCTGCTTCTGCAGCTCCTCGGTCCCCGCCAGGTTCGCCGCGCAGTACGCGTTCTCCGCCTCCAGATACGCAATCGTCTCGGGATTCTCTTTCTCCCGCAGCCACGCATAATCGTCCACCAGCGTGTGCCCGTGCGCCACGCGCTCCGTATGCCGCCGCGCCGCCACCGGCGGAGCCGTCACCGCCGCTTTGCTCTCTGTGCTCATTTGGCTTTCGGAATCATCTCGACCTTAGGCACCCAGGAAACGCTGGCGCTTCTCGCAGCAAGCAACCAATATATCCCCGGCACAACCCTGAACCCTGAACCCTGAACCCTGAACGCTACACCCTACACCCTGCCTCTACTTCCCTTCCGCCTCATCCAGCATCGAGAACAGCTTGTCGAAGTCCA
>DATDHZ010000026.1:0-53317 GCA_036521315.1 Acidobacteriaceae bacterium
TGGGCGCGCGCGATGCGCGGACCGGCCAATGGTTCGAATACGATACAAGCAGCAACTCGCGGCGCCATGCACTGCAGGGGCTCGCGCCGCAATGGCCCGGATGGCGAAACTGGCAGACGCAGCGGACTTAAAATCCGCAGATCCGAAAGGGTTGTGGGGGTTCGAATCCCCCTCCGGGCACCATCCCTCAGGAATTCGACTCCCACCCTCCACGAAGTGATCCCCCTGCACCCACGATTCGGTTGAGCTTGTACGTCTCCCAAAGAATCCCATCATGTATCCATTCCTGTATGCTTTTGCACGGCAATGTTCCTCGTCGCGACGGAGGCGGAATGAAGGTTGAAGGTCCTCGCATCGTCAGCAACCGCAGAAAAGGAACCTTCTTTACGAAGCAGTCCGCAGGAAGACTGTGGAGAGCAGCAGCCTTCCTCGGCGTGGCTGCGCTCATGGCGGGGCCCGGCTACGCGCAGTTCGGCAATGAGCCGGGGCACTCGATCGGAAAAGTCACGGTGCAGGGCAAGCTCATTCTGCTGACGCTGAATGAGGACGCGCTGGGTCGTGAGAACCTGTTCAACCTGGAGCATCACACCCTGCGCTTTACTCCCGACGGCGCGGGCTACCGGGTGGCGAGCATTCCGTTCGCGTGGGATGGCGCTTTCGGAACCTCGTTGACTTCGCCCGCAGCGACGCTGAAGAATTTTGCGTTCCCGTTTTCCGGCAAAACGTGGACGGCCCTTTCGGTTGGGATGACGGGATCGATTGTCTTTGGCGAGCAGGAAAAACCGAGCGGGCCGGCCGGGCGGCGGGGCGTGAGCGTGGGCCGCGACGGCGGCCTCGCGGTCGAGCGATTCGCAGAGTTGCAGGATGCGGCGGCGGAGTTCGTCAACACCGTGCCGGCGATCAGCGTCTTCTTCAAGCCGCGCATGTCGGGCACGCGTTATCTAAAGGAGCTGCCGGATCGCGCTGTGATCAGCTGGAGCCTGACCGAGCCGTACGCCGGAATTCAGGACTGGACCTGGACGCCGACCGTCAACAAATTTCAGGCCGTGCTGCACAAAGACGGTGTCATCGATCTCTCGTACGACCAGGTGGCCGCGCGGGACGCGGTGGTGGGCGTCTATCCGCTCGTGCAGGGCGGCGAGGAGAAACCGATCGGATCGGCCGCGACTCCGGGAACTCCTTCGGCGCCAGGCAATCTCGACATCCGGAAGATCGCGGTCAGCGCGGTACACGGCCTCTATTTGAAGGTGGCGCTCGAAGGGCGCGGGCCCATGCTGGCCGAGACCGATCCCGCCATTGACGGGTTGGGATATTTCGTTTGCCTCGACCGTAAAGCGCCGACCGGCGGATGCGCGCCGGGTGGGCGCCACGATGTTCTGTGGACGATCCACGGCTTTGGCGGGCGGGACCGCGGCAGCTTTCACATGGGCCCGCGATACTTTGCGTTCGGGACCGGCCTGGCGCCTCACGTGAGCGTGGAGGGGAATACGATCGCGGTGCAGGGCACGCTGCCCGCGGGGTATCGGCCCGGCGAGACCGCTTTTGTGAGCGCAGCGGTGCAGGCTAAGGACGCGCACGCGCCCACGCAGGCCGGCTCGCATGCGTTTCGGCTTGCCGATATCGCCAGCCCAGCGGTTCACTTCTCCTCGCTCGCGCAGAACAGCGGCCCCTATCCGGTGGTGTTTGAAGCATTCCACTATGTAAGCCCGCCGCGCATGGAGGATCTGACCTGCTCGGTGATTCAGGCGCTGGGCGATCAGTTCGACATGCTGGCGTATTACTCCGATTTCCGCATCGATAACCCCGAAGCGGGAACCTCGAGCGATGGACCCCTCGGTGGAGGACCCCACGGCGGCAAGGTGACCGGCATCGGCGCGGAGCAGGAAAATCTCGCCGCCTTCTGCACGAAAGGCCGCTTCCAGTGGCAATTTATCCAGCCGGTGTATGTGGGCGCGAACCAGATGCAGGAATATCCGCCCGCAAATTTGAACGACGATAACACGCATAACATCGGCGGCTACCTGCACCAGCTTGCAGAGCGGACTTCCAACGGGAAAATTCCGCCGTACGACTACGCGATGTCGCAAATCGGGCATGAGATGGGGCACCGCTGGTCGGCCTTCGTGCAGGCCAAAGTGAATGGCGAGACCATCGAACTGGGGCCGACCCACTGGGATATGGGGCTGCAGGCGCGCGTGCCCTTTCCCTATCAGCGGCCAACGGAAGCGTCGGCGATGGGCGGCGGCGTGTGGCAGGATAACTTCGACGGAACGTTTACGCAGCTCGACGACAATTACTATGTTCCGGCTACCGGTTATTCCTATCTCGACCTGTATCTGATGGGCATGCTCGGCCCTTCGGAGGTTCCCGATTTCTTCATCCTCCGCAACCTCAAGCCCGCCGGCAAGGATGCGAATGGCCACCCGATCTTCAAGGCCGACCGGACGAAGATTACGATTCAGGACGTGATCGCCGTGGAGGGACCGCGCCTGCCGGATGTGGATCACTCGCAGCGCGACTTCAACACCGGGATGGTGATGGTGGTGGAGCACGGCAGGGCGCCGAGCGCCGCGCTGATCGAGCGCACCAACGGCATTCGCGAACGGTGGATGGATTACTGGACCACCGTGACCGGTCATCGCTCCACCATGACCACCGAACCATAGGGTCCACTGCTACGATCAATCACCTGAGGAGGAAATTCATGATGCGCCGTTCTGCGTTCGTCCCTTCCCTGCTTCTCAGCCTCGCAGCGGTTCCGCTGGTGGCCATCGCGCCGGCTTGCGCCCAATCGGCTCCCGCGGTGGCGCAGACGCCGCCCATGGGATGGAACAGCTGGAATTACTTTGCCGAGAAGGTCGACGACAAGGGAGTGCGCGCGGCCGCCGATCAAATCGCCGCCTCGGGCATGAAAGATGCCGGCTATGTCTACGTGAACATCGACGACACGTGGGAAGGCCAGCGCGATGCGAATGGCGTGATCCAATCCAATTCCAAATTCCCCGATATGAAGGCTCTTGCTGATTACGTGCACTCGAAGGGCCTCAAGCTGGGAATCTATTCGTCGCCTGGACCGAAGACCTGCGCCGGATACGAAGGCTCGCTGGGACACGAGCAACAGGATGCCCAAACGTATGCTTCCTGGGGCATCGACTATCTCAAGTACGACCTGTGCAGCTACATTCCGGCGGTGATGGAGAAGCAGGCGCCGAACGATCCTGCCGCCCAGATGAAGCTGATGGCGGACGCCTACGTGAAGATGGGCAGCGCGCTGCGCGCGACCGGGCGACCCATCGTCTTCTCGCTGTGCCAGTACGGATGGGATGCGTCGTGGGAGTGGGCGCCGCAACTGGGCGGCAACCTGTGGCGGACGACCGGCGACATCACGCCGCGATGGGACCGCATTTACGCGATCCTCAGCCAGCAGGAGGGTCTGGAAGCCTATGCCGGTCCGGGCCACTGGAACGATCCCGACATGCTCGAGGTGGGCAACGGGCGCCTTACGCCTGCCGAGAATCGCTCGCATTTTTCCATGTGGGCGATGCTCGCCGCGCCGCTGCTGGCCGGCAACGATCTGACGAAGATGACGCCCGAGATTAAGGACATCCTGACCAACCGCGATGTGATCGCCATCGATCAGGACGCGCTCGGCAAGCAGGGCTCGCGCATCTACTCCGATGGCGAGGTCGACGTCTGGACGCGGCATCTGTCCGACGGAGCGCTGGCTGTCGCTGTGCTGAACGCCGGGGGGCGGCGCTATTCCACGCACCCATTCCACCTGAACCTGCAGCGACTGGGCC
This sequence comes from Acidobacteriaceae bacterium, assembly GCA_036521315.1. Classification (GTDB taxonomy): domain Bacteria; phylum Acidobacteriota; class Terriglobia; order Terriglobales; family Acidobacteriaceae; genus Palsa-343. The sequence continues at coordinate 3,801 of DATDHZ010000026.1, forward strand.
TGCACGGTCCGCAGCAGGGCAAGGATCTGTGGGCGGGCAAAGACGTCACGCTGACCGACGGGATGCCCCTCGAACTGGGAACGCACGACATCTTCCTCGTGCAGATCGCCTCGCCAAAATGAATGGCTGACGGGGAGCGGCGCGGACTCAAGGTCAGTCTGCGCCGGGGACGGAGACGGCCGCGCGACGGGTCGAAGCCTCAGGACGAAAGCCGGCGCCGCGCAATCGCCATCGGACGATCGTGGCCGCGGCGCTGAGCAGCGCACAGATTTCGACGAAGACTTTGCCGCCGTCGAGCAGGTCGGGATGCCCATCCTTCAGCAGCGGATCCGTCAGAATGCTGTGCAGAAAGAGCAGCGCTGCCGCAGGAAAGACGGCATAATGGATCGCTCGCCAGAGCGGCCGGCCCATCTGGGTCCGAAGGAGCGACGTGACGAGCACCAGCAGGACCAGATACAGAGCGCCCGCGCCGGCCAGGTTGATTTTCGGCTGCAATGGCGAGTGAGTCGGCCACAGCAGATCCACCACGCGAAAGCGCGGCGTATGCACCAGCAGCAGCACCAGCGGATGGGTGATCGCGAGAACGACGGCGATATAGGCTGTCCAGCGATGCAGGAAGAAGACGTTGATGTGCAGGTGCGGCCAATGGCGCATCGGGCTGTAGCGCAGCGCCATCAGCATCCCGAGCAGCAGGTTGATGGTTACGGCGCCGGTCGCGCCCAGGCCGAGATACGAGCAGAGATCCAGTAGGGTCATGCAGAACTACAGCCAGGCGAGGCGGCGGCCGTCCTGTGCGAGGGCGCCACTCGAATGTGTACAAAATATCACGCTCATGGATGGCAGGGTGTGAGCCGATCACTCCGAGGCGCGGCAAGAACTAAACGTGCGAAAAGGCTGGAGTCCGAGAGCTGGCCAACCTCATGCGCATGGCACTGCGCTCGGATTGCATCGCATTTGGTGTACAATCGGACGCGTTTTCTTCCCCAGTTTTTCACGGAGAGATTCTCGAATGCTGATGCGACTTCCCCTGATGGCTCGATTCTCTGTCTGCGTGGTTTGCCTCTTCCTGACTGCCACATCCCTCACCGCCCAGCGGCGCTTCCGCGGCGGATCCGCTGATGAGTACGGCTTCCGCTTTCTCGGACCGGCGGTGGGCAATCGCGTGGCCGCGGTCGCCGGAGTTCCGGGCGATCCGAGCACGTGGTACGCCGGCGCATCCTCCGGAGGTGTTTGGAAGTCGACCGACGGCGGTAACCGCTGGGAACCGATCTTCGATGAGGAACCGGTGGCGGCCATTGGCGCGCTGGCGGTGGCTCCGTCCGATCCCAACATCGTGTGGGCGGGCACGGGCGAAGCGTGGGCGATCCGCGATATCGATGTGACCGGCAACGGCGTCTATAAGTCCACCGATGGCGGCAAGACGTGGCAGCACATGGGCCTCGACGAGACGGGACGCATCGGCCGCGTTGTCGTTGATCCGCAGGACGCCGATCGCGTCTACGTTTGTGCGCTGGGGCGGCTGAGCGGGCCGCAGCAGGAGCGCGGCGTCTATCGCACGGAGGATGGCGGCAAGACGTGGCAGCGTGTGCTGTTCGTTGACGAGAATACCGGCTGCTCGGGCATCGGCATGGATCCCGAGAATTCGCGCACGCTGTTTGCCGGCATGTGGCAGGCGGAGATGCACACGTGGGGCTTCAACAGCGGCGGCCCGGGCAGCGGCGTGTATGTTTCGCACGATCGCGGCACAACGTGGACGCACATTGAAGGCCACGGCCTGCCGCACTCGCCGGTTGGCAAGATCGACGTAACGGTCGCGCCCACAGATTCGAATCGCGTGTACGCTCTCATCGAAACGAACGAGCAAGGGTCGCTGTGGCGCTCCGACGATGGCGGCGCCGACTGGCGCGTGATGAGCTGGGACCGCACGCTGATCGGCCGCGCTGGCTACTACATCCGCATCGCCGTTTCGCCGGGGAATGAGAATGAGGTTCTCGTCTCGAACAGCAGCTTCCTGGTGTCGGTGGATGGAGGCGCGACCTTCGAGACGCGGCCCTGGGGCGGCGACAATCACGACATCTGGATGGACCCGAAGGATCCGAACCGGTTCGCCATCTCCTTTGACGGCGGCCTGGCCATCACCACCGTGGGCGGCAAGGGATTTCACGATGTAACGCTGCCGATTGGGCAGATGTACCACGTCGCGGTGGACGATCAGATTCCCTACGACGTGTACGGCAACATGCAGGACGACGGGACCATGCGCGGGCCGAGCCTGCCCACCTTCGGACGCGGCATGGACATTGGCTGGGACCACGGGATGGGGGGATGCGAGTCCGGCTTCACGCTGCCCGATCCAACCGATCCCAACATCGTGTGGGCTTCGTGCTATGCCGATGAGGTGACACGCTGGGATGCGCGCACAAAGCAGGCGCGCTCGGTCAGTCCGTGGATGCACATCCTCGACTCGGCGCCCAACCAGACGAAATACCGCTGCCACTGGACGCCGCCTCTGGCGATCGATCCCTTCGATCACAACACGGTCTATTACGGCTGCCAGGTCATCTTCAAAACGAGCAACGAAGGCCAAAGCTGGTCCGTCATCAGTCCCGACCTCACCACGCAGAATCCGGCGCACAACCAGTCTTCCGGCGGATTGATCGGCGATAACCTGGGGCAGTTTTACGGAGAAGTGGTGTTTGCCATCGCTCCCTCAACCGTCGAGAAGGGATTGATCTGGGCCGGCACGGACGACGGCAAAGTGTGGAATACGCGCGATGGCGGCGAACACTGGAACGATCTCACCCCGAACCTGTCTGGCCTGCCGCCACTTGGCACCATCACCAGCATTCAGCCGTCATTCTTCGCCGCAGGCACAGCGTACGTGAGCGTCGATCTGCACCTCGTCGACAATCGCGACCCGTTCGTTTTCAAAACCACGGATTACGGCAAGACGTGGACCAGCATCAGCAGCGATCTGCCGAAGGGACCGCTGGCGTATGTGCGCAATGTCTCTGAGGATCCGAATTGCAATGGCCTGTTGTTCGCGGGGACAGGCAATGCTCTCTACTATTCGCTCGATGACGGCGGCCACTGGACGCACTTCAACAAGGGACTGCCTCCGTCGCCGGTGACGTGGACCGTGGTGCAGAAACGCTTTCACGATCTGGTGGTGTCGACGTACGGGCGCGGTTTCTACATTCTCGACGACATCACGCCGCTGGAGCAGATGGCGCAGCAGGCCACCACGGAAGACGTGCGCTTCTTCAAGCCGCGCGCCACGTATCGCATCGCTCGCGGCGAGAACGCTTTTCTGGAGTATCAGCTCAAGGCTGCGCCCAAAGGACCAGTCGAGGTGGAGATCACCGACGCGCAGGGCAAGCTGGTTCGCAAGCTGACGGCGTCCGGGCATCCCGGCATCAACCGCGTTGCCTGGGATATGCACTATGAGGCGCCGCACATGGTGGCGCTGCGCACCATTCCGCCGGAGGATCCGCACATCTGGCAGGAAGGCCGTTTTCTGGGCAGAGACGAGCGGCCCGTCACGCACTGGGGAATGGAGCGCGTCCCGACGCCGATGGCCGCGCCGGGCAGCTATCAGGCAAAGCTGACGGTTGATGGCAAAACGTTCACCCAGCCGCTGACCATCCTGATGGATCCGCAGTGCCCCGGCACCCAGGCCGATCTCGAGGCCTCCGTGAAGCTGCAATTGCAGATCAGCTCTGACATCGGCAAGGTCTCGGACATGATCAACACGATCGAGTGGATGCGCAAGCAGCTCGCTGACGTGGAGAAGATGTTTGGCGCTGATCCCCCCGACAAGCAGCGCGCGCAGGAAGCCGAGCAGATGGACCAGAAGATGCAGGATGTGGAGTACGAGCTGATGTCGAAGCCGCTGGCCGCGAGCGACGACAAGACGTACATCTCCGCATGGAAGATTTACTACAACCTGCTGTGGCTCAATGGGGAAATCGGATCAGGCGCGGGCGATGTGGCCGGGGGAACGGATTATCGTCCGACGGATACCGAGGTCACGCTCACGCACCAGTTCGAGCAGGACCTGACGAAAGCAGAGGGCGACTACCACAATCTGATGACGAAGGAGCTTCCCGCATTCAACCATGCGCTGGCGGAGCACAATGTGACGCCGATTGTGACCGGTGGCGCTCCTGCGGCAGCGGAGCCGCCGAAGACTGACGAATAGGGGCTCCTAGAACAGCCCCAGTACCTTGTGCCGGGCGCCGCAGCCGGGCAGGCGATACGCGCCGATGCGGGTGGAATAATTCTCTTCGCCCTTTTTGAAGTAGTCGCCCACGTACCAGAAGGTGCAGTCGTCGCTGGGATCGATGTCGAGCGTCGTGTAGTCTTCCCAGCGCAGCGTGTTCATCTGCGAAGCCTCCCCCTCGGCGACGACGGCTTCGTGGAGGGTCATCTGCCCTTTGGGATCGCCGGCGGCGCGTGCGGCGAAACGCTGGCCGGGATAATTCGATGCGTCGCCGAACGAATAACCAACGCCGATGTCGCCCTTGCGGTCCATGGCGATGCTCGGCATCCAGCGGTAGCTGCCATCGGGCGCGTAAGTGCCCTGCTGGAGGAGCTGCGGCGTTCCCGAAGCGTCGAGGCGGAACTCATACCAGCGCACGCCGCCTCCGCCGGCCCTGGTGTCGATGGAGTGCGAGGCGACGATGGATTGGTAACCGCCAAAGTTACGATAAGCGAGCCGCTGCATCAGCTTGTCGCCCTGCGAGTCGAGGCGCACGTCGGTTCCCGGCTGCGGCACGCATTTGCTGAGCTGCCCATTGCACTGGAAGTGATACGGCGCGACTGCGATCTTGTCCGGTCCGGTGATCTGGGTTTTCGACGGATTGGTCCAGTTCACCGCGTATTTCCATGCGTAGACCGCATCACTCTCGAAGATCTGGTGCAGCTGCGTGCCGCCGGCCGCCATGATGATCTCCGGCATGCCGGAGGGCGGCAGCTTGCGGCCATCGAGGTCGGCGGCGTTCAGAAAGCTGACGCCATCGATCACTTCGCACTGCTCATCGGCCGCGAGCCCGCGCAGCATTTTGCTGCGATCGGCGGCGCAGATGTGTTTCTGAATCACGGTGTCGCCGGTGCTCGTCGGCAGATAATAGCCATCCGGCCAGATCGCCGGACGGGGATAGTCGGGGAAAAGCGGCCGGTTGAATTCGTAACGGTAATAAGCACCCATCGGATCGGGGCTGGTGCTCACCGCGTAGCACATGCCGTAGGGCGCATTGGGATCGTCGGAGGGCTTGCGAAAGATGGGCAGGACGATGAGCCAGCGGTTGGCGAGCTGGTCGTAGCGCGCGACCGCGTCGCCGCTGATCTGCTTCTCGCACGGGCCGCCGAAGCCGGCAAACAGCGTGTTCGTGATCACCGGACCGAAGAGCGCCTTGCCGGTGTCGGGATACTTCGCGCCCTTCTTCGCGAAGATCGCCATCCGCGAATTCACGATTTGGATGATTTCATTCGGCCCGACGGCCAGGCTGTTATCGGACGGGTTGCGCGCATCGGCCGTGCCCTGCGGACCATGGAAGCTGGCGCCCAGCCCGTCGAAGCTCGCAACCTGCAGCGGCGCAGGCTTGGTTCCCTCCGTCGTTTGCTCCACGGCCGCGCCCTCTGCGCTGATCGTCACAGCGGGCGTGGGTTCCGTGGGAGTCGCGACAGGCGCGGTGGTGGAGTGCTTGCGGTTGGGGCGCTCCGGAACCTGGTACGCGGACAGCAACTGCGGAAGCGGCGCCGATCGATCGAACTTCACCGCGGGGTTCACGATGACGTGTCCCGCTTGCCAGGCGGAAGCATCCGGCGGTTTCGCCTGCGCGGCGGCGAGACTCGCAAGTCCGCACGACAGGAAGACCACCCTACAGATGCCGGAGCCGAGTGAAGTCGCTCGACCGGGAACCGCGCACACCCCTGAACTCTTCAACGACATTCTTCACCTCGTGCGGATGGCAATTTGATTCTGTCGGAATGCGCCGCTTCCACTCAGCCCGGAAATGCCGTGCTCCGCACTTTGGGCCGCGAGCTCAGCGCCCGCTGCAGCTCGTTGCGCGTGTTTTCGAGCTCCGCGCCGGTCACCTCCAGCCGCGGAGGACGGACACGCGCGCACCCTGTGCCCGTATCCTGCTGCACCTGCTTGATGAACTGGATGAACTTCGGCACCGTGTCCATGCGCAGAAGGGGCAGGAACCAGCGATAGATCGCGAAGGCTTCGTCCCAGTTGCCGGCCCGCGCTGCATCGAAGAGCGCGACAGATTCGGCGGGGAACGCATTCACCAGTCCCGCGACCCAGCCCACAGCTCCGGCGGCGATGCCTTCGACGATCGCGTCGTCGACGCCCACAAAGATTTGCAGGCGGTCGCCGGTGAGCGCGCGGATGGCCGTCACGCGGCGCACGTCGGTGCTGGACTCCTTCACCGCGACGAGGTTCGGGTGTTCCGCGGCGAGTGCGGCGATCTGTTCGGGAGAGAAATCCGTCCCGTACGAAACCGGATTGTTGTAGAGCATGCATTCGAGCGGCGTCGCGCGGAAGATGGCAGCAACGTGCGCCTTCATCTCGCGCCAGTCGCCGATGTACACGTAGGGCGGCAGAACCATCAGCCCGGAGCAGCCGGCCTGCTGCGCCGCTTTCGCCAGGACCACCGCTTCCTGCGTCGACAAGGCGGAAATGGCGCCGACCACCGGCGCTTTGCCGGCCGCTTCGACCGTGCTACGCAGAATCGCTTCCCTCTCGGCAAACGAGAGTGTGGCGGCTTCGCCGAGCGAGCCGAGCGCGATCACTCCGGTGCACCCGTTGGCGAGCAGCCACTGCACATGGCGCTTGCCGAATCCGTGATCCACCTGCAGGTTCTCATCAAAACATGTCGTCATTGCGGGCATTACGCCGAACCATTTCATGCTGTCTCCTTGGCATCGTGGGGAAGTGTCGAGGCGAGTTCGCCGTGCGTCTGCGCCGGCGCCGGCTCGGGCGGCATCGCAGTCAGACTCGCGACGCGCGCGGGGAAAACGGGAGGGCGAACCGAATCCGCCTTCCACCCGAAAAGAAATTCAGCTGAGGAACCGCAGATGCGGCCCTGGCAGGGACCCATGCCGCAGCGCGTGTGCAGCTTTGCTTCGCGCCAGCCCGCGCGTTGCTGCAGTGTACTGTAGCGAACGTCCTCGCAGCGGCAGACAATGGTCTCGGCCGCAGCCAGCGTGCGGAGTTGCGGATCCAGTTCGCAGGCGTCGCGCAGCGCGCGCACGAAGCCGAGGCGCGCCGGCCTGCGGGATGCGAGCGCCTGCGCCTGCTGGTTGCGACTCGCCGCCGCAAGGCCGGCGATCTGCCCTTCGAGCAGCGACAGGTCGACACCGCCGACGCCCGTTGGCTCTCCCGCGCACCAAACGCGGTTGACCGAGGTACGCATCAGCGCGTCGGTGGCGACGAAGCCCTCTTCGATGCGGCAGCCGAGCAGCGCAGGGAGCTCCGTATTCGGCACGAGGTGGAATCCGCACGCCAGATAATCGCAGTCCAAAGTCCACTGTCGAGCGCCCCGGCGCAGTGTCACGGCGCGAAGGCGGTCTTCTCCGTGAGCGGCCACCGGCCAGCAACTCGTTCTGAAGCGCGCAGAGCCGATGGCGAGACGGTACCCCGCTCCTTGCCACAGCTTGGCCGGTTCGCGCAGAACGCGAGCGCCGAAACGCGCAAGCCGGCCCAGTGGAGCCTGCTCGCACACGACGAGGACGCTCGCTCCGCGTTTTGCCAGATGCGCCGCAACCGCCAGCAGCAGCGGACCGGTGCCTGCGATGATGACGCGCTTGCCCTGAATGGGCATCCCGCCGCGAACCATGGCATCGAGCGCGCCCGCGCCCATCACGTTCGGCAGCGTCCATCCGGGAAAGGGCAGGAATCGTTCGCGCGCTCCTGTGGCCAGGATCAGCGATGTGTAACTGAACTCGGCACAAATATCGGATGATCCTGATTTTGTTCCGAAGGCGGCGTTCCGTTCGGCGCGAACGACGCCGGGCTTTGGGCTGTCGACCACACGCCAGCCCTGCAGCCGGGTAACCCGCGCGGTCTCAAGCCGGGCGAGCCATGCGCCCGCCTGCGCGGGAAGATGCCCGCCGCTGCGCCAGATTTGTCCGCCGGCCGCGGGATTGTCGTCGAGCAGGCCAACGCTGCGGCCCGCTTCAGCGGCGCTCGCCGCCGCCGCCATGCCGGCCGGTCCCGCGCCGACCACGAGGATGTCAAAGCGCTGGCTCACGGCGTTTGGGTTGCCTCCAGCGGCGTCTGCGCAGCAGCCGCTCCCGTCATGACAGCGATGCCCGGAGCACACAGGATTTGGCAGCTCCGCTGATGCGGCATGCCGTCGATGGTGACGCGGCACTCAAAGCAAATGCCCATGCCGCAGAGCGGCCCGCGGGGCTCGCCGCTGACCGAGGTGCGCGTGGCAGCTCCGGCGATGGCCACGGCGGCTGCAACCGTTGTGCCTGGCGCGACCGTGATGCGGGCGCCGTTGACGGTGAGCGAAATGCCTGGGGAGCGATCAGGCATGCGACTTCTCCGCTGCCGGCGCCTCGACGCTCGGTTCGGATGTGCGCGGTTTGCCGGCCGCGCCGGCCTGCGCGTAGCGCGCAGGCAGATACGGCGTGGGATCAATCGCTGCAGCGGCGCCCAGCATCGTGCTGGCCAGCACTTTGGCCGTGGCCAGCGAGGTCGTGATGCCGAGGCCTTCGTGTCCCGTCGCCAGAAACATTGTCTCGTCGCCCGGCCAGGAACCAATGAGCGGAAGCTTGTCCGGCGTAGCCGCGCGGAATCCCGTCCACACGCGAATTGCCTGAAGATCGCCGATCTGCGGGATAAACCGCTGCGCGCGCGCGATCATGGCCGCCAGCAGCGTGTGATTCACTTCGTGGCTCTCGGCGCCGAACTCGCGCGATGAGCCGATGAGTAACTGGCCGGTCCGCCGCGGCTGCACGTTGAAAGCAACGGAGTCGGTCGTGATGGAATGTGCGCTTTTCAGGTAGCCAAGCTCGACCAGCTGATGGCGCACGAATCCTGGATAGCGATCGGTGATGACGAGGTGCCCTTTGCGCTTACGGATCGGCAAATCCGGAACGAGCCGGACTGCCTCTGCCCCGCCGGCCTGCACGATGCGGGGCGCGCGCAGTTCGATGCCATCTTCGAGCTGCACACGACCGGCTCCCGCAGAGACCACCCGCCTGGGAGCGAACAGCGTCGCACCCTGTCGCAGCGCTTCACGCACCAGGTAACCTGCCGCGCAGGGAGGATACAGCACGCAGTCCGACGGAACCAGCAGCGCGCCGGCCATCGGCCGCAGGTGAAGCTCCCGTTGCGACAGTTGTGCCGCAGAGAGAATCTCGGTCGGAATCCCGGCTGCGGCATAGACACCGTACTTGCGCCGCACTTCGTCCATCTCTTCTTCGTCGCCGGCGACCCACAGCGTGCCACACTGATCGAACTCGACATCGCCCGGCAGATGCGGCGCCAGCTCGCGCCACAAGCGCTGCGAATATCCGGTCAGATCCAGCTGCGCCGGCGAATCGTCCATCGCGACGATGTGGCCCATCCCGGCCGCCGTCGCGCCGCCGCCAATCACGCCGGAATCCACAAGCGCGGTCTTCAGGCCGCGCTCGGCGCACTCCCGAGCGCAGGCTGCGCCGACAATTCCGGCGCCGACAACGACCGCATCAAACGCCAGGCTCATGAAGAAATGCCCGCGGGGAAAGGATCTCCGGTCTCCAGAATCAGCTTGGTTTCTGATGTGATGTAGGCCGATCCGGTGATGCTGGGAATCACCTCGCCCGCTGAACCGTTGCGCAGGCGGTAGGAGCCTTCAAACCACGTGCCCAGGATTCCTTCCTGCCGCCACACCTGGCCCGGCGCCAGCTTGCCGTCCGCGGCCAGGCACGCCAGCTTCGCGCTGGTTCCAGTGCCGCACGGCGAGCGGTCGTACGCTTTGCCCGGGCACAGAACAAAATTGCGGCTGTGCAGGCCAGGCTGCGACGCGGATGTGAAGAGTTCCACGTGATCGATCTCTTCGCCGCCCGGCCCGGTGATGCCCTGTTCACGCAGCGCGCAGCGGATCGCCCATGTGAATTCGGTCAGAACGTCGCGATTCGCCACTACGAGTTCGAAGGGCGCACTTTCGACGAGGAAGAACCAGTTGCCGCCCCAGGCGATGTCCCCGGTAGCCTGTCCGTAGCCAGGCACGTCGACCTTGACGCCCTTGCGGTGACGGTAGCTGACGACGTTCTCGACGGTGACGCGGCGATCGTCGTGCAGCAGGGCACGCACCACGCCCACCGGCGTCTCAATATGGTGCTCGCCTGGCTGGATGCGATTCAAATGAGCCAGCGTGGCCACGACGCCGATCGTCCCGTGGCCGCACATGCCCAGATAACCCACGTTGTTGAAAAAAATCACCGCGGCCGCACAGCCCGGCACCGACGGTTTGAGGAGCAGCGCGCCGACCATCACGTCGGAACCGCGCGGCTCGTTGACGACGGTCGAACGAAAGCTGTCGTGCTGGGCAGCGAGCCGGCGCAGGCGTTCGGCAGCGCTGCCTCGCCCAAGGTTCGGCCCTCCGGAAATGACCACGCGCGTGGGCTCCCCGGCAGTGTGAGAATCGATGATGCGAATCGCCTGCATACCAGTAGAACTATACCGAGTTGTCTACAATTCTGAATACAGTATTTGCGCCTCTACAATGAAAAGCGAATAGGTCTCTGTGCGAGCAGGGCGTACAATTCCGTGCAATTGTTCCAGGAGTTACTGAAGCATGCCATCCCCAACCGTCGCGAACAAGCAGGTTGCGCGCTCCCGAGCGGACCACGATGGAAATAGTTTGCGGAAGGCTTTCTATGAGATTCGCGAACTGATCGTCCACGGCAGGCTTTCGCCGGGATCCTGGATCGTTGAAGCCGATCTTGCGCGGCACCTTTCCATGAGCCGGACGCCGGTGCGCAGCGCTCTGCACTGGCTGCAGCGCGAAGGCTATGTGATTGAGCACAAGAACGCCAGGAAATCCCGCATGGTGGTTGCCCCCCTGACCAAAGAAGACGCAGGGGAACTCTATTCCATTATCGGCCATGTCGAAGGGCTTGCGGGACGCCGGACCGCCGGGCTGCCGAAAGCCGCCCGCACCGACATTGCCACCACCCTGAAGGGTTTCAACAACCGGCTGCGCGAAATTCTTACCGCCCGGGATTCCCGCGCCGCCAGCATTTTCGATCTCGATCGCAGCTTCCATCGCGCTATCACCGACTCCGGCGCCGGACCCCGTCTCCTGGCGCTGCACAAATCCATCGAGCCGCAGGCCGAACGCTACTGGCGCCTTTACGCCAGCTCCATCATCAACGACCTGCACCTCTCCGTAGCCGAGCACGACGAGATCATCGCCGCGGTCATCGCCGGCGATCCCGATCGGGTGGAACGCGGCCTGCAGGCCAACTGGGAAAATGGGTGCACCCGCCTCGCCCGCGTGATTGACATCTTTGGGGAGCGGGGAAGCTGGTGAACCAGAGCCTGTTATTAACTTTCGCGCGGGTAGCGTTCTGCCCCGCCACGCCAAAAGCAGCGCGCCGGGGACCCCGTTCGCGAGAGAAAATCGCGCCAGAGCCGGGGCCCCCGCGCGCCGACCCTGGCGCGTGGGGTGGAGACGAGGCGGAGGACGAAGGCTGAAGCAATTCTCCTCCCCGTCTTCCCGGGCGAACTTCCCTTTGCGCAGCCTTTCTTCGAGGAAAGGCTGCATGCAGATACCGTCCGCCGGCGAGAGCATGAGGAGAATTGCTTTGTGGCGTCCCCACGGTCGAGTCCGACAACAAAGTAGGTCGCGATTTTCGCCGCAACCCAAAGGGTTGGGGCCCGTTTCCCTCATTTCCGCGTCGCTCGTCGCTCGAAGATTCCCGATATTCGTCGCTCCTCGCTCCTTGAACTGAGAATAGCTTGCTCCCAGCTCCGCCCGTGGGAAAGTGAAGAACAGGCTCTAAGCCCATCGCAGGCGACGCCAGGCCTTTTCGCTTGACAGCCGCCTCCCAGTATTGTACACAATCCATCCACAGGATTTTGTGCACTACATTCCGCGCGGAACCTGTCCCCGTCTCCACTCCGGGTTCCGTTCGCTGAATGTCAGGTCTTCCTCAGAAAGACCAACCGGCAGTGCCTCTGGAGGACAGATGACACGGAGAAACTGGCTTCTCCTTCCCCTTCTTCTGATCGCCACGCTTGCAGCTTCCCACGTGGCATGCGGGCAAGCTTCTACAGCGGGCTCGCTCTCCGGGACCGTCACCGATCCCGCCGGCGCAGTCATTCCGGGCGCAACGCTCGCCATCAGCCAGCCCTCCACCGGATTCAGCCGCACGATCGAAGCCGGGGCCGACGGCTCGTATACGTTTGCGGACCTGATTGCGGGGCAGTATTTCCTGACCGCCAAAGCAAAAGGATTTGCCGACACCGTCTATAACGGCGTCACCGTGGTCACGGGCCGAGTTCTCAATCTGAACGTCAAAATGAAGATCGGCACGGCTACGCAGACCGTGGAGGTCTCCAGCCTGGGCGAGGTACTGGAAACAACGACCAACACGCTCGCGACAACCATCAGTCCCGAAGCCGTGCAGGACCTGCCCCTCAACGGCCGCGATGCGCTGCCGTTTGCCCAGCTGGTTGCGGGCGCGCAGAGCGGCGGCGACCAGCGCTTTGAGACCTACAACGGCATGCCGAACGCCGCGCTCAACATCACCGTCGACGGCATGAACGACAACTTCCAGCGGTACCGCACCTCCACGACCGCCTTTTATGACGCCGCGCCGCTGCGCATCGGCGCCATTGACGAGTTCACCGTATCAACGACGGATCTGACCGCCGATGCCGGCGCCGAGGGTGGCGCCACGCTGCGCTTCGAACTGAAGCGCGGCAGCAATCACTTCCACGGCAATGCTTTCTGGCAGGCGCAGAACAGCGCGTTCAATGCCAATACCTTCCTGAACGATGCGCAGGGCCTGAGAAAGACTCCATATCACTACAACGACTTCGGCGGCAGCATCGGCGGGCCGATCTGGAAAGACAAGATTTTCTTCTTCCTCAATTACGAGCAGGAGTATGTTCCCGGCAATCAGCTTGCCTATGCGCAGTTCCTCACACCGGCGGCCCAGAATGGCGCGTTCACCTATACCGAAACCAACGGGACTACAAATACGGTCAATCTGCTCTCCATAGCCGCCGCCAACGGCTTTCCGTCGTCTGTGAATCCGCTGATAGCGAGCGAATTTTCACAAATTGACACGGCTGTATCAAAAGCGGCCGTGCAGACCGCAACAGCTCTGCCCTACCAAAATCAGATCGTCTGGCAATACCGCTATAACTACAACCAGGTGTATCCAACCGCCCGCATCGATTACCAGATCACGCCGAAAATCGAGTGGCACACCGCCTATGACGTGGAATGGCGCACCTATCCGGGATATGAAGCGTATCCAGGCGATCCCAACGTCAACTCGTCCTTTCAGTCCACCTACAGCACGCTTACGACAGGGCTCAACTGGACGATCACGAATTCCCTGGTCAACCAGATCAACGCCGGCCTGCTGAACACCCAGGAAGAATTCAACGTGGGCAATTCGTGGAATCCGTTCGCCGCCGAGAGCGACGTCATCATTGACGCGCCGTATTTCGTGAACGGATACAGCGCGCTGAATCCATGGATCCCGAACTACATGCTGCCTGAGCCGCGCAACAACCCCATCCGCGACCTCAACGACATGGTGACGTGGACGCACGGCAAACACTCCTTTACCTTCGGAGGCGACTGGCGCAACTCCACCGACTTCGATACCGGCGACAATGATCCTCCCGGAAACTACCTCGGCATCAACAGCCAGGATCCGGCCGTCAGCATGTTTAACTCGACGAACTTCCCGGGCATGAACTTCAACGAGGCGAACCAGCAGGATCTGACGAACGCCGAGGACCTCTACGCCACGCTGACCGGACGCATCAGCAGTATTTTCGGGACGAACTACGTCGACTCAGCCACCCACCAGTATCAGACCCTCGGCGTCTTTAAGCAGCCTGAGGCACAGACCGTAGGCGGCGTTTATGCGCAGGACGCCTGGCGCGCAACGCCGCATCTTGCCTTCAATTTCGGCTTCCGCTGGCAGTTCTCCGGCGCCGTGCATAACACAAATAACACCTATACCAATCCAACAGTGGCGAGCCTGCTCGGGCCCTCCACCCATCTCTTCAAGCCGGGTCAGCTCAACGGCGTACAGAATCCAGTGGTCTCTCTGCGGCCGGCCCCCTACAAGGGCGACCTGCGCGAGCCCGCGCCCAACATCGGCTTCGCCTGGAACCCCATTGACAACGAAGGTTTTCTCGGCAAGCTGGCCGGCGGCAACAAGCTCGTGGTCCGGGGCGGCGCAGCCGTCACGTGGTATGACGAAGGCTGGATCACCTTTGAGCAGGCGACCGAGTATTCCGACCCCGGCGACACGCAGGTCGCCTATCTCGATGCCGGACCGCCCACGAACACGCCCCCGGGAGAATTTGCTGCCGGATCGCTGAGTCTCGGCGCCGCACCGGCGCTCAACCTCTCACCCACCAGCTTCAGCTTTCCCGTTCCAGAGTCCGGCTTCACGTTTGGGAGCCAGCCCTTCGCCACCGTCGATCCGAACATCCGCTCTCCCTACATCGAGAACTGGTACTTCGGCATCCAGCGTCAGATTCCCGGCAACACCGTCCTTGAGCTGAACTATGTCGGCAACCACTCGGTGCACGAGTGGGAAAACTACGACCTGAATGAAGTAAACATCTTCGAGAATGGCTTCCTCAACGAATTCAAGGCCGCGCAAGCCAATCTGGCGGCCAACGGCGGGACGAGCTTTGCCGATAATACGGGCGCGGGAGGCCTGACGACTCTGCCGATCATGGATCAGGCATTCGGCCCCGGCAACTCGGCTTTCACGAATCCGAACTACATCAGCCTGATCCAGAGCGGCCAGGCCGGTGCGCTGGCGAACGCTATCGCCACCAGTTCGACTTACTTCTGCAACCTGGTGGGCAACGGCGGCGGAACCTTCACGCCCTGCATCAACTATGGCTACACCTCTCCGACTGCTTACCCGATTAACATCTTTCAGGCGAATCCCTTTGCTACGGGTGAGCCAATTACCATCCTGTCCGATCCCGGCAGCGAATCCTACAACGGATTGCAGGCGCAGGTGAAACATCCCGCGGGCCAGGGCCTGATGCTCATGGCTAACTACGCCTACAGCCACTCCTTCACCAATCGTTACATCGGCGACTACTACACATCGGATGCAGCCGTGGATAACTTCACCACATTGCGCAATCCCAAAATCAACCGTTCCCCGTCTCCCTACGATCAGCGTCACGTCTTCCGCGCCTTCGCGCTCTATCAGCTACCCTTCCATTCCGGCAACCATCTGCTGAACGAGGCGACGGGCGGATGGAGGATTGCCCCTATCTTCACGTGGGCCACTGGCCGTAACTTCAAGCTCCTCGGCGGCACCAATACCTTCAACGACTATGACTCCACCTATCCCGATGCCAGCGACTCGGGCGTGGTGCTCAATGGCATCACCCCGAAGCAGCTGCAGAAGAAGGTCGGCTACTACAACAACACCACCTCGTCTGCGGGCAGCATTCCGCGCCTGCTGATGGACCCCTCCGTCTTTTCGCAAAACGGCCAGCCGCCGGCCAGCGGGCAAGTGGGACCGGAGACAACCCCCGGACAGCTGGGGCAGTTCGTCTTCCTGCACGGGCCGCAAATCATCAACACCGACTTCTCGGTCACCAAGGATTTCCCCATTTTCGAAGAGCTGCACATGAACATCCAGGCCATCATGCTCAACCTCTTCAACCATCCGCAGTGGGCGGTGGTTGACGGATACTCCGGCGGCACGAACAATCCCGCGCAATATGTCAACGTGCAGAACAACCCGGCCGTGCCTGCCACGCAGACCAATCCCGCAGAGCTGGGCTCCGGCGGCTCGCGCGATATCCAATTCCGCGTTCAACTGATCTTCTAACCGGCCACAGGCCATATCCTTCGGAGCCGCGCCGGGTTCTCAACACCGGCGCGGCACAGAAGTCTGTTATTCCTGATCTCACAAAACATTTTCTCGGGAGGCACATGCAAGAGCGCAGAGTTCTCCAGGCTGGATGCCTGATCGGTTTCATGATGGCGGTTCAGTGGGGTTTCGGGCAGGTTACAGCAGCGGATTTCGATCGCGCTCTCAGCATCCAGGAGAAGTACAGTAAGCTGGCGGTCAATCTGCCGGAGCCTCCCGTCTGGCAGGAGGGCTCCGATGCGCTGGTTTACCGCAAGACGATCGACGGCGGTCACGAATTTGAGCTCGTCGATGCGGGAGCTCAGACCAAACAGCCGGCCTTCGATCACGCGAAGCTGGCTGCCGCTCTCTCGGCGGCGAGCGGCGAAAGCTACACGGCGGCTACGCTGCCGTTTGCCCGCTTCCGCTTTGTCGACAATCGCTCCGCGATCGAATTCACGACCGGCGGTTTCGGCGCCGGTGGCTCGAACTGGCACTGCGACCTCACTCATAACACCTGCGCCAAAGCAGTCTCACCGCGCCGCCGTGGCGCTGCTGACAACGGCGGAGACGACTACGGATACGACGACACGCCGCACGCCGTCAACGATCCGCAGCACACCGCAGCTTCGCCCGACGGCCAGTGGCTCGCCTTCGTCGAGAATTACAACGTCCACGTCCGATCCAAAGACGGCAAGCAGACCCTCGCCCTCAGCACGGACGGCTCCGAAGGGAATTACTACGCCGTGGACACGGTCGCCTGGTCGCCGGACTCGAAGCACCTCGTCGCGTATCGCATTCGTCCCGGCTACCACCGCGTCGTGCGCTATGTCGATCCCGATCCGCCGAACCAGCTTCAGCCCGAATACTCGACCATGGTTTATCCCAAGGCCGGCGACACCCTCGCCCTGCAGCAGCCGGTCCTTTTCGATGTTGCTGCAAAGCGCGAAATCCCCGTCGACCCATCGCTCTTCCCCAATCCGTACCGTCTTGGCGACGCAGCGTGGTGGAAGGACAGCCGCGCCTTCACGTTCGATTACAACCAGCGCGGCCACCAGCTCTTCCGCGTCATTGAAGTGGACGCGAACACCGGCGCAGCGCGCGCGCTGATCACCGAACAAACCTCCACGTTCATCAATTACGAGCCGCTCGTGGATACGCAGTTTGATACGGGCAAGATGTACCGGCACGACGTCGACGATGGAAAGGAAGTCATCTGGGCCTCGGAGCGCGACGGCTGGGAGCACCTCTACCTGCTGAACGGCCACACCGGAGATGTCGAGAATCAGATCACCAAAGGCAATTGGGTGGTGCGCGCCGTCAATTATGTCGACGACCAGAAACGGCAAATCTTCTTTGAGGCCAGCGGCATGAATGCCGGCGAGGATCCCTACTTCGTGCACGGCTACCGCATCAATTTCGACGGCACCGGGCTGACGCCGCTCACGCCAGTCGAGGCGAATCACCACCTCGTCTTCTCCTCCGACGGCAAGTATTACGTCGATCTCTGGTCGCGCATCGATCTGGCGCCGACGATGACGCTCTACAGCACCACCGACAACAAGCAGCTCATGCAGCTCGAGCAGGCGGACATCAGCAAGCTCGTCGCCGCCGGCTGGCATGCGCCGGAAGTGTTCACCGCCAAAGGCCGCGATGGCGTTACCGATATCTGGGGCGTGATCTATCGTCCGGCGAACTTCGATCCGAAAAAGAAATACCCCGTCATTGAAGATATCTACGCCGGACCGCAGGGATCGTTCGTGCCCAAGTCATTTTCCGCGCGTACCGAGCCGCTCACACAACTGGGGTTCGTTGTGGTGCAGATCGATGGCATGGGCACCAACAACCGCTCGAAGGCCTTCCATGACGTTGCCTGGCACGATCTGAAGGACGCAGGATTCCCCGATCGCATCCTGTGGCACAAAGCAGTGGCCGCAAAATATCCCTGGTATGACATTTCGCGCGTCGGCATCTTCGGCACTTCGGCCGGGGGACAGAGCGCGATGGGCGCGCTGCTGTTCCATCCGGAGTTCTACAAGGTCGCGGTTTCGAACAGCGGCTGCCACGACAATCGCATGGACAAAATCTGGTGGAACGAGCAGTGGATGGGCTGGCCCATCGGCCCGCAGTACTCCGAGTCATCGAATGTGGACAACGCCTGGCGTCTGCAGGGCAAGCTCATGCTGGTGGTTGGCCTCATGGATCACAACGTCGATCCGTCGTCGACATTCCAGGTCGCCGACCGCCTCATCAAGGCGAACAAGACATTCGACCTGCTGGTCGTACCTGAGGCCGATCACGGCACGCGCGGCCCCTGGACCCGCTACACCGATCGCAACCTGTTCGACTACTTCGTGCGCAATCTTCTCGGCGAGCAGATCCCCAACTGGAACGCGGAGGCGGCAGCTTCGCCATCCGCGCCAGCCTCGGGCAATGGCGACGAAGACTGATTGGCTCTTCGCAGGCGCGCAAAGATGAGGGGTGGGCTTGCACTGGCCCCCGCCTTGTTTGTCAGGCCGCGCGCTCGAACGGCAGACGCCGCGACGGGACGCTTCCTCGCTAAGCTCCAGCACGCGTTCAGCCATCCGACCGGCTGTAATTCGGCGCGCACCCGCGCCGCGCGGCCCAGCTCGCGCCGCAGTTCGTCGCGCTCGAGCAGCAACTGAATCGCACGGCCCAGCGCCTCATCCTCTCCAGGCGGGACCGTCAGTCCCGTAATCCCGTTGCGCGAGATCTCCGGAACGCCGGAATCGATATCGGCGTTGACGATCGGCAACCCTGCGGCCATCGTCTCCAGCGGAACCACGCCAAAGGCCTCGGCCGCGTCACCGACGGCAGCGCACGCATCACACTTAAAACGAGCCTATGGCCGCACGCAATGCAACAAAAACATGAAATGCCTGAGACGGACCTGGGCAGACGGAGCATCTGTCCGCGTACGGCTTTTGATGGGGGAGAGCGCGAATGAATTGATTGCGCAAGGACTTAGCTGATGAGTGTCCGGACACCCACAACCGGGCTGGAATCGATGCAGTCATTGCTACAAGCACGCGGGTGAGGCCGAATCGCAGAGCCTCATCCGGAGGCACGATCGTGCCGGGATGTTCAGTGCATGAGTTCACCCTGGTCCCAACAATCAGGCTTTCGGGCTTCGAAACGGCGCATGATGGCGTCATCGGAAGACCCGATCACAATCGATCCGATTCACGACGCTGAGCGCGGCAGTTCCGGTCCCGACGTGAAATCCGCAGGCTGGATCACTTCGCGCCGGCGCCGCTGCATGGACATTGCCGTCGCAGCGGGTGCGCTCTCGATCCTGTGGCCCTTTCTGCTCTCGGCGGCGCTGCTCGTGCGTTTCACTTCAGGCGGGCCGGTTCTTTTTCGCCAGCGCCGCATGGGCAGTCGCGGCCGGGAATTCACGCTCTACAAATTCCGCTCCATGCGTGTGACGGAGCAGTGCGGGTCGCCCGTGACGGTCATCGGCGATGCCCGCATTACTCCCATCGGCACATTCCTCCGGCGCTTCAAGCTCGATGAGCTTCCGCAATTCTGGAACGTGCTGCGGGGGGACATGAGCCTCGTGGGCCCGCGCCCCAAGCTCCCCCACCACGAAGGACTCCATCTCCCCTGCCGTCCTGGAATCACTGGCGCAGCGACCCTCGCCTTTCGCAGGGAAGAAGAACTGCTCGCCAGCATTCCCGATCACGAACTCGACGCTTTTTACGAGGAATTCATCAAGCCGGAGAAAGCCAGGCTCGATCTCGAATACATTCAGACGGCCACCTTTCGCGCTGATGTACGACTGATGTGGAAGACGGTCGCCTGCTGCCTGCGGTCTTCAGAAAAACAGCCGGTTGAGGAGTGGGGCGCCCATTGCCACAAGATTCACGCTGATGCGATTCGCTCCGATTCCATGTCTGCCGCTGATGAAACAGCCTGAAGGGTGGGCCAAGGTCCCGGCACCAACCTCCAGTCGAGTGCCGTTCGGTTTTTCGCCGAGCCGGTGTCAGGATCCACTGCGTTTTCTCAACACGACGCGGCATTCCTCGCGCCAGTGTTCGTCGACGGCGATCACTTCCCACGGAATGACCGGCGACAGGTGGCGCAGAACCGTTTCATTCGCTGGATGGATATGCAGAGCGGGCGCAACCAGCAGGAGCAGCGGGTCGTCTGCCGCTAATTCCACACCTGGAAAATAACCCGGTGCCTGCAGCGTTCCATCGCGGCGCAATTGCCGCACGCGAGCCCAATAATCCAGCGCCTGCAACGGCAGGTGCAGGTCATCGTCCGCCTTCAGTTCCAGTACGGCCAGCCGGCCCAGGCGCGTCACGGTCAACAGATCGAGCAGCGTGCGGCTGGCAGAAGCGAATGCCGGCACCTGCGAATAAACCGGGCCGCCGCCGAGCATCGGATCGAGGACGGAAAGATCGCGGCGCAATATCGACTCGAGCCATCGCTCCGGCTGCAACCTGTAGAGAGCGTCGCGTCCGGCTGCTTCGCTGTGCCGGCTTTGGAAGAGCCGATCGACCAGATCGCGAAACAAGTCCTCGGTATCTTCGTCGAGTACGGTTTCGCCCCGCCCTGCGCCGAAGACGATCTGATCCTGCCGCGCGAATGATCCTGGCGCCAGACCGTGCCGGATGCGCGCGTACACGAGGCCATGCAGCGAAAAAGCAACCTCCGTTGCACTGTGGGGACGAATCTCTGTCTGCGCACCCAACCCTTCCGGCAACAGCGACCGCACATACTCGATTGCGGCCCCCGAACGGTGCAGCGCTGTCTGCGGATCGAACGCGGACGTAAGCTGCAACTGTAGATTTCCATCCTGCTCCACGGCAATCTGCGTCAACTCCCCGGTGGCGCCGAGCAATTCGTACAGCTCCCACTGCGCCACCGCGGGATGCATCCATGCCATGCGCGCGCGCGTTACCTCAGAGGTTCGCGCGGGCAGCACCAGCTTCAGCCCCTGAAAGACACGCCTGCCCGCGCTGTGTACCCTGCACCACGCGAGCCACAGGATGCCGAGCGTCAGCGCGCCGTCGATGGTTGCGCCTGATTCGTCAGGTCCGACGCCCAGCACCGCCCACGCGCTCGGTCCGCGCCTCAGCACGCCTCGCGCGTAAGCGGGACCGAAGCTGTGCTCCAGGTCCATCGCCGAGCGAAAGCTTTCTGCCGACCATCCTGGTAACTGCAGGGCCAGGGCCCGCTCCAGGCCGCGCAGATACTTGCGCCGCGATGTGTCCCGCGCTGTTGGCGTGCGGAAATCGGGATCCGGCACCAACGTGAGAATCTGCGGCTTCGCCTGGCCAAAACGCCGCGTTTCCAGCCGCAGCATCTCGCGGCGGAAGTGCATAGCCGTCACCGTGCGCACCAGGTTCCGCTCGTCGGACCAGAGGTGAAGGAGGCAGCGGGCGCGTTCCGCGCCAACCGAGAAGTGCGCTAATTGCAGATCGAAGAGCAACCGCCCATCCTCGAAAATGGCAGCGCGCGGATGAGCGTCGAGAAAATTCTCGACGGCATGGGCAAGATCGACGGGGGCGCAAGCCGGCGCTGGATTGGCCGCGGCAACAGGCATCTACCAGCGATGTTCTGCGCCGTGTATCCAGGCTGCAAGCAAAAAGCTACCAGCCGTTACGCTTTCGTAATTCCGTGATGTGCGCTAGATGATGCCTGCAATGCCATGCGTACAAGGCCGTGGCTTCCGCGATCGACTGGCGGCCGTTGTCGGGATGCGTATAGCCCCGCTGCCATTGCTCCTCCGCCAGCGAAGCCAGCAGCAGCGTCCATCGCGCATGCAGGCCGTCCAGGAGTTCCAGCGACGGATCGACCGCGCCCTTCTGCGCATCCGGCAATTCGGCCCACAGCTTCTCGTTGTAGGGCTTAATCGTCGGCCAGTCCTCCGTGAGCGCCAGCCGCACGCGAACAACGGCATTTGCATGGCTGTCGGCGAGATGATGGACGAGCTGGCGGACCGCCCAGCCGCCCTCCCGGTAGGGTGTGTCCAGCTGCTCCTGCGTCAGGTCCGCCACGGCCGAGCGCAGATTCTCCGGAAGCGCGGCGATGGCGGCAATCGCGGCTTCGTGATGGACCAGATCGGCGTCAGCGCGCCGGAATTTTCCTACGGGATAGCGAGGATCCACTGCTGCAGGCGTTGCGGCTGTCGTGCTCATACCTGCAAGCTACACCGAGTGCTCCGCCGCGGCAACCAGCGCGCAGGACGGTCCCTGTCGCCCCACGGATCGAGCGGAAACCGCCGTTCCAGAGAGAAGCAGAGGGGCGCTTCGTGGATTGCGCCCCTCGGGTTAGGCGGTATGGTGGTGAGAGTGATGGTGGCGATGGTGATGATGGCGGGGCGCGGCATACGCCGACGCCGCAAACAGCATCGCCAGGCAGAGCACAACGGTCTTCTTCATGCTTCGATCCTGCCATACTTCCGGCTCAGCGCCAGAGGATTTCTGATGAAGAATCAGGGAAGCAACATCTAAAGATGAAGAATCAGGGAAGCAACATCTAAAGTAGAAGAACATCCGGCGAATGGAAGAAACAGCCGCAGAAACCAGGTGCGGCTGCCTCGCTTTCTCTGCGCCACGGGAGCCAAAGTGGATCACAAGCGCTATTTTTTTGAGAAGTTTGGCATCACCGAGCGGCTGCTCGAGCGCTGCCTGGGGGAGGCCCTTTCCGCCGGCGGCGACTACGCCGACCTCTATTTCGAGTCCGTCGCGGCCACGTCGCTGGGGCTGGATGAGGGCATCGTCAAATCCGCCAGCCAGGGAGTGAGCGCGGGCTGCGGCGTGCGCGTCGTCAGCGGCGAGCGCACCGGCTATGCGTACACCGACGATCTCGCCGCCGATCGCCTGTTGCGCGCCGCGCGCACTGCGGCCTTGATCGCCAGCGGCCCCGCCAAACAGCCGGTGCAGGGATTCACCCATACCGAGGTGGCCGGTCTTTACCCGGCTCCGGCCGCGGAACTCGACACCGATCTGTCCGCCAAGCTCGATCTGGTCAATCGCGCCGACCGCGCCGCGCGCCGATACGATCCGCGCGTCACCCAGGTGCGCGCCGGCTATGCGGACGAGGTCCGCCGCATCCTCGTCGTCGCGTCCGACGGAACCTTTGCCAGCGACACACAGCCCCTCGCGCGCATGAGCGTCTTCGTCCTCGCGAAGGACGGCGACCGGTCCGCGAAAGGCACGTCGGGCGGCGGCGGACGCGTCGAGATCGACTACTTCGCCGGCCCCAGGGGCCCCGAGCACTTTGCCGAAGAGGCCGCGCGCACCGCGATCCTGCAATTGCACGCCGTCGCCGCGCCTGCGGGCGAAATGGAAGTCGTGCTCGGCCCAGGGTGGCCAGGCGTCCTGCTGCACGAGGCCGTCGGACACGGTCTTGAGGCCGACTTCAACCGCAAGAAAACCTCGGCCTTTGCCGGTCTCATTGGCCGCCGGGTCGCCAGCCCCAAAGTCACGGTCGTCGATAACGGACGCATGCCCTCGCGCCGCGGCTCTCTCAATGTCGATGACGAAGGCTCGGCAACGCAGGAAACCGTGCTGATCGAAGGCGGCATCCTCAAAGGCTATTTGAGCGACAAGCTGTCGGCGCGGCTCATGGGCATTCCCGGCACCGGCAACGGCCGCCGCGAAAGCTACCAGCAAATCCCCATGCCGCGCATGACCAACACCTACATGCTCGCGGGCGAAGACGATCCGGCCGACATCATCCGCAGCGTGAAACGCGGCCTCTACGCGGTGAACTTCGGCGGCGGGTCGGTCGACATCACCAGCGGCAAGTTTGTCTTCTCCGCGTCTGAGGCCTACCTCATCGAAGACGGCAAAGTCACTGCGCCCGTCCGCGACGCGACCCTGATCGGCAACGGCCCCGAGGCGCTCAAGCACGTTTCGATGGTGGGCAACGATCTCGCCCTCGATGAGGGCGTCGGCACCTGCGGAAAAGATGGCCAGAGCGTCCCGGTGGGCGTCGGCATGCCGACCGTGAAGCTCGACCGCATGACCGTCGGCGGGACAGGGCGATGACGACTGCGGCTGAGTCCGCGATCGATCTGGAGCAGCTTGCCGCCGATGTGGTCGCGAGCGCCCTCCGCGCCGGCGCTTCCGACGCCGAAGTCACGATCCGCGAAGGCGACGAGTTCTCGACCTCCGTCCGTCTCGGCGAAGTGGAGACGATCAAGGAATCCGGCTCGCGTGGCATCGGCCTGCGCGTTTTACTGCAGGACGACAACGGCTATCGCGTCGCCAGCACGTCTTCGAGCGACTTCACGCCGGAGGGCATCGACCACCTCGTCCAGGGCGCTGTGGCGCTGGCGCAAGTAACGTCCGTCGATCCGTTCGCGGGCATCCCCGAGCCAGGCGAATTCGGCCAGCTCAGCGGCGACCTTCGCCTCCATCACGACGACGTGTACTCTCTGCCTACAGAGGAACGCATTGCATGGGCGCGCCGTGCCGAAGCCGCTGCGCTCGCCGTTGATGCGCGTCTCATCAACAGCGACGGCGCCAGTTTCGACGCCGCGACCGGGCGCCGCATCTTCGCCAACTCCCGCGGCTTCGCCGGCGCTTCTCGCTCCTCGTACTGCTCCATCTCCGCCAGCCCCATCGCCCAGGGCGCGAACGGCGAAATGCAGCGCGATGGCTGGTGGTCGCAGGCAAGATCGATCCGCGGCCTGGAATCGCCGGAGTCCGTCGGACAGGAGGCGGCGCGGCGCACGCTGCGCATGCTCGACGCGCGCCGCATACCCACGCAGCAGGCCCCCATCGTCTTCGCGCCGGAAGTGGCGCAGGGCCTGGTGGGCGCCATCTTCGACCTCGCATCCGGCGACGCCATATATCGCGGAGCGTCGATGTTTGCCGGCAAACTGGGCGAGCCGGTCGCGGCGGAGTCCGTCACTGTCGTCGACGACGGCACCATCCCCGCGGGCTTTGGCACGTCGCCCTTCGATGCGGAGGGCCTGCCGTCCCGGCGCACCGTCATCGTCGAGCGCGGCATTCTGCGCAGCTACGTGCTCAACACCTATACCGGCCGCAAGCTCGGCATGAAGAGCACCGGCAACGCCGGTCGCGGTCTCGCCGGCAATCCCCACCTGGACGCCGGCAATCTTTTTCTTGAGGCCGGCACGCAGGCGCCCGAAGAGATCCTGCGTGGTGTGCCGAGCGGCCTCTACGTCACGCGCCTGATGGGCCGCGGCGTCAACCTGGTGACCGGCGACTACTCGCGCGGCGCTGCCGGCCTGTGGATCGAGAATGGCGTGCTCACGTACCCCGTCCAGGAGATCACCATCGCGGGCAATTTGAAAGACATACTGCGCAACATCACCGCCATCGGCAGCGATCTGGTCTTTCGCACCGCCGTCGCCGCGCCCACCCTGCGCATCGACGGAATGACCATCGCCGGCGCGTGAGCCATTAAGATTCAGGCAGAGAGACGCGCCCTTGTTTCCCCATCAGCTCGCCTACGATCCCGCCAGTCCGCCGTGGGACCAGATTCCCACGGCCGCGGGTGTCTTCGCGCTCTTTGCCGAAGACGCGCCTGCAGCGTATGGCGAGGTCCGGCGCAGCGCCGAGCCCTACATCAGCCGAACGCCGAATCTGTGCCGCCGCATTCGCCGCCTGCTCGACGCGCGCCCGGATCAAACGCGCCGCCTTCAGCTTGCCGGACGCGTGGCGCGCATCGAATACGCGCTCACGGGATCGGAATTTGAAGCGTGGCTGCGGCTCTACGATGCGTCCCGCGCGGCGTTTGGCGAACGCGTCCGCAAACGCCTCCATCTGCGTCCCCCATCGCTGCTGCGCATGACTGTGGAGAACGCATACCCTCGCGTCTATGTAACCAATCATGTGACAAAATCCGCGATGGACGACCTCTACGGCCCGTTTGCCTCGCGGATCGGCGCCGAGCGCGTGCTCGAAGACATGCTCGACCTCTTCAAGCTGCGCCGCTGCGTTGAGAATCTTGCGCCCGATCCGGCCTTTCCGGGCTGCGTCTACTCCGAAATGAAGAAGTGCCTGGCGCCCTGCTTTCAGGGCTGCACCGATGAGCGTTATGCCGAAGAAGCCGCAGCCGTGCGCGCCTTCCTGCGCACCCGCGGCCGCAGCCTGGTCGAGGCTCTGAGCCGCGAGCGCGAGGCGGCGTCGGAGCTGCTGGAATTCGAGAAAGCCGCCGAACTCCATGCGCGCCTCACCAAAGCCGAGGCTGTGGCCGCCGAGATTCCTGAGACGATGCGGCCGCTGGCTCATCTCGACGGCGTCATCGTTCAGCCCTCCGCTGAGCCAGAAAGCGTGGCTCTGTTTCTGCTCGCCGCAGGAACGCTGCACGGTCCAGGCTACTTCTCCGTCGTCGGCATGCGCCACCCCAACGAAGCCGCAGGGTCGACTTCGCTCTTCGCCCATCCCGTTGCCGCTCCGGAAGCCGTGCCGCTCGAAGCGACCGTCGTCACCGCAGCCACGCGCGATGAACTGGAGCAACGCCTCGCAGACGCGCTGGCCGCAGCGCGTCCCGCATCGACTGCAAAACGCCGCACGACCGCCGCGCCGGTCGCCGATCACCTCTGCCTCTTCGGCCGTTGGTTCTACCGGCCGCAGGTCAAACGCGCAGGCGAGATTGTCTTCGCCGCCGAGGACGGATCGATTCCGCCGAAGTCCGTGCTGCGCGCCATTTCGCGCGTATGGACCAGAAGCAGAGGGCCGGTTCCGGAAGCTCGAGGCCACTCATGAGCGATGGGCTGCATGCTCATGCAGGCCCCGCTGCGGAAGCCAGGTTGTCTGCAGATACGTCGTATACGCTTCCGCACCCACTTCAGTGAATGGCACGAATCGCACCAGGGAGGGGCTGTCGCCGGCGGCCGCGAGCCACTCCCGCTGCGACGTCTGTCGCACCGCCAGCAATGCGCCCCGATCGAACGACGGCATTGGCGAATCCTGCTGCGGCTTCAGCGCAAACAGCGCCAGCGGACCCCGCATCACCGCGACGATGTTTGGATGCTGCGCGTCGATGGGCTCCAGCCGCAGCGGCAGCGGCATCTCCAGTTCCACGCGATCGCCGTCCTGCCAGGTGCGGCGAACCGCGGCGAAGGTTCCAGGCTCGACCGGCCCCGTCCAGCGCTTTCCGTTTACGGCCAGAGTCGCGCCATGCGTCCACTGCGGGATGCGGAAAT
This sequence comes from Acidobacteriaceae bacterium, assembly GCA_036521315.1. Taxonomy (GTDB): domain Bacteria; phylum Acidobacteriota; class Terriglobia; order Terriglobales; family Acidobacteriaceae; genus Palsa-343. Next base: position 31,045 of record DATDHZ010000026.1, read on the forward strand.
GCAGCGTCGTCTCCGCCGAAGCCGATGTGCTCACCACGAAACGGATCTGCGGCTCGTACGGCCAGAAACTCGTTTGCGTCAGCGAAAACACTGATCCGCCGCGCGCCCATCGCACCGTCGATGGGATGTAGAGATTGACGAACAAATCCCGGTCGTCGTGGAAGTACGCCTGGATGCGATAATCCGCGGCTACCTGCGGCAGCGTGCCCGAGCAGCACGGCCATCGTCCGCTGTGGTAAACGCGCCTTCCCTCGAAGTTGTAATCCGAGTAGTAGAACGCCTCGCCGTCATTCTGGAGCGGCTTCGAGCCCAGCACCGTGTTGTACATCATGCGCTCCATGCTGTCGCCGTAGCGCGAGTCGCGCGTCACGCGCAGCAGATAACGCGTGATCTTGAAATGCGCGTAGCTGCCGCACGGCGTCTCGAAACCGGCGTGGGTTTTCGTCAGGCTCTTGAACAGATCGTCGCTTCCCGCAGCGCGCAACTGTTCATCCGGACCCCAGCCGCCGGTGGCGAAGCTTTGCTGCTCCACGAACCGAAAGCCGTTCGTGGCGGCGCGCAGGTGGCGCTCGCTGCCGCCCACCATCCACGCCATCATCGCGGAGCTGAGCGAGTTCACATGGCTGTACGCATGCCGCCCCGCCAGCACATTTTCTCCGCGTGCCAGCGGGTCGAACCACTTCTCGTCGTCGAGATAACGGAACGCCAGGTCGCGATAGCGCGGCCCAGCTCCCAGCCGGTAGGCGAGGAACAGGTTCTCCGGCATGGTATAGGACTCATCCCACGTCCAGGACGGATCATGATGGTCCGTCCGCCACGCCACGCCGTGTTCCACCGCTTGCGGGGGCAGGCACGGGATGGCCGTATCCGTGGTGCGGTCGAGGATCGCGAATGCGTCCGGATCGCGCGCGTACGTGTGCGAATCGAGCAGGCCGATCACGAACTTGTCGTAGCAATAGGCCGGGAAGCGGTTCTTTGTATAAACATCCGGGCTGATCGTCTGCGCATAGAGACGGTTCAGCCGCAGCACTTTGTCCCGCGTCGCCTCATCGCCGGTGATGGCGTACATGCGCGCAAGCGCGGAGACCCATTGCCCGAAGGTGCACGCCGGCGCGAATCCGTTGTCGCCGGGAAAACGCGACAGGTCGGGATCGAAGTGGTACCAGCCGCCCAGATCCTCGCCTGGCGCCGGCATTCCGGCCATCTGCCGCAGCGGTTTCAGCAGGCTGTCGTCGCTCAGCCCCATCAGCACGGCGTGCGTCTCGTGCAATTGGCTCTCGTGCAGGTCGCTGGCCAGCGATACATCCCCATAATCGAACTGCGCAAGCAAATTGCCGGCGCCCGCAAGTTCAGCCGGCGCAATTGCACCCCACAGGTTTCGTCCAGCCACCGCCGCTGCCGCTGCGGCGCTCGACTGCACAAACCGTCTGCGGGAAAGATGCCTGGACATGGTACCCCCTGAACGGCGCAGCCTGTGCTGCCATAGACTTCAGCTTAGTCGCTCACAGCGTCGTTGTTCCAGTTTGGGCACCGCCGCTCCGGGAGGGCCACGCGCGCATGAACGGAACAATGCTCGGTCACAATCGGATGGCCGGATCCCAGGCGATAATACAGTTTGCGTTTTCCTGGTCCTTCCATCGGAGGTAAAACCGAGTGGCGCTCCGCGATCTGATCTTCCGGGCAACCGAGCGCGTGCGAAGAGCCGTGGGAGCGCGTCCCCGGGCAACGGATTGGAAAGTTTGGGACCTCGATCCTTCCGACCGGGAGCGTCTGTCGCCGAGCGCTTCCACCGACTGCGCAAAGCTGTTTTACGCTCACCACGGCCGCATCATTCATAAATGGATTCATTACCTGGACATCTACGATCGGCATTTAGCGCCATTCCGTGGCACGGCCGTGAAAATACTGGAAATTGGGGTCTTCAAGGGAGGATCGCTCGACCTGTGGAGGAAGTTTTTCGGAGCCGAAGCTACGATTTTTGGCGTCGACGTGAATCCCGAATGCGCGGCCCTCGTTACGCCGCCCAACCAGGTGCGGACAGGGTCGCAAGCTGATCCCGAATTTCTTCGCTCGGTCGTTCACGAGATGGGAACGCCCGACATCATTCTGGATGACGGCTCGCATCGCGCCAGGCATCAGCGCGTCAGCTTCGACACCCTCTTCCCGCTGCTGCGCGACGGGGGCCTGTACGTGATCGAAGACCTGCACACTTCCTACGAACCCGGCATCTTCGAAGGTGGCTATCGGCGGAAGGGTTCAGCCATCGAGCGCGTGAAGGACATGATCGACGATATGCACGCCTGGTACCATACCCGAGCGACGACCACACCAGCCCGCGACCACATCTACGCGATCCACGTCTATGACTCAATCGTCATTCTGGAAAAGCGAACGATCACGCGGCCAGCTGGAATTCAGATCGGGTAGAGCGGCTGCCGCCCGGCGGTGCGGCCAGGAGCGGCCCAACGCATCCGGCGAGGAGCCGGCAGCGCATGATCCAATTCTTCTGAAACGACAATGGGCTGAATATTCCAGTGCACCAGGAAAAACGAAACGAGCCGCGTTAAGGCAGGTAAACTCCCGCAGAGCGGTAAAGCTTTCCGTCAATCGCTGTGTCGATCGCAGGCAGATCGGGCGTGGCCGTAACAATTTCGATGGCGGCGTTCTCGAGCAGCGCCGTGTCCTCTGCCTTTGCGCCCTGCAGGCTGGGATTCCAGGCGAATCCCTGAACAGCAGCGACCCGCTCACGCCCCTCTGGCGTCGCGACCCAATCCCGCTCGACGTAGCCGCACGGCCCGCCCTGATGATGCTTCGTGATTTCATCGGGAACACCGGCCTTCGCATAGCCCTGCGCGGCGACGTTGTACAGTTCCGCAGAGGTAACGCCCTCGCGCGACGCATGCAGCAGCGCGGCGTTGATGCGGGCGGCTTTCTCAAAGTTCGCGGCCAGTTCGGCAGGCATCGGTCCGAAGTGCACAAAGCGCGTGATCGAAATAACCATCCCCGAACGCCGCGCGCACAGGTTGAGCATCCCGTATTTCTTCAGCCCGCCCGCCCGAGGCACCGCATGCTTGTAGCGGAAGATACGCTCGTCCGTGGCCATCAGCAGTACCGTCGGCGTAATGTGCTGGCCCAGCAGGTCGGCCCCTGCGCGCGCCGCCATTTCGTCCTCCGTCACGCCGGGTGCCAGCGTCCTGAGAACCCGCGACGTGGACGCAGCCACCGCCGCGCCCAATGCGCGGAACCGTTCCGCCTCACCCGGTACGAGCGGGGTGCGGAGTTCCGTCAGGTTCACAGGGAAGAATCCCGGCCGTGCGGAATCCGTGGCGATCTCCGGTCCAGCCAGCTTGTGCGCCAGATCGGCAGCCCCGCCGCCATCGGTCCAGGGGTAGAGCGACGGCTCATAATCGAGCCCGGAAAATTCCTCCTCAGCCAGACGCGCCGCCTCATTGTTCGGCGCCAGATAGTAGCGCTTCCCGGCGCACGTCATCAGCAGCGAACAGACAGCCGTCTCCGCGCCCAGCGCCACCCGGGCCTCGACGCGCCCGGCGGTCGCCCAGGCGATGTTCTCATGGCGGCTCAGCAGAATCGCGGCGCAATCTTCTTGTTCCAGCAACGCGATCAGGCGCGCATGCTTCGCTTCGAGTTCGGAGCGCTCGGCTTCGGTCAGCGGATTCTTTCCAGAGGATGTCACAGGCAGCCTTTCTGTACTTGTTTGGAATTAGATCGGCAGCGCCGCGTGCTGCCGGCGCGTACAACCGTCGCAAACGCTCCACCCTGCGGTCGAATGGGCGCGCCGCGATGAGGCAAGTTAGGCATCGCGAGAACGTTCTGTCACGGTCCGCGCCACCAGGCACACGCGCGCGCACAGAACGACGAGCGCGATCCACAGCAGATCGGCTCCCAGCAAATGCGTCATCTGCATCCACGTCGGCGCCAGCAAGGCTACATCGGCCACGCCCAGCACATATTGCAGCCCCAACAACAACACCACGCCGAGCGCGAGCGGGCGCGAGCGGACCCCATCTGCCCGCCGCCAGGTGCGCACAATGAGCCAGGCAATGAATGCCCCCGCAATCAGGCTGATCGCCGGATGCACCCAGCGAATCCGCAACAGCCAGGAACTGCCCGGCGAAAAGTCCTCGGCGATGCCGGCCAGCAAATGATGCGCTGGATACAGCGTGTCTCCGAGCGCCGCCAGCGATCCCGTGACCCCCACCACGAGCGTGGCGCCCAAACCCGTAAGCGCCAACCCCGGCGCCCGCACCGCTACTTCCCCGCGCACGTTCGCCGCGCGACGCGACAGGAAATGGGCAGTCATCGCCAGCGCAGCCAGCAGCAGCAGCGTGTTCGTCAGGTGCAGCCCCAGATACACGCCGCGCGACGGCGACGTGTCGTGCGCCGTGTGCCCCAGCAGCACGAGCAGCGCCCCCAGCAACGCCTCGTTGAGCGTGAGGACGAGCACAGCGACCGACCAGCCGCGCGCGCAATGGCGGTGCGGAGTCGCGGCAAAAGTCCAGGCGACCAGCGCCAGCACGCACAGCAAATCGATGCCGCTGGTGGCGCGGTGCGCGAACTCGATCATCGTGGCCACGGCGGGATGATGCTGCACCACCGTGCCATTGCACAGCGGCCAGTGATCGCCGCAACCGGCGCCCGATCCCGTGGCCCGCACCGCCGATCCCCACACAATGACGGCCACGTTGTAGGCCAGCACCCCCCAGGCGAATCGCCGCAGGGCAGGTGGAGATTCGGCCTGGACGGCGGGACTGGCAGTCGAAATGGTCACAGCAGATGGGTCCAAGACTCGATTCTAGTCCTGAAGACCGCCTCAATCTCTCCATCAGGCGCAACCTGAAAGGTCTTGCGGCACATCCTCCCTTGTATGAGACGGACTTCTCAATTTCTCACCGCACTTTTTGCAGCTTCTCTCATGACGGTTCCCGCCTTTGCCTTACCCATTGGCTACAACGGGCAAAGCAACAGCCAAAGCGCCAGTCAGGACATGAAGGACGCCGGCCAGAACACGAAGAATGCAGCCAAAGACGCGGGCAACGGCACGAAGAAGGGCACCCAACACACGTATCACAAGACGAAAAGGGGCACGAAGAAGGCCTACAACAAGACGAAGAACACCACCCAGGGCGCGGTGAACGGCGGCAAGCAGGGCGCGCAGCAACCACCGCAACAATAAGCAGCACAACAACTCGGCTTCGCAGGAAGACCAGGCCGCCGGCAATCGTAGCCGCGCGGCCGCTCTGTGCTTTCCGGCCGCCTGGCCGGGGAGTATGCTGAATCGATTGAGTACGAGGTTCGATTCGATGCCGGCACTCCCGCGGAATGCCCTGCTCCGTTTTGAGTTTGTGATCGTCGCTGCTCTCGCCGCGCTGTTTGGCTTCCAGAGCGCCCGGGGCCAGGATTCTTCTCCAGCCGGCGCGCCACCCAGCCAGAGCTTCAAAGTCGCGGTCTACATCCCGGTCAGTGTCGTCGAGCATATGCGCGACCGCGCCTGGCTCGAGTCCTCGTGGAAGCAGATCAGCCGCGGCGTTCACGTCGACAAGGTCTACATCGAGACCTACCGCAGCCGGACCATCGCTGACGACGCCCTGATCGAAAGCGTGAAAAAGTTCTTCGCCGATCAGGGCGTGGCCGTGGCCGGAGGCATCGCCTACAGCGACCACGACGCGGCGCAGTTCCAATCCTTCTGCTACACAAACGCCGACGATCGCGCCTACGTGAAGCACGTTGCCGAGTTCACCGCCCGCCATTTCGACGAGATCATGCTCGACGACTTCTTCTTCAACAACACCAAGGAACAGTCGGACATTGCCGCCAAAGGCACGCAAAGCTGGAGCGGCTTCCGCCTCAGGCTGATGGACCAGGTCTCGCGCGAACTCGTCATGGGGCCGGCCCGCGCCGTCAATCCAAAGGTCAAGATCATCATCAAGTTCCCCAACTGGTACCCGCACTTCCAGGGCGACGGCTACGACCTTGCCGTCGAGCCGAAGATTTTCAGCGGCATCTACACCGGGACGGAAACGCGCGACGGCGAAATCACCGACCAGCACCTGCAGGCTTACCAGAGCTACGCCATCATCCGCTCCTTCGATAACGTCGCTCCGGACCACAACGGCGGCGGATGGGTCGATACCTACGACATCCGCTATGTCGATCGCTACGCCGAGCAGCTTTGGGACACGATGCTCGCGAAGGCGCCGCAGATCATGCTGTTCGAGTGGAACGGCCTGCTGCGTCCCGCGCCGGCCGGCAATCGCGCGGCGTGGGCGGGCATGCATCCCAGCTTCGACTATGCGACGTGGTTCGGCGATCGGACTCCCGACTACGCCGCGGTCGCGGGGCACGCGCTGCATGAGATCGATCCCATCGTCGGCAAACTCGGCAAACCCGCCGGCGTTGCTCTCTATCGGCCGCTCAATTCCACGGGCGAAGATTTTCTTGAGGATTATCTCGGCGAAATCGGCATTCCCATCGAGATGTTTTCGGAATTCCCCAGCTCACTGCACACGGTTCTGCTCACCGATGCCGCCAGGCACGATCCGCAAATCGTCGCGAAGATCAAAGAGCACCTGATGGCGGGCGGTAACGTGGTCATCACCAGCGGACTGCTGCGCGACCTCCAGGACAAGCTCGGCGACATCTGCGAACTGCGCTTGTCCACGCGCAAATTCACGCCCACTGCCTACTGGGGCGCGTACGGTGCAGGCGGTGGCGCGAATCTCGGCACGTCCGCGCCGATCCTGATGCCGAAGATCGACTTCATGACCAACGATGCGTGGCCGCTCATCCGCGGCACGGCCAACGGTGGCGGCGCGCCCATCCTGCTCATGGACCGCTATGGCAAGGGCGTTCTCTACGTGCTTACCGTACCTGACAATTTCAATGACCTGTACGTGCTCCCCGCCGGCGTGCTGACGGCCATTCGCAGTTATCTCGGCGAGGGGCTTCCCGCGCAGCTCGACGCCCCCGGCCAGGTGAGCCTGTTCGCATACAACAACAATACTTTTGTCGTCGAATCATTCCGCAGCGAATCTGTAACCGTGACGGTCACGATTCCAGGAACCGGAAGGCGCCTGCGCAATCTGGCCACGGGCGAGGTGCTGCAAGCCGCGCCCGCACCGGCTGCCGAGCCTCCAACCCGCCCGCGCGCCACCCCCAGTGAGCCCACCGGCACTCGATTTTCCATCACGCTGCCGCCGCACAGCTACGCGGCGTTTGCGGTGGATTCCAGCACACAGCAATAGGCAGAGTAGACCTTCTCGAACACGGCGTCCCAGGAAGCGGACATCGCGTACGTGCGCGCCTCCCTGCTCATTCTTTCCAGCAGCGCCCGATCGCTGAGGATCCGCGCAATCGCCGCCGCAAAATCGTCGTCCGCAGCCACGAAGCCGTTCTGTCCTTCTCGCACCTGTGTCTTCGGGCCGCCGTCGGGCGTGACCACCACGGGAACCCCCGACGCCATCGCCTCGATAACCACGTTGCCGAACGTGTCGGTGTGCGAGGGAAAAACGAACACGTCCATCCCAGCGTAGGCACGGGCCAGCGCTTCACCGCGGAGGACGCCGGAGAATTCGGCCCGGAGAAGATCCTCGCGCAGCCAGGGCTCATCGATGCCCTGCCCCACCAGGCGAAAGCGAAAATTCCGGATGCCGCGGGCTTCCAGCTGCCGCTGGATCTTCGGCAGCAGCGCCACATTCTTCTCGACGCTCATGCGGCCGACAAATCCGAGAATATAGTCCCTGTCGCGTGGATCGCGCGCGCGGCGCTCCGGCGAGAAGAGCTGCGTATCGACGCCGCGGCCCATGCGATGGCAGGGTCGCCCGGTCTTCTCTTCGAGCAGGCGGCAAAGTTCGGGATTCGGAGCAAATAAGACGCTCGCCCATCGATAAAAGACGCACGCCACTCGCAGCGACACCTCTTCAATGCTGCGGGCCAGCGGGGCCCGCTGGGCTGGCGGGAGGCGATCGAGGAGCCAGCGCGAACGCGTTGCGGCGTATTCATGCAGGTTCGTGTGCCACGACGCGGCCAGCGGGATGTTCAGTTCCTGAGCGATCCATGCACCCAGCAGCCCGCATTCGCTCGGACCCGTCACATGAATGATGTCGGGGCGAAACTGCTCGACCGCCCGCAACGTCGCGGGCGCGTGGCAGATCCATCCGGGATCGAAGCGGAGGTCTTGCTCGAGGGGGAAAGAGAAGACGCCGCGGCGGAATTCCAGCGTCGCAGCGTCACCATCTTGCACCGGCTCTCCCGCGGAAGGGCGGCCGCCCTGCGATGCTCGTACACAAAGAAACGGAAGGCCGTTGCGGCGAGCGAAAGCCTCGAAGTGGCGCGACGTGTGCGCCACGCCGTTGATCTCGTGAAACGAATCGGGAAAGAAAGCAACGCGAGGAGCGGCGGAGGGGCAAGCTGAACTCCGGTCAGCGATACCACGGTCGGCGCGAACGGCCCGTCGGCCGAAGTTGGCTGGCACGCATGCGGGCAGATTCAGAGCAAGCTCCTCATGGGGCAGTTCTTTTCGCTGACCCAGCTTGAGCGAACCGAAACTTAGCTGAAAGCTGTATCGCTGACAGTTTCTTAGCCGACAGTTGTCTCGCTGACAGTTCTTAGCTGACCGGCCCTTACTTGACCGGTTTTCGCCTGGCCGCTTTTCGCCTGGCCGCTTCTTACCTACCCGCTTCTTAGCTGACCGCGTCCTCGCCGAGCGCGAACCGCAGCTCGCGGGACTCACTCCACGCGAGGCGCAGGCTGCTCGAAACCGGGCTGCTGCCCATGAGGCGCACGCTGCCGATGATCATGCTGATCCACGCAGGCGCTTCGCCCTTCGTCCACAGCTCGCGCACCGGCCGGATGACGCCGTCGCGATCGGGGTGGTAGACGCGCTCATCCCAGTAACGGGAGCCCTGCGGGAAGTCGGGATAGTTGCGGATCGCGTCGAGCGTCGACTCGAGAATGCGGTGCTTCCAGGGCTCGGCATACTGCGGCATGAAGAGCACATGGCTGCGATCTTCGTAGCGCACTTCGTGGACGAACTCGGTGAAGCTGGCGGCATTCGTCAGATTCACGGTTGCGTTCGGCTCGCGGCCGTGCCGGTCGCCCCCGGAGATGAGCAGCTTGTTCCACTGCTGCGCGAGCCGCTTCGTCTGGCGGTTCTCGTCCCAGGGACGGAGCCCGTTCAGCTCGAAGGCATGCGTGTATTCCGCGTTCGCCTCCAGGAACTCCTGCACCCGCTGCTCCGCTTTCTCTTTGCCGATCAGGTAGAGGTCCCACATCGGGTGGTTGAACACGATGAGCACGTTCGGCAGAGCGTGCAGAGCGGCGAGAATCTCAGTGAGCCGCTTCTCATCGGGGTTCGCCCTGTATTCCTCGAAGATCTTCATCCAGGCGGCGCCGGTGTCGCTGGGCAGGTTGTGGATGCCGAGGTGGAAGGCCTGATCGCCCCCGAAAGGCGCGCTCCACTCCACAGAAACCGGAATATGCCGCGCGGAAGTAACCGTGCGCAGCAGCATGGGAGCGGCAATGGTGTCGTGGTCGGTGATCGAGACCAGCGGCATCACGCCCAGTTTTTGCGCAATTTGCCCGCTCTCCAGATCGAAAGCCAGCCTGGGCGTCAGAGGCGGCGTCCAGTACGCGGCGGCAAAATTGAGCGGCACGCTGCCTCGCCGGCGCGAGCGCCGCTCATACCGGCTGAGAACGGGACGGAGCAGCGGATATTGATTTCCCAGGTTGGCCAGGAAATCGAGCGTCTCTTTCGACTGGTTGGTGTGGCTGTGGAGGGAGACCGCCGTTGGATAATTCCGAGCGGCATCCGGCTCATTCCAGAGGTACGAGATCCGACGTAGTCCGGCCATGGAATCCTCCCGAGGTCGTTCTACCGGCAGCAGTATCGCAGTTGCACCATGAATGGGGCATTACGAGGTCAACAAAGGTGAGTCAAATGCAGCAACTTCTCGCGCGGGCAACGTTACTATCAGGATACCCCAGCTGTCCAAATGAGATGCGCGGCGGACCCCGTCGCCACCCGTGCTGACGCTCTTAGGCAGAGGCCCGGGTCTCGTGTAAACCGCTGGCCACACATGGTTTACTTTCTGGTCTGCGCGATGTCGGGCATTTCCTTTTCCTGATTGGGACCTTCCGGCTCCAGATGGTTGCGGAACAGCCCCTCCTGCAGAATCCCGAACGCCTGCTCGGGCGTGTCGGCAGTCTGAAACAGCTCCCGGTCGCGCGGCGAAATGGCGCCCTTGTCGACGAGAACATCGAGGTTGAGAACCTGCTGCCAGTAAGACGAGCCGTAGAGCACGACGGTGATCTTCTTGGCGAGCTTTTCGGTTTGCGAGAGCGTGAGAATCTCAAACATCTCGTCGAGCGTGCCGAAGCCGCCGGGGAAGACCACCAGCGCTTTGGCGAGATACGCAAACCAGTACTTGCGCATGAAGAAATAATGGAACTCGAAATTGAGCGCGGGCGTGATGTAGCGGTTGGGCATCTGCTCGAAGGGGAGGCGAATGTTGAGGCCGATGGTTTTTCCGCCCGCCTCCCATGCGCCGCGATTGGCCGCTTCCATAATTCCGGGTCCTCCGCCGCTGGTGACGACGAAGCGGTGGCGGCGCGACTTCAGGTCTTTGGCCCAGCGGGTGAGCAGGAAGGAGAGCTGGCGCGCGTCTTCGTAGTAATGCGCCATCTCGACGGCGGCTTCGGCGCGGCGGCGGCGCAGTTCGCTGGTTTCTCCGTCGCCGCCGGCGCGGGCCGGCTGCTCCTCTTCCGGAGCGGGCTGCTGCGAACCGGTGTTGTGCAGCAGCTCCAGCTCGCGGTTGGCTTCGTCCAGCGCGCGGAAGCGGGCGGATCCGAAGAACACGACCGTATCCTGGATGCGCTCGCGGCGGAATCGCGCCAGGGGCTCGGCGTACTCCGAGAGCATGCGGATGATGCGCCCATCGGGGCTGTTGAGGAAGCTATCGTTTTCGTAGGCGAGAGAGGCGCTGGCGAGGGGCTGGGGCGGCTTGCGGGGCACGTTGGTTCTCCTGAGCCGGCGACAACAGGCGGCAACCGGCCCGCTCTTTTTGTATCAGTCTTCCCGGTATTGGATGGCTTCGGCAATCGCGATCCACAGGTTGAGCAAGCCCAGGCCGGACACAATGCCGCGCAGGGCCCCGCTTTCGAGGACATGAGCGACTGCAGCGTAGTAGAGGAAGAAGCGATTGAGCGTCCAGAGGTGAGTCCAGGGAATGAAAAACAGAATGAGTCCGATATAGAGCCGGACCATCACGCGCAGGAAGAGGTCGGTTCGCTGGAGCCAGCGAGGCGACCGCTCTTCGGGCCCGAGTGCGGGACTGGGGGGCTGACTGGCGCGAGAACTGCCGGACTCCTGCGCGGGACTGGAAGAGACAGCGTTGGGGGGAGGCGGCATCATTGCGCTCGTGCGCTGGGGACGCACACACGCCCCTACGGCATTAACCCCACACTAACACAGGGCAACGAGGCGAATCCCCGCGTGGAACAGTCGGCGCAAACCGGACCAGCTCGGTTTGGTCTACAGGCGGCTCGAGCCTCTCCGAGCGCAGCCGATCTTGCTCAGGTGCCGCTTCGCACCTTGTCTCGCGGCCCCTACACGCTATCTGCTACACGCTGTCACTTCCACTTGATGTTGCAGCCGATGCTCGGGCGCTGTTCGGGATGGATGGGCTGACCGGCGACGAGTGCGTCCAGAGCCCCACGCAGATCGCTCCCCGTCACGGGAACGCCATTGCCGGGACGGCTGGCGTCGAGCTGGCCGCGGTAGACAAGCTTGCCGGCTCCGTCGAAGAGAAAGAAGTCGGGCGTGCACTTCGCGTCGTAAGCGCGCGCCACTTCCTGGGTTTCGTCGTAGAGGTACGGGAAGCTGAAGCGCAGGTTCTGCGCCTGGCGCGCAAGACCTGGAGGCGCGTCGTCGGGGTAATTGACAGCGTCGTTGGCGCTGATGGCGACGATGCCGACGCCGGACTTGCGATAATCCTCGCCAATCTGCGCCAGTTGCTGCTCCACATGCTTCACGAAGGGGCAGTGCGCGCAGATGAACATCACGAGCAGCCCCTTCGGTCCCGCGAGCGAGGCGGTGGTGTGGGTCTTGCCGTCGCGAACATCCCTGAGGGAGAAGTGCGGAGCCTGTGTGCCCAGCTCGAGCATGGCCGATTCCGTAGCCGCCATAAGAAGACCTCCGTCACAAACAGATTCGCATAGACGGGCGGAGGTCGCGCGGATGCGCCGGAACGGGCTGCGAGCGGACGAAAAAGCCGCGCGACGGAATCGCGCGGCTCTTCGGGTTCGCGCCGTTACTGGGGTTGGGGTTGCGCCTGCGGCTGGCTGGCCGCAGGTGTGTTGTCGCCGCCCTGATCGCCGCCGCGGCGTCCGCGCATCCGCTCCTGCATCGCGTCGAACTTCTGCTTCTGCTGGTCGTTCAGCACCGCTTCGATCTTCGCTTTGGAGTCTTCGCGAATCGACTGCATCTGCGTGTGCCGGTCTTCACGCGAGAGCGACTGGTTTTGCCACAGCACCTGCATCTTCTGCTGGCGATCGACGAGGATGGGGCGAATCTGCGTCTGCTGATCGGACGACAAATCCAGCTGCTTCGTCATGTGCTGCAGCTGATGGTCGGGGTCCTGCATGTGCCGGCCGTGGCCGCCGTTCCACTGACCCTGTTGCTGCGGTTGCTGCGCCGGAGCGGCGCTCGAGTCTTGCGCGTAAAGTGCCGAGCCGGCCCCGATGGCGAGCAGGCCGCTCAGTGCAAGGGCGAAAAGTTGGTTTCTCATGGGGATGTCTTCAGTACCTCCAGCTTCCTTCTCATACCAACCCGCTTCGCGATTGGCTCGTTGCGGTGAGCCTTCGCGCGGCGGGTGAGGATGACTTCACGCGGAGAGACGAGGATTTCTGAGGGCGAGATGCGGTGGGCAGGGATTTATTTCGTTGCGGCAGGCTGGCTTGCCGGATGCGGCGGCATGGGAACCGGGCCGGAACGGAGGCCGCAGCGCAGGAGCTCCGGAGCCTGTTCCTGCGCGTTCGGTAAATAGGCGTAGGCGAAGACCGCCTGGTATTCGCTCTCGCCCGGATAGTTGCACAGGGGGCAACTGGGCTGGTAAGCGATCGCCGGATTGTTGAGCATCGCCTCGGACCACTGCTGCGCGCCGTGGGGCGGGATGGTCAGGTACGGCGGAGCCTTCGACGGATCGCTCGGCAGCTCGGGCGGAGTGTACGCGAACATCGGCCCCTTCGGGCTGAGCGCATTGACGAGCGCGCCTCCCCGGCCGGCTGAGGCGCGCCAGAGCCAGCGATTGCCCAGGCGCGCGTACCAGTGCGCGCTCGAAGGCACCGGCTGCGCGAGGCGAATCTCGCGGGTGGTGTGGTTTTCAATGCGGAAGAGAAATCCGGGCCCCTGGCCAGGCGCGGCTTCCGCCAGATAGCTGGCGGAGAGCGTGATGCCGGCGCAGGGCAGAACGTACGGGCCGGGCTTGGTCCTCGGATGGGGATCGGCTCCAGCCGCTGCAACGGCTGCTGCGGCAAGGAGACATGCAGCTCCGCTGCGGCCGAGGATGGGCATCGCCCGTGAGGTCGCGAAGCGCAGCGCCTAGCTCCGTCCGAGGCCGTCGAGGTCGATCGACTCGTATTCGTGGCGCTCGATGCCCTCGCGAATCTGCTTCGGCGTCCAGCCCTTCTTCGTCATCGCGTAGGCGTAGGCGCCTTCCTGCGCGCAGGTGGAGCAAATCGCGCCGTGGGTGCCCTCAAAACAGCTATGCAGGCTGGTGTGGCCGAGCGCGCGATCGCAGCGGCAATAGCAGGGCAGCTGATAGAGGACATTCGGGATCTGGGCGGCCTCGCGATACACCTCAACCTGCCACTTCTCGCGGAAGAACTGCCCGTTGAGCTGGTTGCCGGCGAGGATCGGCGGCAAGGTCTGGTCCTTCGCCGGCGCAGCTGGGTGATAGGCCGGAACGTCGGCCTGAGGATCGGTGAACTGGGCGCGGACGGTGCTGCCAGGGAGCACGCCGGCCGGGATGGAATACGCGGCGACGATGAGCAGAGCGGCGGCGAGGCTCGAAAGAATGCGTTTCACGAAGGCTCCGAAACCCAATGGTACTAGAGGCCAGGGGAGAGGCGGCCAGGGGAGAACCGGCTTGCGACAGCGCGGCCCTACGCGCTGCACGCTATCCGCACCAGGCTACTCCCCGACCCCGAAAACGCTGCCGGGGCCTCCGCATTCCTTTGCATTCACGGGAGTTGCGGAATCGGAAGCCCCGGAGGCCACGGTTAACGTGCTGAGAGACGGGCATTTGCCGCCATCAGCTCGGGATAGTACCGGGTCAGGCCATATTTCTGAACGGTTTCGGCGAGGGTCGCGATGGTGACCGGGATGTTCCGCCGGCGCTGCAGAGCGGCCTGGCGGAGCGCCTCGGCGCGGCGCTGGCCGCGCGGGCCGTGGGCATAACAGTGGAGCTGGCCGCGGATGGCGGTGGCCCGGCACATCTGGCCGTCGGTGGTGTAGGCGTAGCAGAGGCGTTCCTGGTTGATCATGCGAGTCTCCTTGTTGGGATGAAAAAGGCGAATGAAAAAAGCCGCCTCGAAGGGCGGCTTTTCGTTTTTCACCTTATAGATTCAGAATACCAAGTCCAGCCTCAAACCACGCCAACTTTGTTGGCCAAAACCGGCGTGTAAGTCGCGTGTTATGAGCGGGCGTTACTTTGGTGAAGAGGTGCGGGGCTTGACAGATTTTTCAGGGAAGGCCGGAAAGCGAGAGGAACGAGGGTTCGATCGGTGAGTTGGAGCTAATGCGCCGCGAACTCCCGTTGGAAGATCGCAGGACCGTAGCGCGTTTCACAGGACCTATCCCGTTTTGGTGTGTTAAACCACGCTGGATGAGCGCATTGGCCGCTTATCTCCGCTGAGGCACTGACAGAGCCTCCAGGCGAGCATTTCTGAGTTCCGGTTAAACATGCACGAACGCTCCGTTCCCGTCCCCATGGGAATTGGTCGCAAAGGAGCCCGGGGCCGTGAAGGAGATGCTTATGAAACGTACATCATTGTGGGCAGGAATTGGTGCCGACTACGGACGGTTGATCGGCATAGGGAAGAGTCCGTCTGGTCACATTTATGTCGTCATGCCACACTAGCTGTGAGATGCTTATGTGGTATTACCACAGGAGAGAAATGGACGATCAGTTCAGGAACATCTTTGAGGCACGCAATCGATATAGGATGTCTTCCCGTTTCGCGTGGACGGAGGCGTTGCGCATAGCGATCGCTCTGCCATTGCTTTTCGCTGCCTTTTTCTCTGCACTCGGTCAATCTCTACAACCGGGACATTTCCCCAGCAAGAAACAAGTCGCCCACATGACTCCCGAAGAAGAGAAGAACCTCGCCTTCGTTCTCGACTGGTGGAGAGAAGTTATCGAAGCTCGCCACACCGAACTTGCAGCCAACTACGCGGCCGAGGACTTCATCCAGCACAATCCCAATATTCCTACTGGTCGAGCTGCTTTGATGGCGCTCTTCAAGAGCCTCGGACCTCCGATCGAGCCGATTCCTGATCAACTTCAAAATCCTCCAGTGGTCGCGGGCGCAAAGGGAAATTTCGTCTGGCTGGTCTTTGAGCACAAATTCAAAAATCCCAAAGACACTTCACAGTCAGTGTATGAAAACAGCTTCGATCTGTTTCGCATTCAAAACGGTAAGATACAGGAGCACTGGGATGCTGCCCGGAAGAACGCTGGTTCCCCTGCGTTCATTCCGTCCACAGCCCCGCCGCCCTCAACTTGGAACACTGCGAAACCTTCAACGGCGGAACAACAGAACCTGGCGATCGCAACTCGCTTCGAGAAGAATGTCGTTGAATATGGCCACGTCGAGGACATCGAAAAGCTTCTTTCGCCATCCTTCATCGAGCACAATCCCGTCGAGCCCGTTGACCGTGAAGGTTTGAAACAGTTCATGCACAGTCTCCCCGACCATCAGCTTCAGGACATCAAGCCGGAGTGGAAGAATGCGCCGGTGCTGGAATTCACCAACGATCCTTTTGTCGTAATGATGTGGGAGAAGAGGTACAAAGATCCGTCTGATCCGACACGAGAATATACGCGCAATCATTTCGAGATTCTGCGGATCGAAGATGGGCGGATTCAGGAAATCTGGAATTAGCTCCGTAACGGCACTCGATTCATGTATCGGAATGGCAGCCATTGGGCTACGTTTCACCGCGGCTCTCATCGAGAAGACGCCGGCCGGGTTTTCCGCCTTCGCAGATTCGGATGATTCCAAACCGGTGACTTTTCTTGCAGATTGCCCGCCGCGTCTTTGGATACGGCGATCTGAAAGGCTGCGACGTTCTCAGGGAACGCCAATCGCCAATTCACTCGTCCACGGCAGATAAGTAACGACTTGTCGGCTTGCATCTACTCATCCCCTCTTCCCTGGCGGCGGTTCTCCATGAGCTTCATACTCCCCACCCCCCGATTTTCCTCGGACCGCTCCCTTGTCCCCTGCACAGGGGAGATTGAGGCACGAAAAGAAAAGGACTCGCCGCTGGCGAGTCCTTTTCTTTTGAGACCAGCGTCCGAGGACCAGGCTTTTATTTCGCCTGCGCCAGTCCCGCAACCACCTCGGCCAGTTTATCGAGGATCTGGTTCCAGCCCTCCATCTGACCGCTGTTTTTCGCGCTCTCCGCGGGCTCGTTGCCGATGAAGGTGAGTTTCGTGCGGCCGTTTCCGAGATCCTCAAAGAGGGTCACGTCGTACGCCCCGTCGATGGCCTCATGCTCGATGCCCAGCTCGGCGGGATCGACCCTGTTTCCCTGCGAGTCAGCGAAGTACATCAAAGAAACGATTTTCTCGTGCGGAACGATCTCGTGGTATTCCACCGCATTCCAGAACTCCTGCCCATCCGGCGCACGCATGCAGCAGAGCAGCTTGCCTCCCACGCGAAAATCCATCTTGCAAACGGGCGCAGTGAAGCCCTTCGGGCCCCACCACTGCATCACGTATTTGGGGTCGGTCCACGCCTTCCAGACCAGCTCGCGTGGGGCATCGAAAATCCTGGTAACGACCATCCGCTCAATCTCTGTCACCGTGTTATCTGTCATCTCCGATCTCCTCTTTTTTCATTTGATTTATGACTCCTTGCAGTTTGTCCAGGCTCTCTTCCCAGAACCGGCGATAGCTGATCGCCCAGTCGCTGACGGTCTTGATCGCCTCTGGCCTCAGCGTGCACACGCTCTCTCGTCCATGCTTGGTCTTGACCACAATTTGCGCGCGCACCAGGCTGGCGATATGTTTTGAAATCATCTGCTGCGTGAGTGCAAACGGCTCCGTCAATCCACGCACCGAGGCCGGCCCATGGGAAAGCCGTTCGATCATGGCCCGGCGGGTGGGATCGGAGAGAGCCGCAAAGGTTGTACCCAGACTATCCACAACCACATGGTTGTGCATAATCTCTGAAATGTCAAGTGGGAATTTTGGGAAGGTTCGATCCAGGTAGCTTATGGCGGGTAGCTTGTAGCGTGTAGAGGTCCCGGATCTCGCGCGCCAGTTCTTCGCTGACCGGTTCTTTGCTGACAGGATTGGAGCTGAACGGTCTTAGCTGAATGGATCTTGCTGACCGGGGTTTCGCTGGCCGCTTCTCGCCTGGCCGCCTTTTGCGTGGCGTTTACTGTGCGCCTGGCCGATTTTAGGCAAAAAAAGACGGCACGAACGGTCATTTGTCCGTGCCGGGAGGCCAGTGACGCAACTTGTAAGCCGCCGGGAGTTCTGAGTCGCCGGCTCGGCTAAAAACCTCTTCCCTATTTCTGATGCTCGCCGCAGACCCCGCGAAGCATATTATTTCAACATCAGAGGAGGAGTGAAAAACCTCTTCATCGCTTTCCAAATACTGTAACCCAACTAGCCACCAAACACAAGCCTTCTACGCATTTTAATATTTTCAGGGCCTTGTTTTACGTATTTTCAATAACTTAGCCTTGGACTGGAAAGACCGCACGATGCCCGAAAATCCCACCGATTTAGCCAGCACGCCTTCCGAGGATCGCCCTGTCTGGAAGGCTTTCCGGACCGGAATGCTGATTGCCGGGTCCGCGCTGCTGGGCGGCCTGGCCGTCGTGTTCTGGAACCGAAAATCGCTCGATCGGCTGCGCCACCCCGATCTTGAAATCAGCCGGCCGCCTGCTGACGAAGACACGGAAACGGAGTGAAGGTTGCGCCACGCAGCGCAACCGGCAGCGAACCGGCACACCTCGCGATGATGTCCCGGAGGCTGGATCAGCCCAGGCCTTCGATGGCGGCGGCGAGGTCGAAGTCACGCTCGGTGAGCCCGCCGGCATCGTGGGTCACGAGCGCAAGGCGGACCTTGTTGTAGCGGATATCGATATCGGGATGGTGTCCGGCGCCTTCGGCCAATTCCGCCACGCTGTTGACGAACTGCATGGCCTCGACGAAATTGGGGAACTCACGGCGGCGGACCATCTCCCCGTTTTCCAGTTTCCATTTAGGCAGGGAAAGAAGCTTGCCGGCAACGATCTTGTCGTCCAGGAGCGGCATAGTTCGACTCCAGTGCTGATCGATATAGGGCGCTACACGCTGAGTTCCTCAATGGATCCGGCAAAGGAGAGCGGTGAGAAGCGCGGGTGCCGGGTCATCTCGGCGCGGAGATCCTCCCACAGAGTATCAGGCAGGCCGAGAAAGACGTCGACCACGTTGGGGTCGAACTGGGTGCCGGCACAACGGGCGATTTCCTCGCGCGCGATGCGGAAACTGCGGGCCTTGCGGTAGGGGCGGTCGGAGGTGATGGCGTCCAGCGTGTCGGCAACCGCAAAGATGCGGGCGCCCAGCGGGATCTGGTCGGCGCGGAGGCTGCGGGGATAGCCGTTGCCGTCGTAGAACTCCTGGTGGGCATAGACGATCTCGGCCGCTTCCTCGAGGAAAGGGATCTTGCGAAGAATCTGATAGCCGCGGGCGCAGTGCTCGCGCATGATGGCCTGCTCTTCCAGGTCGAGGCGGCCGGGCTTGAGCAGGATGGCGTCGGGAATGGCCATTTTGCCGATGTCATGCAGGAAAGCGCCGCGAGCGATCACGCGGGTCTGCGCCAGTTCCACACCGCAATGGCGCGCGAGCGCGATGGTAAAAGCCGTCACGCGGCGGGAATGGCCTTCGGTCTCGGCATCTTTGAGATCGAGGGCATCGCCCAGGGCTTCGAGGGTGATGTCGTAGGAGCGCTCCAGATCGGTCATCGCCTGGCGGAGCATTTCCGTGCGGGCAGAGACGAGCTGTTCCAGATTGTGACGGTAGACCGAGTTCTGCAGGACCAGGCGGCGATAGTCCAGGGCGCGGCGGACGGTCACCAGCAGCTGCTCTTTTTCAAAAGGTTTCAAAAGATAGTCGTAGGCGCCCTTGCGCATGGCGGAAATCGCGACACCCACATCGTGGATCGCGGTCACCATCACCATAGGGGTATCAGGGTGGACCTGGCGCAGCCGCTCAAGGAGCCCGATGCCGTCCAGACCGTTCATCACAATGTCGGAAAGGATCAGGTCGAAAGGGGGATCCTGCTCAACGTGCTCGATCGCCTCGATGCCGTTGGCGGCAAGGACCGTATCGTAGTTCGACTTCTCCAGCATGGCAGCCATCAGAGAGCGAACGTACGGTTCATCGTCTACGATCAGAATTCGCTCTGAGGCCACTTCCCCTCCAGGCTCGAAAGCCCGTTTTACAGAGATTTTATCGGATAGCCGGACAGTTCCCGATTATCCTACCCTGGCCCTTATAGCCCACGAATACCCCAAATGGTTCATTCTCCGTCACAAGAGAGAGGCAAAAGCGAGCGTCAAAATACGCCAGGGCATCCCCGGGGAGGTCCTCCCGCATCTCCACCGCCGAGTCGTGGTAAGCTCAATCTGCTGGAGTCTCTCTCCCAGGAGCACGGCGCCCCTCATGCTGTTTGAATTCGACAAACACCGCACCAAAATATCGGCCCGCGCCATGGCGCAGCAGAGCCTTGCTGAGCGGCAGCGCGACATCTACGAGAGCCATCGGCACCGCGTCTTTTCGCTTTCCTATTACATGACGGGCAGCGAAATCGAGGCGGAGGACCTGCTGCAGGGCACGTTTATCAGCGCCTTCCGCAAGGCCGACGAGCCCGACCAGGTGACGATCGACCACGCGCTGATCGACCACATGAAGAGCCATATGCTGCTGGAGGAAGAGGAATTCGTTCCTGTTCCGGCAACGGCGGTGACGCTGGGCCGCCGCAACATCCTGCGCGCCGACCTGGAAGAGGCGATCCGGTGCTTGCCGGCGACAGAGCGGCTGGTGTTTCTGCTGATGGATGTCGAGGGCTATGCGTCGGCGCGCATTGCGGACCTGTTGCGGATGAGCGAGGCTGAAGTGCGGCGCACCGCCATGTCTGCCCGCATCCGGCTGCGCCACGAACTGGCATCGAACGAGCGGGACGGCTGCCAGGCCGCCTGAACGGTCAGGATTCGGCCCACAAAATCAACTATCGCTGAATTTGCTTTGCGGGGATGGGCCCGCTGCGTGGACTATTTGGGCACGCCGGGTTTGCGCGCCTCCCGTTGCGCGCGGCGATTCTTTGCCCAGTGCGGCTTGTTGACCTGCCGGGCTCGCGCCAGAGCGAGGGCGTCGGCGGGGACATCCTCAGTGATGACCGAGCCCGCCGCGACGTAGGAGCCTTCGCCGATGACCACGGGCGCGACCAGCGCGCTGTCGCTGCCGATGAAGACGCCATCTTCAATCACCGTCGGAAATTTGTTCACGCCATCGTAGTTGCAGGTGATGGTGCCCGCGCCGATGTTGACGCCGGAGCCGATCTGCGCGTCGCCCAGATAGCTCAGGTGGTTGGCCTTGGAGTCAGCGCCGAGGCGCGTCTTCTTCAGCTCGACGAAATTGCCGATGTGCGCGTTCTCGCCGATGTGGCAGCCGGGGCGCAGATGCGTGAACGGCCCGATCTCAGAGCCTTTTTCGATGTGCGACTCCGCGAGGACGCAGGAGTTGCGGATGAGCACGTTGTCGCCAAGCGTCACGTGGTCGAGGACCGAATACGAGCGGATGCGGCACTGGCTGCCGATGCGCGTCTCGCCCAGCAACTGAACATACGGCTCGATCACCGTGTCGGGGCCGACTTCGACCCCGGAGTCGATGGTGACGGTCTCAGGTCGGAAGATGGTGACGCCGGACGCCATGAGGCGGCGCGCAGTCGCCAGGCGAAGCTCGCGGTCGAGGTCCATCATCTCGGCAATGGTGTTGGCGCCGAGGATTTCGGTAGCCTCGGCGGCTTCAATCGCGACCACCCGTTCGCCGGCATCGGCGAGGAGGTGCGCGAGGTCGGTGAGATAGAGCTCGCTGTGGGCATTGCCGGCGTGGAGCTGTCCGATGTGCGCATAGAGCGCTGCGCGGCGGAAAGCGTAGATGCCTGAGTTGATTTCGCGGATGTGCTCCTGCTCGGGCGTGAGGGCTTTCTGCTCGACGATGGCCAAGACTTCCGGAGCATCGTGCTTGCGGCGGATCAGGCGGCCGTAGCCAAAGGGCTTCTCCGGCGCCGCGGTGAGGATGGTCATCGCAGCCTGTTCGCTCAAATGAAAATCGCGCAGAGCGATGATTGTCTCCGGGCGCAGGAGGGGCACGTCGCCGGAGAGAACGATCAGCTCGTCATAGTCGCGGGTTTCCCGTTCCGCGCACTGGATGGCATGGCCGGTGCCGCGCTGCTCCTGCTGCACGACAAAGTGCACGCCGGTGTGACGCACGGCAGCCTGCACGGCCTCCGCCTGATGGCCGACGATGACGAAGATGTCGTGAGCAGGGACGATCTGCGCCGCGGCGGCGATGACATGGGAGAGCAGCGGGCGTCCGCCGATCTCGTGCAGCACCTTGGCGCGCTTCGATTTGAGCCGCGTGCCTTTGCCCGCAGCCATGATGACGATTCCGAGTTTCATTCAGCCCGTTACCCCTGCGCGGAGAAGCGCACGCGATTGGATGCGTTTGTGATGGCAGTGGTGAATCAGAGCGGCGCCGACCGCTCGCGCATGACTTTGACGCTAGCTTTGGGCCTGGGCTGTGTCAAACCCGGAGAGATTCAGCTTTCTACTTTGCGCCGGGCGGCAGAATGTCGGGATTCGTGACCATGATGTTGCTGGTCTGGAATGCCGCGCGCACATAGCGCAGATTGAAATAGACGATCCACCACAACCCGATGAGAGCAATCACAAAGTAAAAGATGGCGATGCAGACGA
>DATDHZ010000027.1:0-55761 GCA_036521315.1 Acidobacteriaceae bacterium
CGTGGACATCCAAACCCAAAAAACGTAACTTCTTCTCCATGACCGGTTCCTCTCCGCTTGTGGCTCTGGACTGTGCTGCTCTTCGCCTCACAGCCTAACCCACGACCAGCGCACTGGAACCGGTCACTCCATGCTGACTAGTCTTCGTCACCCGCCTCCGGCATGTCGGTCGCCTTCTTCTCCAGATTGATCTCCGGCCGCCCTGCCTTGCGCAGCACTTCGTCGATGGCAGGAATCTGCTGCGCTGCAAACTGCTCCCACGCGGGAACGACTTCCTTGCCTTCGTCTTCCACCTGCGAGGCCGCATGGAGCAGGGTTTCCGTCGCCGGCTCATCGGCCTGGTCGAGTTCGCCGTAGAGTTGTCCCGCTTCCGCCGTTACGCCATCGAGGCTCGGGGCCGGCTTCTCGGCCTGTTGCCCCGCCTGTCCTGCAACCGCCTCGCCGCCCTCCTCGCCTTCCAGCACCCTCCTGAGCGCCGCCTTGCAGGTTGCCAGCTGCGCTTCGATCGAAGCATTTCCCGCTGCGTCGAGCTGCTCTTCCACCGAGTGCGCCGCCAGATCGGCCTTCGCCACGGAATCGAGCGTGGCGTACATCGCCAGCTCCGCCGTGTGCAGCGCTTCCAGATCGGCCGACGACGTCGGGATACGCGGATCCATCTTCACCGTGAGCGGCTGCGTTTCGCTTTGCCCGTCCGCGGTCAGCTTCACGGTGTACGTTCCGGGCAGGACGAGCGGGCCCTGCGGCACGAGCGGCGTCCGGCCGGGCACTGCGGAAATCGGATACGCATACTGCGGTGAGGCCGGCGCGGTGCTGCGCAAATCCCATACCCAGCGGTGCATGCCGGCGGTGTTGGGCAGCGGGCCATGGCGCAGGGGCCAGTATGGTGGGATCAAATTCGTCCGCAGATCCTCCGGCGTTGGCGTCACCGGATCGCTGCTGGTGTACTTGTGCAGCACCGTGCCGTTCGCATCCAGAATTTCCAGCGTCACGTTTTGCGCGGCGTTCGCCAGGTGGTAGTCGATAATCGCCCCGTCCGGCGGATTCTCGCCCATCGGCTCATCCGGCGGCATCGGCGTATCGGTATAGTTGCTCCGCCGCACGCGCCAGGCGTCGGCTGGCTTGAACAGCACCCCCGCAGCTTTACCCGCATCAGCCGCCATCTCGCGCAGCGGCTCCACATCGTCCAGCACCCAGAACGACCGCCCGTGCGTCGCCACGACCAGATCGTCGTCGTGCACCAGCAGGTCGCGCATCGACGTATGCGGCAGGTTGTATTGGAGCGGCTGCCAGGCTTCGCCATCGTTAAACGACACGAAAACGCCGTGCTCCGTTGCCGCATAGAGCAGCCCCTGCTGCACCGGATCGGCGCGCACGGCATTCACCGGCGCGTCGTCAGGAAGTCCAGCGCTGATCGCCTGCCACGTCTTGCCGCCATCGTGCGTGCGGAAGGCGTACGGCTTCAGATCGTCGATGCGCATGCGGTTCACGGCCACGTACGCGGTGTCATCGTCGAAGCGCGACGCGTCAATCTGCGCGATCTTGCTCCACGGCGTCACGCCCGGCGGCGTCATGTTCGTCCAGTGCGACCCGCCGTCACGGGTGATCCACACCAGCCCATCGTCCGTGCCGGCCCAGATGGTCTGCGTCGTCTTATACGACGCGGCCACGGCGTAAATCGCCCCGCGCCGCTGATCCTGCTGCGCCTGCGTCAGCGCGGGCAGGCTCGCCGGCTGGCCGGTTTTCTCCTGGCTCAGATCGGGACTGATCGTCTCCCACGTATGCCCGTAGTCCGTCGTTTTGAAGAGATGGTTCGCCGCGTAGTACAGCGTATGGGGATCGACGGGCGAAAACAGAATCGGCTCCGTGCGGTCTCCGCGGAATCCTGCCTGCCGCATCGGCAGCGGCGTAATGTTCTGCACTTCGCCGGTCACGCTGTCGTAGCGCGAAACCTCCGTCCTGCCCGCGCCGTACACGATTGTCGGGTGCAGCGGATCGGGCGCCGCATAGCCATATTCAATAATTCCCGCTGGGTGCCATTCGCGGAAGGTAATCTCGCCGTCGTTGCCGCTCGTCGAGATGCACACCGACCCGCTTTCCTGCTGGCCGCCGCATACCTGATACGGAAACGTATTCGTCGCCGCCACGTGATAGATCTGCGCGGTCGGCTGGTTATACCAGGAACCCCAGCTTTCGCCGCCGTTCACGCTGATCACCGCTCCCTGGTCGCTCACCAGGAGCAGGATTTTCGGGTTTCGCGGATTAATCCAGAGATTCTGGTAATCGTCGCCGCCCGGCGCCCCGCGCAGGCTGATCCACGTCTTGCCGCCATCCGTCGAACGCACTGTAACAATGCTGGTGACATAAACCGTGTCGGGATCCTGCGGATCGACCACCGGCACCGCCAAATCGCCGCCGCCGATCTTCATCTCCGGGCGGGGATCGCTGGTGATCTTCACCCAGTTCGCGCCGCCGTCATCCGACCGGTACACGTACAACCCCGTCGGCGTGGTGTACCCCGCGGATCCCTTTGTCGACAGGGTCGTGTAGAGCCGCTGCGGCTGGTTCGGCGCCACCGCGACATTGATCTGGGTCAGATTCTGCGGCAATCCATTCGTCAATTGCTTCCACGTCGTACCGCCATCGGTCGACTTGAACAGCCCGCCGTGCGTGCCGGAATACTGGTTCGCGTCCTCCCACGGCCCCAGCGTGTCCTCCCACAACGACGCGTACACGATGCGCGGATTCTTCGGATCGATGGTCACGTCCGATCCGCCGGTGCGGTCATCCTTATAGAGCACCTTCTTCCACGTCTTGCCGCCGTCGGTCGTGCGAAAGATGCCGCGTTCTTCATTCGGCCCGTAGGGATGGCCGAGCACCGCGGCAAAGACCACGTTTGCGTTCGCCGGATCGATGGCGATCGCCGGAATCTGCTCGCCGTCCTGCAACCCCAGATGAGTCCACGTCTTCCCCGCGTCGTCCGAGCGATACATGCCGTCGCCGACGGAAAGATCGGGCCGGTGCAGCCCCTCGCCGCTTGCCACATACACAATGTTGTCGTTCGATGGAGCCACGGCGATGGCTCCGATCGACTGCGCGTCCTCGTGATCGAAGATCGGAAACCACGTCCGCCCATAATCCGTCGACTTCCACACACCGCCGTCCACCTGCCCGATGTAGAAGACATTCGGCTGATCGGCCACACCGGCGCAGGCGCGCGTGCGTCCCCCGCGGAACGGCCCGATCATGCGCCAGTGCATATCCGGCATCGACGGCGCCGCTTGCGCAACGAGAATGGGCGCAGGAATCAACGCAGCGGAGTATGCGGCAACAGCAAGGATCAGGCGGGAAGCGGCGGGTCTGGGCATGTCTTTCCTTTCGGGCCCGCGCACGGCGAAGCGCGGACTCACAGCGGCCATTGTAACGGCGGGTTGCACGGGCTTGCGCATTCGGCGCATTCACCCGCACAATTTGAGTCACCGATGAAGACCCTCCGCCTGCTTCGTCTCTTCTTCTTGAGTGCTTATGTTCCTCTCTCCCTTCTGGCCGTCAGCGCGCCGCGCGCCGCACCCGCCCAGCAAGTCTCGCCGAATTTGTTCAGCGGCCTCCGCTGGCGCCTGGTCGGGCCATTCCGCGCCGGCCGCGTGGTCGCCGTGAGCGGCGTGCCCGGCAGCGACGGCAGTTTTTATTTCGGCGGTGTCGACGGCGGCGTGTGGAGGACCACCGACGCAGGCACCGTCTGGACGCCCATCTTCGATCACGAGCAGGTCGCCTCCATCGGCGCGCTCGCCGTGGCGCCCTCTGACCCGAACACCATTTATGTGGGTACCGGCGAATCGGACATCCGCTCCGACCTCGCTTCCGGCGACGGCATGTACCGCTCCACCGATGCTGGCGCGACCTGGCAGCACATCGGCCTCGACGACTCGCGCCAGATCAGCCGCATTCTCGTCGACCCCGCCGACGCGCGCACCGTCTATGTCGGCGTCCTCGGCCACGCCTATGCCCCGAGCCAGGAACGCGGCGTTTACAAATCTACTGATGGTGGAGACACCTGGGCGCGCGTGCTCGACAAGGGCCCCGACGTCGGCATCGCCGACATCGCCATGGCTACATCGAAGCCGCAGAATCTCTTCGCCGTCACCTGGAATGCTCACCGACCGCCGTGGAGCACCTATGCTCCGCTTGAGGGGACCGGCAACGCGCTCTACCGCTCCAACGATGCCGGCGCGAACTGGACGCAAATCTCCGGCCACGGCCTGCCCGCATCGGGCTGGACCCGCTCCGGCATCGCCGTGAGCGCGGATGGGAAGCGCGTCTACGTCACCATCGCTTGCGGCGGCGACGCCGAATCCGGCTCTGCTCCCGGCGTCCGCGACTGCCGCTCCGGTCTCTACCGCAGCGACGACGGCGGCGATACCTGGACGCTCGCCAACAGCGATGCCCGCCTCACCAGCCGCGCCTGGTACTTCAACGCCCTCGCCATCGATCCGGAAAACCCCGATGTCCTCTACATGCCCAACGTCGCCCTCTACAGCACCAACGACGGCGGCAAGACCATTGAAATCGTGCGCGGCGCGCCGGGCGGCGACGACTACCACCAGGTCTGGGTCGACCCGAAAAACTCCAGCCACCTCGTCCTGGGCACCGATCAGGGCACCAGCGTCTCGCTCGACCGCGGCAAAACGTGGTCCACCTGGTACAACCAGGCGACCGCGCAGCTTTACCACGTCACCACCAACCACCGCTTCCCCTACACCATCTACGGCGCGCAGCAGGACTCCGGCTCCATCGCCGTGCGCAGCCGCTCCGACCACGGCCATCTCGATTCGCGCGACTGGTTCCTGCCCGGCGGCAGCGAGAGCGGCTGGATCGCCATCGATCCCAAAGACGAAAACATCCTCTACGTCACCGACACCTACGGCGGCCCGTCCCGCCACGATCTGCGCACCTCGTTCAGCCAGAACGTCTCGCCCTGGCCCCTCGGCGGCTTCGGCACCGAAATCAATCAGCGGAAATATCGCGATCCCTGGACGCCCGTCCTCGTCTTTTCGCCAGCTGACAAAACCTCGCTCTACCTCGGCACGCAGTACGTGATGAAGACCGTCGATGGCGGCCTGCACTGGCAGCAGATCAGCCCCGATCTCACCGGCGCCGGGGAAACCAGAGCATGCCCACAGACGCCAGATCTCCAGCAAGCTGAATCGTGCGGCTATGGCGTCGTCTACGCGCTCGCACCCTCGCCGCTCGATCCCAATCTGCTCTGGGCCGGCAGCGACACCGGCCTCGTCCACCTCACCCGCGACGGCGGCAAAACCTGGAGCGACGTCACGCCGCCCGGCCTCAGCCCGTGGAGCAAGATCGCCCTCATTGAAGCCTCGCACTTCGATCCCGCGACCGCATACATGGCCGTCGATCGCCATCGCCTCGACGACCGCAAGCCGTACGTCTACATCACCCACGACTACGGCAAGACCTGGGCGCTCTCCGTCAACGGCATCGGCGACCATGACTTCGTCAACGCCGTGCGCGAGGATCCCGTCGAGAAGAATCTGCTCTTCGCGGGAACCGAATTCGGCGTCTACGTCTCGTTCAACGGCGGCGCTCAGTGGCAGCCGCTCCAGCTCAACCTTCCCGTGACCTCAGTCCGCGACATGGACATCCATGACGCCGACCTCATCGTCGCCACCCACGGCCGCTCCTTCTGGGTCCTCGATGATATCGCGCCCCTCCGCCAGGCCGCGGAAGTCGGCAGCACGCACGACTACTTCTATAAACCTGCCGCGGCAGTGCGCGTCGATAACGATGGCTTCCTCGGCACGCCGCTTCCGCCTGAGGAGCCGCAGGCCGACAATCCTCCCAACGGCGCCATCGTCGACTACTATCTCGCCGCCTTGGCGAACAAAGTGACGCTGCAAATCCTCGATGCGCAGGGCCACGTGATTCGCCATTTCTCCAGCGCCGAGAAGCAGCCTCAGCGCCGGCCGTTGCTGCCCATCGCCGAGCGCTGGTTCCCCAGGCCCCAGACCCTCGAGGCCTCCGCGGGTGAGCATCGCTTCGTGTGGGATTTCAATACAGGGAGCTCCGGCGCCGGTACCGGCGACGATGATGCCGACGACGCCATCGGCGCGCCCGCCGGACCGCGTGTGCCGCCGGGCCAGTACACGCTGCGCCTCAGCGTCGATGGCACATCGCTGGAGAATCCGCTCCAGGTCACCATGGACCCGCGCTGCGCCTGCACCACCGCCGTGCTCGACGCGCAGTACGCCTTCGCGCAGCAGATTTACGTGCAGCTTCTCGCCGGACGCAAAGCCATGGCGGAAATGCAGAGCGTCGAGAGCCAGATCCGCAAGATCAACGCGAGCGATCCATCGACGCCGGCGGATCTGGGCGCAGCCGCCCGCGATGCGCAGGCAAGGCTCGATTCGATTCGCAGCGGTGAGCACGGCGAAACGAGTGGCGGAGGCGAGGCTGAATCCGGATTGGCCGCAGCGGTGTCCGCGCTGGGAACGGATTTGCGCGTCGTGGAGAGCGGCGACCGCACTGCGCCCGCGATGGCACAAACGATTTTCGACCAGATGAGCAAGGAAGCGCAGGCGAAGGTCGCCGCGTGGAAGCAGTTCAAAGAGTCGGGTCTCGACGCGCTCAACGCCGCTCTTGCGAAAGCGCAGCGCGAACCGATCAAAATCGCAGAAATTGAAGAGCAGGTGCACTACGCGATGATGCGCTAGCAAGCGCCGCGAGCGACCGCTTTACTCCACGCGCACCAGCAGGCACGTGATGTTGTCGTGCCCGCCGTTCCGCTTGGCCTCGGCCACCAGCGCGCGGCAGGCGGTCTCGAGGTGCGTCTGACCGCTCAGCAGTTCCCGGATCCGCGCATCGTTCACCTCCTGCGTCAGCCCATCGCTGCAGAGCAGAAAAACGTCGCGCGACTCCGCATCTGCAATGGCGATTTCCGGATCGAGCTCAGTATCCACGCCGACAGCGCGCGTAATCACATGCCGGATGGGCGAGTGCTCCGCCTCGTCGGCGGTCATCTGTCCCATCTGCATCTGTTGCTCCACGAGCGAGTGATCGGTGGTGAGCGGCTCCAGCATTCCGTCACGCATCCGATAACAGCGGCTGTCGCCCACGTGCGCCAGCCACGCCGCACGCCGCATGCGCCCGTCCACCCGCCCCTTCCGCAGCCATAACGACACCAGCGTGGTTCCCATGCCGCGAAACTCCGAACTGAGCCGCGAGCGCTGCAGCACCACGCTGTTCGCGTCGGCAACCCCCGCCCGCAGCGCTTCGCCGATCTCGGCGGAATCCACTCCCGTGCCCAATTTCGCCTGGCTCATGGTGTCAAGAAACGCCTCAACTGCCAGGCTGCTGGCCACCTCGCCCGCGGCCCCGCCACCCATCCCATCGCACAGAACAAACAGCCCCGCATCAGCCTCGATGCCGTACGAGTCCTCGTTCGCAGGGCGCTCGCATCCCACATCGGAAAGCCCGAAATACTCGAACTGTTTCCCCTTGCTCATGGCTGGGCGGACGAAATGACCTCGAAGGCAAAATAACTTCGCTGGATGGCATTCTCAGCATAATCGTAGCGAGGCAGGAAAATCTTGCCAGCGTGGTTTCCGGAGCGGCGGGTTACCAAAGTTGAACGCCGGAAGTTCCATGCGATGAATAGCGCCGCACAGATTTGCTTCGGCTATTCTGGTCCATCCGTCTTTCCCTCTCGCGCTTCCAGGAAGCGATCGGAGGGCGCGGCAGTCGGCAGACCGCCGCGCTTCTCTGGCGCTTAGCTGTTCACCGTGCGCAGATAGACCGAATACCGCTCGTCGAGAATTTGGTTGAGCGGCACGAGACTATGGGTCATCCCGCGCCCTTTGGTGTGGAAACGCAGCGCGTATTGCGGAGAGGCTTCGGCCGGCTCAAACCAGATGCCGTCCTCGCCCACCGAGGCCACCTGGACCAGCTTCCCGCTCGCGTCGCGGTGCATATGCGGCCGCGTATCGATCTCCGGCATCGGATAGCCGTCGTCGTAACCGCGCGGGCCGGAGCCGCCGTAGATCATCGACGTGGTCAGGCCGTCGGTGCCAAGCAGCGCCGCCAGCACCAGCGGCCCGTACATTGCTGCCTGCACCGTCTTGTCGTCCGGCGTCGTCTCGATATGCAGCGGCAGAGGAATATCCACCGTGACCACATCGCCGCTCTTCCACGCGTGCTCCACGCGCGCGTAGCTCGAGGGAGTCGCCGTGATCTGCTGCTGCTCCCCGTTGATGCTCACCGCAAATCCCTTCGTCGCCCAGTACGGCACGCGGATCGCCAGCGCTGTTTGCGAGGAGGGCGCGTTGTCGATGGTCAGCGTGATGCGCTCGTCGTAGGGGAACTTCGTCGTCTGCCGCAGCTTGAGCCCGCGCTCTTTCCAGTCCAGCGTCGACGGAATGAACAGGTTCACGAACACCGCGTTGTCATCGTGGAAATAGATCGAGTCGTTCAGCTTCGAATACTCTTCGGAGCCCGTTCCCGTGCAGCACCAGAACGCGTCAAACGGCGTTCCGAAGGTTTTGTACATGCCCGGGGCAAGGGATACGTAGTACATCAGCATGCCGTTGCGGTCCTGGGTGCCGTAGCGGACGTTGTAGAGCAACCGCTCGTAGTAGTCGAAATGCCGCGCGTCCGGCTCCAGACCGTACAGGTGCCGCGACAGCTTCATCATGTTGTAGGAGCAGCAGCACTCCTCGGCAGCGGGTCCCAGCTCGGTCGCGATCGCATCTGGCGCATGCCACATCTCGCCGTTGCTCGTCCCCCCGGTGCAATAGGCGTGGTGGTCGGTGACCATGCGGTAGAAGTTCTCCGCAATGTCGCGATAGCGGGTGTCGCCGGTCAGCTCGTACCCGCGCGCGGCGCCAATCACCTTCGGAATGTTCGTGTTGGCGTGGTTGTGATTGAGGATGTCCTGATTGGCCGCCAGCGGATCGAAGATTTTGTGGTGCTCGAAGCGGTAGCCCAGATCGCGCCACTTCGCATCGCCGGTAATGGCGTACAGGTTGAACGCAGCCTCGTTCATGCCGCCCTGCTCCGTCAGCAGAACGCGCTGCCAGTCATCGGGAGCAATGCTGCGCGAGTAGGTATCGGCCCACCCCGCCATGCGCAGCGCCATGTCGAGCGCCTGCTTGTTGCCGGTGTGCTGGTACATGTCGATCAGCCCGGCCATGATCTTGTGGTAGGTGTAAAAAGGCGCCCACACGCGCTGGTGCTGCCTCAGGCGATCGTAGAACGTAGTGGGATACGCGCCCAGGTAACCGTCCTTCGCCTGGCACTCGGCCAGCATGCCCACCAGTTCATCGGCCTTCATCCTGATGAACGCATCGCCGGTACTGGCGTGCATCAGTGCGCACGATGACAGATAATGGCCGACGTAGTGGCCGCGCAACTCGCAATCCGGCGCTTCCCATCCGCCCAGCGGATCGGCATCGGTCGGGATGCCCGCCGTCACGCGGAAGTTATAGGCCAGCCGCTCGTTGGGCAGAGAATACAGCCAGCTGCGGTTCAGCTCCGACATGTCCTTGAAGAAGCTGGGCAGCAGGCGCACCTCCGTCATGGAAAAGGGCACGGCCTTCCACGCGACTTTCTCGACGCTCGAGCTCGTCAGCGTGCGATTCTCTGTGTCCTCATCGGCCGCGGCTTCGGCCTGCTTTGACTTCGCGCTGGCCATGGCCTGGCCGGGCAGCAGGGCTGCTGCGCCCGCTGCCGCCGCTGTCCCGAGGAACTTTCTGCGACTGAAATTGCGATCCATCATCATCCCCTTTTTCTCTATCTCCAGAATATTCGCGAATGCCGCTGTTTCGCATCTCCGGTCGAGGTCAGCTCATTTTTGCCACGACCTCGAAGCTGCGCATGCCTTGCGGCGCAATCAGCGCTGCGTCTTTGTTGCGTCCGCCCGGCGCAACGGATTTGCCATTCACCGCGATGCTGGCCAATGATTGGCCCACAGGAAGGCGGAAGGTCACACGCAGGCTCTCCGGCTGGCGGTGGGTCTCCAAAAAATGGATTGCAGCAACCAGCTGATTCTCGCCGCGATGTTCCAGCCGGTAGTTCACTCGTCCCCAGCGCGTGGGAGCCGCGTCCATCGCGATAGGCTGACCGGCTGCGATCCATTTCCGCGGCAGGGCCCGTCCGAAGCAGAGTGTCTCCGCATCCTCTGACACCAGCATCCACCGCACCAGGAGGGGAATCGTCTGCTGCGCGGGAATGCAGAACAGCGCGCTGTCGCCGGTAATTCCGGCCACTTCGCCAGCTGTCCAGCTGCCGCGCGAGTGGTCATGATAGCGGTGTGCGTAGAGAAACAGCAGGTACTCCTCGATGCGATCGAGCCGCAGCAGCGCCTCCGCGTAGCCGTAGGAGATGAATCCCAGAATGTCGCGGCCCTGTGGATGCGGCCGCTCCATGTTGGCAACCACGCCGATCGTGGTGCCTCCGTTCGCGCGCATGGAATCGATCAGCAGATTCGCCTGTTGCTCCGTCAGGACGCCGGGCTGCAGCAGCTCTGCATAGCAGCGATGCGCCCATTGCTGTTCGCTCGGGTGCTCCTGCTGAAGAGACTCCCAGACGGTGAGCTTGGTCCCCGGCAGCGGACCGAGGTACGGCGGGTTCTGATCGCGGCGGATATTCGCATCGACACTCTCGATCAGCGCGGCACGCAGTTGCCGGCTGCGCCGCACCCATCGCGCCGCAGCGTCGCCGCCACTGCCCACCCCTGGCCACACACGCGCCAGGTCGCTCCATCCGCGCACCGCCCAGGCGCTGTTCGCGAAATACGGCTTCCACCACACCGAAGGATCCGGCATGAGGCAGGAATCCGATTCGCACCAGCCGTGAATCAGCCCGTAGCCGCGGTCGCCTGAGGGCAGGCGCCGCGATTCATCGTGCAGCTCCTCCAGCAGGCTGGCGGTGGCTTCGATCTTCGCGAGGTGTTTCCGCAGCAGCGCCGCGTCGCCGGTGTAATCGAAGTAGCGCGCCAGCAGCGAGAGGGTCAGCCCGTACTGGGCGGTTTCCGGTCCGCGCA
This sequence comes from Acidobacteriaceae bacterium, assembly GCA_036521315.1. Lineage (GTDB taxonomy): Bacteria > Acidobacteriota > Terriglobia > Terriglobales > Acidobacteriaceae > Palsa-343. Next base: position 11,054 of record DATDHZ010000027.1, read on the forward strand.
TATTGACGAGGCCGCCCGCGTCCACCATCTCGGTGAAATATTCATCCAGCACATCGTGCGCCTGCGTGAATCGACCGCATTCCAGATTCGCGTAGAGCGACATCGTGAAGATGTCCTGAAATCCGTCGTACTCCGGGCCGTAGTAGTCGCGATCGACCGCGCCATATTTCGGATACACGCCGCCCGGCCGCACCATCTGCTCCTTCACGAAGGCATAGCGCGTCATGTGGCGCCACGCCGCGTCGGGCAGGGTGATCGGGACGACGTCATGCATCTGACGCTCCCAGTACTCGGCAAAGTCCAGCAATCCGCGATAGAAATCTTCGGCCTTCGGAGGCTGGCGGCGGTGCGTGTACGCCGGATACCTGTAGCCGTACTCAACCTTCGCGAGGGTGCCGTCGCGGATCAGCGCCGTGCGGTGCCAGGTCTGCACGATGAACCGATCATGCGCCAGAACGTCGCCGAAAACGAGCGCCTCGAACCACGATTCGCCGTCGCCCGGAAAGACCTTGCGCACAGCCGGCATCCAGCCTCCCAACAGGCCTTCATGCCGCTTGCGGGCGCTCTCCGGCGTGAGCTCGTGAAAAAACTGCGCGGGATGGTAGGTGCGCGTGTTCCCGCCGGCGAAGACCGGCATGGTATCACTGCATGCGCGCGTGCCGACAAAGGTGTTCCAGGGAAGGCGCCAGCCCGGCCCGCGCTGCACGGCTGAATCCATGGGCGGGGCTGCGCGACGCACCTCATCTTCGTCGGGATCGCCATGGGCCAGCAGCTTATCTGCGAGCAGATCTCGTCCTGTGGTCCCGATGGCTTTCAGATCGAGCCCGAGCCATGGCGCGCCCTCATCGGCGAATACGGCCTCAGCCGTTTTCACCAGCACGCGTGCGCTGCCCTTCTCCGAGACGAACGTGATCACGCCGTCGCGCGTGCGCAGGTCCTCATACACCTTCCACGACTCAGGCCCGCGCGCAAACGAGCAGAGCAGGGTATGTCCTTCCGTCGAGGCAGCATCGGCCGCCAGGGATCCGGGAGCCGGCGCGGGAGGAACTCCGTCCTCAGGCTCCGGGGCAGCCCAATCGAGGCTCGGGATTGCGAGCGTACCGGCTGCCAGCCCCTGAAGGAATCGCCTCCGCTGCATGTTCCACCTCGGCCCATCGGCCGGTTTGATTTCCGCTTGTCAGGCCTGCGGGGATGGTCCGAGTTATACCGCAAAGTTGTCGTTGTATACAACTCGGTATCCCGAATGCGGCGCAAATGTCGGAAGCCACCGGTACGGATCACCCGAATCCCGCGCCTACAATGACGGCATGTGGCGGCTTTCGCACTGGCTGATGGGATGGAGCATGACCCTGGTCTTTGTCGGCACAAGGGCCGCGCACTCCCAGGTGATTCCCAGGAATCCGGACCCCGCGCCTGCAGCTCAGGCCAATGCGGCTCCCGGCAATCAGCCCCAGGATCAGGGCCGCGACGAGTTGCGCACCGGCGCCGCCCTCACGCGTTCCGGCGCGCTGCGCGACGCCATTCCCCACCTGCTGGCTGCGCGGGCTGACGGCGCCGATCCTTACGCCACCGGCGTCAACCTGGCCATCTGCTACGTGGGCACCGGCGCCGGCGCGCAGGCCGTCCCGCTGCTTGAGTCTTTGCGCTCTTCCGGATATCGCACCCCCGCCACGGCCACGCTGCTGGTGCAGGCCTACATCGCCATGAATCGGCCGAAGGATGCATACGACTTTCTCAGCGCCACGGCAGCCGCCGCCCCCGGCAACGAAACCATCTTTGCCTATGCGGCTGATGCCTGCACCGATGGCCATCAGTACAGCCTGGGGCTGCGCATGATGGATCTTGGCCTCGCGATGTTCCCCGCCTCGGCGCGGCTGCACTATGAAAAGGCGCTGTTTCTTGCCCAATTGGACAAGATTGAAGAAGCGCGCCCCGAATTCGACCGTGCCGCGGATCTCGATCCCAACGGCTATATCGGGTGTCTGGCCCGCGTTCAGAAAGACCTTTACGACGATGATCTCAAGGGTGCGAATCGACTGCTGGATCAGGCAATCCATGCCGGCCGGAGCGATTACCGGATGCTCTCCCTGCTGGGAACCGTGCTGCTCGATGAGGGGGTAGCCCCTGGCGACCCACGATTCCCGGAAGCGCAGTCGGCACTGGAGGAATCGGCCAGGGAGCGGCCCGACTTTTCCGCTACTCAGATCGCGCTGGGCAAGATCGACCTCATGCTGGGCCAATACCGCGAGGCAGTGCAGCACCTGGAAGCCGGCCGGGCTCTGGAGCCGGATAACCCCGCCGTTTATACCAGCCTCGCCGTCGCCTATCGCCATCTGGGCGAACGCGAAAAGGCTTCCCAGGCTTCGGCTGAACTGGGCCAGCTGCTCGTTCGCAAGCCAGTTCAGGCACCCCCGCCCGGTAGTCCTGCGGCGCACTGAATTTTTCGTCCGCAGCCGGATCGATGGCACTCTTTGCTTGACAATGCATACAATTTCACATACAAGATGAAGCTCAACAGGCCCTTGTTCCCCAGGGCTGGGCACTCAACTGCACCGCAGAGGCGCTTTCAGAAGGAACGATCCCACAGGCAGGCCTTCTGACAAGAAAAACCCCTCTGCGAGAAAACGTTTATTCAAAGATTCAGGAGGCGAATCTTATGCGGATCATGTATTGCCGGAGAACCCTTCTCGCCCTGTTGCTGGCGCTTCTCCCCTTCCTTTCCCACAGCGCGTTCGCGCAGTCCGGCACCCAGGGCAAAGTGGTCGTCACCGTCCAGGACAGCTCAGGCGCAGTAGTCCCCGGCGCATCGCTCTCACTCGTCGAGCACCGCACGAACGATACCTACACCGCGACCACGAACGGCAGCGGCGAATACACGTTCGTGAACCTCCCCATCGGCACCTATACGCTCACCATCACGCGTGACGGGTATGCCAGCCGAGCCTACTCCGCGGTCGTCGTCGAAGCCTCAGAGGCCACCGACCTCACGGCGCAGCTCACCGTCGGCAAGACCACCCAAACAGTGCAGGTCTCCGGCGAGGCCATTCCCGAGATCCAGACAACCTCCAACGAAATCGGCTCGGTCCTCAATGCCAAGGAGATCCAGGATTTGCCCCTGCTGGGCCGCGATATCACAAATCTCGCAACGATTGTCCCCGGTTTCAGCGGTGCCAACGGGCAGGGAACCTTCAACGGCCTGCCCATCGAGGATCAGGGCAGCAACATGGACGGCATGGTCGGCAATGCGAGCCGCATGAAGTTCGACTCCAATATCGCGCCGGCCGTTTCGCCGCGCATCGAAAACATCGAGCAGATGAGCGTGCAGACCGATCAGCTCGGCCTCGATTCCGGCTTCGGCCAGGCCAGCACCCAGGTCAACTTCGTCACCAAGCGCGGCAACAATCAGTTCCACGGAATGGTTTATGAGGATTTCCGCAACGACGGCCTGAATGCCAACAGCTGGATCAACGGAGTTTTTGGCAACCGCAAAAGCAAGAATATCGAGAATGATTTCGGCGCCAGCGTCGGCGGTCCCATCCTGCACGACAAGCTCTTCTTCTTCGGGACCTATTCCGAGCGCAAGATCCCGGGCAGCTATCTCGCCAGCAACGATGTCTTCACCAGCGCCGCGCAGGGCGGCACGTTCACCTACACCGGAGCCGATGGCGCAACCCACTCCGCCAACCTGCTGAGCATCGCCCAGGCTCACGGCCTCCCATCAACCATTAATTCCGTGGTGGCCAGTGAGTTCGCGGCCATCAATTCCGCCGAAGGCTCCGGACACCTGGCCCCCTCCTCTGACCCCAATTACCAGGAACTGGACTGGAATAATCCGTCGCCGGAGACGGACTATTTCCCGGTCGCTCGCCTGGATTACAACCTCTCCCAGAAAGCCAGGCTGGACGTCTCCTGGATGATGTCCGAGTACGAACAGCCCGGCACCACAGCGCCTACTTTCCCCGGAAGCGCTTTTGCCAATCAGACGGCCGGCAACTGGACCAGGAATTTTACTGGTTCTTTCGGCTTCGACTATATCTTTTCGCCGCAGCTGATCAACCAGTTCAAGGCAGGCTATCTCTACGATGCCACGAAGTTTGCCTACAATGCGGCACCGCTCTATGCCACCGAGCCAACTGTGAACTGGAACTATCCGGGTGCGACCGGCAATATGTCGGGCCAGACGTATCAGGGGCCGATCGACACGTACTATCCCATCTGGGACTTCTCCGACTCAATGACCTTGCAGCGCGCCAAGCACACCATCCAGTACGGCGTCTCCTGGTACAAGGAACAGGACCACTACTGGAATGGACCGGGCGGTTACTATAACTATAACTTCGGCCTGGCGACCGGCGATCCCGCCATCAACGCCTTCACCAACTCCGGAAGCAATGCGACGCTGCCCGACGCCACCAATACCGAGTTACAGCAGGCGGATGCGCTCTACGCCATCCTCACCGGCCGGCTCTCGAACGTTACCGGAGAAAACTCCTACAACATCAAGACCAAGCAGTATGCCAAGACCGGCACAGTGAGCGAGTATCCGCTCGACGAGGTCTCCTCGGCGTGGAGCTTCTTCGGAGAAGATTCCTGGCGGATCGCTCCTTCGCTGACCCTCAACTTCGGCTTGCGCTGGGATGTCTTCGGCCCCGAGGAGGACCTCACCGGCTTCTACCACTCCGCGGATGAAGCAGCGATCTACGGTCCCACGGCGGTCGGGGATCTGTTCGATCCCGGCTCGCTCAAGGGCGATCAGAATCCCGTTTTGGGGGTTCACCCCCAACCGTATAAGCCGTGGAAGGTGACCCCGCAGCCCGCGTTCGGCTTTGCCTGGAATCCCAGGGTGGACAACGGTCTGTTTGCGGCGCTATTGGGCGGCAACAAGACCGTGATCCGTGGTGGATATGCGATCCGGCGCTTCACCGAGCCGTACCAGTACTTCTGGGACTTCGCTACCGACTACGGCCAGTTCTATTACCAGCAGTTCAATCTCATTGCGAATAACACCGGAACCCAGGGAACCTTCGCTCCCGGCAGCCTCTCCATCGGCGACACGCTGCCGACCTTCAAGGTGTCACCCACAGCGTACCAGGCCACCGCGCCCCAGGCGGAATTCACCTATACGAATGGGCCCGGAGTCAACGGGATCCAGCCCAGCCTCAACGAACCCACGTCCGAATCCTGGAATTTCGGTATTCAGCGCGGTTTCCGCCATTCCATGGCGCTGGAGGTCCGCTACAACGGCAACCACACGCTCCATCAGTGGATCGCCATCGACCCCGACGAAATCAATGTCTTCGAAAATGGCTTTCTGACGGACTTCAAAAACGCTCAGGCGAACTTGGCCGCCGGAGGGGGCAATAACTTCTCCAGCAAAAACGGCAACCCGACGCCCATCATTGATGCAGCCTTCGGCGGGCCCAATGCCTCCGACTACACGAACACGCAGTTCATCAATTACCTGAACACCGGCCAGGCGGGAGCCTTCGCCAGCGTTCTCGCCGGGATCAACGGCACCGTGCCGTACTTCTGCAATCTGGTCGGCGCGGGCTTCACACCCTGCGCCACCAATGCCGGCTATTCCGGCGCGGGTTCGGGTTACCCGATTAACTTCTTCCAGTCGAATCCCTACACCGGCGGATACTCATCCGGCGAACTGTATTCCGAAGGCTACTCGAATTACAACGCTCTGCAGGTCGATCTTCGCCAAGGTGCATGGCACGGACTGCAGTACGATGCCAATTACACCCTCGCCCACACCCTCGCAGTTGAATCTCCTAACTCGTGGACGGGCTCGTTCAACGCCTTTACCCTGCGCAATCTCCGGCAGAGTTATGGGCCCACAGTATTCGACATCCGCGACGTCTTCCATGGCACCGGCACCTACGACATCCCGGTGGGCCGGGGTCGGACCTATCTCAACGGCAACCGCGTGCTCGATGCGGTCCTTGGCGGATACACGGTGGGAACGATTGCGACCTGGCAGTCTGGCGCACCGGCATACCTGGGCGGTGGCTACCTCAACTTCAATGACTATGGCGACGGCGGCATCCGTCTGCAGGGAGTCACTGTGCATCAGCTGCAGAGTGCCGTCGGCGTTCACGAGGTGAAGGGCCAGCCCAACGCCGACCTTCTCAGCGCGAAATATCTGGCCAGCCCGACCGGCGGCGGCTCGAACACGGCTTACATCGCGCCGAATATCACGCCTGGCACTTTCGGTCAGATTGCTTACCTTCACGGGCCGCGGCAGTTCTATCAAGACCTGGAGCTGACCAAGCTGTTTCCCATTCACGAGCAGATGACGTTCAACCTCCAGGCTGCCTTCCTCAATGTCTGGAATCATCCGGTCTTCGGCAATGCGGACGGCTTTGGGCCGGCCCCCAACGGATCGGCCTCGTCGTTCCAAACCAATATTCAGAGCTCCGGATTCGGTCTGGGCGGTCCCACCAACGAATACTCCAATCAAAATGGCGGCTTCGGCCGCGTGATCGAATTGCGCGGCAACTTCGTTTTCTGACGATCTGAGTATCCCGTGCCGGACGCCTCCGGGCGTCCGGCATTTTTATTTGACAAGATAGTCATGGCATCTGCGACGAGCGTCGCGAAGGGATAAGACGAACTTGAAACTTTACAGGTGTTCAGCCGTGTTCCCGCCTCGGCGGGGAATCCGGCAATTTCTGCGCTGCACGGGGCCGGCGGTATTCGGCCTCGCCGCTTTTTGCGTGGTGTCGATAGTCCCCGCCGCCGCCCAGCCCCCCCAACAGCCCCGGCAGTCGGTTCCGGAACCTCGGTTCGACGAGCCGCTCGTCACGCTGGAGACGCCGCAGTTCACCCTCAGGCTCGTGAAGTCGTCGCAGACCGTTGCCGCACTGCTGCCCAAAGGGGCCGACGGCTTCGACTTCACACCCGGCGATCGTCTCGCGCAGCGCTGGCACGACGGCTACTACCATCTCGGCGACCTCGATTTGCGCCTCCGCACCGCGGGAGGAGGCTGGCAGGGTTATTCCACTTCGCTCGAGCGTCACCCGGTCAAAGCGCTGCCTGCCTCCGGCAATGTGATGGCCGCGGCCGATCTGTCGCCCACCCTGCCTCCTGGCATTCCGCTCCAGATCACGCGCGCGTGGATGCTGAGCGACGGCGAGCTCACGCTGCGGTTCACCCTCAGAAACTTGAGCGATCAGCCTGTCGAGATCGGCGGCCTCGGCATCCCGATGATCTTCAACAACGACATGACCGACCGCACGCTGGAGGAGTCGCACGAGAAGTGCAGCTTCGACGATCCTTATATCGGAGAAGACGCCGGCTACGTCCAGGTGACGCGCCTCAGCGGCCACGGCCCGGCGCTGCTTGTCCTTCCCGATGGCCGGACGCCGTTCGAAGCCTGGCGGCCGATCCTCGACGTTCATCGCCGCGGCGAACACACCCAGCCCGCCCCGGATCTCTTCCACGACCTCACGCCGCGCGGCATCACGTTCGAGGGCTTCTACGACTGGATGGTCGCCAGCCGCGCCTGGCAGGACGACGAGTGGAAGAACGCCCAGCCGTGGAACGCGCCCACCAGCATCACGCTGCAGCCGCATGAGTCGCGCATTTTCGGCGTGCGCTTTGTGCTGTCTGATTCCATTCCCAATATCGAGAAGACGCTCACCGCCCATCGGCGTCCCGTCGCGGTCGGCGTGCCCGGCTACATCCTGCCCACGAATCTCGACGCCCACCTGTTCCTGAATTATCCGCAGCCGGTCGAATCGATGCGCGTCGAACCGCAGGGCGCTATCACGATTCACCCCAACGGCCGCACGCCCGCAGGCTGGCGCGACTATCGTGTACAGGGCATCACGTGGGGACGTGCGCGCCTCACGATTCGCTACCGCGACGGCCTGGTGCAGACGGTCGCGTACCGTGTGATCAAACCGGAGGACCAGGCCGTCGCCGATCTCGGCCATTTTCTGACGACCAAACAGTGGTTCACGCAGGCCGATGATCCCTTCCACCGCAACCCGTCGGCCATCAGCTACGACCGCCAGGCAAACGCGCAGGTGACGCAGGACAGCCGCGTCTGGATTGCCGGCCTAAGCGATGAAGCAGGCGCCGACTCCTGGCTGGCGCTCGCCATGAAGGAATACCTGGAACCCGATCACCAGGAAGTCTCCAAGCTCGAGCAGTTCGTCGACGGCGTGATGTGGGGCACCCTCCAGTACAAGGACGGACCGCACAAATTCGGCGTCCGCAAAAGCCTCTTCTACTACCAGCCCGATGCCTTTCCTGCCGGCTTCTATCGCAGCGACCTCGACTGGACCAGCTGGACGAGCTGGAACCGTAAAGCCAGCGAAGCCGCGGATCGCTCCTTCGACTATCCGCACGTCGCGTCCGCATACTGGGCGCTCTACAGCCTTGCGCGCAACCACCCGGGCCTGGTAACGGACCATCCGTGGCAGTGGTACCTCGACCAGGCGTGCGAGACGGCGCTCGCCATGACGCGCTACGCGCCGTACTACTCGCACTTCGGGCAGATGGAAGGCGACGTTTACGTCTACATTTTGGAAGACCTGAAGCGCGAGGGCATGACGGCGGATGCCGATCGCCTCGAAGCCGCCATGCGCCGGCGCGCCGACCGCTGGGGCCAGGAGAAATATCCATTCGCCAGCGAGATGCCGTGGGACTCGACCGGCCAGGAGGAGGTGTACGCCTGGACGAAGTACTTCCACGACGACGAGAAGGCCGAGGTGACGATCGACGCCATCCTGGGCTATGATCCGGCAATCCCCAGTTGGGGATATAACGGCAGTGCGCGGCGGTATTGGGACTTCATTTACGGCGGAAAGATTCAGCGGCTGGAGCGCCAGCTCCACCACTATGGATCCGGCATCAACGCCGTCCCGCTCCTCTCCGAGTACCGCGAACATCCCGCCGATCTCTATCTGCTGCGCGTTGGCTATGGGGGCACGATGGGCGAGCTGAGCAACATCGATCAGGATGGATTTGCGTCGGCGGCCTTCCACTCTTTTCCCGATATGCTCGCCTTCGATCCCTACTCCGGCGATTACGGCTCCGGCTTCTGGGGATTTGCCGCCAATACCGCCACCTATGTCACGCGCGATCCCGCGCTGGGCTGGCTGTGCTTCGGCGGCAACCTCTCGCTGCGGTCAAACTCGGTGCGCGTCATTCCGCTCGACGCCTCCCGCAGGCGGCTCTACCTCGCGCCTGCCGGCTTGTGGATCACCCTCGACGCAGGCCGCATCCATGACGCCAGCTTCGATGCGAAATCCGGCGAAGTGCGGCTTACGCTCGATCCTGCTGGCAGCAACACGCCCCAGGCGGTGATGCAGATCGCTCAGCCCGCGAACCTCGACGGCGTCGGCGCGTATCAGCCCGTCGAACCGCTGCGCCAGGAGCGCGGCGCCTTCAGCATTCCGCTGCGCTCAGACCCCACAGTGATCCACCTGCGCCCGGCGCGCTTTCAGCCCGGCAGGGGTGAATAAATGCGTCTGCGGGCGGCCCTCGTCGTTTTTTTGCTCGCGAATATCTCGCTCGCCTGTCTCATGGCGCAGACGAGGCCGGATTCCGCTGCAACCCTCGAACGCGGGATCAAACTGGTGGAGAGCGGCCATTGCCGCGAGGCACTTCCGCTGCTGAAGCGCGCGCTCCCGGCCGACGGCGACAAAGCCCAGCGCTACGAGGGAGGGCTGGCGGAGGTCCGCTGCGCCATGGCGCTCAATGACAGCCAAACCGCAGTCGATACACTGTTGATGCTCGAGCGCCTCGTCCCCGACGATCCTGAAGTGCTCTACATGGCGGCGCACATCTTCTCGGAACTCGGTTCGCGCTTCTCCGACCAGCTCCAGACGCGCGACCCGGACTCCGTGCAGGCGCGCCGCGTCCAGGCCGAAGCGCTGGAATCCGAGGGCAAGAATGACGAGGCTGCCGCCATCTATCGCAAGATCCTCGCGGAGAACCCGAACACGGCCGGCATTCACTACCGGCTCGGCCAGATTAACCTTGCGCTGGCCGGTGACACGGGCTCGACCGACGACGCACGCAAAGAATTCGAAGCGGAGCTGAAGATCGATCCCACCAACGCCTCCGCTGAATTTATCCTGGGCGAATTCGACCGCCGCGCCGGCAACTGGGAGCCCGCTATCCACCACTTCACCCGGGCCGCGCAACTGGACGAGGGATTCTCTGAGGCGCGTCTCGCCCTCGGCATGACGCTCGTCGCAGCCGGCAAGTACGCTGATGCGCTGGCTCCTCTCCAGGCCTACGTGAAGATGGAGCCCGAAGACCCCGCCGGCCACTATCAGCTCGCTATGGCGTACGCGCATACCGGCAACCAGCAGGGCGCGGCGAGCGAAATGGCTCTGCAGGCGCAGGCACAGCGCGCGAAGGGCGCCACCGACAATGCCGAGGGTCACGCTGTCCATCCATGACTCGACTCTTCGCCCCCAGCTGTTCGCGCCGCACCTTTCTCCAGGCAGTTTCCGGGTCCGCGCTCTCCCTTGTCTGCACTCGCGCATTGGGCGCCGAAACCTCAGCGCCTTACTTCGAAGAGATCGCCGCATCGCGCAGCGGGATTGCGTGGACCCACACAGCGGGTCTTTCGGCAGAGATGTATCTGCCGGAAACCGTCGGCCCCGGCTGCGCGATTCTCGACTACGACAACGACGGCTGGATGGACATCTACCTCGTCAACAGCGGCCCGTGCGACTTCTACCAGCCCGCGAAGCCTCTGCGCAACGCGCTCTATCGCAACAACCGCGACGGCACATTTACTGACGTAACGACCAAGGCCGGCGTCCCCGGCAATGCCTACGGCATGGGAGTCGCCGTCGGCGACTACGATGGCGACGGCCTGCCCGACCTCTACGTCACGCAATATTCGAACAGCATTCTCTACCACAACAACGGCGATGGCACCTTCATCGACGTCACGGCAAAGGCCGGCGTCAGCGCGCCAGGATGGGCCACCAGCGCCGTCTGGTTCGACTACAACAACGACGGCCGCCTCGACTTGTTCGTTTGCCGCTTCGCCGATTTCAGCAAAGAGAAAAACGTCTACTGCGGAGGCCAGGGTCCGGGCCAGCGCTACTACTGCAAGCCGAATGTCTTTGCGCCTATGCCCAGCCGCCTCTTTCATAACAACGGAGACGGCACCTTTACCGATGTCAGCCGCGAGTCGGGCATCGCTGAGGTGATGGGCAAAGCGTGGGGAGTTGTTGCCGCCGACGTCAACAACGACGGCCATATCGACCTGTTCGTCAGCAGCGACACCGCGCCGAACGCCCTCCTGATGAACCAGGGGAATGGCCGCTTCACCAACAATGGTTTCCTCGCCGGCATCGCCTACAATCCCTTCGGCGCCAGTCGTTCCGGCATGGGCGTCGATGCGGCTGACTACGACCAGGACGGCTGGCTCGATTTGTTCGTCGACAACGTCGACCACGAAATGGACTCCCTCTATCACAACAACCACGACGGCAGCTTTCAGGACGTGGCCGTACAGTCTGCGATTGGCACGACCACGCGCCTGATGAGCGGCTGGGGCGTCAAGTTCTTCGACTACGACAACGACGGCGACCTCGAGCTGATGATTGCCAACGGCCATCCCGACCTGATGATCCAGGCCCACCACGCCGAGCTGCGCTATCTCGAACCGCTGCTCCTCTTCGAGCGCCGCGCCGGCACATGGCGCGACGTCAGCAGCCAGGGCGGCCCGGCTTTCTCCCAGCCACTCGCCGGCCGCGGCCTGGCTCTCGGCGATTTCGACAACGATGGCGCGGTCGACGTGCTCATCGCCACCAACAACGGCGCCCCGCTCTTGCTGCGCAACACGGTCGGCCGCCAGAACCACTGGCTCGGGCTGCGGCTCATCGGCACGCGTTCCAATATCGACGCCATCGGCGCGAAGGTGACGTGGCAAAGCGGCGATCTGAAGCGTCACCGCACGAAAGTCGGAGGCGGCAGCTACATGTCGTCGCACGATCCGCGCATAGTTCTCGGCCTCGGCGCGCGCACGCATATCGACTGGCTCGAAGTCGAGTGGCCGCGGCCCGGCGGTCCGACGGAGCGGTTCACCGACCTCCCCATCGACCGCTACATCACCATCACCGAAGGCAAACCCGGATGGAAGTAAGCAGCCGTGGGCGCCGCCGCATGGCCAGATCGCGTCAGCCCTGGCGGCCACCGCCAGGCGGCGGGGGCGCGGCCCAGAAGGACCCAGAATCACCCTCCCAGACGGATCGCGTCGCCAGCTGGTTGTTCCCCTGGGCTGCTCCGAGCTATAGTTTTTACGCCGCAGTTTTGTTCTCCAGGAACGCCGCAAACCGTTTCGGATCGCTGGAAACTATGGCGATCCGGGCCTGTTCTGAACCGATTTTCAGGAGCAGACAATGCCTGATCCGACGAAACAACCTCCTTCTCAGCCGGAAAACGATTCCCACAAACCCGGCATCAGCCGCAGAGGATTTCTCAAAGGAGCGGGACTAACCGCTGCCGGAACCGCCCTGCTCGATGGGGTCCAGGCATTCAGCCGCGAGACGGCTGCCGCCGCGCCCGCTGGCGTCACGGAGTTCGGGCCCGGGCCCGCTTCCGTCAGGCTGAACGTGAATGGGAAGGAGCACGACGTCGAGATCGAGCCGCGGACCACGCTCGCTGAGGCTCTGCGCATTCACCTCGGCATGATGGGCACGAAGATCGTTTGCGACCGCGGCGCCTGCTCCGGGTGCACGGTCTGGCTCAACAAGATGCCCGTGAACAGCTGCACGACGCTGGCGATGGACGCCATAGGGCACGAGGTCACCACCATCGAAGGACTCTCAGCCGCGGGGGCCGAACCCCATCCTCTGCAAACGGCCTTCGTGAAGCACGACGCCCTGCAGTGCGGCTTCTGCACACCGGCTATGGTGATGAGCTGCGCTGCACTCCTCGAAAAGAATCCGCACCCATCGGAACAGGATGTGCGTGCCGCCATCTCCGGCAATCTTTGCCGCTGCGGAACGTATCCCAAGGTCTTCGCCGCCACGCTGGATGCAGCGGATAACATGCGCCGAGTGTAAGAGAGGACACCATGCCGATTCACACGAAGGAAGAAGCCCTGCTCCTGGAAGCGGCGCAGGCCCCGGCACAAAAATCGGACAAGAAGTCCGTCTCCATGCCCGTCGGAGTGCCCGGCTACACTCTGCACGACGAACAACGCCATGTTCCCGCGACGGAGCCGCCGGTCTGGCCGATCAATCAGGATCTCACGTACGTTGGCAAGTCCCACGAGCGCTATGACGGATTGGCCAAGGCAACCGGACGCGCCCGATACACCGCCGATGTGCAGTTGCCCGGCATGCTGTACGCGAAGTTCGTGAACGCCACCGTTCCGCACGCGAAGGTCGTCGCGGTCGACACCTCGGCCGCGGAACGCCATCCCGGAGTCCGGGGGGTTCATGTCGTCCAGCACGCGATGGGAAATGCGGTGTTGCGGGATCCATCCCTCGAACAGGTGAAGTATCCCACGGTGCGCTATGCCGGACAGCCGATTGCCGCGGTTGCTGCAACCACGCCCGCTGCGGCGGAAGAGGCAGCCGCGCTGGTGAAGGTGCAATACGAGGCCATTCCGTTTGTCATCGATCTCGATAAAGCGCGCGCTTCCGATGCGCCGCCGGTGTTCCCCGGTGCAGCCGATGAGGAGGGAACGGCCGGCGGCGGAGGCGGTCCGAACGATGTGCGGCAGACCGGCAATATCCATGGGCCTGCCATCAAGAGAGTCGGCGACATCGAACAGGCTCTGAAAGAGGCCGACGTTGTTGTGGAAGGCCACTACATCACCCAGGTGCAGACACACTCCGCCCTGGAAACGCACGGCGTGGTCGCTGACTGGAAGCCCGAGATGCTCACCGTCTGGGCCTCGACCCAGGGCACTTCCAGCGTTCGCGAGGAACTGGCCGGCTACTTCAAACTTCCCATGTCGCAGGTCCGCGTCATTACGGAATACATGGGCGGCGGATTCGGGGCGAAGTTCGGCGCAGGCAACTTCGGCGTCGCCGCAGCCGCGCTGTCTAAGAAGACAGGCGCGCCGGTCCGGCTGATGCTCGACCGCGAGGAGGAGCATCTGTCCGTCGGCAATCGTCCCAGTTCCGACCAGACACTCCGCATCGGAGCAAAGAGAGACGGCACGCTCACCGGCATCCATCTGGTGAGCTACGGCACCGCCGGGTGCGGCACCGGAGCGGGCTGTTCCGGACCCGCGGCGAACCTCTACAAGTACGCTGCGCTCCATACGGAAGAAAATGACGTCTTTACCAATGCGGGCCCAGGCACCGCCATGCGCGCGCCGGGTCACCCCCCGGGCGCCTTCGCGCTGGAACAGACCATCGATGATCTCGCCGTCAAGCTCAACATGGACCCGCTCGAGCTACGCGACCGCATCGATGAACATCCTGTCCGCAGGGTCGAGCGGCAGGTGGTGCGTGAAAGCGACCTCTGGAAGTCCCGCAATCCCATCGCTGGCGCCGACCATGGTCTGGTGAAGCGCGGCGTGGGCTTCGCGCAATCCGTCTGGTACCGGTTCGTCAGCATGAATTCGTCGGCGGAAGTCCGGGTGCACAAGGACGGATCGATCGAGGTGCTGTCGAGCGTGCAGGACATCGGCACCGGCATCAAGACGGTCATGGCGCAGATCGTCGCTGAGCAGTTTGGCGTACCGCCCGAGAAGATCGCCGTCCGCGTGGGCGATACGAATTATCCCGCGGGCCCGGACTCCGGCGGCAGCGTCACGACGCTTTCTCTCACTCCCGCCGTGCGCGACGCCGCGTGGCAGGCATCGCAGAAGTTCCTCGCTGACGTGGCGCCTGCCCTCGGCGCCACCGCCGGAGACCTGGAGCTGGTCGACGGCCAGGTCCGCAGCAAATCCGGCAAGCTGCAGGCCGTCGCCTTCAAACGCGCTGCGGCCAAAATGGCGACCGATCAGATTGCCGTTCAGTCGAAGCGCGTGCCTGATTACGACCGCAGCAAATACCTCACCTACGGCGGCGTCGACGTCGCCGAGGTCGAGGTGGACGTTGAGGTCGGCCGCATCCACGTCAGACGCGTGCTCTCCGTCCACGACTGCGGGCGTCCGATGAATCCGATGCAGGTAATCAGCCAGATTAACGGCGGCGTGATCCAGGGCGTCTCGTACACATTGTTTGAGAACCGCCTCATCGATCCGAACTATGGCCTGATGGTGAATCCGAATCTGGAGCAGTACAAGATCACCGGCTCGCGCGAAACGCCGCAAATTGAAGTGAAGCTCGTGGAAGCGTACATCGGGCAAAGCTCCACCGATGCATCCGGCATTGGCGAGGCGGCCGGCATCGTCTCTGTTGGAGCCGCCATTGGCAACGCTGTCTATAACGCCATCGGCGTACGCGTTCGCCAGACGCCGATGACGCCCGCAGTCGTTCTGGCTGCGCTGAATCAGCCTGCACCCGGGAGGTTAACGGTATGAACAGCTTCGTGCTCGCAGATTGCACAACCGTGGATGCGGCGCTCGCGCAGTTGAAAGACGGCGCGGTGGTCAAAGCCGGCGGCATTGACCTGCTCGACCGCATGAAAAACGGAACGGCGCAGCCCACCCGGCTCGTCAACATCCGCAACATCTCCGCGCTCGGCGGGATTCACGAGACCGGCGACGGCCTCACCATCGGCGCTCTCGCCACGCTGACGGAGATCTGCGAGCACCCGGTGATTCAGTCGCAGTATCAGATTCTCTCCGATGCCTGCGGTCACGCCGCGACGCCGCACCTGCGCAACATGGCGACGCTCGGCGGGAACCTGCTGCAACCGGTGCAATGCTGGTATTACCGGTCGGCGGAATTCCAGTGCATCCGCAAAGGCAAGGACATCTGCTTCGCATTCACCGGCCTGAACCAGTACCACGCCATCATGGATTACGGTACCTGTCCCGCGGTGGCGCCTTCCTCCGCTGCGGTGGCGCTGCTTGGCCTGAATGCCGGCATCGAGCTCACTTCCGCGAAGAACGGGAAGCGCACCGTGCCGATCAAAGACTTTTACGTTCAGCCCGACGCCAACCCGACGAAATTCTCGGTCATCGAGCCGGACGAACTGCTCACGGCAGTCATGATCCCGAAGCCGGCTCCCGGCACGCGGTCCGCGTACCAGAAATACGGCGAGAAGGAGAGCTTCGACTGGGCCATCGCCGACGCGGGTGTCGTGTTGGAGATGGATGGCAACACCTGCCGCCGCGCGGTAATCACCATGGGCGCGGCATCGCCGGTGGTGCGCCGGTCGTCGGAAGCGGAGGCCTTGTTGGCGGGCAAGCCGATTACGGAAGAGCTGGCGCGAGCCGCCGGCAAGGCCGCCATGACCAATGTGCAGCCGCTGACGATGAACGGGTACAAAGTGGAGCTGTTCCCGGTAGCCATCTATCGCACCATCCTGCTGGCTGCCGGACAAAGGGACCGCGACCCAAGCGCGGCAGGTTAGGAGGATCGATGAGCGCAACCGAAGTGAAATCGCAGCCCTGCCAGTGCCTCCGAACCAAGAATCCGTACGGCACGACGCCCCGGAACGTGGAGATCTGGGTAGACGGCATCCACACAAGCTCAAGCTACTGGTGTCTGCGCACCATGGGCCCCGCCGGCCCGGATGACGACTATGTGCACCTGGCCCGGTGTATCCCGGGCCGAAAGTGCTACGAAGCGCCAGAGCAGTAACCGCTGCCGTCGACCCGGAAGATAGCGATGATCGCATCGTCTGAGGAGGTCGCTGGAACGACTGTGGTTCTCGAGACGAGGCGGACGGCGACTGTGCATCGACTCCGGCCTGCTGCCTGGTCTTTCCCATGCGGCGGACAATATCGGCACCGGCCGCAACTAAAAACGGGTGACCTTCTTCCGCCCGCCTGCGCGAGCGCACCAGCCCCGCGAACTCAACGCAATGGACCTTCGAAGCTCCGCGAAATTCTCGGCGTAATGCGCGGTCTGCTGCCGGGAGATAATGGGAAAACTTTGCCGTCCTGACCCACGCCGGGATGTCACGAGTTGGGAAGGAAGCGATCACGGGACCCATGGACCGACGTGCTTTCGTTCGCCAGGCGGCAGCGGCAGCCGCAGCAATCGCCGGCAACCGGCGAGCTCTGGCGTTTTCGCTGGGCGAGGCGAATCAGAACAGCAGGGCTGCCCATCCCGGCGCCGTGGGCCAGCCGCCGATCCTGTTCGAAGATCGTTTCGGGACGTCGCGCATCGCGTTCACCCTCCGCAACAGCGTCAGCCCTCAGCGCTACACCATTGAGACCATGACCGGCGGTGTGGCGCTCTTCGATTACAACAACGACGGCCTCCTCGATATCTTCTTCACTAACGGCGCAGCGATTCCTTCGCTCGAAAAAAACAGCCCAGCCTTCAGCAATCGTCTGTTCCGCAACAACGGCGACGGAACGTTCACCGACGTGACCGAGCACGCCGGAGTGAAGGGGCTTGGCTATTCCATGGGCGTGGCTGCCGCCGATTACAACAACGATGGGTTCGTGGACCTGTACGTCACCGGAGTAAATCACAACCAGCTGTTGCACAACAACGGAGACGGCACGTTTACCGATGTGACGGCTAAGGCCGGCGTAACCGGCATGGTGGCGAAGCTGGGAAAGGCATGGGCAGTCACGGCGGGCTGGTTCGACTACAACAACGACGGCCTGCTCGACCTGCTGGTGATCAACTACCTCAATTACGACATCGCCACCGCAACGCACTGTGCGACGGAGGGCAATCCGACGTACTGCTCGCCGGTGGAGTTTCTCGGCACGCCCAATATCCTCTATCGCAACAACGGCGACGGCACATTCGCGGACGTGTCAGCGGAGTCGCACATTGGGCAGTTCGTCGGCAAGGGGATGGGCGTTGCCTTTGCCGATTACGACGATGACGGGCACATGGATGTCTTCATCTCGAACGATACGTTCCAGAACTACCTGCTGCACAACAATGGCGATGGGACATTCAGCGAAGCAGGCGTGGAAGCGGGCGTGGCCTACAACGGGTTTGGCAACGCGGTCGCAGGGATGGGAGCGGATTTCCGCGATCTCGACAATGACGGCAAGCCCGACATTTTCCAAACCACCATGTTCGGCGAGGGCTTCCCGATCTACAGAAATCTCGGCGGCGGACAATTCCAGGACGTGAGCAGCTCCGCAGGTCTGACGGCGGCAACGAGCCGCCTGACCGCATGGGGCACGGGCCTCTACGACTTCGACAACGACGGCCATAAGGACCTGTTCACCGCCAACGCGGACATCCTGGACAACGCAGAGGTGGTCGCGCACCGGCCGTACGGCTTGCCAAACGGCTTATTTCGCAATCGCGGCAATATGACCTTTGAAGACGTGAGCGCTACGGCAGGCGCGAGCTGTCTGCGCCCGGCTGCGCATCGCGGCGCTGCCTTTGGTGACCTGAACAACGACGGCAGGATCGACGCCGTCGTGACCGTGCTAAATGGAAGCCCGCAGATCCTGATGAACCGAACGGAGAACCACGGTCACTGGATTCTGCTGCACCTCGCCGGCGTGCAATCGAACCGCGACGGGCTGGGTACGAAGATAAAGATCACGACGGCGCGAGGAACGCTGCACAACCACGCGACCACCGCGGTCGGCTACAACTCCTCGAGCGACAAGCGCGTGCATTTTGGGCTGGGGGATGCGGCGGTGATCGACGAAATCGAGCTCCGGTGGCCCAGCGGGATTCGCCAGGTGCTGAAGAACGTGAAAGCCGATCAGGTGCTGAAGGTGACGGAAAGCCCGTCCTGAGAACCCGCCGTCACGGCGTCATATCCTGCGCCAGCCGATCCGCAAGCTGGGTCTGGCCGTTATTCCGCAGCAGAACCAGCAGCTTTTGCATCAGCGCGGCATCGCTTCTTCCCCACGCCTCCGTCAACTCCGCGGTCAGGTCGGCGTTGCGAATGTCGCCGAGGTGAAAGTCGCTGTCGCAGAGCAGGTAGAGAAGCTCCGGTGACATGGTTTTCGACTGAGTAAGAAACCGTGCAGCCTCGGCCCACTGGCTCTGCCGGTAGCGCAGCTCGCCTATCTCCGCAATCGCCTGCTGGTCATTGGGATCGCGCGCCAGCTCCGCCTGGAATCGGGCTTCCGCGGTCGTGAGATCGCCATCCTTCAGCGCGACGACGCCTTCCCAGATGTATGCGCCGCGCACATGCGGATCGACGTCGAGCGCGCGCTGCAGGCAGCGCAATCCGTTGGTCCGATCCCCGAGCGAGAGATACAGCTTCCCGATAAACACCCAGGCATCGCCAGGGGTCACGTAGCTTCCGCTCACATGCCGCCGATACACCTCGAGCGCTTCTTCTTCCTTGTGCTGTTGCAGCAGAGCGCGCGCTTCGGGAACGATGGCCTTCTCGTCCACCTGCTTCGCCGCAAGTGGCATAAACGTGAATCGCTGCATCATCAGCTGATGCAGCACGGCTTCATGCTGCGCCTCGTCGGCCTGTCCCAGAGCGGCATAGGCGCGCGACAAAAAGAAATGCGCCTGCAACTGGGTGGGGTCGGCGTGAAGCGCGCGATGCAGGGTGTCGACCGCCGCCGCATACTCTTTCCGCTCCACCTGGCAATGGCCCAGCCCCAGCAGTGCCGTGGCATCGTCCGGCCGGATCGCCAGTGCCCGGCGCAGCAGGTCGCTCGCTGCATCCCACTTCGCCAGATGAATCTCGACGGTCGCCAGCAGATCCAGGGCGTTGAAGTCGTTCGAGTGCTCCTCGACCGCGCGCGCCAGATTCTTCTCCGCCCCGGCCAGATCCATCAGCTTATAGCGCGCCGCTCCCAAATCGTAATCGATGCCAGACAGCGTGGCGTCGGCTTTCTGCGCGCGCGTCAGGCAATCCAGCGCATCCGGGTACTTTCCCGCGCTCAGAAGATATTCGCCGCATTTCTGCAGGATGTCCCCGTTCCGCGGGTCAAGGCTTGCGCTGGCGCGGATGGCGCTCAGCGCCAGATCGGTCTGCCCGTTGAGGTAATAGGCCTGCGCCAGGTAAAACTGCGCGTCGCCGTCCTTCGGATCGAGGCGGACGCACCGCGCGAGAAGGCTGATGGCCTGGTCGCGATTCCCGGCCATGAGCGCATACATGCCCGACTTGAAAAGCAGGTCGGGATCGGCCGGCGCATACTGCAGGGCCTCTTCGTACAGCGCCGCCGCATCCGCCGTGCGGCCCGCATCTTCCAGCAGGCTGGCTTTGAGTTTGAGGGCTGGCGCGAAATGCGGATCCTGGGCCAGTAATTGATTCAGGATGGCGAGAGAACCCTGCGCGTCGTTGTGCTGGGCGAGGCTGAGGGCCTGGCGGAACGGCCGCATCGACGCCGAATCCTGCGAGGTTTGCTGAGCAGTTGCGCAGGGAAAGATGCCGGCCAACAGAGCGCACAGCAACGCAGCAAGATGGGCACACCGCAGCAGCCTCATCGAAGTCCGGGCCCATGCTGCGGAAGCCACATCTGCACTCCGTCCTTTCCTGCGCGCAAAACCTCGTGTTATTTTCCGATGCAGAACGTTGAAAAAATCCGGTTGAGAATGTCGTCCGCCGTCGTTTCGCCGGTGAGGCTGTCGAGTGGCCGCAGCGCTCCATAGAGATCCAGCAGCAGCATTTCGTGGGGAACGCGCGCCGCCACCGCAGCGCGCGCCGCACACAGCGAAGCAAGCGTCCCGCTCACTGCCTCAAAATGTCGCAACGTCGTCAGCATGCCGGTTTCGCTCTCGCCCGCGGGATGACTCACCAGTTCCGTTAGCTTCAAACGCAAGTCTGCGAGCCCTTCACCCGTCACCGCCGACGTCCGCACCACAAACATTTCTCGCCGACGCTCCGGCATTTTCCCGGCTTCGGGAAACAACGCCGCCGGCTCGCTGGTTGGCCCACTCGCTGACGCGCTCACGCGCTCACTGGCCGGCTCCGCCAGGTCGCACTTATTCTGCACCACGAGCGCGCGCCGACCAGCCAGGGAAGCGATCAGCTGCTCCTCGTCCTCGCGCTGCGGCGCCGATGCATCCAGCACCACCAGCACCACATCCGCCTCCGCCAGTGTCTCGCGCGATTTCCGCACCCCGATCGCTTCGGCCTCGTCCAGCGCCTCGCGCAGACCCGCCGTGTCCACCAGTTCCACCGGAATGCCGCCAATAGCCAGACGCTCCGTCACCAGATCCCGCGTGGTCCCGGGCGACGCCGTCACGATGGCGCGCTCCCGCTCCAGCAGCCGATTAAACAGCGAAGACTTGCCCACGTTCGGCCTTCCCACAATCGCCAGACGCAGTCCGGCATGGACCAGCCGCCCATGCTCGAAGGTCCGCGCCAACTCCTCGAGATCCGCCGCAATTGTATCCACGCGAGCGACAATTTCCGCGTCCGCCGTCACCTCCACGTCGTCCTCGGCAAAATCGATTCCGGCTTCCAGCAGAGCGATCAGCTCCACCAGCTTCTGCTTCGCCGGCTGCACGCGCCGCGACAGCGCTCCGCCCATCTGCTCCGCCGCAATCCGCGCCTGATAGAGCGTCTGGGACTCGATCAGGTCGCGTACCGCCTCGGCCTGAGTCAGATCCAGCTTTCCTGAGAGAAACGCCCGCTCCGTGAATTCGCCCGGACGCGCCAGACGCGCTCCGGCCCGCAGCGCGCCCCGCACCAGCAGGTCCAGCACCACCGGCGATCCGTGTGCGGCAATCTCTAACAGATCTTCGCCGGTGTAAGAGTGCGGCGCGGCGAAATACGTAACCATGGCCTCATCAATTTTGCTGCCGCTTTCCGGCTCCGGGACGTCCGCCAGCCGCGCGCGCCCGTGCTGCAGCGGCGCGCGCAGGATCGCCAGCCCGGCGGCGATCTCCCGCGCGTGGTTTCCAGAAAGGCGCACGATCCCGATGCCGCCGCGCCCGGGCGGAGTCGAGACGGCGACAATCGTCTCCTGCGCCACGTCTTCGCGTTCGGTTGTCTGGGGATGAGGTTGCACCGGGAAGCTCCCGCGCCGCGTTGCCGCTTCCTCAGTTTACCGGCGCGCTCTTCGGTGGAGGGATTACCTGAGGCGGCTCGGCTCTAGGGTGTAGCGGCATATAGGAACGGCCGGCGACGGGAGCCATTTTTGCTCAGATCGAGCAGCGAGGAACGACAGATACCGGGTGTATCTTAGCGACGAGCGGCGAAGAGCTGGGGAAAAATGGCCCCGTCCCTGCGGCTTCCACCCCGTTGCGCGAAAGGCGCGGGCGGGGACCCCGGGGTTGCGGGAAAAACCCAACCATACTTCGTTGCCGTCCTCGACAGTGGGGCCGCCACAGCCATGGGACTCCGCCTCGGCTGGCCGGATTTTTCCTGCGCAGCGCCGACCATCCCTCGATGTCGATACACCCTAACGCCGGCGCCCGAGAGGCCGATCCGAGCGTCGCGGCTCGGCCTCGCGATGTTCGTACCCTTTTGGATACGCCACCACAAACCGCCGCAGCCCCTCGCCGCTCGACGCCGTCTCCAGATCGTCGCAGCCACGAAACGCCAGGTGCAGCATCCGCCGTTCCCGCGAGCTCATCGGCGCAAAGCTGTAAGGCTGGCCGGTGCGCCGTACTCGCTCGGCCGCCGTCTCCGCCGCCAGTTTCAGCTCGCGCGCGCGCAGCGCCTTGAAGTTTTCCGAGTCGAAGCTGACTTTGTCGTGCTCCTCATTCTCGAGGCGCAGGATTTTCGCCGCCACATGCTCCAGCGCCCGCAGCAGCTCGCCGCCACGCTGAGTCAGCAGTCCCGCATCCGGCCCGGCGAGCTCCACGTAAATTTCACGCGCTTCCAGCCCCGCTGGATCTACCGCTCCCGCGCCCGCGGTGATGCGGTATTTCAGGCGAAGACCGCCCAAATTGATCAGCGTCTTGAGGAATTCCGCGATTTTCTGTGCGGCTGCTGCGTAGTCTTCGATTGGCATCGAGGATGATTCGTACGTGTCCCGACGTAATTAAACCACAAACTCCGAATCCGCACGCTCTATCTGCCCGGGTGTTACTTCTTTTTCTTCGCCGCTCGCTTCGCCTGGATCGCCCGCAGCTCCTGCCCCATGCTGGTGCGGTTCATCACCACCTGCGTGCCCACGCCCATAATGTTGCTGCCCGCCCAGTACAGAGCCACGCCCGAGCCGATGTTCCACATCATCACGCCGAAGACGACCGGCATCATGAAAGCCATCATGCGCTGCTGGCTCTGGTCCATTCCCGGCGAGGGCATCATCAGCTGCGAAAGGAACATCGAGACGATCACGAAAATAGGCAGGATGTGCAGCGGATCGACGCCCGACAGATCCGTCAGCCACAGCCAGTGCGCCTGGCGCAGCTCGATGGCGTACTCCAGCATCCGGTAAAACCCGAACAGCAGCGGATACTGCAGCAGCATCGGCAGGCAGCTGCCGAACATGTTGATGCCTTCCTTCCGCTGCAGGTCGAACATCTCCTTGTTCATTTCCTGGCGTCGCGGATCTGTCGATTTGTACTTCGCGTATTTCGCCTTGATTGCGTCCAGCGCCGGCTGAATGCGCGCCATCTTCACCTGCGACTTCATCATCATGACGCGCGTCGGCAGCATCGCGAGGTTCAGGATGAAGGTGAGCACCAGGATCGCCCAGCCCCAGTTCGGAATGCCGTGCGTCACGAAGAACCGCAGCACGTACAGCATCGGCTTAGCCACCCAACCCCACCATCCGAAACTGACCACGTGTTCCAGATTGCTGCCGTTGGTCGTGTGGATTGACTGCAGCAGGTCGAGCGACTTCGGCCCCACAAATACCCGGGTGTGCACGGTTGGGCTGCCGAACTGCCCCACGGCCGCGCCCAGCACCGGCAAATGATCCACCTCGTTCGGTTGCGGATGATCCGGATTGCGAGGCACGTCGATCGAATTATTGAGCGTCACCACGCTCATGTCCGCGGGGTTGTCCGGCAGAAACTCCGCCGCAAAGTACAGATCGCTGATGCCCGCGTAGTCAATCGTCCCATGCAGCGTGTTGCCGCCCACCACCTTCTTCACTGCGACATTGTCCGTTTTGCCGTCAACCGAATCGTCGAAGGTGGCAGCGGCGTAGCTGAAGTGCGACGACGCCTGCGTGTGGGACTGGTTGCCATCCAGCCCCGAAGGCCACGCCAGCAGCGCTGTCACCGGCGCGCCGTTGTCGGTCACCGAGATGTCCGCGGTGATCAGATAACTGGTATCGAAGTGGAAGGTCTTACGCACCGTCAGGCCACCGGCCGAATACGTGTAGCTCAGTTCGCCGGGCACCGCGATCGTTCCTGTCGCCGATGGCACGTACATGGCGGAATTCAGCTTGTCCCGCAGCCCCGCGTCGTAGGTAAACAGGGACAGCGGATATCCGAATTTCGCCGCCGCCGGGTCGTCCACCAGATTCAGCAGGCTCTTCTGATCCTCCGCTTTGTACTTCTTCAGCACCCACGACGTGGCTTCCCCGCCGCGGTTGCTGAACGTGATCCGATACAGCTCGTTCTCGACTACCGTCTCCGCGGCGCTCGCTGCCTGCACCGTGGGTTCGGCTGTGTTCGCAGCCTTCTTCGACCTGGCTGCTGTCCGCGCGGCCGGCGCCGGCGTCGCGGTCTCATGCACGGCCGCTGCGGGCTGGTTGAGGTGCGTTGCCTGCTGGCTGCTTTCGGTGGGCTGCTGCTTCTGATCCTGCTTCTTCGGTCCCCAGATCTGAAAGGCAACCACTAAAAGCACGAAAATGACCATGAAGCTGAGCAGCGATCGTGAGTCGCCCCCCAGACCGCCGCCGCCCTGCTGATTGGGATTCTGTATCTCTGCCAAGACTTCCGTTTCCTGTCGCCCTACCGATGTTCGGGAACTTTCGGTCCCATCCACGCTGGAGAGAATTCCTTCTCGCTGCCCACACCCTTTACCCTGAGGCCTGTTTTCGCCGGCACTGGATCAAACCCGCCGCGCCGGTTCAGCGGATTGCAGCGCAGCACGCGCCAAACCGCCATGACCGTTCCCCGCACCCACCCGTGCTCTACAACAGCGATCGCCGCATACTCCGAGCACGTGGGCTGAAACCGGCACGCACCCGGCACGCCCGCATGAAAAACCGGCGACAGCACGCTCTTGTACGCAGTCAGCAGCGCATGAGCGATTCTCTCGCTTCGTCCGGCCGCTGCGCGCTCGCTCGTCATCGCTTCGCTCCATTCGCCGCGACCGCCGCAAATACCCGCGACACTTCCTGCTCCAGCCGCGGAAAATCCATCTCCAGCACCTGCTTGCGCGGATGCAGCACCAAATCGACTTGCTGCGGCAACTCGCGCACATGCATCCGCACCGCCTCGCGCATCCGCCGCCGGATGCGATTTCGCACCACGGCTCCGCCCAATGCGCGCGGCGTCGTTAATCCTATACGCGGCTGGTTCGTCGGCGGTTCGCCGCTCTTCCGCACGCAATAAAAATAGGTCATGGACGCGGACGTATGCCTGCGGCTCGCCTGGTACACACGCTGGTATTCCTCGTGCTTCCGCAGACGGGTGCTGCGCCAGTCGAGCTTGGCTTCCGGCATATCCTCATTCCGTCTCACTCTGGGAAAGGCAGCTATGGGCTGCGCCGCTGATCGGAAGGTTCAGTGGAATGACTAGTCGCGATACCCGGCGCTCACGGACACGCGCTTGCGGCCCTTCGCGCGCCGCCGCGACAGCACCGCTGCGCCGCTCTTGGTCTTCATGCGGCTGCGAAAGCCGTGCGTCTTCGATCGGCTGCGCCGGTTCGGCTGAAATGTGCGTTTCGGCATGGGAAGGGTGACTCCTGAACTTTTTGTCGATGTCTCCGCTCGGCGCATTGCGGGCTTTCGCCCCCAACCTGGCTCGCGCACCTGCCTTCGAGCGGGTAGCGCTCCTGCTCATCTCGCCCTTCAGCGGCAAGTTTTAAGTATATCCCATGCATCTGAACACTCGCAAAAATTGCACGCCTGTGTCGATTTTCACCAGCCCGTGTGCAACTTCTTTCAGCGAAAATTTTCTCGCGCGCATTTCGTTTGCACGGCCTCCGGACTGTGCTACTATCGGCAACGTTCACTTAAGATTTTCGACGCCCTGCGGTTGTCGGAGAATGTGACCGAAGCTCCGTTGCGTGACAGATCGGAGCCCACTCCCGGCTCATGCGAATCTGCTTCTGAACTCGCCCGGTTTCCACATCCGGGTTCAACCTGAGCATTTTCGTAATTCGGCCCCACGGTTGCTTCCGCTCCCGGACGTTAGGCAAAGGGATTGCGCATGTCATTCGCCGTAAGTCCGTCGGTCGCTCTCAATCCATGGATACAAATCCTCGCGGCGCTCGAAAAGAAAATCAATCGCCAGTCCTATGACACCTGGCTCAAACCCACACGCTACAGCTATGTCCGCGAACGCGTGCTCTACGTGCGCATCCCCACGCCTGAGTTTCGCCACGTCGGCGATCGCTACGGCGATCTGATTCAGGAAGCGATCGAGAATCTTCAGCTCGAATTCGACGACGTCAGCTTCATCACTCCCGACGAAGATCCCACCGTTCCCCGCGTGCGCGAAGACGGCGGTTTCCCTCCGGCCTCCTCGGCCCACGTTCCTCCGATGCACACCAATGGCGCCGGCACGCGCCACGCGCCCCACGCCGGACCGCAGCAGGCACGCTTCGACTGGTCCACCGCCGCGCAGCTCAATCCGCGCTACACCTTCGACGCCTTCGTCTGCGGCCCCGGCAATCAGTTTGCGCGCGCCGCGGCGCTCGCCGTCGCCGAGCAGCCTTCGAAAGCCTACAATCCCCTCTTCCTCTATGGCGGCGTCGGCATGGGCAAGACCCATCTCATGCACGCCATCGGTCACGAGGTGAAGCGCATCCAGCCGGCCGCCTCCATCTCCTACGTCTCCGCGGAAAAATTCACCAACGAGATGATCAGCTCCGTGCGCTACGACAAGATGACCAGCTTCCGCGACAAGTTCCGCACCGTCGACGTGCTGCTCATCGACGACATCCAGTTCCTCTCGCAAAAGGAGCGCACCCAGGAAGAGTTCTTCCATACCTTCAACGCGCTGCACGAAAACATGAAGCAGATCGTCATTGCCTCCGACCGCCCGCCCCGCGAGCTGGCCGAGATCGAAGACCGCCTGCGCAGCCGCTTCGAGTGGGGCCTGATCGCCGACATTCAGCCGCCCGACCTCGAAACCAAAGTCGCCATCCTGCAGAAGAAGGCCGAGAGCGAGCATCTGCCCGCGCCGCTGCCCATGGACGTCGCGCTCTTTATCGCCTCCAACGTCCGCACCAACGTCCGCGAACTGGAAGGCGCGCTGGTCCGCCTCATCGCGTGGTGCGGCCTCAATGGTCTCGAGATGAGCCTGCCCACCGCGCAGCAGTGCCTCAAGCAGTTCATCGATACCCAGGTCCGCAAGATCACCATCGAGTCGATTCAGCGCGCCGTCGCCGAGCAATTCGGCATGCGCGTCGGCGAGCTCAAGCAGAAGAATAACTCCCGGGCCGTCGTTGTACCCCGTCAGATCGCCATGTATCTGGCCAAGCAGCTTACCGAAGCCTCGCTGCCGGAGATCGGTCGCCAGTTCGGCGGCAAGCACCACACCACCGTGATGCACTCCATCGGCAAAATCGACGAGCAGCGCCGCAACGACAAGAACCTCAACTCGACGCTCAACAAACTCCAGGAAACGCTGAACGGGTGAAACAACCTGATGCTCCTTGTGCGCTGGCTATGCCTGCTCCTGTTCCTTCAACCAGCCGCCACCGTAGCCCACGAGATCCCGCAGCAATTGCAGGGGGACTGGACCGTCACTCACCTCATCCCCACGCAAACAATCTCCTGCTGGGGTAAGCGCGACGCGCAGAGGCTTCTCAGAACCACCCTCCACTATGGGACCGATTCCTTCCGATGGAAGGACCACGCGGTTCCTGGCACTCAAGTGACAGTGCAATCGATGAGTGCCATCCAGTTCCACGACGAATACTCCGGCGGTGGCGCAGCCGACTCGCAAATTGATTTCGCCCAGCTCGGCATTCGTGCGCCTTCCGTCACCATCGTGAAGCTCTCACATGCGGATGCCGACATCACCGGCGCAACGGTTGAGATTCCAGGCGACTGGGCGCTGCTCAAAGACAACAACACCATCATCCTGTCAGTCTGCAATCTCTACTTTGAAGCGCATCGGCGCTAGACCAGGCTATGTCGGACAAGGCTGCAAAATCACCGCACGATGCGTCTGACACCCACGATGTCGGTCAGGCCTGGCGCGAAGAAATTGAGCGCCGCATTGCCTCAATCGAAGAGGGTGCCGCGAAACTCGTGCCCTGGGATGAGGTCTACGCACGCCTGATCCGTCGCCTGAGGCCTTGAAGCGCTGCCGCTGCTTTTCTGAAACCGCAACCTGTCACCTGCAACCTGCCCTTGTAAGCTCCGCTCACAAGGGCCGCATCCCCGCCGCCTCATAAATCTGCGAGATGCACGTCATATCCCGAAGCCCTTCCTGCCCATCCGTCTTCGGCTCGCGATTGTTCCACACGCAATCCGCAAAATAATCCGCCTGCGCAGTGAACTGTGCCGGGTCCTTCTGCTCGTCGCGCACATCCAAATCCAGCCCATCCGACGAGTGCGCCTCGAGCCGCATCCCCTGGTACGGAAAAGCCGGCTCCATCGCCACCCATCCCTTCGCTCCGTGCACTTTGAAGAATCCTCCGCCGCCCATATCCGCACCATACGTCGTGTTGCAGCTCGCCAATATCCCCGACGGAAACCGCATCGTCCACCCGACGTTCTCCTCGACCTCCGCAAACCGCCCATCCTTGTCAATCGTCGACGCATTGGCCTTGATGTCCGTCGGTTCCTCGCCCGCTAAGTACCGGCACGCGTTCAGCGAATAGATCCCCACATCCATCACCGGCCCGCCCCCGGCCAGCTTCTTGTTCAGCCGCCACTCCGGCGTCCTCACGCCGTCCATCTCAAAAAAGATCTGGATGGGAAAGCCAAACGCGCTCTCGATCACCTGCACCTGCCCAATCTTCCCCGACCGGATCACCTCAATCGCCTTCAGATGGAGCGGCTGGTACTGGCATCGGTACGCGATCATCAGCTTCACCCGATGCTTCGCGCATTGCTCGATCATCGCCCGCGCATCGGCCAGGCTCGTGCACATCGGCTTCTCGCACAGCACGTGCTTCCCCGCCTTCGCCGCGCGGATCGTGTACTCCGCGTGCATCGAGTTCGGCAGCGCGATGTACACCGCGTCAATCTCCTTGTTCTGCGCGATCTCATCGAAATTTTCGTAGCTGTAGATCGAAGGCGACGGCACGTTGTACATCGCCGCCTGTTTCTCCGCCTTCTCGCGATGCCCACTCACCAGGGCCGTGATGCGTCCCGTTCTGGAAAGCGCCACGCCCGGCATGAAGTGATCCATCGAGATGCGCCCCAGCCCCACGATGCCCCACCGCAGCTTGCGATCCCCGTTCTCAGTTTGCGCATGCAGGCGTGGCAACGCCCCTGACACAGCAACCATAGCGCTCAGACGAGAGAAATCGCGGCGAGTCAGCTTCATCCTCAAACCCTCCGCCGCCATTGTAGGGCCTTCGCGTTGGCCGCTCTCGTGGATGGCTGCCGGCCGCACCATCCCTGACCGCCTCTCCCGGCCTTTTCACCACGCCACAAATGGCGACTTCCGCACCCACTCCTGCGTCGTCAGTTGCTGCAGCATGAACGTCGCCACGTCAGCGCGCGCGATCGTCGTCCCATTCGCTGGGAGCGCCTCGCCATCCACGCGCCACGTGCCCCGCCCCGGGCGGTTCAGAAGCCGCGGAGGCTGTACCACCGTCCACTCCGTGTCGCTCACCCGCACCATCTCCTGCATTTTCCTCTGAGAATGAAACGGCTTCTTGAGCACCGTCGCCTGAATCACGCGCAGGAAGATCTGCGCCACCCGCGACAGCCGTTTCTCCGCGCCCGGCCACACGCCCGACGCGCCCAGCACCACCAGCCGCCGCACGCCGTTCTGCCGCATCGCCGCCAAAATGTGTGTCATCGACTCCGGCAGCAGCGTTTCATCGCTCAGCGTTCGCGCGCCCAATGCCGAAAGCACTGCGTCCTGCCCCGCAAGCGCCAGCGCCACCGCCTTCGCATCGCGCGCATCGCCCACCACCACGCGCAGCCGTTCGCCGCCGGTCACCGATTTCGGATCGCGCACAAAGGCGGTGACCTCATGCCCCGCGGCGACTCCCTGCTTCAGCAGCTCCTGCCCGGTGCCGCCCGACGCCCCAAAAACGACAATCTTCATGGATCACCCCTTCCACGCTCCGGCGTAGTCAGGATGATCGCAGCAAACCACAACCCTCCACAATGAGCCGTCTGTTCTTTCTGCTCCCTGCAACCTATGCCCTGTTCTACTCCTCTCGCAGCAGCACCGCGGGATCCACCCGCACCGCCCGCTGCGCCGGCACCAGCGCGGCCAGCGCTCCGATCGTCACCATCATGGCCAGAGCGCCCGCAATCACCGCCGGATCGTACACCGTCGCCTCGTAAACAATATTGGCCAGCACCTTGCTGCCCAGCACGCCCAATCCCAGGCCGGCCACCGATCCCAGACCCAGCAGCATCACCGTCCGCCCCATCGCCGCGCGCAGCACCTGCTTCCGCTGCGCGCCCAGCGCCACGCGGATGCCCAGTTCGCGCAGCCGCCGCGCCACCGTGTAGCTTGCCATTCCAAAAATGCCCGTCGCCGCCAGCATGGCTGCGAGCAGTCCCAAAATTCCCAGCGCCACCGTCGCCGCCCGCATGGGGAACAGCACCAGCGCCATCGCCACCGGCCAGCTCTCGATGGTCACCGGCAATGCAGGATCGATCTTGCCAAGCGTCGCGCCCACCGCCGACGCGATCTCTGCCTGCGGCCGCTCCGAGCGCACCACCAGCGTGATCTCGTTATCCGGATTCTGCGCCACCGGCCAGAACATCGCTGCTCGCGGATCCTCGGTCAGGGAGTCGTATCTCCCGTCCTCCACCACGCCAGCGACCTGGTAGTCCGTCGGGCCCGGCATAGCGAAGTGCTGTCCCACCGCCCCCGGCACGCTGCCAAACAGGGTTCGTGCCATCGTTTCGTTGATCAGCGCAACGTGCGGATGGCGCGCATCGTCTGCCCACGTAATGTCGCGGCCGGCCACCAGGCGCGTTTCGGCGGCCTGCAGGTAGCCCGGCGAGATGGTGAAATATTTCGCCGCCGTTACGCTGTTCGAGTTGCGGAAGTCCGTCGTGCCGGCGCGATAGACCGGCGTGGTGCTGCCGCCTCCATTCAGCGGCTCTTCGTTGATCCCGCCCGCTGCGATCACGCCCGGAAGCGCAGCTGCTCCCTCCAGCATCTTCTTCTCCACGGGCAGAGCACCCTCGTCGCTGTACCCCGCCATCTTCATCTCCATTTCGGCGAGCGTCACGCCCTGCGGCCGGAACCCGATCGGCGCATGCAGCGAACGCTGCATCCCCCGCACGCCCACCAGGGCGCACGTCACCAGCAGAGCGCATAGCGCTACCTGCACTCCCAGCAGCCCATCGCGGACGCTCAGCCGCCGCACCCGGCTCTGCGCCGCCCCCGCTTTCATCGCCTGCATCGCATCGGTCTTCCAGATTTGCCGCGCCGTCAGCAGCGCCGGCAGCACAGCGCTCGCCCCGGCCAGCAGCACGGCCGCCGCATAAACCGCCGCGTCCGCGTCCACCGTCATCCGCACCGGCAAGTCCGCAATCGGCTGCCAGGCGCTCAGCCAGCGGAGCAGCCATGAGGCAAACAGCGCGCCCGCAGCCCCGCCGCCCGTTGCCAGCAGAGCCGCCTCGGCCAATACCTGCCGCAACACCCGCCAGCGGCTCGATCCAATCGCGATCCGAACGGCCAGTTCCCGGCCGCGATCCGCCGCGCGTGCCGCAAACACGCTCGCCAAATTCACGCACGCAGCCACCAGCGTCAGCAGCGCCAGCACCAGAATGCCGGCGAGGAAATTCCGTCCCGCCTGTCCCAGTTGATCGCCGAAAAGCCCCGGCCTCACCAGCCGCGCGCCGTAGCCGTCATCGGTCTGGGGATACTGCTTCGCCATCTGCGCCGCAATCGCGTTCAGATTGCCGGTCGCCTGCTGCACGGTCACCCCCGGCTTCAGGCGTCCCACCACCGAAAGCGAGTGGTTGTACCGCCGCTCCAGATAGCTGTAGCCGTTCACCTCTTCCGCATTCACCATCGGATACCAGAAGTCCGGCCAGATCACCAACTCCATCCCATGAAACGCCGCGGGCGCCACGCCAATGATGGTGAATGGATGCTTGTCCAGTTCGATCGTCGATCCCACCACACGCGGATCGCCTCCGAAGCGTGACCGCCAGAACCCATCGCTCAGCACCACATACGGCGCCGAGTTCGGTCCGCGCTCATCGCTCTCCTGAAAGAACCGTCCGACCTGCGGCTGCACGCCGACCACGTCGAAGTAGTTGCCTGACACCTCATAGTCCCAGCTCTTGCGCGTCGTTCCCAGCGCTCTCACCGCGGCCTCGCCGATGCGGTAAGCCAGCAGGCCGCTGAAGACCGTGTTTCGCGTCTTCAGGTCCCGGTAATCGGGATACGATTGCGAAATGTATCCCGCCGGCTTCTGCTCCACCATCAGGAGCCGGCCGCCCTCCGCAATCCCTGCCGGTCCGGTCGCGGTCGCGCTCAGAAACCCCAGCACCACCAGGTTCGCGGCAATCGCCATCGTTAGCGACAGCACCACCGTCAGCGCAAAACCAGGCGCGTGCCGCAGCCTCCGCGCCGCCACCTTCAGGTCCATCCATATCTCGTACATGGAAGCCTCGCCCCTTCCGGCCAGAATGAGAGCCTATCCAGCTCAGCACTGCAACCACCACTCCACGGCTTCCTTTAAACCATGGACGAACCAGCACTTGACTCATTCGGATCACCGTTCCGCTGGTCGCATAGTGTCCGACCCGTGACGTCCTCGTCCATGGCCGGACAGTTTAGCTCGGTCCTGAAGGAGCGGCCAAAGCCCTTGGGGGGCATCGAGTTCCTACCGGCGGCAAGTTGATATCTTTCTATCCCACTCCCGGCCGTACAGTTCAGCTTCTGAATCGTTCGAAAACCAAGAGGCGACTCCCCCTCACGTTACCTGCGAGCGGGAAGCGTTCGTTGAAAGCAAAGACTTTCATGAGGGGGATTCATTGCACGGTTATCAACTGATGAGTAAATCGTCAGGAGCCGTCCGGCTGGCACGCGAGGTGGACCCGAAGCCGACAGACGTCGGCGTTTGGCTACGACCGTCCCGCTCCCCACCGCAGATTCCCGTTGCGTCCCATGGCCGGCTAGTGCTACCGTCCAGCCGGTTTCCAGCGACTCCCGGCGGCGACGCGGAGCGGTGCGCCGGCTGCTGAACCGGAAAGAGAAAACCCATGAGCAAGGCAAGAACCCTCACGCTCGCCCTGGCGATCCTCGCCGGCGTGTCCGCAAGCGCCCAATCGTTCCCCGGCGGACTACCCACCTCGGCGCCTGACTGCAAAGGGTTGCCGACCCACGCGCAGCTCGCCGCGGCGCTCAACGCCGCCCGCAGCCAGGCCAACGGCGGCTTCAATCTCGACATGTGGGGCGTCGTCGTCAACCGCGACGGTGTCGTCTGCGCCGTCGCCTTCACGGGCGCCAATCGCGGGTCGCAATGGCCGGGCAGCCGTAATATCGCCGCGCAGAAGGCCAACACCGCCAACGCCTTCAGCTTACCGGGGCTCGCCCTTTCCACCGCCGACCTCTATTCCGCCACCCAGCCGGGAGGAAGCCTCTTCGGCCTCCAGGCCAGCAATCCCATCGACCCCTTCGTCGCCTATCGAGGCGATCCCGCGGCTTATGGGCAAGTGAACGACCCGATGATCGGTTTCCACATCGGCGGCGTCAATGTCTTCGGTGGAGGGCTCGCTCTGTATAACGCGCAGAAGGTTCTGGTCGGCGGTCTCGGCGTCAGCGGCGACTCCTCGTGCGCCGACCACAACATTGCCTGGCGCACCCGTCACGGCCTCAACCTCGACTTCGTCCCGGGAGGCGTCGGTCCGGACTCTAGCCGCCCTGACAACATCGTGTACGACATCACCAACCCGACCGGATTCCCCATCGGCGTGAGCGCCAGCGGATGGGGCCACCCCATTTGCAGCCCAACCGCGCAACAAATCTCCCTGCAGCTCCCGGCCGTTCAATAACGCGTTTTCCGCAGTCAGGTCCCGTGTCTGCCCTGCATCCGGCAGACATGGGACTCCGGCAAGCCCGCAGGCACTCCGTCCTGGATAGGCCGCGGGGGGAGCTCCGCGTCACCGCTGACTTGCTGCCGGCCGGTTGGCTGCTCCTACAACGAATTCATATTCACGAGGAACTCAGCGTTGTTCCGTACCTTTTCGAGGCGGCTCACCAGCAGTTCCATGGCTTCCACCGGCGAAAGCGGATTGAGCACCTTGCGCAGTACCCAGGTCCGCTGCAGCTCGTCCTTGGGGATGAGCAGCTCTTCCTTACGGGTGCCGGAGCGCTGGATATCGATCGCCGGGAAGACGCGCTTGTCCACGAGCTTCCGGTCGAGAATGATTTCCATGTTGCCGGTGCCCTTGAACTCTTCGAAGATCACTTCGTCCATGCGCGAGCCCGTGTCCACCAGCGCCGTCGCAATGATCGTCAGCGATCCGCCCTCTTCGATGTTGCGCGCCGCGCCGAAGAACCGCTTCGGCCGCTGCAGAGCGTTCGAATCGACGCCGCCCGAGAGCACCTTGCCCGAGGGCGGAACGATGGTGTTGTAGGCGCGTGCCAGGCGCGTGATCGAGTCGAGCAGGATCACCACATCGCGCTTGTGCTCCACCAGCCGCTTCGCCTTCTCGATCACCATCTCGGCGACCTGCACGTGGCGAGCCGCGGGTTCGTCGAAGGTCGACGAGATGACCTCGCCCTTCACCGATCGCTGCATGTCCGTCACTTCTTCAGGACGCTCGTCGATGAGCAGCACGATCAGCACGACCTCGGGATGATTGGCCGTCACCGAGTTCGCGATCGACTGCAGCAGCATGGTTTTGCCGGTGCGCGGCGGCGCAACGATCAGGCCGCGCTGGCCCTTGCCGATCGGAGTCAGCAGATCCATCACGCGGCCGCTGATGTTCTCGCGCACCGTCTCCATCTTGATCCGCTCCTGCGGATAGAGTGGCGTCAGGTTGTCGAACAGAATTTTGTTGCGCGTCTCTTCCGGCGACTCGAAATTGATCGCCTCGATCTTCACCAGCGCGAAATATTTCTCGCCCTCATGCGGAGGCCGCACGTTGCCGCTGATCGTGTCGCCGGTTTTCAGGTCGAACTTGCGGATCTGCGACGGCGATACGTAAATGTCGTCGGGGCCGGGCAGATAGTTGTAGTCCGGGGATCGGAGGAAGCCATAACCGTCCGGCAGAATTTCCAGCACGCCTTCTGCGAAAATGTGCCCTTCTTTTTCGCTCTGCGCCTGAAGAATCTTGAAGATCAGGTCCTGCTTGCGGAGCCCGCTGGCTCCGGGAATCTCGAGCGTGCGCGCGATGCGGCTCAGCTCGGTAATGTTCTTTTCTTTCAGTTCTGCGATGGTCATCGATCACCTGCGGTGAGTTGTATTGTCGGGAGGGTGTTGCGATGGGAGGGGAAAATTCAGGGAGGCTCGACTGGCGGGATTTGCTAACCGAAAAAATCCGGGCACAACAAAAAAGGGCCGTCCGCTAGCTTAGGCGGCCCTGCGCTGCTGAGGTGCGGAAACGTGGTGCTGTTGTTTCATGGCCGGCGCGGCGGCCGCTGCCGGGCTCGATTCCCGGAAGCGGACCAGCACGTCGTTCATCGTATCCTGCAGCCGCGTGTTCGGCTTGTGCAGCTTGCGCGTGGCCTTCGACGCGAGCTGGCACAGTTGGTACCGGTTATTCACGTGAGTCAATGCTCCAAAAATCAGTTCGGAACGCATATAGGGTGTCTCCTTGCTTATTTGGTGTCCAGCCTTATGTCTTCTGTCACAGAACAACCGCTGTACCAGCTTGGGCCCAAAGCAGGTTGGGGAAATCGGTCCCGGAAGGCTATGTCTGTTTTAGACGCTCGAACCTGCCCATCCGGTCAACTTTTTCTTCTTATTCTGAGAACCTCTGTATCGGCCAGCTTTGTCTCTCCGACTCCCTCCGCCCGTCATTTCTTCCCGCGCACGCAGATACTGATGGACTTTCCCATTCGGGAGTCTTTCCGTTCAGCGTGGGTCGGGAAGTCTGACTCGGGACGGCGACAAAACGCCGGGGGTCAATCGACATTTTCGAAAATAACCTTGCTTTCGCCGGAGGTCAACCTTTTTTTCATAGAGGGAATTCAGGCTGGTTACTGAAAATGGAAGTTGCCGGTAACCAGCTGAATACCTGTTGATTACAGCCTCTCCGGGTGTCCGGTTCCGGACGCCATTCATCTACTGTTCATCCTGAAATCCATAGGCAAACGCACCGCGTGCGTGCAAGCAAGTCATCCCGATTCATCGACTTACAGCAAACCAAGGCAGATAACCCGGCAAAAAGCTCTGGAAACCTTACCATCGGCGCGCCCGGCGGACTGTATGGGGGGACGCAGCTCCCTCACCACCCCGCCAGCTCACCATACGGGGTCCTCACTCATACCGAAGCGCCTCGATCGGATCCAGTTTCGCCGCTCGGACCGCCGGAATCATCCCGCTTACAATGGCCACAAATGCCAGAATCGCGGTTGCCACGATCACGATGAGCGGCGAGATAAGCAGGCGGATGTCCGCCGCTTCGGCGTTCTTCGCCAGGGCGCTGTAAAACGTAATCCGCCCCACGCCAAGAGCGACAGCGTAAGCGAATGCGATGCCGATCACGCCGCCGGCTCCCGCAATCACCAGCGCCTCTGACAGAAACTGCAGCAAGATGTGCTTTTTGCGCGCGCCCAAAGCCTTTTCGATGCCGATCTCCTTCGTCCGCTGCTGCACGGCGACCAGCATGATGTTCATCAGCCCAATCCCGGCAATCCCCAGCGTCAAAGCCCCGATGAACAGCAGCAGCGCCTCGAGCGCGATGGTGATGATCTGAAACTGCCGGAGCTGGTGCATCAGGTTCGCCACGAAAATTGCATTGTGGTCCGTCGGAAGGAAGTTGTGCATCGCGGCGAGCGTGTTCCGCACCGCCTGCTCCACCACCTGGTTATCCCCGTGGTAGGTCATCCAGATTCCGCTCAGATACTTCGTGCTTCCGAAGTCTTCAAATGTGTTGAACGGGATGTAGACCTGCCGGTTGACGTCGTCATCCTGCTCCTGCATCTTGGGCACAAGGACGCCGATGACGGTGAAGCTGATCCCGCCGATCCTGACCCGCGATCCAAGCGCGTAGCGCCCGCCAAACAGCCGCGTCTTGGCCTCCGAGCCGAGCACCACCACATGCGCGCGATTGGCGTCATCCGCATCGGTGAAGAAGCGGCCCTCGGCCGGATCCAGCCGCAGGATGTGCGCGATCTCCGCGCGATAGCCGTTCACCTGCCAGGTGTACATGTGCTCGTCGCTGGCCACGCTCACCTGCTTGAACATCGCGGGCGAGATGTGGGTCACGCCCGGCACGGTCGCCCACAGCCGCTCCACATCGTCCTCGGTGAGCCGCACCTCGACACCGGCCTTCGCTCCGCCCACCTGCTCCGATGTCTTGCCGGGAAAGACGCCGATGAGGTAGGTCCCCCACTGTTCGAAGATATTCTGGATGGCGCGCCCGAACCCGGCTCCATACGCCAGCAGCAGCACCACGGTGGCGATGCCCCACGCCATGCCGAGCACGGTGATGAACGTGCGGCGGCGGTTGTAGACCATCGCCTCCCACGCCTGGCTCCAGATATCACGCAACATTGTAAACTCCAGCTGTTAGCGCCAGCCGTTTGCCGCTGACTGCTAACCGCTAACTGCTTCTCACTCTCTCCGCAGCGCTTCCACCGGCTCCATCTTCGCCGCCTGCGCTGCGGGGTACAGCCCCGCAACAATCCCACAGAAACACAGTGCCAGGAGCGCCACCGCCGCCGACCACGGCTGCAGCCGCGGCGGATCGAAACCCTCCATATTCGATCCCAGCAGCTTGTCGAGCAGGCCCATGAACAAGGCCGCGCCGCCGATGCCGATCAGTCCGCTCACCCCGGTCAGCGTCAGGCCCTCCAAAAAGAACTGCGACAGCACGCTGCGGCTGGTCGCGCCGATTGCCTTGCGCAGCCCGATCTCGCGCGTCCGCTCCGTCACCGCCACCAGCATGATGTTCACGATGCCCACCGCGCCCAGCGCCAGCGTCACCAGGCCCACCCCGCCCAGAAAGATGTCCATCGCGTCGAAGATCTTGCCCACCATCTGCTGCGACTGCACCGAATCCCACTCTTCGAAGGCGTCACTGGCATTGGCATCAAAACCATGCCGCCGGGCGATGATCTCGTGCACTTCCTGCACCGCGTTGGCGTGCTCGCTCGCCGTCACCGGCTGGTACTGGATCGAACTCACCGTGTCCTGCGGATTGTTGCCCCAGTTCAGCGGGTACATATCAAGCATGACGGTCAGCGGGATGTAGACCTGCTGGCTGCGGTCGTCGTTGTCGCCGTGCCCCACCTGATCGGCGACCCCGATCACGGCAAACCGCGTGCCGTTCAGCGTAACCCACTCGCCCGCCGCCGGCCGCCCAGGAAAGAGCAACTGCGCGCTCTTGTGCCCCAGCACGATCACGCGGCTCTTATTCACCATGTCGTCTTTGTCGATGAACCGCCCCTGCCCCACAGGCACGAATCGGATCGCGGCAAAGTTGGGATCCGTCCCCATCACCTGGCCGCCCGCTGTCTCATAGAGGCTTTGCTGCTTGATATCGCTCCGCTGGATCACCGCCGTTGCGTCGCGCACATCCGGCGCCTGGGTGCGGATCGCCTCCAGATCCTCCATGGTCAGGTAATAAGGACGCATCGACGTGTGCTGCCCCGCGACGGCCGGGATATTGCCGTTCCACATCATGATGACGTCGTTGCCCAGTTCGGCAAACTCTCGCTTCTGACCGGAACGGAATCCTTCGCCCACCCCCACCAGCAGCAGCAGCGACCCCACGCCCCAGGCAATGCCGAACATGGTCAGAAACGACCGCAGCTTATTGGCGCGGATGGCGAGAAAGACCTGTCCGAAGGTGTCGCCGAGACTCTGCATGTCTGATGAGAACTACGTGAAAGGCCGGCTCAGGGTTCCCAGGCCGGCCTGTCAGGAGTTAGACGAAGGCCAGTGGAAGAAGCAGTCGAGCGAGAATCGGCCAAGGGAGAGGCGGCGAGGGATGATGCGGTTAGGGTGATGCGGCCAGGAGCAATTTCCGCTGGCCGTCGCTTCCGCAGGCAGCTGTATCCCTGACCGCCTTTTCCCCGGCCGTTTTATTCCTGACCGTTTCTTCGCTGGCCCCCTGCACTTCTCAGGCCGCCGAGTTCGTGACCACGTATGATCCTCCGAACAGCGCCGCGCCGATCAGCAGCACCAGCAGCCCGCACCAATAAACCGGCACGTCGGTTACAAGTGCGTGCAGGAAAACCATCAGCCCCAGGCCGATCGCGACCATGACCATGCCGCCGATCTTCAGCCCCTGCCGGGTGCGGGTCGCCGCGATCCGATCCTGCTCGCGCAGCAGTTCCAGCGCTGATGTCGCCCCGGGCCCCTGCGATTCCGCGATCTTCTTCATCATGTCGGCCTTGTAGTAGGCTTCGCGCTCCTTGCGCCGCGCTTCGCTCCATACGGAGATCGAAATCATCGTGAACACGGCAATCGCGCCCACCGCCAAAAACCCAAACAGCGCCATCGCTTCCAAAGGTGTGTCACCCATCGCATCCTCCAGTGCGTTCGGGATTCTCTTTCCCGTTCGCTTCACCCGGTACGACCAGGGCCGCCGCCGCGCGGTTGCAAATTCTTCGCCGAAAAGCCAGCTCCTCGTGGCCGCCCAGTCGGGGGCCACCCCAAAACAGCGTGCTCCTGCTCATCGCAGGTACCATTTCCCGGCGAAATTCTTTGCGCCTCCGGCGCCTGTTGAAAAACATCCTGTGTCCGCGGGTGCACAATCGAGGGACGCAGTGTTTGGGTCGCACGCCTGACCCCATATCCCCACAAAGGAGAATCGTATGCGGAAAGAAAATGAAAACCGAGTGCTCGGCCGCCTTGGCGCTCGCGAACTCACGCCCGAGGAAGTGGAGCGGGCTGCCGGCAAGGGCTCCGAGCGTACCGCCCATCACACCAATGTGATCACCGTGAATCCGTACACCGGCCATCTGGACGGCGACGGCGCCTGATTCTGCGTGCGGGTGCGTCCGCGGCGCACCCGCTTCCTCTCTCGATCAGCGCGACACTCCATCCTTCGCGGCTCAATCCGCCGGCGGACCCCATGAGATGCCCGGCGCGCTCCGCGCGGAAGGGAGAGCCTGGATGCGTTACAAGCAGGTTGCGCAGCAGCCGAAAACCTGGGTCGTCATCTTCGATACCGGAGATGAGCTGGCCGCGAAACTGAAGCAGCTCGCGAAAGACTTGCACCTCGCCTCGAGCAGCTTCAAGGCAATTGGGGCGTTCTCGTCGGTGAAGCTGGCGTGGTTCGACTGGGAGACGAAGCAGTACAAACCCTCCGTAGTTCTCGATGAGCAGGTGGAGTTGCTCTCCCTGATCGGCGACATCGCGTTCAAAGACGGCGAGCCGCAGGTGCACGCCCATGTGGTGGTCGGCAAGGCGGACGGCACGGCGCATGGCGGCCATTTGCAGGAGGCGCGTGTGCGGCCCACTTGCGAGCTGGTGCTGACGGAGGATCCCGTCCACCTGCAAAAGCAGCTCGATCCCGAATCGGGGCTCGCGCTCATCCGGCTTTAACCAGTGCAGCATGCGGCGCGCCCAGGCAGCCGCAAATCATTGTGACTGTCACAAACAGCCCAGGAAGAATCAGGCACGCCGCTGGACGGCGTTCGGCTTCCGCAGAGTGGGGCACGCTTATCTCCGCGCCTCTGCAGAACACGTGGCCAGGCGCTTAGGCAGCGTTTTGTCACCGCATTGCAACGGTCCCTCGCGTGGCAGAAGGCTCGGCCGCAGGTCACGAATTCGCCCTTTCGGCCCCGCAAACTTTCGTCTCGACAGAAAAAACGAAACCGCGCATCCTGTTCCCAGGTCTTACCGGCCAGGAAGACGCACGTGAACCCTGCCGCCATGGACGATCGAGCCGAGGAGCAAGCCGCCGTCGCGCGCGTGCTCGCCGGCGACACGGCGGCCTTCGCCGTCCTGGTGCGCCGCTGGCAGACGCCGCTGGTCAACCTCGCCTGGCGCTTCTTCCGCGATCGCGGCCGCGCCGAGGAGATGGCCCAGGAAGCTTTCCTGCGCGCGTATCGCAACCTTGCCCAGTGGCGCGGCGATGCGGCCTTCTCTACCTGGCTGTTCGCCCTCGCCGCCAACGTCTACCGCACCGAGTTGCGCCGCATCCCCGCCGCGCCGCTCTCGCTCGACCAAATCGCCGAGCCGGCCGACGACCGCCTTGCCCGCACGGACTTCGACGACGCCCAGCGCGATGAGGCCCTGCGCCGCGCCGTTCTCGCCCTGCCGCCGAAGTATCGCGACGCCGTGCTCCTCTTTTATTTCCACGATCAGGATGTGCCTGCCGCGGCCCGCACCCTGCGCGTCCCCGAAGGCACCCTCAAGGCGCGCCTGTTCCGTGGCCGCGAGCTGCTTCGCAGCAAGTTTTCCCGGCCCCGCCACGCCGCACAGCCGGCCCAACTCGCCGCGCACCCGAAGGAGGTACGATGACCTCGCACACACCTCACACGCCGCTCACGGACGTCGAACTCGATGCCGCGCTTGCGTCCGGCCGCGACGACATTCTTCCTTCGTCCGGATTCGCCGACTCCGTGATGGCCGCCATTGGCAGCGACGGCCCCGCACCGATTCCCTTTCCCTGGAAGCGCATTGGACCCCTCTTCATTGCCGCCCCGGTTGCGCTCGCGTGGATCGTCTTTGCCCTGATCACCGTCGTTCGCCCGGCATTCAGTCCAGCCGCCTGGCACGCTGCCGCGACAACCCATGCTGCCCCCCTCTTTGGAGGCCGGCTCGATCTCTCGGCACTCGCACACAACACCGCAGCTCTCAGCGTCTCCGTCGTCCTGCTCTCGCTGGGCCTTGCGTTCGTTTCCTTCGCCGTCACGCGCCGGCTGCTCTTCAGCCCCTAAGGTGTATCGACATAAGATCGATCAATAATTTGCTGAATAAAAATAGCCTGCCATCCCAAGCGAGCTTTCAAAACTCATTACGTCCGCCGCTGGCGCAACAAGGAATTCAGACGCGAGTCGAAGAGGCTGGCCTGAGCCAAGTCGAAGGCACCTGCAATTCGCCGCAGTCGCCGACCGTTATCAGCTGTGGCCAGGCAGGCCACATGTCGATACGCCGCTAGTGCGTGTGGGCTTCGCCGCCACCGCCCGCGGGTGCAGCGCCGCCCGTGTGACCGCTCGTGCCTAAAGACACGGTCGGCTGGCTGCTGGAGCCGCCGGGCGAACTGAACACCGGCTCAGACGAAAACGCGGGGGCCGGCGCATAGCCGCGGTGGACCGTAACCGGAGCAAGTTCCTGGGCCGTGGTCCGGCCCGCGACGCGTGAGGTTTCGCCTCCCGATCCGGCGCTGAGATAGATGGGCGTGCTGGCCATGCCTCGGCGCAGTGTGTCGTGCGAGAAGCCGCTCAAACCGCCGAGTCCTTCCCGCGGAATTCCGAGACCGGCCGAGTCGCGGCGGAAGACAAATGTGCCGTTTCTGACCTCCGACGAGACCAGCGGGCTCAGGTTGACAGCCTTGAGCGTGGGCTCGCCGGCCCGCGGCGGTTGCGTGGGCGGATGCGGGAACCGTGGATTGGAACCTATGCCCACGATGTGGCCGCTCAACGGACCATTCGCCGGTACATTCGCGATCCCATTCCATCCCCCTCCCGGCATCCATCCCCAGCCGGAGCCGGGGCAGTACGACCACGAACCATAGTGATAGGGCATCCATCCCCACGGATACGGCGAAACCCACGAATACCCCGCGCCGGAGTACCAGGCCCAGGTCCCGTTGGCATACGGGTTCCAGTCGGCGCTGGCAAAGTAGGGGCGCCACATCATGCCGCAGCTGCCCCCATCCATAAAGCTGCCGTAGTAGCCCATGTCGTTCAGCCCGTACGAATACGGCGCGCTTCCAAAGGCTGTCATGGTGGCGACTCGCGCGTGATAGTCGGTCGACTGCTTATCCCAGGAATCGAGCGCATAGGGGGCGATGCCCTTCGCTGCCACGGCCTCGGTGTTGGGCGCAAACGCAAACCTGATAGTCCTCTTGCTCGGCACAGCCACCACCCCGTCGGCGCCGTTGACCTCGACGCTCCCGCCCAGCACAGCCACCGTCGCTCCGTCCCCGTTCATCTCGAGACGGATGTGGCTGTCAGGCGCAAGCGGCAGCTTTTCCGGCCCGAACAGCAGCGTGAACTCCTTGCTGGCGGCGGGCGTCTTTGTCAGGGTCACGTAGGCCATGCCGCGCAACACGCGCACCGCCGTGACGGTCGTCCCGGAGGTGCGACGTTCCAGCAGCGGAAACTCGACCGCGCTATTCGGCCCAAGGCGCACGGTGCTGTTGTCTTCGAACTCGATTTCGGCGACGCCGAAACCGGTTTCCACCTGGCTCGATTCCACAATCGGCAGGTTCTGCATCGCGGCTTCGAAGCCGCGGCCCGTGCCCCGATCCATTTGCGCCGTGCCCCGCACCTCGCTGAGGCGAACGATGCGGATTTTCGACAGCCCCGCCGAAGCATCGGCGGCAAGGTTGGATTGTGCGGGCAGTGTGGTGGCGGCGAAGAGGAAAGAGAGAATGCTGGCGGTGGCGGGACCGGAGAGTGCGGACATGTCCGCCTCCTTGTCTGGGTGCGAACGGAGAAGCATGCTCCAGAGGCCACGCCGGAGCAGAATGCGGACTAAATAGTAGCACCCCCATCCCATCCCGCGCGAGGTTTCCGCCTTGACCCTCCGGCCAGTCACCATCCAGGGCGCCGCTGCACGCGGCCTGCCTGGCCGATCCCACGGCAACCCGACAGGCACGGCTTCCAGAATGAATGGTTTGCTGCGTGCCGGTGACTCGCCCCGAGTGCGGGTGCCAGAAGGCTCGATCCGGCTCCATCGCCGAATGACGCAGCAAAACGGGCGAGAGAGGAGTCTCTCTCTCGCCCGCGGATGGGACTGCGATCTGAAAGGCGTTACGGCTGCGCCCCCAGCGTCTGGGTCTTCGCCTCGGTGCAGGCGCCGGTGTTGACGGTCTGCGCCAGCTCCGCCGACGTCGACGGCTCATGCGTGGCATCGCCGCCATAGCTCGCCGTCAGCTGGCTGGTTCCCGCCGCCAGTTTCTCGGTCGACAACGTGGCCACGCCTTTGCTCAGCGCGCCCGTCGCC
This sequence comes from Acidobacteriaceae bacterium, assembly GCA_036521315.1. Classification (GTDB taxonomy): domain Bacteria; phylum Acidobacteriota; class Terriglobia; order Terriglobales; family Acidobacteriaceae; genus Palsa-343. The sequence goes on from DATDHZ010000027.1 coordinate 55,493, forward strand.
AGCACCGTCGCGCCATTCTTCAGCGTGATGGCGCCCGTCGGCGTTCCCGCCCCCGTCCCGCCTACCGTCACCGCAAACGATACCGGCTGGCAGGTGGTGGCCGGATTGGCCCCCGCCGCCAGTTTCGTCGTCGAAGCCACCGTCGTTACCCCGCTCCCCTTCAGCGCGATCGACTGCGGGCTGTTGGGCGCGTTGTCGCTCACCTTCAGGCTGGCCGCGTAGCTGCCCGTCGCCGAGGGCTTGAACGTGACGTGCAGCGTGCACGTGAC
>DATDHZ010000028.1:0-14567 GCA_036521315.1 Acidobacteriaceae bacterium
CTGCGACTGACGTATAAAGATTTGTCTGTTCGTGCGGAGGAGAGTCGATGCAGAGACGCGCGTTTCTTGCGGGAGCGGCGAGCGCCGCGATGATGACGGCGGCGGGGTGGCCGGAGAAGCTCAGCGGTTCCCTGCCGTCCAGCGAGCGGGCGCAGCCTCCTGTGAAGCCGATGGCCGTGGGTCTGCTCATCCAGCCGGCGAACGGGCCGGAAGAGACAATCCGGCGCGTGCACGAGATGGGGATGACGAACTGCTTTTTGTCGCTGGACGGTTATCTGGGGCGCTACTCGAAGGATCTGGCGCAGCAACTGCGCGGGCTGCTGGAGCAATACAGCGTGACGGCGACGGCCGCGGAGGTGGTGAGCCCGGGACCGCTGGTGTGGGATTTTCTGCAGGGGCCGTCGACGATCGGGCTGGTGCCGCGCGCCACGCGGACGGCGCGCATGGACGCGCTGAAGCAGACCTCGGACTTTGCCGCGCTGCTGGGCATCGGGCAGGTGCAGACGCACTGCGGGTTTCTGCCGGAGGATCCGGCCGATCCGCTGTACGGCGAGGCGGTGCAGGCGATCCGGGAAGTGGCGCAGCATTGCGCGGGGCATGGGCAGATGTTTCTGATGGAGACCGGGCAGGAGACGCCGACGACGATGGCGCGCGCGATTCAGGATGTGGCGCAGCCCAACCTGGGCGTGGGGCTGGACACGGCGAACCTGATTCTGTACGGCAAGGCCAATCCGGTGGACGCGGTGGACATCATCGGGCCGCACGTGCGGAGCATGCACGCCAAAGACGGCCGCTGGCCCACCGATCCGATGAAGCTGGGGGAGGAAGTGCTGATCGGCACGGGGCTGGTGGATTTCAAAACGGTGTTCACCAAGCTGCGCCGGCTGGGGTACACGGGGGCCGTGACGATCGAGCGGGAGATTTCCGGGCCGCAGCAGATCGCGGATGTGAAGCAGGAGAAGGAGTATTTGGAGAGGGTGCTGGGGGACAGGTGATCAGCGGCCAGGGGAGAAGCGGCCAGCTAGAGGCTGTCTGCTGGAAACTGTCAGATGGAGACTGTCGGCTCATGGGCGGGTGGCTCAGTACGTGTCAGATACAAGCCGGATTGGGGAGGCGCGATGGATCGAAGAGACTTTCTTGGGGCGGCGGCGGCTTCGGGGATTCTATTGCTCAAGGCGCGGACGGCGTTTGGGTACGAAGCGAACTCGGCGGTGCGGCTGGGGCTGCTGGGCTGCGGCAACCGCGGGACGGCGGTGGCCACATCGTTCGCGAAGAACACACCGGCGCGGATCGTCGCGCTGGCGGACATTTTTCCGGACCAGCTGGCCGCGGGCAAGGCGCACTTCGATGAGGTGAATCGCTCGCTGGGCGTGCCGGGGATCGATGCGAGCCTGGTGTTTCACGGGTCGCGGGCCTTCGAGGAGCTGGCTGGGTCGCCGGGAGTGGACGCGATTCAGATTTCGACGCCGCCGTGGTTCCACGTGCAGCACCTGGAGGCGGTGGTCAGCGCCGGGAAGCATGCCTACTGCGAGAAGCCTCTGGGCGTGGACGTGGCGCAGGCGCAGCAGGCGCTGGAGATCGGCAAGCGCGCCGAGGGGCGGGTGAGCCTGGACGTCGGTTTTCAGGTGCGCAGCGCTCCACCGATCGCCGAAGTGGTGCGGCGGATTCATGCGGGCGACATTGGAAAAGTGGCGACCATCACGGCGCACTACTTTGCGCCCGATGCGGTGAGCCACAGCGGGCCGGGGTGGGGGGCCGACGAGTTTCGGCTGCGGAACTGGCTGTGGGATCGGGTGCTCTCCGGCGACATTCTGGTCGAGCAGAATATCCACGTCATCGACCTGTGCAACTGGATCCTGGGAGGCCACCCCATTGCGGCCACGGCCACGGGCGGCCGCAGCGTGATCACGCACCCAGGCGACTGCTGGGATAACTATCAGGTGATCTACACGTATCCGAACGACGTGCACCTGAGCTTCTCGTCGACGCAGTGGGGGACGAGCGGGTGGTTCGACGTGACGGAGCAGATCTTCGGAGCGACGGGGATCGCGGAGGCGCCCTACTCGGGACCGGTGCGGATACTCGGCGAGAAGGCGTGGAGCTGGAGCGATGCGCCGGGATCGGGAACGTCTGCCGCGACGTTCGCCGCCAATGGAGCGTTCACCGACAATCTCGAGTTTGCCGATCGGGACAAAGACCGGGCGTTCATCGAGAGCATCACATCGGGATCGTTCCACAATCAGGCAAAAGACGGAGTGGAGAGCGCCCTGAGCGCGATGCTGGGACGGATGGCGGGACGGACGGGGCACACCGTCACCTGGGAGGACCAGCTGGCGCACGGGGAACGGTATGCGCTGGGCATGGATATGGGGCAGTTTGGGTAGGGGAAGCTGGTTGAGAAGCGGTCAGGGGAGAAGCGGCGAGGGGAGAAGCGGCCAGGAAAAACTGTCTGGTCAAAAGCTGTCAGCCGGCGCGGGGCACGAACTCGGCGCCTTCTGGTTCACAATAAAAGGATGGCCACCGTTTCTACGTCGCCCTCGCTGCTCACGCTGCAGGACTTCCGCGCTGCCCAGGCCCGCATTCGCGGCGTTGCCGTGCGGACACCGCTGGTTCGGCTGCCGGTTGCCGGACTCGACGCCGAGGTTTGGATCAAGGCTGAAGGGTTGCAGCCCATCGGCAGCTTTAAGGTGCGTGGCGCTTACAACAAGATTGCGCAGCTCTCGCCGGAGCAGCGGTCGCGGGGGGTGATCACTTACTCGTCGGGCAACCACGCTCAGGGCGTGGCTTATGCCGCCCGCGCGGTAGGGGCGAAGGCTGTGATCGTGATGCCGGCGAACGCGCCCGAGGTGAAGAAGCGCGCGACGGCCGCGCTGGGAGCGGAGATCGTCGAAGTGGGGCCAGCCAGCGCCGATCGCAAAAGCAAAGCCGAGGAGCTTGAGCAGCAGCACGGCTACGTCATGATCCCGCCCTACGACGACGACCAGATCATGGCCGGGCAGGGCACGTGCGGCCTCGAAATTCTGGAAGATTTGCCTGGAGTCGATCTGATCCTCTCGCCGGTTTCAGGAGGAGGGCTGCTGAGCGGCATTGCCACGGCGGTGAAGCAGTCGAATGCGGCTGTTCGCGTGATCGGGGTGGAACCGGAGCTGGCCGCCGACGCCCAGGAGAGCTTCCGAGCGGGGCAGCTCATCACGTGGCCGGCGGACAAGACAACCCGCACGATGTGCGACGGGCTGCGGACGCAGTCGCTTGGGGAGCGCAACTTCGAGCACATCCGAACTTATGTCGATGACATTGTCACCGTGACGGAGGGCGAGATTCGCGGCGCCATGCGCACTTTGCTCTACGGCGCGCGGCTTACGCCGGAGCCGTCGGGGGCGTGCGCGGCGGCCGGGATTCTGTTTCACGCGACGGAGCTGCTTCCGTTCCGCAGGGCCGTGGTGGTGATGAGCGGGGGGAATGTTGAGCCGGAGGTACTGCGGTCGGTTTTGGCGGAAGAGGCGGGCGGTTAGGGGAAGTGGCTGGAGGGGCCGGGTTGGGCCGTGCCGCGGTAAAAATCTCCTCCTGCAACGCTGGCTATGTAAAACGCGAGGGGTATCGGAGTGAAAGATCCGGGGCTAAAAAGCCCGGGTGGTATTGAGGCGTCGCAATTCCGGCCTGAAGGCCGGGGCTTCTGCCGTAGCCTCGCTGCGCGAGGGGTGCTTCGCACACGGGGCTCAAAGGGTGGAGCTTCGCGTGTCCCGAAGATCAGGAGAATGAGAAGCAGGCGCAAACCCGCAAAGGCCAACGTCGGGCTTTGACCCCACCACGCCAAGAGAGGCCGGGTTGGGGACGCGGGCCTCGATGGGCACGCGCGAGCCCACCCTGTCGCCAAAAGCGGGCGACAAGGATGGGGCACCCAGCGGTCCTGGGGCCTTGTAAGCTGTGACTTGTGACCTGTTTTTCGCGTCCTACACTCGTCATGCACCGTACGACTCTTGTTTCCGCGACTCTTTTGCTGGCCGTTGCCGCCGTTCCGGCAGCGCTCGGCCAGCGGCCGCTGCCGAAAGTCCAGATGCCGAAGAACGGCACGCTGGCCACGATCGTGCGCGAGGGCGAGCTCTATTCGAATGCCGACGACTCGTCGGACCGGATCGCCGATATCCTGCCGGGGCGGGAGCTGATCGTGGTGGAGCGCAATGGGAAATGGCTGCGGGTCTTCGCCAACACCGACGAGCCGGACACGCGGGAGGCGGATCGTCCGTTGCTGGCTCCGGAGAACGAGGCGCAGCCGATTTCCGGGTGGCTGATCGACAAGGGCATCGTGGACATCAACACGCCGCATGGCGATCTGATCCTGTTTGGGGCGGCCGATGCCGCCGAGCAGGCCGCCGCGGTGCCCGACCCGCCGCCGCATTTGGCCGAGGAGGCGCGCCTGCTCTATCGCCGCGTGGTCGTGATGTTCCCGCAGTCGCCGTGGACGCCGGAAGCGATGTACCGCGCCGCCGACATTCGGTGGCAGATCCAGAAGGCGGATGCCGCCACGCTGCCCTCTGCGCACGAGAAAGCGAATTACCTGCGCGAACAGATGGACGAGGACGAGATGAAGGCGGTGATGAAGTATTTCGGGGGAACGAAGTGGGCCGACCTGGCCGCCTTCGACCTGATCGAAAACAAGCTTTGCGGCGACTGGCAGGGTTCGGAGAAGTGTCCCGAGCAGGAGACCGGCTACTACCTGAAATATGTCGACGAGCACCCCAACTCGCCGAAGGCGGCCGAGGCGCTGTACGACGCGGCGTGGCGGGAGGCGGCGGCGGGGGACATGTGGCAGGCGGACAATGACCTGAAGCGCGCCACACAGGATCGGACTTTCGCGCAGAGCGTGCTGACGCGGATGGAGCAGAAGTATCCGGATTCTCCGTTTACGGCGCGCGCCGCGGAGATGATGTACAAGGTGGACCAGGGCATTGCGATTTATGGGAGCAGCCGGGAGTAGCGAGGATCGGATTCGACCTGCTTCGCTGCCTATTTGCCCGGGAGCAACTCGATGTCCAGTTTCCCGGCGGGAATGCCGCGAAAGTCGTTATCCGCCGTCACCAGCGCGGCGGTTTCGGTGGTTTCTTCGGCCGCTGAGGGCGCAAGCGCCAGTGCTCCCGCGAATGCGTCGGCGTAGGGCAGGCGATAGAGAAACTTGAAGTAAGCCGCTCGGGAGGCCGCGGCCGCATCCACAGGGACGATGGTCATGGGGAGCGATGCGAGATTGTCCAGAATCGTTTGGGCCTGCGGGCCGCATCGTTTCGCGACGGCATGGACGATTTCTCCCCAGTTCACTGCGCTGATCAGGAGCCGCACCTCGCCGCGGGCAGCGGCCTGCAGCAACTTGAGCACGCGATCGAAGCCTGGCTCCTTATCGGTAAAGCGAAGAACGGCACTCGCGTCGAGGACGAAGGTCTTCATCGTTCTTCGTCGTCGGCGTGCGTCTGCGCGCGCTGGAGACCGGTGCCCTGGGTACAGCCAGCCAGGCTCTGGATGAACTGCGGCGTGATGGGACGGAGGACCAGCGTGTTCCCCTGCCGCTGGATGGAGACTTCGGTTCCAGGGGAAAGCCGCAATTCCTCACGGAGTTCGGCGGGAATGACGAGTTGGCCCTTTGCGCTCACACGCGCACAGTGGGTTGCCATGACGACAGAATAGAAAAATGTAAGCCAATTTACAACAAGTAATACAACATAGAAATAGTAAACCATCTTTCTCTCGCTGCCACCAGCGAATCTCCCGCTGCGGCGGCATTATTTCCCTCGATTCCCCCTGGGCGATTTCCGCCGATGCCCTGGCGCTGTCTGGGATAATAAGGGTGCTCTGGGGATTCGGCTGGTCCCTCCGGCTTGTGCCGGAGGGGAGCGACGTGTGTCCCCGATGAAACCTGTTCGCCTGGTCATGACCCCGACCCGCAACCGCCGCCTGAATGAGCTGGTGGGGCTGCTGGTGCTCGCCTCCGCGATCCTACTTTTCCTCGCGCTCGCTTCGTACCGTCCCACCGATCCGTCGTTCAGCACCGTCGGCGCCGGGCCGGTGCGCAACTGGATCGGACCGTTTGGCGCGCACCTGAGCGACCTGATCCTGCAGATCGAAGGCGTTGCCGGCTTTCTGCTGCCGCTGCTGCTTGGCGCGCTGGGCTGGACGTGGATGCGTTCCCGGCCGACCGGATCGCCGCTGGCCAAGTGCCTCGGGATCGTGCTGAGCCTGCTGTTTGCGCCGGCGCTATTCGGGCTGCTGCCCGATCATCCGCACTTCCCCCGAGGGCTGCCGGTCGAAGGCCTCCTGGGACGGCTGGTCGCGGACTTCCTGGTCCGCTTCCTCAACTTTCCGGGCGCATGCATCGTGACGATTACGCTGGTCGCGGCCGCCGTGTACCTGTCGACCACGTTCAGCTTCAACACGGCGCGCGAGTGGGCGGGCGTGCAATTCGCGTTTCTGCTGGCGTGGCGCGATCGCTGGAAGAACTGGCGGCATCGCCGGGCGATGAAGAAAGAGCTGCGGGCGGCTGAGAAGCTGGACCGCATCCACGCCAAAGAAGTGGAGAAGGCCCGCAAAGCTGCGGAAAAGGCCGCACGCAAGGCGGGAAAGAACGCCGAGCCGCTGACTGCCGATGCGCGAGCGGCGTTTGCGTCGGACGTGGAGCAGGGCGAGGTTCCCGTCCGCCGCGCCGGGTTCGCGGAGACGGGTTCGGCGCGCGCAGCGGAGCCTGTTGCGGTCCCGATGGGGCTGTGGGACCAGATGCCGCGCACGATCGCGGAAGAGCCACCGGTGGAGGAGCCTGCGCCGGAGCCCGCCGCTCCTGCGCCGCTGCGGCCGCAGCTGGTTCCCAAGCGAGCGGCTGCGCCGGAGCCTGCGCGCGGCGGGGCTGGCGCTCCGTCGATCACCGAGCGGGCGGACACGGAGATTCGCACCGTCACAGTCGCGTCGAAATCCGTCACGGGATTTCGCCTGCCGCCATCGACGCTGCTCCATCGCAGCGACGATCCGTCGCCGGTGCGCGAAGACCTGCTGCGGGCATCGGCGCAGGTGCTGGTGGAGAAGTGCGCCGAGTTCGATGTGACGGGGCAGGTGGTGCAGATCAATCCCGGGCCGGTGGTGACGACGTTCGAATTTCGCCCCGATGCGGGGATCAAGTACAGCCGCGTGACCGGGCTGGCCGACGACCTGTGCCTCGCGACGAAGGCCGAGAGCATCCTGATCGAGCGGATGGCGGGCAAGAGCACGGTCGGCATTCAGGTGCCGAACGAGGAGCGCGAGACGATTTGGCTGCGCGACGTGATCGAGTCAGAGAACTTCGGTTCGTCGCGCTCGAAGCTCACGCTGGCGATGGGCAAGGACATCAACGGGCGGATCGTGGTCGCCGACCTGACGACGATGCCGCACGTGCTGATCGCGGGCTCGACGGGCAGCGGCAAATCGGTAGCCATCAACGCGATGATCATGTCGGTGCTGTACAAGGCGACGCCGGAGCAGGTGCGGCTGATCCTTGTCGATCCGAAGCGCGTGGAACTGGGCATGTACGAAGGCGTGCCGCACCTGTTTACGCCGATCATCACGGAGCCGAAACTGGCGGCGAATGCGCTGCGCAATGCGGTGCGCGAAATGGAGCGGCGGCTCAAGCTGCTGGCCTCGCGCAGCGTCCGCAATATCGACCAGTACAACCGGCTGTTCGACAATCCCACGCCGACGCTGTTCGATGAGGAGCAGGAAGAGAAGCCGCTGCCGTACATCATGATCATCATCGACGAGCTGGCCGATCTGATGATGCTGGACAAGGCGAACGTGGAAGAGTCGGTGACGCGGCTGGCGCAGATGGCGCGCGCGGTCGGGATCCATCTGGTGCTGGCGACGCAGCGGCCGTCGGTGGACGTGATCACCGGACTGATCAAGGCCAACGTTCCGACGCGGATCTCGTTCCGGCTGGCGACGAAGGTCGACTCGCGGACGATTCTCGACGCGAACGGCGCGGAAAGCCTGCTGGGGCGCGGCGACATGCTTTTTCTGCCGCCGGGCACGTCACGGCTGCATCGCGTGCACGCTCCCTTTGTGACGGAAAAAGAAATCGCGGCGGTTACAGATTTCTGGAAGAAGCAGGGCGAAGCGGAATACGTGCAGGGGTTCCTCGAGGCGCCGAAGGATCTGACCATCAACGAAAGCGGCAGCGCGGACGACGGCGACGAAGCGGACGACGATCTGTTCGAAGACGCGGTGCGGCTGGTGCTGGAATTCGGGAAGGCTTCGACGTCGCTGCTGCAGCGGCGGCTGCGGATTGGGTACGGCCGGGCCGCGCACCTGATCGACATGATGGAGCGCGACGGGATCGTGGGGCCGGCTGACGGACCGAAGCCGCGCGAGATTCTCAAACCGCCGGACTGGCTCAACGAAGTGGAACCGACGCTGCGGTAGGCGTGACAAACAACCGGAGGTTGCGGGCAAGGCCGCCCTGTCGCCAAAAGCGGGCGGCAAGGATGGGGCACCGAGGCTTTCGCGGAGCCGCGGTAAAATCTGGTGAGCAACGCGGAGATTGCTCGCGGCATCCACTGCGTTGATCAACCACGGAACTCAATCCTCCCCTGGGAGCCGCTATGCATTCGCGACTTGCCTCATCTGGATTTTCGCGCGGCCTGATGGCCGCAATGTTGTTTGCATTTGTCAGCCTGGGACCGGCGCTGCACGCGGAGCAGCCGGCCGATCATCTCGTCTCGCCCACACAACTGCAGCAGCAGGTGCAGTCGGCAGCAGCGGCGCGGCGGCAGAACATCGAGAGGCTGACGAAGTTCCTCTCGTCGCCCGCGGCCATTGGCAAGATGAAGGCCGAGCACATCGACGCGCGCCAGGTGGAGAGCGCGATCCCGAACCTTTCCGACGGGGAGTTGGCGAGTCTTTCGGCGCGCGCCACTCAGGCGCAGCAGCAGTTCGCCGCCGGCACGCTGAGCAATAACGATCTGCTGCTGATCATCCTCATTCTGGTCGTGGTGATTCTGATCGCCGTGATCCACTGACCTGCGGCGCAGGCGCGCACAATCAGGATCCGCCGGAGGTCGGCGTTCCCTGCTTCGCGGTTCGCAGGGCCACAACTCCCAGCACGACGATGACGAGGACCAGCGCGGCCCAGAGCAAGCCAGGATGCCTCTCGGTGAAGGGCCGCGTATCGGGGCGCGGGTTGTAGAGCGGGTTCGCCTGCTCCGGGCCGAGCGAGGCCTGGGCCGCATCGTTCTCCGGCGTGAACAGCGTGGCGTAGTCGTAGCGGGGAGCGGCCAGCGCGGGATCGCCGTAGAACAGCGTGTACGCTGCGCCGGCGGCGGCATCGAAGCACAGGCGGCGCCCGGTCATCTCGAGGCGGACGGATTGCCAGGTCACCGGCGGATCGTCGCCGTTGTCGACGGCGATGGTCCAGGTGTCCGCGTCGCCGAATCCGGACAACGGAGCGTCGACCGTCAGATGCTCGTCGTCGATCTTGTGCCCATCGCGCACCTCATGGACACGCAGGAGATTGCCCTCGGCGGTTGCCGGCTGCGGCATTTCGTCTTCCGAGGCGGGCGGCCGCTTCGGCACGGCGGTGACTTTCACGGTGACGCCGCGGCTGAAGTTCGCCGGCGTTGCGCCGGGGACAAAGACGATGCGATCGGCGGGGACGTGGGCCGGGACGGTGAACTGGACCGTGGTGGAGCGACCGTCCTGCTGGAACTGGGTCGTTTGGGCGACGGTGACGTACTGCGTCTGCCGCTCGGGAAGGCGCGCGATCGTGAGGCCGTGGACGTCGTCGGGCTTGACCGGGCCTTCGATCGAGAAATAGAGGTAGCGGAGGTCGGACTGGGGCAGATGGAGCACCATGCTGCGCCCCAGCTTCTGGCCGGTGAGATCGAAGATGGTGAACAGGCCCAGCTCCGTTCCTTCCCTGCCGCTTTCGTCCTGCGCGCCGGTGACCGCAACGGTGGCGATGAAGTCTTTCGCTGTGATGTCGAGGTCGATGTCGCTGTAACGGCCCGCGGGCATCGCTGCTTCAAACGTGGTGTGCGCGCCCTTGTGTCCGAGGTTGAGCGGGGCAATCTCCTGTTGTGGTTGCTCCTGGGGCGTTGCCGCGCGGATGACGTAAGGCGTCTCGGCGCCGCCGCGGTCCAGGCGCACATCCGCAAGTTCGGGCGCCGCGTGCGCAAAGGTCTGGGCGTCGAGGACGAGACAAGTCTGGCCGGTCTTCGCGGTTCCGGTGAGCGGGCGCGCAAAGCGGAAGTGCTGGGCGGTGGGCGCCGCCGCGAGCGCTACGACCATGAGGGCTGCGCGCAGTTTCATGCCGTCCTGCTGTCCGATGCGCGCAGATGCAGCCAGTCGCGCTGGTAGACGAAGCTGACCGCAAGCAAGAGAGCGCCGAGGCCGAGGAAGCTGAGGATGCGATAGCCCTGACTGAGCGCGGCGACATCGACCGTGAACACCTTGCCGATGGCGAGGGCGAGAAGGACCAGAGCCTGCCAGCGGAGGAAGGCGCTGCGCCGCCAGAATCCCAGGCCGAGCAGTACGGCGCCCAACAGCATGAAGAACGCTGAGTAGGTGAACTGGGCGTACATGCGGTAGTCGTGGGCGAGACGCCAGTCGCCCTCGAAGCCCGCGCGCCACTGGAGATACCACCAGAAGCTGTGAATCTCCCAGCCGACGGCGAGAAGGATGAGCGCGTTGACCGCGAGGGCTGCGCCGATGGCGAGCATGGGCCAGGCGAGGACCGCGAAATGGTCCTGCTCGTCATGGGGCGCATGCGCGGCCAGCCACGCCACCAGGGCACAGACTGCGATGCCGACGCAGTAGGCGCCGAAGCGCTGGTTGAAGATCGGGGTGGTCGAGGCCGATGGGTTCTGGAGTACGAGCGCCGCGAGTCCAAGCACGAGGCAGAGGACGGCCAGGGCGCGGAGCAGGCGCGAGGCGATCCGACGCGACCCCCAGGTGAGCGCGGCGGCTTCGACGAGCCAGCCGATGGTGAGCCAGCGGCCATGGGTTTTGAGGGGAATGGCCATGGTGAGGAACGCGACAGCGACGGTGAGATGAACGGCCGCGAGCGCGGGAGAGTCCTCATGCAGAACGCCGCGCTGCGGCAGGCGCAGCAGCACGAGGTAAAAGGCGGCAAAGGCGACGGCGACCCACGGCTCCGGTCCTGGATCGGCGGCGTCTTCGAGCATCAGGTAGAACGCGAGGAAGCCGAGCGCCGCATTGGCAAGCGGCAGCACGATGGCCGCGAGGTAATCCCATGCCGACACGTTCTCCGCGTCGTGCAGGCGCACGAGGCGCGGAGCGAGCGCGAACACGAGGAAGAAGCAGGCGATGAAGAAAGCTGTCGTCCCGAAGGCTTCGGTCGAGTAGAACTCCGTGGCCCACAGCGCGACGTAGAGCGCGGTGCCGGCGAACGCGCCGGAGAGCAGCCGCGACCAGGGCCGCAGCGCCACGAGCACGAGCACGGCCAGGTCGAGCAGCAGCAAGTAGGCGAAGAGCGCGACTTCGTGGTTCTCGCCGGTGGAGAGGAGCGCGGGGGTGCTGAATCCGCCGACGATGGCGTAGAGCGCAAGCAGTTCCGCGTCCTGGATCCACGCGAGGAATCCGTTAAAGGCCGTCACGACGATCATGGCCGCGAAGGCGACCGGCGAGGGGACCAGGTGATAGACCGAGAACGCGGCCCACAGCGACAGATAGAGCACGCCGCTGGCGATGGCTTTGAGCGACCAGGAGAAGGCGGCGTAGCCGTGGCTGCGGAAGCGCTCAGACCATGCGATGAGCCCGGCACCGGCGAGCAGACCGATGAGCACGCGTCCCAGGGGGCCGATCCAGTGATTGTCGAAGGCGAGCTTGAGGAACCAGGCGACGCCGATGAGCACGGCGAGGATGCCGATGCGGTTGAACCACTGGGAACCGATGCGGGTTTCGAGGGAGGCATCGTCGTTGCGGCGCGGCGCGGCGGGGATCCATTGCGGGAGAGCGGGTGGAGGGCTGGGCGGGTTGCGGGCGGCGGGGACGCTGGGCGGTTGCGGGCGCGCAAGGGCCGCCTCGGCCTCTGACGTTGCAGGGTTCCATGCCGGTGACGCCGGCAGTGCGCCGGGGGTCGCGACCGCTTCAGTCGCGCCATGAACAGCGGCCTGCGATGGGCCTGCGAACATCCCGCTGTTGGCGAGGGCCTGCTCGATCCGCAGCAGGCGGGCCCGGAGCTCAGCGACTTCTTTTCGTAATTCGGATTCGGAATCCGCGCCCATTGGTGCCCACTCTACACTGGGAGACTTTCCTGGGCCACCGCGATGCGGACACTTTGCGGAGCGGTCCCAGGGCCCGCATTGCGGGCAGCGGGGAAAGCCGGGCCTCAGCCTGTGGGTTGCGAGGGAGAAGAGCCGCAGGCGGGGGGCCGGCGGCGGTTTTGTGCCTGTGTACAATCGTCGGCAGGATGGAAGCCGGGCCCACGCTGCGCCGTGTGTTGATCATTGATGACGATGCCATCAGCCTTGCTGTGGCTGGGGTGCTGCTGGAGGCCGAAGGCTGCACGGTGGTGCAGGCCGAAAGCGGCGAGGAGGCGCTGGAATGGCTGGCCGGGGCTGCTGCGCCCGATCTGCCGGACTGCATCCTCACCGATCTGGTGATGCCTGCGCTGGCGGGTCCCGAGCTTGCCTCTCGTCTGCGGCCGGCAGCCCCGCGCGCGCTGCTGGTGGCGATGAGCGCATCGCCGCCGCCGGCGGTGGAAGGGTACGACCGCGTCCTCAAAAAGCCGCTGAGCCCTGAAGCTCTGCGCGAAGCTCTCGCGCTCGTTTCGGAGAGCCGGGACAGGGCAGCGGGCGCGGGCGGGGACGCGCCGGAGGCGGAAGACTCGGATTCCGGAGTGCTCGACAGTTCCGTTTTTCATCGGCTGCGCCGGGCCATGTCGGACACGGGACTGCAGGAGGTGATCTGTGCGTTTCTCGAAGACACGGCAGTGCGGATTGGCGCGATGCGAAGGGGCGAGGCCGCGCAGGTGATGCGCGAGGCGCATACGATCAAGGGCGGGGCGGGGATGCTGGGCCTCGTGCAGGTGGCCGCGATCGCCTCGGCTATCGAGGCAGGTATTGACCATCATGGTGATCGGCAGCGTAAACTCGATGCACTTGAGTTTTCTGTGCGCCGCGCCGAAGGTATTCTGAAGAAAAGGCTGAAGATATGACCAGTCCTGCCAGGCCCATGAAATCGGCTTCCTCTCGTCCCGCTAAATCAGGCACACCGGCCATCCGCATTCTGCTCGCGGACGATCATCCGGTGGTGCGGATCGGCGTCCGCAACATGCTGCAGGCCGACAAATCGTTCGAGGTGGTGGGCGAGGTCGGCGACGGCGATGAGGCGATCACGGAAACGCTGGACCTGCTGCCGGACATCCTGCTGCTGGATCTCTACATGCCGCGGCTGCCGGGGCTGGAGGCGATGCGGGCGATCATGAGCGGGTCGCCGACGGTCAAGATCGTTCTGCTGACGAGTACGATATCGACGCAGCAGGTCATCGAAGCCCTGCAGATCGGGGCGCGCGGCATCGTGCTGAAAGATGCGCTTGCGGACCACCTGACCAGCGCCATCCGCGCCGTAGTGGGCGGGGACTACTGGATCGGGGGAAAGCGCGTGGTCAACCTGGTGGGTGCGCTCCACGAGTTGATGCAGAAGGTCGCGGTGCCCGACCGCAAGACGTTCGGCCTGACTCCCCGCGAGATGGAAGTGGTGGCCTGCATTGTGGAGGGCTGCTCGAATCGCGACATCGCGAAGCAATTCGGGCTGAGTGAAGAAACCGTCAAGCGCCACCTGTCGAACATATTCGACAAGACAGGCGTTTCCACCAGGCTGGAGCTGGCGATGTTTGCCATCGCCCATCACCTGGTGAACCCGGAAATGTGACGCTGCGGGGGAAACGCCGGAGAGCCGGTTCCCCGCGCAAGCCAGCCCGCTCGCGGATTGTCTGAGAATCAGCGGCAGATTTCTGCTTTCACCAACATGTGACTCCGGTCACAGTGCGCCTTTCCGCGCGTGAATATCGTCTAAACTGCGTAGGATCTTTTGATTTCATCCCGTCCGTCCGCAGAAGGAACCCAGTTCGCATGCGCATCGAGGCCACCGAGACCCCGGAAACCGTTGCCACTCCCATCGCCTGGAATCGCAATCATCCTTACCCCGCAACCGTAACGGAGAATCGGCTGCTGACCGGGCCCGGTTCGGAAAAAGAGACGCGTCACATCGAACTGGGCCTGGGCGAGTCGGGCATCGAGTACCTGCCGGGCGACTCGGCGGGGATTCAGCCGGTGAACACCTGCTCGGCCGTCGATGACGTGATCGGCCGCCTGCAGTTCACAGGGGACGAGCCGGTGACGGACTTCTACGGAAAAGCGACGACGGTGCGGGAGGCGCTGACCTCCTGGCTGATGATCGGCAAGCTGTCGAGCTCGACGGTGCGCCAGTGGGCGGCGCTCAGCAGCCATCCGGAACTCGCGGATCTGGTGCAGGCCGGGAATCGCGAGAAGCTGGACGCGTATTTGTGGGGGCGCGAGTTCGTCGACCTGCTGGAACATTCTCCT
>DATDHZ010000029.1:0-18622 GCA_036521315.1 Acidobacteriaceae bacterium
TGGACGGCAGGGAACCGCTGAGCTTCTCCGGCCACCCCGCCGCCGTCATCATCGCGGCGCTCGCCGCTCCCGCAAGAAACGCGCGTCTCTGCATCGACTCTCCTCCGCACGAACAGACAAATCTTTATACGTCAGTCGCAGCCATGCCCGCCGCGGATCCGAGAGAACCGCCGCCCTCGCGGCCAGGAACAGACGTTAGCAAATATCCCTTTATGTAAGAAAAGTGGCACACATTAGGGTTCGGACCCGATTGAATATGCGCCATGTGGTCTTGTACGGGACCATCGAGGAGACGGATGAATCATATGTCGATAGCAGGCGTCGCGGTCAGCAGGGCCGTCATACTGGCGGCAGGGCAACAATTCAATCGTGGTCGGGATCGCAGAGCGTACCGGCAAGGGACGCATAGTTGCCGGTGTTTTTAGGTACCTTGCGCGGAGAAAAATTGTCTAGAGGTTTTCCGGGCCCGCGCCGCTCGCGCCCTTCAACTCCTGCCATCTCGTCACAAAAATCCCATCTTCGTCACACAGCGAACCCCCCGTGCCCTATCATCGTTATCCATCGCGGGAGGACTCGATGAACGTCTGGCTCCAGGATCTTCGCTACGCCCAGCGCGCGCTGCGCAAAAACGCCATGCTCTCCGTCGTGATCCTGCTCTCCCTCGCCATCGGCATCGGCGCCAATTCCGCCATCTTCAGCGTCGTCGACGCGCTCCTCCTGCGCCCCCTCCCCTATCCGCATGCCGGACGCCTGGCCGCCGTGTGGCTCCATTCCCCCGGCATCGGCATCCTCCGCGACTGGCCCTCGCCCGGCCAATACATCGACATCCAAAACCAGAATCACTCCTTCGACGCGATGGCTCTCGCCCAGAGCCGCACCGCCACGCTGACCGGCCGCGACCAGCCCGAGCTCGTCGACGTCCTCAGCGCGCAGTCGAGCCTCCTCTCCATGCTCGGAGCGCAGCCTCTGCTCGGTCGCACCCTCCTGCCCCAGGAAGACAGGCCCGGGCCCGCTCCGGTCGCCATCCTCAGCTACGGAGCATGGCAGCGCCTCTTCAACGCCGACCCCGGCATCCTCGGCAAGAGCATTACCCTCAGCGGAAAGTCCTATTCGGTCGCAGGCGTGCTCCAGCACAGCTTCACCGTCAGTGCCGAAGTCCTGCCCTCCGAAGGCCCGATGGACAAGATCGACGTCTATCTCCCCCTGCCCCTCGGCGCCGATGTGGAGCAGCGCCGCGGCGATGAGAACTACAACATCCTCGTCCGTCTCAAACCCGGCGTCTCCATCGCGCAGGCGCAGGCCGACATCAACATCATCGCGAACCGCATCCGCATCAAAGACAAGCGCGACGCCACCTACGGCATGGATGTCGTAGGCCTCCAGCAGCAAGTCGTCGGCGACGTGCGCCGCCCCCTGCTCGTCCTCCTCGGCTCCGTCGCGCTCGTCCTGCTCATCGCCTGCGCCAACGTCGCCAACCTCCTGCTCGCCCGTGCCGCCGGCCGCGCCAAAGAAGTCGCCATCCGCACCGCTCTCGGAGCGAATCGCAGACGTCTCATCCGCCAGCTCCTCACCGAGAGCCTCCTTTTAGGATTGCTCGGCGGCGGCGCCGGCCTCGTCGTCGCCCGCCTCAGCCTCTGGGTCGTCCGCACCATGAATCCCGGCAACATTCCCCGCCTCGATGAAATCGGCATCAGCGGCACCGTCCTCGCCTTCACCTTCGGCCTCGCCCTCGCCACCGGCGTGCTCTTCGGCCTGGCGCCGGCATGGAAAGTGGTGCGGCTCGATCCCAATGCCTCGCTCAAAGCCGGGGGCCGCAGCGCCCACGCCGATGGCGGCCTCTACATGCGCCGTCACCGTCTGCGCGGCTTGCTCGTCATGTCCGAAATCGCCTTCTCCCTCATGCTCCTCATCGGAGCCGGCCTCCTCATCCGCAGCTTCATCTGCCTGCAAAAAGTGCCGCCCGGATTCACCACCGACCACGTCATGACCATGCAGGTCGTCGCCAACGACGCTCGCTACCACGACGAGAAGGCCCTTCCCGGTTTCTATCGTGCGCTCGACACCCGGCTCTCCCACCTGCCCGGCGTCGTTGCCGTCGGCGAAGTCTCCGCGCTCCCGTTCACCGGCACCGTAGGATGGGGCGGAGTCAACGTCGAGGGATATACCCCGCCTCCGGGTCAGGAGCTCCAGGTCGATCAGCGCACCGCCAGCCCCGACTACTTCCGCACGATGGAGATCCCCCTCGTCGCCGGCCGCTACTTCACCGGCCAGGACCTGCCCGATTCCCAGCAGGTCGTCATCGTCGACGCAAAATTCGCCCAGCGCTTCTGGCCCCGCGGCGACGCCATCGGCAAGCACGTCTGGTTCGACCCAAAGAAGCCCATCACCATCGTCGGCGTCGTCGGCGTCGTCAAACAATACGGCCTCGAGGTCGATGGCAAAATCGCGGAGTACTTCCCCAACCGCCAGGCTCCAGGCCGCGCCACCTTCCTCGCCGTCCGCACCACTTCCGATGATGCAGGAATTGCCGCCGCCATCACCCGCGAAATCCACGCCATCGATCCCAGCGCCATCGTTTACGGCGTCCGTACCATGCAGGACCGCCTCTACGACTCGCTCGCCCGCCAGCGCTTCTCCACCACCATGCTCGGAGCGTTCGCCGCCTTCGCGCTGCTGCTCGCCGCCGTCGGCCTCTACGGAGTGATGTCGTACCTCGTCACGCAGAGCACGCGCGACATCGGAATCCTCGTCGCCCTCGGCGCAGGCCGTGACACGATTCTCTCCCTCGTCGTCCGCCAGGGAATGCTCCTCTCGCTCATCGGGATCGTCGCCGGCCTCGCCGGAGCCGCCGCGCTCACCCGCGTCATGGCCAGCCTCCTCTTCGGAGTCAGCGCCACCGACGTCGTGACCTTCCTCTCCGTGCCCGTCTTACTGGCCGGCGTCGCCCTCTCCGCCACCGCCATCCCCGCCTGGCGAGCCAGCAGCGTCGACCCCATGGTCGCCCTGCGCGAAGAATAGCCATGAACCGGCTTGAGGCCCGCCCGCCCGTCACAAGCTCGCGAGCCCCTAAACGGGGGATGTACAAGCCAGCCGCGCCGAACTAAACTCACCGGATGAAAAGCCCGCAAGTCGGACAGCAGGTCTGGGCCGATGGATTGAAGGGGACCTATCTCATCGTTGCCATACACCCCGACCAAAGCCTCGCCGATCTCCAGTTGACCGACGGCAGCCGGACCGTCGAGAAGAGCATTCCCTTCGGCATGATCCACGCTTTAGGCGAAGACACCAGCCAAACCGCCGCCCGAATCGTCAGCAACTACACAGGCGGCCGCTAGAAATCGCTCCCATATTTCTGTGCGCAGGGCTCTCCTTTCAGGCACACTGGTTGGCAATCCTCGAGGGGGGCAATCAATGAGCAAGAAGATCGTGTTTTGCGCGGATGGTACCTGGAACACCCCGCACGGTCCGGCCGAGATGCCGAACGATACCAACGTCCGCAAGTTTTTCCTGCTGCTCAACGACGACACCTCGCAGCTGAAGTACTACGACAGCGGCGTGGGCACCGACGGCTCGCCCTTCGAGCACTTCTTCGGCGGCACCATGGGCGATGGCCTCTTCCAGAAGGTGCAGGATGGCTACGCCTTTCTCTCCTGGGTTTGGGATCCCGGCGACGAGATTTATCTCCTCGGCTTCAGCCGCGGCGCGTACACCGCCCGGTCGCTGTGCGGGATGCTCGCCGGCTTCGGCGTGCCCACGAAGAACCTCGATAACCAGACGGTCCAGAAAATCTTCAGCGCCTATCGCACCACCGGCCAGGCCACCCGCGCCGCGATGAAGGCCCAGCTGACCCAGCAGTACGCCATGTCCGGCGTCACCATCCGCATGGTCGGCGTCTGGGACACCGTCGGCGCCCTCGGCATTCCCGGCCAGCTCTTTTCCGAATTCGATCAGGCCAGGTACGGCTTCCTCGACACCACCCTGAGCGCCTGCGTCCAGAACGCCTACCACGCCGTCTCGCTCGACGAGCGCCGCGCCCCCTTCTCCCCGACCCTCTGGTGCAATGCCGACGGCACTCCCCGCGCCAACGACGCGCAGATGACCCAGGTCTGGTTCCCCGGCGTGCACTGCGACGTCGGCGGCAGCTACGAGCAGGAGGAGCTCTCCAACATCACGCTCCAGTGGATGATCGGCAACGCGAAGACCTGCGGCCTCACCTTTGACGACACCGCCGTCGCGGCCGAGCTGGCCAGGGCTCCATTCAATCCCCTGGGAGACGTGCACGAGTCCTGGCAGGTGGTGCCCTGGGGCATTCCCAAATGCCGCGTGGCTCCGGCCAACGCAGTGCTGTCGAACACTGTGGCGATCCGCGCCCAGAAGACCGGCTACAAACCTCTCGCGCTGACCCAGCCCATCAACACCTACGCAACCATGGAAGTGATTCCGGCGCCGGAGCTCCTGGCCGTCTGACGGCCTTCGGCGCCCGAGCCCTCCGCCGCCAAAGCAAAACGGGGAGAATCCACGATTCTCCCCGCCTGACTCGTTCCCGATCTCTTTACAGAGCCTGGACGTTCTCCGCCTGCCAGCCCTTGGGGCCTTTGACCACGTTGAACTGCACGGCCTGGCCTTCCTGCAGCGACCGGAAGCCGCCGTTGCTCTGAATCGCCGAGTAGTGGACGAATACGTCCTCGCCGTTCGGCCTCGACAAAAATCCAAAGCCCTTGGCGTCGTTAAACCATTTCACTGTTCCCTGTTCCATACGTGTGTTTCCTTTTTCGATTTGAAAATGTATCGCTGAACTCAAGCGGGTTTTTTGCGAGTCGAGCGATGACGCGGAACAGGCAAGAACACCAAACCGGATTCGACGATCTGATCCAGTATATCATCCCCCCGCCCCACCCCCGCCGCCGAGGGCCACAGCCGGCGATAGGGTATGCTCGAAGTAGACCTTTTTCGCAGCAGGATCGGTCTGCACGTCTCAGCCAGTTCTCGATCGCTCTCCGCACCGGCTTTCCCCCACGTCGCCGGATCGGAGGCTTCCCGACAGGCGCACCCGCGTCCGGTGCGCGCGTCGAGCCCGGCTTTTGCATCTCACGTAACGTTACCGGGACAAGAAAAGAGGAAGCCATGCGATCTGATCTGGTGCACTCCGCCGGACGCGCCATCGAGAACCGTTTTCTGCTCGCCACCGTCGTCATGCGGGCCATTCGCGCCCTGCACATCGACTCGACGCGCACCGAAGACACCGCCAACCAGGTCCTCTCCGACGTGTCGCGCGGCCGCTACATCCCCCTCGCGATGCCCGAGCCGGCCCCTCCGCCGCTCATCGAACCCCTCATCATCACCCCCGCCGCCTGAGCGGTTCCGCTCCGGTGCCGGGTGCCCCATTAGCCTGGCCTGAGCGAGCCGAAGGCGAGTCGAATGGCTCTGCGTGGTTTTCGCAAACATGGGGTTTCCACCAGGCCATCGATCTCCGCGTCGCGTCCTTGCCCTTGCATCGCGGCACGACTTCACAGCTTGCGGAAATACTCTGGACGGTTTTGTTTTTGTATCGGGGCACGACCTCGGTCGTGCCGTCAAGGCCCCAAAATACCTTGGGCTTCAGCCTCCGAGGGTTCTTTCCCTCGCCGATACTACTTTTTCCGCAAGCTGTCTCAGCCATCCGCCGCCTGCACCATAAGCTGGCCTGAGCCTGCCGAAGGTTCTGCGCGGTGTTCGCAGACGGGGGGATTCCACAGATTCCGTCCCCACAAACCCTCCCCTGTCATCCCGAGGCGCAGCGAGGGATCCGCGGTTGCTTCTCATTCTCCTGGTCTTCAGGACACGCGAAGTCCCATCCATGACTGCGGTTGTCTTTTCTCGAGCGCTGCATGCGTCAGCACGGAAGGATCGATGCCCAGTACCGAATCGTGGCGGCAATGCTGACGTCCTGGGCGGCAGCGCACGGAATCGAACACCTGCAGGACATGCAAACCGAATCCAGGAATTTTCAGATGCCCGCGTCGAGCGGGAATCGTAAAGAGTCGGCCAACCCTGCTGCCCGGCCTCTCGCGAAACTCCATTCCGCCTTACCCCCTGCCTTTACTCCTTTGCCGGAGAGACAGGAAGCTTCACCGGAGCCGTTCGACCGCCTTGGCATTCGGTCCGGGGCAAGCGCAGTCTTCATGCGTCGCTTCTCCCCCGCGAAACCGAATCGGCGTCGGCTCCTCTATGCTGTAAACGAATTCAAGGCTGGCCAGCCATGCGTCGTGTCGCTCCCTTCGCCGTTCGCGGTACCTTGCGCGGCGTCCTTCGCCTCACCCGATTGACGGCTCCCGCCGCCCTGATCGTGCTGGCTGTCTGGAGAATTCTGGCATCGGCCGCCCAATCGCAGCCTCCGCTCGACTATCCGCAACTCGTTGACATCACCGCCTCTACCGGAATCGTCTTCGAGCATCGCTCCAGTCCCGAACAGAGATTCATCGTCGAGTCCATGAGCGGCGGCGTGGCCCTGATCGACTACGACCGCGACGGCTGGCCGGACATCTATTTCACCAACTCGCAGACCGTCGAGATGGCTCGCAGGGGGATCAAGGCGCGGAGCGCGCTGTTCCATAACAATCGCGACGGTACCTTCACCGACGTCACCGAGAAGGCAGGAGTCGGGTCTCCGTGCTGGGCGAACGGCGCTGCGGTTGGCGATTACAACCACGATGGCTGGCCCGACTTGCTGGTGACTTGTCTTTCCGGAGTGGTGCTCTATCGCAACAACGGCGACGGCACCTTTACCGACGTGACGCGGCAGGCGGGCCTCTCCGGCGATAAGCTCTGGGCTTCCGGAGCGGCCTTCGGCGACTTCGACCGCGACGGGTGGGACGACTTGTTTGTCGCCCACTATGTCGATGTCGACCTGAACCACCTCGACGCGTTCGGCTCAAAGGATACGTGCCGCTATCTCGGCATCCAGGTCCAGTGCGGCCCGCGCGGCATGAAGGGCTCTCCGGACAATCTCTACCATAACAATCGCGACGGCACATTCAGCGACGTTTCTGCGCGGGCCGGCGTCGGCGACCCCGAGCATCGTTATGGGCTCACCGCGGTGTGGTGCGATTTCAATAACGACGGCAAGCTCGATCTGCTGGTGGCCAACGATGGGCAGCCGAACTACCTCTACCAGGGAAACGCCGCCGGGAGGTTCACCGAGGCCGGATTCGACTCCGGTGTGGCACTGAACGCCAACGGCGCGCCCCAGGCCAATATGGGAGTCGCCCTCGGCGACTATCTTCACACCGGACGCATGTCGATCTTCCTCTCGCATTTCGACAACGAATACGCTGCTCTTTATCGCAACGACGGCAACATGAGTTTCACCGAAGTTTCTGCGCTCTCCGGTGTATCGCGCGCGACCAGCGGGTACGTCGGCTGGGGCGATGCCTTCGTCGATTTCTCCAACGATGGGTGGCCGGATCTCTTCGTCGTCAACGGCCACGTGTATCCGCAGGTCGATGTGCTGCCGGAGCGCGCCAGTTATCGACAGCCCAAAGTGCTCCTCCTCAACCAGCGCGACGGCACCTTCCGCGACATCAGCAAGTTCGCCGGCGATGCCGTGCAGCTGCGCCAGGTGAGCCGCGGCATGGCCATCGGCGACCTGTTCAACGACGGCCGCCTCGAGGCCGTCATCGAAAACCTGACGGGCCGGCCCATGATTCTTCGCCCCGAAGGCGGCCCATCCCGGCACTGGGTGAGCTTCCAGTTAGAAGGCGTCCGCAGCAATCGCCTTGCACTCAATGCGCGCGTGCGCGTGACCGCCGGGAAACTGCTTCAGACGGGAGAAGTCCTCAGTGGAGGCAGTTACTTGTCGCAAAACGACCTTCGTCTCCATTTCGGCCTCGCCGATCACGATCGCGTGGACACAGCGACCATTCTCTGGCCCGACGGAACAGTGGAGACCCTCAAAAGCCTGCCCGCCGATCGCTTCTACACCGTGCGCGAGGGACAGGGAGTGACCGCATCAACGCCGCCGGCATCCGGCGCCTCGCTGCATCCCTGAAAACCAAGTCCAGCCATCGGCGCGGAGGTCGTGCTTCCGAGGCTGTTTGCGGTATCTGCCAGTTACGAACGTGCTGACGCAACGTAAACGTTACCAATCGGAAGTATCCAATATTGAGTACTGCCGGGCTTGACAACAACTTACTTACGGGAGTAATTGTTTTCCGCATGGCGAACCCGGCTCAGGGTTCCCGAGAATTCCAGCAGTCCCAGGCTGATAAGAAGTTCGATTTAGCAAAGTAAAATTCGACCGGTAAACGTTTGCTCAGGAGGCCTTATGCGTGTGCTCCCTCACACACTCTCTTCCGTGCCGCCGTCGGCGCGTGTCCCCCACCCCTTCTCCGGCCGTATCACCCTCTGTATCTTCGCCGTAGTGGCGCTCCTCGCCCTCACCCCCTCGCTCCGCGGCCAGGAGAACGCCACGATCAACGGCACGGTCTCTGACGCCAGCGGCGCCGTGGTTGCCAATGCGCAGCTCAGCCTCACCAATACAGACACCGGCGTGGTGAGGAACGAAGTCTCCAACACCGTCGGCGCCTATCGCTTCGGCAACGTTGGCATCGGCACATACACCCTCGAAGCCACCGCGCCCGGCTTCCAGAAGTACACCAAGACCGGCATCGTCGTGAACGTCGCCCAGACGCTGCAGGAAGACGTCCAGTTCAAGGTGGGCAGCACCACCCAGACCGTCTCGGTCCAGGCCAACGCCCTCCAGACGCAGACCGAAACCAGCGAGATCAGCACCCTGATCAGCGGTCAGCAGGTCGAGCAACTCTCTACCAACGGCAACAATATCACCGCACTCGCTGCTCTCGGACTCGGCGTTTCGAACAATCTGCCTTCCTTCAGCGGCGTCGACGCCCTGACCTCCGCCAATGGCATCAGCTTCAATGGCACCCGCACCGAGCACAACATCTATCTGCTCGATGGCGCCGAGCAGAACGACCGCGGCTGCGGCGGCTGCTTCATGAATCTGCCCTCCCAGGAGTCCGTTGCCGAGTTCCAGACTCTCGACAGCAATTACTCGCCTGACTACGGCATCGGCTCCGGCGGCACCATTCTCCTGGTGCTCAAATCGGGCACCCGCAATTTTCACGGCGAACTGTACGAGTTCAACCGCAACACCGATTACGATGCCAACGACTACTTCGTAAAACAAGCCGGCGGCAAGCGCCCTTCCTTCCAGCTCAATGAGCCGGGCGGCAACATCGGCGGCCCGCTGTTTATCCCCGGCGTCTACAACGCCAATCGCAACCGCACGTTTTTCTTCTGGAACGAGGAGTGGCGGCGCCTGATTCAGGGCGCCACGCCCCTGGTGGACAACACCATCCCGGCAAATGACTTCCCCACCTCCGGCCAGGACCTCACCTACACGCCCTTCAACGGCACGGCTGCTCCGATTGTGCCGGTAACGACGGACCCCGCCAAGATGAAGCTCTATACCACCGACCACCTGACGGCGGGTCAACCCTTCCCCGGCAACGTGATTCCCGCGAACCTGATGGATCCCAATGCCGTCCTCGAGGTCAATTCTGGCACGTTCCCGAAACCGAATCTCGGCACCGACCAATACACGGCGTCCCCTCCCACCGTCGACAACATTCGCGAAGAGGCGCTGCGCATCGACCACACCATCAACAGCAAATTCCAGCTGATGGGTCACTATCTTCACGACTCGATGGCGAAGTCGTTCTACCCGCCGTTGTGGGGCCCCGGGAATGATTACCCCACGGTGGGCACCGCTATGACGAATCCGTCCTACACCGCCGTCATCAAGCTAACCCAGACCTACAGCGCCACGCTCCTCAACGAGACCGCCTTCCTCTACAGCGGCAACAAGATCACCCTCACCCCGCAGGCCGGGTTCGGCGGATCCTATAAGCTGCCGAGCTCCTGGACCGGTACCAGCTTCTTCCCGGTTGCCGACAACGCCGGCGGAGATATGCCGGAAATCGACCTGCAGGGCTCGCCCCTGAATACCACGTGGACCGAGTCCTACTACCCATGGAAAAACGGCTACGAGGGCTTCGAATACCGCGACGATTTCTCCTGGACGCGTGGCCGGCACCAGTTCAAATTCGGCTTCAGCTGGCTGCACGACTACAAGAACCAGCAGCTCCAGGCCAACACCCAGGGCAGCGCGGCTTTCAACTCCAGCGCCTTCTCGCACGACTCCTACATCAATTTCCTGCTCGGCGATGCATCCAGCTTTACCCAGCTGCAGTACCTCGCCGGAAAACACTGGGTGAACAATAACTATGGTTTCTATGGAAACGATAACTGGCACATATCGTCAAAGTTTACCCTCAACCTCGGGCTGCGCTTCGATGGCATGCCGCACGCATTCGAGCGGTATAATCAGTTTGCTAACTTTGTTGCCGCCGACTACGACCACTCCGCCGGCTACCCACTCAATCCGGATGGCACTCTCAACCCCGCCGATCTCTCCACCTTCAGCGGCACCGGGAGCCAGCCGTTCTATCTCAATGGGATTCGCGAAGCGGACGTGAACGGCTTCCCCCGCGGCGTCGTCAATAACGACTACAACACCTGGCAGCCGCGCATCGGATTCGCATACAACATCGACGGCGCCGGCCGGTGGGTGCTGCGCGGCGGCTACGGCGTCTTCTACGAGCGCGTTCAGGGCAACGATGTGTACAACGCCGCTCTGAATCCGCCTTTTGCCTATCAGCCCTCAGCCACCAATGTCTACTTCTCCGACCCCCATACCAGCGCCCTCACCGGAGCCACCACGACGCAGTCATTCCCGTCGGTGCTCACCAACATCAACTACCACTACCCGAGCCCGGGCACTGAGGACTATAGCTTCGGTATCCAGCACGAGCTCGCGCCCTCCGTGGTTGCCGTTGTGCAATACGTCGGCTCCGACGGGTGGGACCAGGACGATGTGCGCTCCATCAACACGCTGCCCCTCAGCGCCCTGCCCCAGCGCGAAGAGGTCGCGACCTCCTGCACCGGCACGGCTCCCCCCAGCCCTGGCGCGGATCCATGCCCCAACATCAGCCCCAATGCCAATCTCTATCGCATCTATCCTGGCTTCTCCCAGATTCAGCAGGAAGAAAATGAGACCAATTTCAACTACAACTCACTCCAGGCTGGCATCCGCTTCGAGAACAAGCACGGTCTCACCACACAGCTGTCCTACACCTGGTCGCATAACATCTCCATCGTCTCGAACGATCTCAACCAGCTTTCCGACCCCTTCAACCCACGCTACGACCGCGGATCCGATACCGGCTTCGATCGGCGCCATATCTTCAACGCCAATTACGTCTACAACCTGCCCTTTGGCCAGCACGGCAGCATGCTGGTCCGCGACACCATTGGCGGCTGGACGATCTCCGGCATCACCTACGCCGAGAGCGGCGTCCCCCTCTCTGTCGCCTACACAGGCAGCGATGTCGTCGGCATCGGCTGCTGCTTCAACAATCGTCCCGACCTGGTGTCGAAGGTGACCTATCCCAAGACGGTGAAGCAGTGGTTTTCGCCGAGCTCCTATGCAGATCCCCTGCCGCCCTGGGCGGGTGGAACCACCCAGGGCTTCGGCACCGCGGGTAAGGACTCCGCGGTCGGACCTGGCATCGTCAACTGGAACCTCTCGCTGTTCAAATCGATTCCGTTCCGCGAAGACGGGACACCCAGAATCGAACTGCGTTTCGAGTCCTTCAATACCTTTAACCACACCATCTTTCAGAATATCGATACGGGCAGCCACGACGGCAACTTCGGTGCCGTCACCGGCGACTATGGCCCGCGCACGCTCGAACTGGGCGGGCGCCTGATGTTCTGATCGATACCGAAGCCTCCCTTCGGCGCGGCGTGCCCGCATGCACGCCGCGCCTTTTTCGTTGCCGCCGCCCGCTGCCCGTTGCGGCGCGCCAGCCCGAGCGTCAGAATGGAGACGTGTGCGTGAGCCGCTACCCCGCGTGGATTGCTCTGCTGGTTGCTCTCCTCCTGCCCGTTCGCGGCCCATCGCAGTCCGCAGCCTCCTCGTCGCCGCAGCGCGACGCAGCCTTCGCGCTGGAACAGCAGCATCGCTTCCCCGAGGCGGAATCCCTCTGGAACCAGATCGTGAAGGCGCATCCAGGCGACGCGGAAGCGTACGCGCACCTGGGCTACCTCGAATCGCAGCAGGAGCACCATGCGCTGGCCGTGGCTGACTACCGTCGCGCCGTCGCGCTGAACCCCTCCATGCCGGGGCTGCAGATGAACTTCGGACTGGCGCTGTTCAAGGCCGGCGATCTGAAAGAATCCGCGCACGTGCTGCTGGGCCCTTATCGCAGCGCCGCGCCCGATTCTCCTGAGGCCCAGCGGCTGCGCATCCTGATCGGCACGGCCGACTACGGCGCGCAGCAGTACACCGCCGCCGTTCCATTCCTGCGCGACGCCATGGCGCGCGACCCGCAGAACCTGCCGTACCGCCTCGTTCTTGCGCACGCGTGTTTGTGGTCGAAGCAGTATGCCTGCGTCCTTGACGTCTATCACCAGATCCTCAGCCTCAACGCCGAGTCCGCCGAAGCGGACATGCTGGCAGGCGAGGCTTACGACGAGATGCGCGATCATCAGGACGCGATTGAGCAGTTCCGCAATGCGGTCAAAGCCGATCCGAACTTACCCGGCGTCCACTTCGGCCTGGGTTATCTTCTCTGGTGCCAAAGCCAGTTCGAGGAGGCGGCTCAGCAGTTCCAGGCGGAGAGTCAAAACACACCCGGCGATGCCGAAGCCATGGCCTACTGGGCCGACTCCGCCGTTCGCCTGAACCACCCGGACATGGCCCGGCCGCTGGTCGAAAAGGCGCTGCGCATGAGCTCACGCCAGGAGATGCCGTGGCTCGATCTCGGCATGCTGGACGCGGCCGCCGGCAGCAACCAGGCCGCTTTTCATGACTTCGAAGAGGCGGAACGTATTGCCCCGTCCGACGTTCAGGTGCACTGGCGGCTCGCTCGCCTTGACCAGGCGATGGGGCGGCACGCCGAGGCGCAGGCCGAGTTCGAGAAAACAAAGACTCTCACCAGGGCCGCCGACCAGACGGTGAGGCAGAAGCTCGAAGCCAACCGTCTCCATCAGGCGTCGGACAAGAATCCGCAGGCAGGTTCGGGCAAATCGACCGAGTAAAGGCCGGCCCGGACACCCCTGTGGCGGGGTGGGTTGAGCAGAATGGCTGCGCGGCCGCTACCGGCGGCCGTCCGCAGCCGCTACATCCCCCTCGGAGCCGGCCCCTCCGCCGCTCATCGAACCCCTGCTCATCGCCACCGCCCCTGAGCGATTGCGGATCGACTGCGGCCCGGGGCGGAAAATAAAAAATTTCGCAGAAACCCGCATGTGTTGAAAACAAAGGGCCGGAGCCTCGATTTCCGCGTATGTGTGGGAAACAGGGCACTTAGCCGGAGGCCTTTGCCTAACTGATTGTTGGGCAGGGAGTTGCGGCGCAGGCGTTGGGCCCATCCGGGTTCACAGGGTGCGTTTCGGGGGCAGAGCGGTTCGTGTTGGCCGGTGCTTGACGCGTGCGCGGGGCCGAAGGCTGCTGCAGGCTGGGTTGGCAAAGAGCGATAGAGGCGCGGGCCCTGGGGCCCTGAAGATCGTCCGAACAGAAAAGGACTCGCGAGTGGCGAGTCCTTTTCGTGCTTCCATGTCCAGTTTGCGCGGGGCAAGGTTTGGGGGCAAGGGAAATCGGCGGGGTGGGGAGTACGGAGGTAATGAACGACAGCGTGTAGCGTGTAGCCGTCAGCGGTCAGCGGTCAGCGGTCAGCGGGGGGACGCGCGGGGAGAGGGTTATTTCAGGAGGCGGACTTTGGCGGTTCTCGAGAACTTTTCGTCGAAGGTGAGGACCTGAGTGGCTCCGCTGGCGAACCCGACCTGAGCGATGAGGTGATCCGCGAAGCTGCCCTTGGCGGCGCGGGCGGCCTGGATGGCCTTCTGAGCCAAATCCGCCGCTTCGACGGTGACGCCTTGGGTGTGGAGCAGGGTTTCGAGGGTGATGAGGACCCGATCCGCGGCCCAGCGGGAGCGAAGGACCCAGGAGAGCTCGGCGAGGACGATCAGGGGCAGGAAAACGCCGCTTTTGGAGCGTGCGTCGGCGAGGGCGAGGCG
The DNA here is from genome assembly GCA_036521315.1 of Acidobacteriaceae bacterium. GTDB lineage: Bacteria > Acidobacteriota > Terriglobia > Terriglobales > Acidobacteriaceae > Palsa-343. Next base: position 14,137 of record DATDHZ010000029.1, read on the forward strand.
GGCGCGCTGCGCCTGCGCGACGTCGTCGTTGACAAGGGCGCGCGCCCAGACGTTGGTGTCGGCGACGATCACCGGGCGGCTCTCACCGCCCGGGTCTCCGGACCTTGGCTGCGTTCATCTCGTCGAAGGACATGCTGGGACCGGACTTGCCGGGCTGATCGGGAAGATCCGTCAGGGCCCACAGGTCTTCCAGTTCGCAGAGGACGGGATGGGCCTCAAAGCCGCCGCCGGGGGGCAGCGTAAAGCGAATGCGGCTGCCGGTGCGGATGCCGAGGCGGGTGCGCACCGCCCTCGGGAGCGTGACCTGTCCCTTGGAAGTGACGGTGGCCTCAATGACGGCGGCGGATTTGTGGGGCATGAGGGTTCTCTGCCTTACATTTTACCCTTGTATGCCTTACATCGAACTGGGATGTTTGGATGGGCGTGGGTCGGTGCCGAAAGAAAAGGATTCGCGAGGGGCGAGTCCTTTTCGTGCTTCCGTATCCGGTTTGGGCGGGGCAAGGTTTGGGGGCAAGGGAAATCGGGGGGGGATACGGAGGTAATGGGGCGACAGCGGGTAGCGGTCAGCGGTCGGCGAGGCGTGGGAGCGGGTTATTCCAGGCGACGGACTTTCGCGGTTCTCGAGAGTTCTTGTCGAAGGTGAGGACCTGAGTGGCTCCGCTGGCTAACCCGACCTGAGCGGCCAAGTGATTCGCGAAGCCGCCGCCGGCAGCACGAGCGGTCTTGACGGCTTGCTGGACGAGGGCGGCAGATTCGATGAGAACAGGGACGAATTGCGCGAGTGTGACGGAATGGGGACAGGTCATTCGCGCATCCTCTTAGGTTGTTGAATGAATTTTTCGAATGGAAGGTCTGTCGTGCGCGGGAAGAGACCTTTAAAGGGCGTTAGGTTCTTGTTGCCTCTAAGGAGTGCCGGAATCTGATTGGGGGCATTTCGGTAGAACACAACCATCGTCGCCATGTCTTCGACCCCCAACGCCATCCTTGGGTTGATCGACCGGCAGATTGCAGTGGCGCGCTCCCGGTCTTCGGGGTTGAGGAAGGTACTGGTTGCCTGAAGAGCTCTGTCCGACTTCAAGTGCACGTTGCGGGCAACCACTTCGACGCCTCGCGCTTCGATTTCTGCCTTGCCCTCTTCGCAGATGCTTGGGACGAGCATGAATTCGGCAAAGTTGCCGAACACGAATTGCATCGCGAAGTCACGCGCCTTCCCGAATTGCCGTCCGCTGCCAATGAAGTCGTCGATGTATATGATCGCGCCGTCTTCTAGCTTGTTAGTTACCTCTTGCAGGCCTCGAATGTCTCGGGAGTCTCGCAAATTGCATCCGCGCTGCAACAGCGCGCCGTGGTCGCGCAACATTCCCAACATCATGTGGCTACTACTTGCGGTTTCATCGAAGGAGACGTAGACGGTTTTCTTTGCCGGAACTCCCGCGTTGGCAAGTCTCGCCATCAGTTTGGCATTTAGCATTAATAGGATCTGTCTCGTCTCCTTCTCGGAGAAATACAGAACATTGCTGAGAAGTTTTCCGGCAAGACGGCGGTCGCCCTTGTGGAATTGTCCCATCCACTCATGCGCAGAGCGGATTGAGATCGGCTGGGGGTTGTAGTCGCGAAAGCGCAAAGCAGCCTTAATGCTGTAAAAGATCTGCCACATGCTCTATCACACGGTGTCATCGACGTTGGCTACAGCCGTCGTGACGTCGGGGTCGTCACTGCCACGCAGATCTTCTTCAAGTCTGTTGCAATAGTCCCGTACCTGCTTTAACGCGGAGCGTAGATCTGACCGCTCGTCATCGTCCGCCATGTGGCGGACCTTTAACGCCTGTAGTTTTTCGATGAACTCATTGCACAGAGCTAAGGCACTTTGGATTCGCTTTTTGTCTAGGATGAATTCGTCGAACGCACTCCTAGTCTCGACCGTGGGGTTGAGAAAAAACTCTTCGATGCGGCGCATCACACGAGCTAGAGTCGCCGGGTCCCCTTCGTTCAAGTCGTAGCTCTCAATGACTCGGCGGAAATGGATAACGCTCTTGATCTTCCGCGCCCGGTACTTTTCTACGAGTTTGTCGGTCGCGCGTTCGAATCCGAGATTCGCGATTACCGGAATTTTCTCAACTGCCAAGTCAATAACGGGCTTGGCCTCTATCCAGAAGTTCGAGGGGATTCGGGTTACCGGATCCGGATCAAGCGACATGTTCTGAAATTTCTCCGGGAACGCGAGTAGCGTTCTGCAGCGCTCAATCTGGGGTTCGCTCAGGCCGGTTAGTTTCGACAGTGACTTATTGTCAGGAGGCTTCAACTCATCGATCACTGTTTTTAGCCCGAGAGCCGTCGGCATCAATTCCCATGCCTCTCGGATGTTATGAATCGAGAACATGTATAAGAGGCCGGCGACTTTGGACGGGGGTTCGACGACATTTGCCGGGAGACGCATCGGCTTGCCATCTTTCCCGAGCCGTCCTTCTTCTGTCAGTTCAAGAACACACCTGTACCGGCGCTCGCCGTCCAAGATCGAGAATGTCTTTTGTCCTTTGGATTGAAAAACCGTCAGCGGAACGAGCACGCCATGTTCCGCAATATTGGTCTTAAGCTCCAGCAGTTGGGCGTGGTCGAATAGGCGTCTCGGATTGTGGGTGCTCGGTTTTATTTCGGCGGGCAAGAGATATTGAAGGCGTCCCGCTGGGACCATCGCCGGTACTTCGTGCGGTGCTGAGGTTGGTGTGGACATCAAATGTTCGAGATCAAAACTTCATTCGTTAGTGCTCGACTTCCAGCGAACCCGGCAATATGGCGGCGCACCGCTACTGTTTCGTATCCGAACCCTTTGCGGAGGTTATCGGCCTCGTCTGACTCTGCGTAACTTACGACAAAGTCAATGCCGGCACGATCGAGCCAAAGCATCCATTTACGCAATCGCTGGATGTCTAGATAAGAGAAAGCGCGGGCGTCATATTCTCGGAAGACGCGCCGAGATCGCACCGCGAATGGCGGGTCCATATAGACGAGGTCGCCCTTTCTCGCGTGAGCTAGAACCTTCTCGAAGTCTCCAGACACGAAACGCGCATTTCGCAGGCGGCGTTGGCATCTTTTCATGCGCTCATTGGTCGGAATTGATCCGCAGGCGACGCCGCTGTAAGGGACGTTGAATTGTCCGTTTAGGTTCGTTCGGTATATTCCGTTAAAGCAATAACGATTCAGGTAGATGAAGCGGGCGGCCCGTGCGGGGCCGGGCAGAGTCGATGGATCCATCAATCTCAGTCCGATGTATTCGTCTTTGTCGGCTGGGCCTAGCTTTTGCAGTTCGGCAGAGACCTCCGAAAGGCGGTACTTCACTTCAAGATATGTTTTTATCAATTCGGGATTCAGGTCGCCGAGGATTGCCTTTGGTGGGCAGATCGCGAAAAAGAGACACGCCGAGCCGGCAAAGGGTTCGACGTATCGTTCGTGTTCCGTCGTCCAGAATTTTTTGAGGACCGGTACAAGCCGACGTTTGCTTCCCGCCCACCTGAGGAAGGGGGCACATACCTGGGGCGTAGGGTGGCTCTCAGAGGGCTTCATGTACTGGCGTGTACATCATACCCCACAGTTCCCGGAGCAAAACACTGTTTAATTACTGTGGTTTGGGGTCCGAGCCCCTCTCAAAGCTTGCTTATCGCTTTGGCTTTAATCTTGGTCCCCTAGCCCCAGAGTAGGTGGTCACCGAAGCGAACGGAAGGATTGCGTCGCGCCCGAGGCTTGCTGATCTTCGCGCTTGGGATTTTGTCGGCCGCTGCGCGACCGATTCCGTTCGCGACGGGCCTTTGTGGCTAGTTGGTCGCGATCCGTGCTCGCGGGGTCCATTCGACTGCGCGCCGGGATGGGTCCACTGAGCGCAGGAAAGAACCGCTGCGGCGCTCCGCTCAGGATGACCTTTGTGGTGTTTCCTGCGCGAAGCGCGGCTGCCTCGATGGCCAATCGCTAGTCGTAGTACTCGAGCCCCAAATGCGTGATGAGCTCTTCGCCCATGATGTGCCTGAGCGTGTTCTTCAGCTTCATCGACTGGATGAAGAGGTCGTGCTCGGGGTAGAGGCCGGGGGCGCTTTGGGGGCTCTTGAAGAAGAAGCTGAGCCACTCCTGAATGCCGAGGTGGCGCAGCTCGGGCGTGCGCTGGGCGAGGTCGAGGAAGAGCACTAAGTCCAATGCGATAGGCGCGGCGAGGATGGAGTCGCGGCAGAGGAAGTCGACCTTGATCTGCATGGGATAGCCGAGCCATCCGAAGATGTCGATGTTGTCCCAGCCCTCCTTGTTGTCGCCGCGGGGCGGGTAATAGTTGATGCGGACCTTGTGGTAGATGTTCCCGTAAAGGTCGGGGTACTTGTCGGGCTGGAGGATGTAGTCGAGGACGCCGAGCTTGGACTCTTCCTTGGTCTTGAAGGACTCGGGGTCGTCGAGGACCTCGCCGTCGCGGTTGCCGAGGATGTTGGTGGAGTACCAGCCGGCGACG